>JAFIGD010000019.1 GCA_020831625.1 Verrucomicrobiota bacterium | reverse complement strand
CGCCCCCCCCCCCCCCCCCCCCCCCCCCCCCCCCCGCCCGGGGCGGCGCGGGGGGGGGGCCGCGGCACGAGGATTCATGACCCTCTATGAGTCTTTTTTTTCTCCTGACATCTTCTTCCCCCGCAGCTCTCTATGCTGCCAACCGCGTCATTTCTAAATGGACTTCCCTAGGTGTGCGGTATCCCAGGACTTTCCTGGGCCTGTCGTTTAACTTATCAACAATTTCTTCAAGCTCTTCTTCACTCACATCCGCAAAGTCTGTTCCTTTTGGGAAATAACGACGCAGTAGCCCATTGCAATTTTCATTGCTCCCTCGTTCCCAAGGACAGCCGGGATGTGAAAAATAGATCGGGGTCTTGAGCATCTTTTCAAGGTCTTTAAACCCTCCAAACTCCATCCCATTATCTACCGTTATTGTTTGTAAATTTATACCTTTAAACATCTTAACCGTAGCCTTATTCAAATCTTTTGCCCGATAGGCCGGGAGTTTTGAGGCCAATAAAAATCGAGTGGTCACATCCACATATGTCGCAACACAAGCCGTACTACTCATTGTGCTTCTCACCGTATCTCCTTCCCAGTCGCCTTGTCTTGACCGCCCTTTAACAATTTCAGGACGTTGACTTATCATTACCCGTCCATGGATTCTCTCCCGTTTTTTATCCCGTTTTCGCTTAGCCGTTGAGCCTCTCAAAAGCTTTTCGAGCTCCTTATTCCCCCTAATATGCTTGTAGATGGTCGACTTTGAAATCTTGAGTTTCTCCCTTAAGGCTAACGACCCCTCAATTTGCTCTGGTGACCATTCTTTTTGAAGACACTCTTCCACAAGGCCTCGTAACTGATCATTTCTAAGCTTAATTGGCTTTCGAGCAATTTTTAAACGCTCTTCGGCTCGTCGAGAGGCCGGCTTATGGCGATAGACACCTGCTTTTCCCTGATTTCGATGAATCTCCCGGCAGATCGTGCTGGGTGATCGGTTAAGAACCTCTCCAATTTCTGCAAGGGTCGAATTCCCTCTCATTGTCTCTATGATTTCACGCTCGTTAGTGTTAAGATGCGTATAGGTCCGTTCCATGATGCTTTCCTTTGTGTTTTTTGACGATCACACTGGGGCTCTATCATGGCAACGGACCTATTGCACTTGTAATGAAAATCCGCCGGCTCGGAAATCAAGGCATGGTATTTTCCGAACATCGGAAAACCGGCGAACCAATTTTCCGACAGTCGGAACCGGGGCGGATCAGATGCGGCTGTCCACGTTCAAATCCAACGGACTCTGACGATGTTTCAAGGTTCGGCTTGGAACCGTCTGCGTGTAGATCATCGTCGTCTTCACATCCGAATGCCCCATCATCTCCTCCATAAAGCAATTGCGCGATCAGCAGATGCGGATCTTCCCAACCATGTCAAAAACCGTATTGCATCCTCATCATTCACCTCCCCCACAGGTTTTGATTGGAGAAAGTCCTGAAACTGTATCACCCAATGACGGTACGTTTTACCGGTCGTTCGAGCGTATTGCCGAACGCGAATCACCTCTTCAAGTGAGACCAGCACCTGTCCCCAATCGGACAGTTCTTCCGCCTGATCCTGTTCCTTCCCCTTTGCCGGAAAATGTTTCGCCACCTTGCGGAACATGCAAATACATTTAGCAGCCTGTTCTTGGCACACCTCAGACTGCCCCTTTGAAGATAATTTCTGCAGATACAACACCTCAGTCTCAGGGTCACGGGTTGAGTGCCGGTATTTTAAGCAAAAATCCAAATAGTAGCGCAACCACTTAAAATATTCCACCTGTTCGAGCCTGGGCACGCCATGATGATTCATTTCACGACGCATCTCGGAAACCAGTATTTCAGGGATTTTTTTCATATGCAGCTCCTTTTGAGTATACACCCTTATACTGTATAAACGTATAACCACGCAACCTGAAAACCAAAAAAAATTATCACCCAAAGGACGTTAACACCTCAATAGATTCTGTATATGGGCGAAATAGAAAGGGTGTATGAAACACAAAAATGTTGAGTTGGATCAATGAATAAGGTATGAAGTGTAAATGTTTAATTTTAACCCAAATTCGTTCATTGATCCACTTTTTCGGGTGGATCAACAGACCTGTTGAATCACTTGTTGACCAAATGAAACTCATAATCTCCATTGTCACTTTGTTTTCCCTGATCTCATGTACAAAAGCACCTTCTAGGATAGAGATCGCTATTTCTGAAGATAATTCAATTGCCTTGAATGGACGTATGGTGGATTCATTGCATTCTTTGCGTGATGAAATTCGTGACATGCGAAATAAGTATGGATCGCTACCCGTCTTGATAAAAACATACCCTGAATTTAATATTATCGATTTTCAAAATATTTCCCGAGTCCCTCTCGAAGAAGGAATGGGTAACATCTATATTGGGAGTCTGAATGGTGATGTTTTCGTTCTCCTTCCTACTTTTTTCACTTGGACGAATGAATGGAAATGGGATAGTTTTTTCGATAAAGAAAGTGAGCATGTACGGATACACACAGATACAGGAACGAATGTTCGACTTTTCTCTGACCGTGTAATGATCGACACAGAATACCATGCAATTGGCGATATTGTTGCTCATTTTAAGGGTCTGTCTGGAAGTGATCGGGCGCGGGTTCTTATTTCAGCTGATCCAAAAGCTAAACACGGAGACCTTTTGAAAATTTTAATATTATGTAATGAATTTTCATTAGACTCACTATATGTTGAAAATTGGATTCAATATGTTGTCGAATAAACTATGGTCAACCAGAGGCATCTGCGAACCCTCGTACCTCGGGTCCGCAGCGCCTAAACGTTCTACCATTGAAATGACTAAACGAATCACATCCACAGAGGCACGAAAGAGAGGGTACTGCTCCTCTGAGGTTGCAAAAATTGAGTTTGCTGAAGAAGGCCAACGAGAGGCGGATAATTTTCTCGCCCTTATCGACAAAACTTTTGGTTCTATCCCTAAACCGAAAGTTACACAACTCGTTGCCCAAGCTCTTGATGATGAATGGAATCTTACGGAAGAACGCGTAAATGAGCTTTCTAAAGCTGACCCAGAAACTGACTGGAGAGAAGTCTCCAAGGAAAAAACGACTGCATACCAAGAGTATTTTTCATTCTCAAATTCAGCAGGAGTACGTTTCTATCTCCCAGCATACATGAGTCACTATTTAAGTGAATTCCCAAATTATGGTTTTGATGCTGTATATTGGGCATGCGTGAGCAAAATGAATTTCGACGATTTAACCGAGGAGGAACTTAAGATTGTAGATAAATTCGTGGAACTTTGTAACAAGTATGAACGGACGTAGAACAAAATCCCTAGACCGAACCTCGTTGACACTCGGTCCGGTCAGGGTATCGTTATTCAGAGAAAAATGAACAAAACTTACGGGATCGAAGTTTTTGAACAAATAAAGTCCTGCGGACAATGGGGAAGCTTTTTCACGTATTCTCAGTATCAAATGCTTAAAAAACTGATGATCCTGGAGTCGTAATCGCGATGGCCCAAAAAAATGGTTATAAAGACTTGGATGAATCCATGTCCCCATCTGAGCTGGTTGAGTCCCTTTTGCGTCAAGGTCCCGAAAAAGCAGAGATGAAAGAAATTTGGAAACAAGCAATGTTCATGTCGTGGTTCAACCCGTTTTTGACTATTGGTTGGGTTCTTTTGGAGAAACTTGAATGGCGTAGTAATGAACGTAAACATCAAAGAGAACGAAACCAGTCGGAAAAACCGAAGTAATGATACATATCAAAAACGACCATGCATTTTCAGAGGGAAGCAGTGGATACAATCCCCACCACTGAACAAGTCAGTGCGGGTAGTCGTTCGAAGAGAGAGTAAAATGACCCTACAAAAGATGACAAAAAAATCCCGATTCATCAGTGTTGAAATCGCGATAAAGACAAACTTCGAATCAGATGCATTTGTGAAATGGTTTGAGGCGCAAGATGAATATGTGGATAAGCATCCCTCAAAAGATGCTAAATGGTATATATATTTTGCCCCCGCGCCTTACAAAGATGCTAACACAACAATCAAAAATCTGTGTGAAATGATCAAGAACCTGCCGGAGGAAGTCCGTGAAGCATGGGAGAATGCTGAACACAGAGAATTCTATGCTGGGTATGAAGTTGGTGATACGCCACATTTTTTCCCTGAGCACATCGAACTTGAAACACTAAAAGCTTGTGTTTCGATTGGAGCTGGCATTGGGTTTTGCTTATATCCAGCCAGTCCAACAACCGAAGACGGTTTACATTCCGAATGCCTGTGAGATTAACCAAACACAATCTATATGTGAACAAACATTCTCACCGTAAGCGTAAATTTGGGTGTATGTTTGATACCGAAGGATAAATTTTAAGAAGATGAAATGTTCAATAGATGTTGTTCCTCAGTCGTAGCGGCACCCCCGTGACAAGCACGGGGGCGGCGATTCGGGTTTGTGGCGACGGTTTGTGTGGGGGCGATCACGAGTTCTGGAAATGGGGAAGGTTGAATGGCCTTCTAAGTACATCACCGAGCGTCTCACGCACGCCGCCAGCTGGAATACACCAATTTTAAACCCGCTGGCCTTGTTACGATGCAACCGCAAGGACTCTCTGACAACTTGAAATTCTCAGAAACACATACCGTCACCGATACGCACCGATAGAAGCTTTGAGGCAACGCAGGAGAATCTAACATCGGAGCTGAGAGGCAACGAAGATGGGAGTCAGCGCACGGGTGGGGCGAAGCCGGTGCCGTGGTCGGTGGCGAAGAGGATGTTGCCGGTTTCGCGGTAGAGGGTGGTGAGACCGCTTGCGGGGGCGTGGTGGATTTCGAAGGTTTTGTGGGTGAGCGACTCGTGGGTTGGGAACCAGGTGGGGGGAGGGGCAGAGGTGATTGTCCAGGTGGGTGGGGTTTCGCTGGGAGAGAGGACCTGCAAGCCGAGGGTCTCGGGGTCGCGCAGGGCTGCGAGGAGTTCGGGGCCGGGGTGGAGTTGGATGAACCATTGCCAGGAGTTGTCGTCGGGATTGACGCGGCGCTCGGCGTGGAGGATGTGGTCGGCAGAGGTGGGCAGACGCCAGAAAGCGCGGCGGAAAACCTCCTCGGGATCGGTGGTGGACCCGGTGGTGGGGGTGGGGACGGGCTTGGGCGGGGGAATGGCCGTGGGCACGGGAGCGGGAGCGTGCCCGGGAGGTTTGACTTGGGGTCGCGGCCAATGGCAGATCGCGATCAGCAGGCCTGCGAGTGCGGCGGTAGCAAGAAGAAGTACGAGACGGGTGCGCATCAGTTGCCGGAGTGGGAGTAGGTGCGGAGGAAGATTTGGATGTCGTTCACGCTGCGGACGAAGCGGTCGAGGGCTTCCTGCTCGTTGTTGAGCAGGGTGTTGGCCGGGATGACCAGTTTCCATTGGGTGTTCCAGACGCTGCGGCCGATGAGGCGGCGGTTGGTGAACTCGTGGGGCAAGGTGCTGTAGAAGTACGCGGGGTCATCGACCGGACGGAAAGCCTGGTGTTTTCGGGTGATCCAGAGCTGTTCGTTGAGGGTGCCTTGCGGGGTGAAAAACTGGGTGGACGAAAAATCGCTTTGTCCGAGGTTAAAGGGCAGCGGGATGGCCTGATCCTTCACGCTCCAGGCACGGATTTCGTTGGTGTCGCCGAGCGGCGGGGCCAGCATGTGATCCACGCCGACGGGGATAAGATACACATAGGGCGTGGCGCTGAGGGCGTTGGGGTCGGAACTGGCGGGGCCGCCGGCACCGGGTGAACCGATGGAATACGGATCCATACCGATGTAGCCTTTGAGCACGAGTCCGGAGGCGGCGATTTTGGTGGCAAAGTTGGACATGGTGTAGGCATGGTCGCCGGCGGCGATGGGCAGGCCAAAAAAGTTGAGGCCCTGCCCGATGGTGGTGCTGAATGGAATGACAATGCCGGGGACGGGGGAGCCGTCGGGCTTGCGGATGTTGCGGGCATACTGGGCGACATCGGGGTCGTTGAGCACGTTGCTCATGATGTGCTGTTCGAGGACCTGTTGCCACGCTTTGTCGTCGTCTGGAATGCTTTGGTCGGTACGCACGCGGAAGAGTTCCTGACGCATGGAGAAGAGGGTGCCGTAGGTGTCGGGATTGTTGATGCCGAGGCGGGATTTGACCACGGACCAGTCGGCCTGGAGGCGGGCGAGCAGTCCGGCGAGTCCGCTGTCGCCGGTGGATCCGGTGGTGGCGACGGGCTGACCTAACTTGAAGTCGCCGAGGGAGCGGGTGGAGACGATGCCGTCGATGAGGGCCTGTCCGGCGGGGCGGCCGAGCAGACCGGTTTCATAGTCGTAGCTCTGGAGGGCGAGGTAGGTGTATTGCGCGGCGAGGTCGAAGAGGGCTTGGTACTGCGAGAGTTCCTCGTTGCGGAATGTGCGGTAGGTCATGTCGCGGGTGCGGTAACCCTGAATGACGGCGGCGGCGCGCTGGCGGAAAATTTCGCGTTCGGCGAGGATGCGGTTGGCCCGGGCGATGAGGCGGGCGACTTCTTCGTTGGCCTTCTGGAGTTCGCCGAGGCGGCGGGCGAGTTCGTAGCGATGGGCGAGGACCTGATCGAGCAGGCGTTCGAATTCGACGACGTGCTGGCGGTCTTCGCTGTCCCAGGCGTATTGGGTGTAAAAGTCATCGGCCTGGGCTTGCAGGTTGGCGGCTTCGGCTTCGAGGTAGGCGACGGTGTTTTCGAAGGCGAGTCCGGCGAGTCCCTGGGCGTAGGCGGTGGTGGCGCCGCCGTAGAGGGCGAGGCCGCGGGCGGCGGAGGTGGCATCAATGGCGAGTCCGGCGACGGAGGGAAAGGCCTCGGCGGTGGCGGCGGAGATGTCACTAATAAAGCCGGTACTGAGTTTGAGCAGGGCGGCGGAATTGGTGAGCGAGGAGGAGGCGGTGAGGAAAGATGCGGCCTGATCGAGCTTGTCTCCGGCGTCCTCGTTGGCGTCCTGATACGCGGTACGGAACTCGGTGAAGAGTTGGTAGTCGCGGTCGAAGCGCCGATTGAGGCTTTCGAGGGTGTTTGCGGATTCGCGGGCGTTGACCTGCGCCTGGTAGGCGGCGAGCAGGGCGCTTTGGAGAGTGCCGGGCTGGACGCGCGAACCCATGTCGGCAGCGGCGAACTGCATGAGGCGGTCGGGCGCGATGGCCCGGGAGCGGATGG
Organism: Verrucomicrobiota bacterium; assembly: GCA_020831625.1. GTDB lineage: Bacteria > Verrucomicrobiota > Kiritimatiellia > SS1-B-03-39 > UBA6053 > PXAS01. The sequence goes on along the minus strand of JAFIGD010000019.1, from coordinate 73,502 downwards.
TGTATTGGAAGGGATCGCGGATTCGGTTGTAGGCGGTGTCGAGCGACCAGGTGGTAAAGGGGTTCATCTCGACCGGTTCGCGGAATTCGACGTCGACCGTGGTGCTGGTGTCCACAAAGTCGGAGGGTTTGTTAATGTAATAGTAGTGGTAGAGATCGGGGCCGGTGTAACCCTGTTCGTACAGTTTTCCGGGACCGATGTCGCCGGGATAGGCGGAGCCGAAGATGTTGATGAGCTGGTATTGGTAGGCGCGTTCCTGGTCCTCAACGGCGTCGCTGTAGGTGGCGAGGGTGTTGTTTTGATCGCGCAGGAGACGGTTCATGCTGCTGGCCTGGTAGAAGGCGGCTTTGGCGTTGAGGGAGGCGCGGAGGGCGCGTTCATAAATCTGCTCGTAGTGGGATTTCCCCGACAGGAGCTCAGTGGGGGAGATGTCGAAGGCGATGGCGCCTTTGGCGAGGCCGAGGGGATTCAGATGGGCGGACTGGGCGTCGAGTGTAGTCTGAATGTCGATGGCGCTGGAGACGATTTCGCTGATTTCGGGAACAGTAGTGCGGTCGATGATCTGGATGCCGGTGTGGGCGGGATTGGTGTCGACGTCGGGAAGCATGGCGTTGGCACTGACCCAGTGGAAATAGGCCCCTTGTCCGGCGCGGGACGCCCATTCGTCGGTGCCCCAGTGGCGGGTGATGCCGGTGGCGGAGTTGGTTTTGCCGTCGCGTTGGTGTGCCCAGCCGACGGAGGGATCGTCGCGGTAGGAGGCACGGGCGGTGAGATCGAGGACGCGGGCACCGACGCGGGCGACCTGAGCGGCGGCGGCGGCGAATTTGCGTTCGTCCTGGTAGTCGATTTGAACGGTGAGTCCGAGGATGTTTACGGCTTCGCTGCGGGGGGTCCAGGTAAAGTGGGGCGAGGTGAGGAGTTTGTAGTATCCGGTGAGGGCGGTGAGGTAGTGACCGTAGGCGTCGCCGTGGCCCTGGGGGAACATGCGCTGGGCGTCGGCGGCGTCGATGGTGCCGTCGGGATTGTCGCCGGAGATGCTCTGGTCGCGGATATCGTAGTTGAGGGCATAGATGGCTTCGCCGGAATCGATGCCATTGATGTAATTCCAGAAAAGTCGGTTGTAGGAAGGGGCGCTGGTGACACCGGGACTGAGGAAGTCGTCGCGTCCGCGGAGGAGGGCGAGTTCTTCGTCGATGAGGCTGGCGACCTGCCCTTCGAAGGAGAAGCGTGAGGTGTTGACTTCGGTGGAGCTGAAAGTTCCGTCGATGGCGATGGTGGGATTGTCGGCATCGTCGGAGGCCTCGTTGCCGAGGGTGATGTAGAGATCGTTGAGGTAGCCGACGGTGAGGAGCAGGGTGTCGTTGGTTCCGGGGTCATCGTATCCGGCGTCGATGGAGAGGTTCTTGGCGCGGTTGAGCAGGGTCTCGTAGATTTCGATGAGGCCGAAGTCGTCGATGTTGTTCAGGGTCAGGGCGACATCGCCTTCCCAGCGTGTTCCGGCCTGAGTGAGGATGGAGACATCGGTGGAGATGGGGTTATTGTAGAGGTCGTCGGTGCGCTGGGTGAAGGGATTGATGCCTGCGAGGGCGCGTTTGATCCAGGATTCAACGAGCTTTGGTGTCATCCAGCGGGACCAGTCGGAACCGGCGACGGTGGGCACGCCTTCTTTGGGGCGATAGCGGACGGTGAAGTAGTTGTCGCTGAACACAAGCAGCGGATTGCCAAGGGGGGAGTCTGCGGAGCCGCCGACGATGACGATGTTGCTGAGGGTGCCGTTGGGCTGGATCCAGGGGGAGCCGGATTCTACGACGTGGTCAATTTCGAGTGAGGCGTCGATCTGGAAGTCGAGCGAGGAGAGGGTTCCGGCCACGGCGGAGGTGAAGAGGGCGATTTCGATGCGGTTGTCACCCACCACGAAATAGGTGGAGGGGACGGTGTATTGGTGGGTGAGGCCAAGGGGGGAAAGACCGGAGCGGGCATCGGTTGCGGTGAGACCGGTGGGGGTGGCGACGCCGGCGGGCAAACGGGAAGCGAGGGCGGCGGTGCCGTTGACGTAGAGAATGAAGCCGTCGTGCGCACCAAGTTCGGCGCTGAAGGTGATCTGAGCGGGCACAGTGTCGACGAAGTGCAGCGGAGAGGCGGCTTTGGCGACGGTTGCGGGGCGGCCGGAGGAGGCGTCGTAAGCGGAGTCGCGAATCGCGAGGGTGCGCGGGAACGGATATTCCGTGTCCGGATACGTGGCGGGCAGCGGGGCGGTGGGATTGACCGCAAGCAGCCAGTGGTCCGCACCGGGTGCGCCGAGGGTGGTGACGGGATCGTAGGTGTAGGTTGCGGGCTGAACCCCGTTTTGCGGAGAGGCGTAGCGCCACTCGAATTCGAAGTCGCCGGGGCGGGCGGCGAAGTCGCCGCTGTGGCGGAGGGTGGTCTGCTCGTCGAGGGGGTTGGAGGCGGGAAGGGTTTTGAGATCGCCGGTGTAGAGCTGGGGTACGACGCGCAGGATGGAAACGGTGACGGGTTCTCCCTCGGGGGTGAAGGCTTCGCCGTTGCCGAAGAGCATGGAGACGAATCCGGCACCCGCGCCGGTGGCGGTGAGGGCATAGCTGTCCACGGCGGTGTCGGAATCGGTGATGGCCGCGAGTTGGGTGGGGCCGACGGTGACGGTGCGGGCGGAATCGACGATGTAGGTGCCGGGAATGGCGGGGTTTTCGACGAAGGTTTCGACGCGGGTGGTGAGACTGTCGACAGCGTTGGACCAGGACTGATAGTCGTTGTCGGTCGGAGTGACGACGGCCTTGAGCGAGGCGACCTCTTCGGGGCTGAGGGCGTTGAGGTGGAGGTAATCCTCTCCCGCGATTTCCCGGACGAATTCGCCGACGAGCACGAGGCCGCCGACTTCGCCGAGGGTGGCGTCGAAGTAGAAGCGGTTTTGCAAATGGGGCGGGAGGAGCTGGAAGTAGGTTTTGCCGGAATACGGGGTGGTGGCGGCGGAGGCGGGGAGCTGGGTGAGGCCGACGTTGGCGGCGTTGAGGAGTACGGTTTTGGCCCGGGTGGGATCGTGCAATGTGACGCTGGCGGAGTCCGGGCCGTCCGTGGCGACGGACTGCTGGTAGAAGGTGACGGCGCTGGACTGGCCGCGCACGGCGGGCAGGCCGTGGTTGGGCAGGGTGAGCGTTTCGCCGACGCTCATGGTCGGGGCGTTCACGGGCCAGGTCGGACGATAGGTGACGGTGAGCGGCGTGCCGGTGACGGGGTGGCCGACGAAGCTGTCGTCGGGGTTTTGCGGACGCAGGTAGGGAAGGATGGTGCCGACAGCGGGCTGGGAGCCAAGTCCGGGGATGTAAAAGCCGTCGCGCATGGTGTAATACCATTCCATGCCGAGGGCGGGGGTGATGCCGGAGTCGGCGGGGTCGGTGTGCGGGCCGCGATAGACCCAGTCGTAGCCTTTGCGGTCTTTGAGGGTGAATTGTCCGTAGGGCAAGGGCGCGTCGGGAGAGAGGGACTCTTCAGCCGGAAAAAGGTTGATATCGGGAATGACTTCGCGGTTGCGCGAGAGTCCGGTGGCGGGATCAACGGGCAACGGCAGAAGCGGCAGGGGCATCGGCGAATTCAGAATGGTGCCGGCGGTGATGTCGTATTCGAAGCGGTGGGTCTCGTCTTCGCGGAGAACTTCGTAGGCGGCCATGGCGGGGCGGCCGTCGGCGACATCGGTGTATTGCAGGAGGACGCGTGGGAGGGAGGTGAAGTCGTCGCCGGCGGTGATGTTGAGGTCGTCGCGCAGGGCGTAGGCGCGTCCGCCGAGCAGGAGGGCATGTTCTTCGTTGGGGTTGTAACCGGGCTGGGCGGGGTCGTTTTGCACGTAAATGAAGCCTGCGGCGGGTCCGGGGGCGAGATCGCCGCTGCCGGAATTGGAGGCGAGAACGATTTTGGGATCGTCGCTGCGGTAGGAGACGGTGTAGGTGCCGATTTTAGCGGGGACGAAGAGGGCCGGGAATTCGGCGGAGGGCGGCGCCACGCGTTTAAACCACCAGACGGTGAGGGTGTTGTCTTCGGCGGCGAGGGTGTTGACCGGGAGGATGGCACCAGTTTTGGCGGCGGCGACGCCGGTGGCGAAGGGATCTTTGTAGGCGCTTTGTGAAAAGGCAGTGCCGGAGGCGACATACCCGGCGAGGGTGTAGTCGGCGGAAGGCGGATCAATGCGTTGTCCGACCGTTGCGGGGGCGGTGAACGCGGCACCGCCGTCGCCCTCAAGATAGTCGTTGCGGCCTGCGGCCTGGGTCATGAGGCGTACATACCAGACGGAACCGTTGGTGCCGGTGAACTTGAGCAGGGAACGGTTGAGTTGGTCGCCGCCGAGACCGACAAGGAGGCGCTGGGTAACGGAATCGATGACGGCCTCGGTCTGGCTGGGGTCGTCCTGGAAGATAAGGGCGGGGATGCGGCCGCCTTCAAACAGGAGTCCGGTACCGGTGTCGGCGGAACTGCCGTCCATGCCGACGGTATTGTGGGCGAATTGGGTGACATCGTCGGGCCAGGTTTGCAGGTATTTGTGCAGGTATTTCGGCCACTCGAGTTCCAGGCCGGAGGCAAGTCCGCTGGCGGGGCGGATGGAGGCATCGAGGGGTTCGAGCCAGTAGAAGACGACGCGGTCTTCGAGATTGTTTTCGCGTTCGGCGTAGTAGGCGAGTGTTCCGTCGGGGCGGGTAAAACTGCCGTAGTAGGCGGTGCCGCCGGAGGAGGTGGAGTTGGTGACGGGCAGCGCGACGAGGCCGGGTCCGTCGAGAACGGGGCGGATCTCGTTGCCGAGATGGACGGTGAGGGTGGTGGAGGCGGCCGCCCGGGAGACTTCGACAATGTCGGCTCCGAGGAACTCTTGAGAACCGTCGGCCTGAAGTTCGCCGAGATACTCGATGAGGATGCGGCCCGAGACGTTGTAGGCATGGAGTTCGCCGACGCCGCTGTTTTTCTCGAACCAGAGGGTGCGGAGTTCGGAGGCGGGCTGGGCGTTGGGGTCGGCGGGCGGGGAGGTGCCGGGGACCACGTGTTCTTCGTCGACGGTGGCCGGGAAGGTGTTGCTGTAAACGGGGTTGACGGTGACGATGCGGCCGCCGGGCACGGTGACGCGGGGTCCGTTGAAGCTTTTCTCCGTCCAGTAAAGACTGCGGACGGGGTTGGCGGTGGCGGAGGACACGGAGAAGGTCTCTTTCACGAGGATGTAGTTGCCATTTACATCGGGCATGAGGGAGCGCCACCAGAGCTGCACCTGGCCTGGCTGGTAGGCGAAGACGCTTTTGGCGTGGGGGCTGTAGTAAAAGGTCTCATACAGGCCGGGGGCGAGCGCGGGCACGATGATGCCGCTGTTTTCGGGGGTGGTGGTGATAGCGGTGCCGGTGGATTCCGCGGGCGAATGGCCGGAGGGATTGACCACGACTTCACCGGCGCGGATGGGCTCGGCGCGCCAGAAACCGGCGGGGGTGTTGACGACGAGGTTTCCGCTGTTGAGGTAACTCTGGGGGGGCGTCATGCGGTCGCCGAGAAAGTAGCGCGGCACGCCGGAGGAGAACGTGTTGCCCACGCTGGCGCGCTGGAGAACCACGGCGGGGGAAGACGGATAGCGGGCAGTGAGATCGGCGGAGGTGGAAATAGGCCCGGCGGAGGTCGAGGTCTCAACCACGCTGGAGAACTGGGGGGTGATGGTCGGCGAACCGGTGGGTTGGGCCGTACCGCCGACGGGGATGTCGCCAGGGCGTTCACTGAGTTCGTTGGAGACACGGCCCTGAATCTCGTATTGCGCGTGGAGGGGTTGCGTGAATACGAGCGCAAGTGCGCCCATGAGCGGGAGGAGGCGGAGAGTGCGGAGGTAGCTCATGGGGAATGTCGAGTGACGAGTGTTGAGTGACGAGTGAGGAGTGAGTCGAGTGTCGAGTGGCGATCAGTATTTGATGATGTAGTTCACGTAGACGTTGGTGGGGCGGGTTTCGTTTCCGCCGGTGCTGTAGCTGGTGCGTCGTATTTGCCAGCCCGTGTTGTCACTGTCTGTTTTGCCCGAGCCGCGATTGTCGGGTACGGCGACAACTCCGTGGTTCTCAGAGTGGTAGATATCTTCGTAATCGTGGGTGTGTCTGCGGAATTCATCGGCTTGGAAAGAGCCGACGGCATCCCCGGTGGCTCCGCCGATGTTCAACGCCGTGCGGGAGTTGCGGTCAGGGTCCTGAGGGCTGCCGGCGGCGCGCCCGCGGAGGAAGCGTCCGCGGAAATCGGGGACGTGGAAGGTGCTGCTGTTGTTGCCGTAACCGAAACGATTTCCGACCACGCTGTACAGGGCGGAGTAGGTGCTGCGGCTGATGGTCTGACCGTTGCACAACAGCCAGCCGGGCGGAGGCGTGTCGCCGGCAAAGGCGAGAATCGTTCCGACGGGAGTGAGGGATTGCTGGACGGCGGCGGCGAGCTTGTTGTAGTCGATGGCGGCATCGGCGATCTTGATGTTGGTGACGGCGGCGGTGGCGAGGTCGGCGGCAACGATGGTGCCGTCGGCGATTTTGGCGGAGGTGACAGCGTTGTTGGCGATAATGGCCGTGGTGACGGCGTTGTTGGCGAGGTCGGCGGTGATGATGGTGCCGTCGGCGATTTTGGCGGAGTTGATCGAGTTGTCGGCAATCTTGGCGGTCGTGACGGCATTGTTGGCGAGGTCGGCGGTGATGATGGTGCCGTCGACAATCTGGGCCGTAGTGACGGAGTTGTCGGCAAGCTTTGCCGTGGTGATCGCCCCGCCGCCTATCTTGTCGGTGGTGATGGAGGAATCGGCCAGCATGGGGGTGCTGACGGCACCATCAAGCACGGTTTCGGCGACCTGGGCACGGAAGGCGAAGGCGGCGGAAACGATTTGCTGGCGCGGGGCGATTTCGGGGTTGGGGGTGCCGGTCCCATCGTCCACGGTGATACCGAGATAAACGGTGTCCGTCATGATGGAGGGCAGGTTGATGTAGGGCACCAGGGCGGGGGCGGACGGTCCGGGCAGTCCGTCGACACCGGTGCCGTTGCCCAGGAGTACGCTGAATTCGCCGGCGGAGATCGTCACGGTCTGGGCCTCGGCGTAGAGCGGAGTGCCGCCGGTGCTGGTGGCGTAGAATTTGAAGGTGACGGTGCGGTTGACCGGGTTGGCAGCGCCGATGAGCGTGCCGGAGGCATCGCTGACACGACCCTGGTAGCTCATGAGCGAAGGGGCGTTGGCGAAGGCGGATGCGGTGAAAACGGCGAGGGTGAGGAGGGCGGCGAGGTGAAGTTTCATAAGGAGTAGACGGGTGAGGGATGAGACATGAGCCTGAGGAAAAACGGTTAGGTCGATCAGGGGGTTAAGGGCGGCGGCCAGGTGAGCGTAACGTCGGCGATTTCGGAGATGCGCCGGAGAACAAAAGTGCCGCTGACGGTGAGGGGATCTTTATTGAGACCCTCGAGGGTTTCGGCGTAGGTGCCGCCATAAATCGTGGTGCCCCAGCCGGTCGCGGAGGCGCCGTTGGGCGGATCGGCGGTGAAGGTGAAGGTGATGCGGCGGGTGATGTTGTAACTCTCGACACCGGCGGGAAGTGGGTTGAAGCGCGCGTCGCGGTTGTCGTGGTCCGGGTGGTAGGCGTGGACAAAGGGGTTGGTGGGATCGTCGAAGGGGATATTGACAACGTGCTGGAGGCTGGAGCCTACGGCGAATGCGCCGGAGCCGACGATGGCGCGGTCGAGCGGCATTTGACTGGATACAACGCGGAGGGCGTGGGCCTTGTGCGCGGGGTCGAGGGCCGCCTCGGTGGTGGTGATGCCGGAGGGATGACCTTCGTACGCGAGCGTGCCGACATAGGCCTGGGAAAGTAGGCGGGTCGTACCGTCGGCATCCACGTGGAGATTGACACGCAGTGGAAAGGAGCGCGCGGTGGTTGCTCCCGGGCTTCCGGGGACGTTGCTGGTGACGGCGGAGACGTCTGCCTGGCCTATCCAGAGGCCGGCGGGCGAAGTGCGTTGGGCACTGGTGGGCAGGAGTACATCGCTGAGGCCGACGGAGTCTTTGATGCGCAGGAAAGAGCCATAGAGCGCACTGTCGGATGTGGTGAGCTGGGAGCGGTCGAGACCGAATTCGAGGTTGATTCGGCCGTTGGCGGGGACGGTGACGGTGGATTCGCCGACGAGGACGTTCTCGGTGTAAGTGCCGGTGGCGGTGTCGAACACGCGGCGGGTGAGCGGGACGGGGCCGGAAATCGGGGTCTGATTAGCCGGGGCGGGCTCAGAGGGCGGAGCAGAGAGCGTGAGGGTGATCGCGCTGCTGGTGCGGTTGGTGATGCCGACGGTGATGACGTTACGGGTTCTGCCGAATGCGAGACCATCGGAACCGGGCAACTCATATTTGAGCGGTCCGGTGAAGTCGCCGACGGTGGCAGCCTCCAACCAGTAGGCGGTGTTGCGGTCCAGACGTTCGCTGGAGGGGGAAATCTGCATGGGGTTGGTGGCGTTAAGACTGCCACCGATGTATTTGTAAATCTTGGCGGGGGCGTTGACGGCAATGGGGAAGCTGGCGAAGTAGGAGGAGAGGATCGGGCCGGGATCGGTGGCGGCGGGAAAGCCAAGGAAGTTGGCTCCGCTGACCAGCCAGGTCGCGTTCGGAGGGCGGGGGCGCTGGGCGATGGACACCTGTGTCGTCGTGGAGGACGTTCCACTGCAGCGGATAAGATAAGCGGACTGTCCGATGAGAGCGGAGAGGACTTGCTCGTTGGGATCTTCGCGATTCCAAATCGTCCATTCGCTGCTGGTGGCGTTGGGGGAATTCGGGGAGTCGGTGAACTGAATTTGGTCTGGGTTGGGGTTCCATCGCCAGATCTCGAGCACAGTTGGGTAGTCGGCAAAGAGTTCGGCGGGAGTGGCGTGAGTGGCGTCGCCGTGGAGCCAGATGGCGTTCCAGCCCCCCCGGAGCGTGTAGGTCTCGGTTTTCCACTGGGCGTGGACCTCGGAGGGTACGCCGGCGAAAAGCAGGGCGGCAATTGCAGAGATGTGGAGGAATTTATTCATCGGACCCGGAGTCGGTAAAAGGTGGGGGCGGAGGCGTCGGAGGGGGCGTAGAGGTCGATGAATGCGGTGTTTTCGGCGCGCACGGCGGGTTGAGGAGGGAGCATATCTTCGACTTCGTCAAATTCGGTGGATCCGGGGGCACGCAAAATGAGGGGGACTGGCGTCCAGGTTTGAAGGTCAGTGGAGGCTTCGAGATTATAGACTTTTCCGAAGATACCGTAGAAGCGCATCAGGACATGATCGAACTGGCTTTCAATAATCTGCAGTGCGAGGAAGTCGTTGGGATCGGTGGCGAAGGTGCCGGCGATGTATTCTTCCCAGTTGGAAACGCCGTCGCCATCGAAATCGCCATCGCGGTCAATCAGCGAGAGGTCCCAGCCGTCTTCACCGGGCAGGATGCCGGCGGCGTAAAGCTGACTGATTTTCCAGGCGTCAGGAATGCCGTCGCCGTCGGAGTCCACGCCGAGGGTGAGATTCAGGCGGACGCGTTCGCCGGGTTGGCCGATGGCGCGGGACTGCGACATCTCGATGGGTTGATACACGATATTGTTGAGGATGACGCTGAGGGAAAAGGTTGTGCCGGTCACGTTGGCGAGACTGGTGTAGCTCTCTGTACCGAAGCGGTGCATGTCCATGCGCAGGCGAATCTGGTAATTTTGGTCGATCCGGGACGTTTCAGTGATGGGTGTGCGCAGAAATTCAACGCCATCGCGGTAGAAAACGACCTCGCCGCCATCGGCGCGCAAAGCCTGACCGTTTTCATCGCGCACCATGCCATAAAGGGTGTGGTACGGGGCGGGAGGGAAGGCGTGCAATACGCTGGTCAGGAATGGGATTGCACCTAAGATCGCGAGTTTTGCGAGGCGAACACCGAGAAGGGAAGCGTGGGGCAGGTGCATGATTGGATTATTTTTACTGAGATTTGGCGTGAGCAATCGAAGTACCTATCATTACTCCAGTAATCGATTGGTATTAGCAAGAATAATGTGAAATTAAATTTTATATATTAATTTTTAGCCAGCAAACGGCTGGCAACTTGTTGGGTTTTTGGAGATTCGGCTACAATGCAGTACCAGAGTCACGGAGAGGCGGGGTGGAGAAACTAACCACCGATTTCACTGATAAACACTGATCCTCCTCTTCAAAAAACGAGAATTTGTAAGGAAGAGAAAAAGCAAAAAAATTGAAAAGAGAAAAATAATATGTCATATACGGTGAGCGAATGGTAAATAAACATGATCCACTTAATATCAAAACAAAGGAATAAAGTGATTACAGTTAATTCAGGTCGAAATTTGTTTCGATATCCACCCCAATCCGGTTGCTGTCGGATTTTCTGATAAGCACTTGTAGCCAGTCAGGCAAGAACAGCACCAATTGCGCAATGAAGCAAAACAACATAATCAACACTGCATTTGACTTTCGAACGGATACACCCCCAGGAAAGGATCCGGATACTTGGAGTCCGACGCTTTGTAGGTACCATGAGTTGCTTTGGGGAAAACCCTTGCCGAGTGGTGAGCAGTTTAAACTCGTTAGCAAAGCATCACCTCCATTCTACCTTCACCATAATTCGGTACTTGGCGATTTCTGGTTGTCGAGTGATACGGTAATCCCCACTTTTCGAAGGCAAAGAAGCCTCTCAAGAATCCTTGAGCAGATTCCTGATGAATATAAGAATTTTGGTGGCCTTGGATACACGATCGGAGGTATGATGTTATTCCCAGCGATCCAAATTGATCGAAAGTGGACAATCAACCAAGCACGTGGATGCAACCGACTGATTAAGGATCGATTTGATTATACAGTTGAATGCATCCGAAGGCACTACATCAAAGAAGACAGTCCTTTGAGTGATGTCTTAGAACGATACGAGAGCTATTTTGAAATTTTCGGAAATTTCCGGGGGTATATTGATTTTTTCCATCTGCAAGACATTGTTTCGTCGGATTATGCTGAGGTAAGGTTCTTCACTCCTTTTGAGGGATTCACATCGACACCACTTCCGAATAGTGTTTCGATGTACCTTGATTACCGGAGTGCCGCTATCAAATTCCTCGTGGCAAGAAACCAACGAATTCATGACTGGTCAGAAATCCACCTAAAGGCTAACAATCCCCGCCACTGAACAAGTCAGTGCGGGTAGGCGTTGTGCATAAAATGAAACCCAAGAACATGAGAAAGCTAATAAGTGGTTTAATAATCACTTTCGGTTTCTATTGGGTATGGGGTACGTTGGCCCCACCAATCAGGTCTGTATGGTTAGATGGATTTATGATGGCAGATTTTATTTTCTTCTTAACAATTGTACCGATGATGGCTATCCCAGGGATTATTGCGATATTCTTAGGGTTACGTCTATTTCAAGAGATGGAAGAAAAAACGGTCAAATGGTTAACAGGGGTGGCTGTCGCCTTTTTGGCACTCTACCTCTCTGGTGTTTCAACCTATATACTGCCAAACAATTTGCCTAAAAGGCTTTTTGATAATATTATCTTTTTTTTATGTACTCTTGCAGCTATCCCGCTCTACCTTATAACGGCACAAAAAATCCTTAAGCATTTAAGTTATGAAGTACCATCATTTACCTCATTGCTGAACAAAAATATTTTTATTTTACTCGCATTGCAAATATGGATGATTCTATTTAATGCTTTTGAAGAGTATGCGCCTATCAAAGAGGGTTATACCCACATCAAAAAAGAGCCCTGGGGAATTATCGGACTTATTCTTCCTGTTGTTGCTGCTCGCGGATTTTATCGATTTGCAACTATAAAATTGAAAAAGGCACAACTATCAGTCCCGCCGAACCCTCCTACGTCGGGTATGGTGGACTGAGACGTTCTGCTGGAAAACAAAATGATGGAGGGTAAATAATGAATGCAAAATCAAAGGGAATTGTGATGGGCACGGGAGGCCTGTTTGCCGGACTGCTGTCTGCACAACTTGTTTCATGGAGCACCGGGCCAAAAGCCTTTTTTGCCACAGCAGTCTGCGTGATTGTGTCACTGATACTGCACGCGGTCCTGCCGCAGGCCAAACCAGACTCACAAAATGAATAGGCAGAACAACAACAGACGGCTGTGAACCCTCGCGCCTCGGGTCCGCAGCTCCTAATCGTTTAGCGGACGGGGTTGATTTCTTGGGCGTTTCGGGATATAAAGAGTAATGTCTTTTTTCCGTTTTATCGTGTTGGTGATTCTCGGGTGCGCTTGCGGCATTGGGATTTATTTTTGGTTTGGAAACGGAAACGGGGAAACGGATTCGATTGATCCCGAAGGAGAAGGAAGCGTGGTGGATACTTACGGGAGCGAAGGGGATCGGGCCGCTGTCGAGGAATCTCCCGGGAATTCGGAGCCGACAGAAGCGGACGAAACGGAAGCGGAGGCGACGGATCTGTCAACACCGGGTTCGTCATCGCCGGAGCGGGCCGTTGCCGGGTTGGACGGGAGGGAAGACCGGGAGCATTCTCATGTGATCCGTTCCCGGCGCGGGCACTGGGAGCCTTCTCTGGCCGAGGTGGGCGAACGGTTTCAGTCCGGTGAGGAGCAGTCGTTCACGCTTCAGTTTTTCGACGGGGCGTCGCATGTCATTGAAGTCGCGCGGTTCACCGAACACCGACTGGGGGGCTCCGTCCTGCGGGGCGAAGTCGCGGGATTCCCCGGCAGTCTGGTCAGTCTGGCCTCTGTCAACGGAAGTCTGGCGGGGTCGATTCACATTCCCGGCGAGGGTTTGGTGTATGAAATCCGCCCGGGGCCGGAGGGAACGACGGTTTTCAGTGAGATCGACGCCGACGCCCTGGGCGAATGCCTCACCTGTCTGGAACCCGATACCTTCGCCCCGCCCCCCCGGGCATTTCCTCAACCCGTAGCCCCCCCCATCCGATGAATACAAAACTCAACGCTTCGCGGCTCTTCAGGGCCCTGTTTTTACCTCTTCTTTTTTTAGCCGCTTCTCCACTTCGGGTCGCCGCCGGCGATCCTGATCCTATCCGGATCGATATCCTGGTGGTCTACACCCCGGCGGTGAAAGCGTTCTACGAAGGCGAAAACGGGGTTATTGCCCAGGTTCTGGCCACCTTTGAGGGAAGCAATGCCGTGCTGGAAAACAGCGAAATCCCCATGGTCTGGAATGTGGTCGGGATCGAGGAGGTCAATTACGTGGAGAACTCATTTTCTCTTGCCGTTGATCTGGATAATTTGCAGGATCCGAATTTGACGGCGTTGGAGGAGGTTCATGCCATGAGGGATGCCTACGGCGCCGATCTGGTCAGCCTTTTCCGGCGGGGGACGGTTGGCGGCATTGCGGGCCTGGCCTATCGATTACATGGGGAAACCCCCCAACAAAGCTTTGGCTTCAGTGTGGTGGCGGATGAGACCGCCATGAGCAATTTCACCTTTGCCCATGAGATCGGTCACAATTTGTCCTCGGGGCATCATCGGGGCGATTCCAGCGGGGGGAATCCCGAGTTAAGCACCTCCTTCGGCTATCGATTCACCGGCACCGACAACATTGACTACCGAACCGTCATGACGACCGGCTCCGGCTTTATCCGTATCCCGAATTTTTCCAATCCGAACGTTTCCTTTGCCGGGGTGCCGACCGGGTTGCCCGCGACAGATCCCCTGCCGGCCGACAATGCGACCTCCTTTCAAAGCGTCGGTGCCCAGGTGGAAAATTTCCGTACCGCCCAACCCGCGCTTCCGGAAATCATCGCCGATCCGCCGGGGACCACCCTGGTGACGGGGAATCCGTTGATTCTGGAGACCCTGGTGAAGGGCCTCCCCCCCCTGAGTTTCAGTTGGTATGCCGGGCAGAGCGGTGATTTGAGTTCTCCGTTGACGGGAGCGGAGGAGAGGGTTTTAAGGGTCGATCCGGTCACCGCCACCCAGACCTTTTGGATGCGGGCGGCGAATGACGGGGGGACGGCTGACAGCGGCACCGTCCGGGTGGTGGTGGTGCCTCCGCCCGCCGGGCCCCATACGCTTCAGCTTGAACAGCCTGAGGCGGGAAGCGGCTTTGGGATTGATGATTCGCCACTCTGGCAGGAGATTATTCCGACGGCGGGGTATATCGATGAGATCACCGTTCGGCTGTTTAAGGCCGGGAGTCCCCCTGACCCGGAGGTGAGCCTGAGCACGGTCAGCGGGGGCGAGCTTTTCCGCAGCGGCATCCCGGTCGGTTCGGTAACGGGGAGTTCCACATTGATAACCGTTCCGGTGCGGGTTTTTGTCGTTCCCGGCCAAACCTATCGGCTTACCCTGCATCCGGTCGGCGGGGAAGATGAGGCTAACCGGGTTTTCTGGCAGGGCGCGGAAAACACCGTCAATCCGGGCAACGGGGTGGGGGTGAGTTCAATTGATTTTTTGAATGACTGGGCGTTCACCTTTGCTGTTTTCGGCAGCGAAGCCACGACCTATCACCGCTGGCTGCAGGAGGAGGGGATCCCGTTTGATCAGTCCGGTGTCGGGGACAGTTCCGGCCCGGACGGGCTGAGCAATCTGCTGCGCTACAGCTTGGGCGCGTCTTTAAGCGCCACGCAACCGGAGGCGTTGCCTGCGGCCGGTGAAATTGTCGGGCAGGGGGCGGGAGCATATCTCCCGGTGCGGTACACCCTGCGAAAAAACATGGCGGATGTCGCTCTGGTGGTTGAAGTGAGTGAAGACCTGGCGGATTGGGAGCCGCTCGCGGAGGAGTTCATTTTTTCTCTGGGCGATGTGGACTCTCAGACAGAGGCGTGGGAGGCCCGTTTGCCGCTGGATATTGGCGATCGGGGGTTTGTCGGATTCAGGCTGCTCAATCCTCCGCCTGCGGATATGCCCTAACCGACTGTCGGGTTTTTTCTTGAAATAACAGCAATTTTAAAGAGCGTTTGTCGAATTTCGGTCGCGCTGGCGTTGGATGCGGCGGGGGGCCCAGGTCTCTTTGGGGAGTGGGGCCTTGTGCTGCCAGTACTGGAGGATGTTTTGGCACATCCATGGGGCGTAGAGCACGCCTTTGCTTCCGTATCCGTTCAGAATCCATTCGCGGGGATGGTCGGGATGCGGTCCGGCGACGGGAACCCGGGCGACGGCGACGGGGCGGACACCGGCCTGGTGATCGAGGATGCGGTACGGGAGGTCGGTGAAGGCGCGGAGCGCGGATTCGAGCGTCTGACGGCCGCGGGCGGTGGGAACGGGTTCGGTCTCCTCCCAGTCGTAGGTGGCTCCGAGCCGGAACTGTCCGTTTCCCAGCGGCATGAGAAATTTGTCGAAGCTGTAAATGCGGCCGCCGGGGAGTCCGGGAATTTCGACGGTGAGCACATCCCCTCGGGCGTTGCGCCAGCCGGTTTCGCGCCAGAGCGGATGGCGGGCGGCGTGATGTCCGGTACAGTCGATCCGGAGATCGGTGTCCGCATGTTCACCCCATTCGCCCCGCGCGACGCGCCGGGCCCGGAGGGCGTCGAGAAGCACCGGCACATTGACCCAGCCGCCGCCTTCAATCCAGACTCCGCCGTGGGGGGCATGGATTGGCAGCGGGGGCAGTGGACGGGTCTGAACGCAGTCCGCGCAGGGCTTTTCGGCCCATTCCTCCCGCTGGGCGGCGGTGGAGAAGATGCGCAGGGTGGGCAGGCGGGTGTAGAACGAAACGCCCAGCGTTTGTTCGAGGGCGGGATAGACACGGTGACAGAGCGGCAGGGCGTCTTCCGCCCGCCAACTGAGGCGCAGCCGCTGTCCGGTGACGGGGGTGAAGAGTCCGGCCGCGACCCGGCTGGCGGCGGGGAGGCCGGCGTCATGGACCTTGACCTGAAAGCCGGCGGCGGAGGCTGTTTCCGCCAGCAGCGCCCCGGCGAGGCCGTGGCCGCGAATGGACAAAGACCGGGGACAGGAGGCGGATGCGCAGTCGGACATGCTTTAGGCTTGCCAGTCCGTCCCGCGGAATGCAAGTTCGATACCCATGAATATCGCGATCTTCACTGACAGTTTTCTGCCGCACGTTTCCGGTGTCTGCTCCGCCGTGATCAATCAGGCCAATGAATTGGCGCGGCAGGGGCATCAGGTGATGATTTTCCGCCCGAAAAATTTCGGGCAGAACACCAAACGGAAAATTGAGCGGTCGGGGGAACTGGCGGCGAAAATCCGGGATGTGGCCATCAGTCTGCCCAGTCTGCGCCAGCCGGGGCTGCGGATCGCGATTCCCACAGTGGCGCCGAATCTGCCGACGCTGCGGCGGTTCCGGCCGGACATCGTGCATGTGCACACCGAGTGGGGCTGCGGCTGGGAGGGGGTGATGCTGGCCAAAATGCTGCGCAAGCCGCTGGTGGGCACCTTTCACACCTTTTTTGCCGAGCCGGAATACCTCAAGCAGTTCCATTTGCCCAATCATCGGCTGACCCAGGAGATGATGTGGCGCTATTCGGTCTTTTTTTACAATCATTGTGACCGGATTCTTTCGCCGAGCCGGAGTGTGGCCCAGCAGTTGACCGACCGGGGGGCGGAGAAAATTCCGCATTTGATGTCCAACGGGATTCCGCGCTACGACTTTGTGCCGGAAGAAGCCGTTACCGCGGAGCGGAAAAACCTCGGAGTGGAGGACACGTTTGTGTTTCTGTATGTGGGACGGCTGTCGGAGGAGAAATCGCTGCCGGTGCTGCTGCGGGCGTTTCAGGCGGTGTCGGAGCGGCGCGCGGAGGCGCGGCTGGTGGTGACGGGCGACGGCCCGGCGCGCAAGGATCTGGAGGCGCAGGCGGTGTCGTTGGGGTTGGGTGATCGAGTTCTGTTCACGGGCAGCGTGCCGCATGTGGATTTGGTGCGCCGGAACCTGCCGCGGATCGGTCAGGTGTTTGTCACCGCGAGCAAGACGGAAAACCAGCCGGTGAGCCTGCTGGAGGCCATGAGTTTCGGGTTGCCGCTGATCGGCCCGGCCGCGAAGGGGATTCCCGAATTGATCCGTCCGGAACAGACCGGATTGCTGTTTCCGCCGGATGACACCGACGCTTTGACCGCCGCGATGCTGCGCATGATGGATGAACCCGAATTGCGGGAGCGTTGCGGGGAGGCGGCCCGGGTGCTGGCCGGCGAAAACAGCATTGAAAATATTGTGCACCAACTGGTGTTCCATTATCATCAGACGATTGATTCCCGCCGGACGCGCAAACGGCGGCGGGCCATCCGCCGCCTGCGTTCGCGGGCCCGGTTTTCCCGGCCTTAACCGGGGAGAGGGGTTGCGTTCACACGATTCTAATGTAGTCTTTCTCGCCAACCACAACCCTTTTCGATAAGGAGAGATCATGGATATCGATTCTCCCCCCATGAACCTTGAAGAGCTGCTGGCCAACGATGACCGCCAGGGGCTGATTGATTTTTGCGAAGACCATCACCCGGCCAGTGTCGCCGAGGCGCTGGAGGAGATGGAGCTGGACCAAATCTGGTCGGTGCTTCACCTGCTGAGCGTGGAGAAGCGGGCCTGGATTTTTCCGCACTTTGATTTGGATCTTCAGGTGGACCTGGCCAGCGGGGAGCGGCGGCGCGACATGGCGAAGCTGCTGGAGGAAATGGAGGCGGACGAGCGCGCCGACCTGGTGCTGGAACTGGATGAAAAGGTCCGTGATGAAATTCTTCCGCTGGTGGCCAAAGCCGAGCGGGAGGACATTCGTCGGCTGGCGTCCTACGAGGAGGGCACCGCCGGTTCGGTGATGACCACCGACTACGCGGTGCTGCGGCCGGATGTGACCGTTTCCGCCGCTTTGAATCAGCTCCGCGTTCAGGCCCCCGCCAAAGAAACGATTTACTACGTGTACGTGGTCAATGAACGGCATCAACTGCTGGGCCTGGTATCCTTGCGGAAGCTGATTCTCTCCAAGCCGGAGCAGTTTGTCCGCGACATCATGAATGACGATATTTTCGCGGTCAATGTGAACGACGACCAGGAGGAGGTCGCCCGCAAGATTGAAAAATTCGACTTGCTGGCGATTCCGGTGGTGAGCGGCGACAACCTGCTGGTGGGCATCGTGACCCACGACGACGCGATCGACATTCTTCGTCAGGAACAGCAGGAGGACGTGGAAAAACTGATGGCGATCGCGGGGTCGCACTCGGCCCGCGAATATATGTCCACCCCGGTGCTCAACCATTTCCGCAACCGGATTGTGTGGATTCTGCCGCTGGCGCTGATCGGGCTGTTTTCCGGGATGATTATCCAGGAAAATCAATCGCTGATCCAATTTCTCCCTTTGCTTGCGATTTTTATTCCGATGTTGGCGGATACCGGCGGCAACACCGGCAGTCAGTCTGCCACTCTGGTGGTGCGGGCTTTGGCCCTGCAGGAAATCAAGCCCCGGGATATCTTCAAAGTGCTGTTTAAAGAGGCGCGCATTGCGATTCTGCTGGGTGTGGCCCTTTCTTTGGTGGCGTTCGGGCGGGTGATGTTTTTCGGCTCGCGAAGCAGTCCCGCCCCGGTTCTGGCGGAGTCGGTGCCCACCGAAAATCTCTTTGCACAGATTGGCGGTGACTGGATTCCGCTTGAATTGTCCACCGGCAATTTTCCTGAACAGACCGGCCTTTCTCCCGGCGATGAATTCGGGCTATACCGGCGCGGGGCGGAGGAGGCGTATGAAGTGATCGGCAACGTGAAGGTTCCGGCCCCCGGCAAACCCCTGAGTCTCTACTATATCGGTTTTGCGGTGTCGCTGGCTCTGGCCCTTCAGGTGGTCAGCTCAACTCTGCTGGGCGCGTTTTTGCCTCTGGCGGCCTCGCGTTTCAATGTGGACCCCGCCCTGGTGGCCAGTCCGGCGCTCACGACCTGTGTGGATATCAGCGGCGTGTTTATTTTCTTCAGCATCAACGGCTGGCTGCTCGGTCCGTATATGACATGAGCGGGATCACCTGTCCGCTGTATGATATTTCCCGCATGGCGCCCAACCAGATCGGCTGGTCGGAAGGCGGGCGGGGATTTTCGTATCCGGTGCTGCATCAGGCGGCCCAGCAGATTCGGCACCGCATGGTGAACGAGTTCGGGCTCGGGCCCGGCGACCGGGTGGTGGTTTCGGCCGGACCGGAATGGCGCTGGGTGCCCTTGCTGTTCGCCTGTCTGCGCATCGAGGCGGTGTTGTGTCCCTTGAACACCCGTTTGCCGGCCGCCGCGCTGAAGGACCGGGCCCGCCGTCTGGATCCGGCCCTGCAAATTTGCGATGACAAGGGGGATCCTTTGCTGGCCGGGGTTCCCTGTGTGCGGATGGGGGATTTGTGCGACGCGAGCTTTCTGGACGGTGGCGGGGCGGCCCCGTCTCCGCTGAATCTGGAGGCGCCCGCTACGTGTCTGTACACCACCGGGTCGATGGGAACGCCGCGGGCGGTGGTGCACACGCTGGAGGCACATTATTATTCGGCGCTGGGGGCGAACCGGAATCTGCCCATGAACCAGCGTCACCGGTATCTGCTCAGTTTGCCGCTGTATCATGTCGGCGGCATGGCGGTGCTGTTTCGCTGCATGCTGTCGGGGACGTGCATTGAGTTGCCGGAGGCTGGACGGGATCCGGTGGACGCGGTTTTGGAACATAAGATCACCCATCTTTCGCTGGTGCCCACGCAGTTGATCCGAATGCTGGCCCATCCGCGGGTTGCGGAGGCCGGGCGTCAACTGCAGTGCGTGCTTCTGGGCGGGGCTCCGATTCCCCGGCGTCTGGTCCGGCAGGCGCTGGAGGCGGGCATTCCGGTGCATCCGACCTACGGCATGACCGAAACCGCCTCGCAGATTTGCACCACCGGCAAGGTGACTCCGATCGCGAAGCGCCTGAGCACCGACGGCGCGGTTCTGGATCACCGCATGGTGCGGGTGAACACCGACGGGGAGATTCTGGTGCGGGGGCATGTGCTCGCCCTGGGGGAGTGGCGGGACGGGGCGGTGCAGCCCCTGACGCTGGAAAACGACTGGCTGCCGACCGGAGATCTGGGCACGCTGGAGGACGGCTATCTGACCGTGACCGGCCGCAAGGACAACCGGTTCATTTCCGGAGGCGAAAACATACAGCCCGAAGAGATTGAGCGGGCTTTGCAGGAAATCAGCGGCGCGGACACGGTGGTGGTGACCCCCAAGCCGGACGCGGAATTCGGGGCCCGGCCCGTGGCCTGGCTGCGTGCGAGCGACGGGGAATTCGAGCCCGGGGTTTGGACGGCCCGTTTGCGGGAGATTTTGCCAGGATACATGATTCCGGTCGAGTACCGGCCGCTGCCGGACGATACCGGACTCAAGCCCGACCGGGCGAACCTGGCCCGGAGCCTGTTGGGATCTTAAAAATCATTGGTCGATTTTTCATTCCGTCAACGATCCGTTTGGAGATTCGTTACCTTCATTGAACAGGATTCTCCTGAAAAGGTTGATTTTTTCGGAGCGGGCTTTTATGGAGACGGGTATGCATCTCCTTACCGAAGACAACATCCTGCTTTTCCTGTTGCAAATCTCCCTGTTGTTGGGCTGTGCCCGGGCTCTGGGCGAGCTGTTCCGCCGTATGGGACAGCCGTCGATCACGGCGGAGATCCTCGTGGGGATCCTGTTCGGTCCGACCATTTTCGGGCGGATCGCCCCGGCGCTGCAGGCGCAAATGTTTCCGTCGGATCCGGTGCAGATGAAGATGCTGGGCACGGTGGCGTGGCTGGGCATCCTGCTGTTTCTGCTGAAAGCGGGACTGGAAACGAATTTCGCGACCGCCTGGCGTCAGCGGCACCAGGCGATGAAGCTGTCGTTTTGCGACCTGACGATTCCGATGATTATCGCGTTTATTCCCTGCATGTACCTGCCAGTGCATTACATGGGGCCGGACGGAAGCCGGGTGATTTTTTCGCTGTTTATCGCGGTGATCATGACCATCAGCGCCCTGCCGGTCACCGCCCGGGTGCTTCAGGATCTGAAAATTTACCGAACGGATCTGGGGCTGCTGATCATGTCCGCCCTGACCATCAACGATGTGGCGGGCTGGATTGTGTTCGCGCTGATCCTCGGGGTGGTCACAGAAGCGGGCATGACGCTGATGCAGATGGGATTTGTGCTCGGGGCGACGATTGTGTACGCCGTTTTTTGCCTCTCCTACGGATCGAAAATTTTTGACGGGATTCTCGGGTTTTTCCAGCGCAAACGCGTGCCCGAGCCCTCGGGCTCGCTGACCCTGGTGGTGGTGGCCGGACTGACCGGGGGCATGATCACCACCTGGATCGGCATTCACGCCCTGTTCGGCTTTTTTATCGCCGGAATTATGGCGGGTGAATCCCCCCGGCTGTCCGAACGCACCCGGCACATTTTCGATCAGATGGTTCAGGCGATTCTGGTGCCGCTGTTTTTTACCGCGATCGGTCTGAAACTTGACTTTTTAGGCAACTTCGACCTTTTCCTGGTGCTGTTTATTCTCGGGATCGGGATTTTGGGCCGCTATGTGGCGGCGTATATCGGCGGACGGCTGATTGGTCAGCCTTCACTGCACAGCCGGCTGATCGCGGACGCGCATATTCCCGGCGGGGAGATGCAGATTATCATCGGGATGCTGGCGCTGGAATACGGGGTGATTTCCGAGACGGTTTACGTGGCGATTGTGTTCGGCGCGATTGTGACCTCGGTGATTTCCGGACCGATGATGGGGCGGCTGCTGCATAAAATTGAGCAGATTGACTGGCTCGCGTTCCTGCCAGTGGACCATATCCGGGTGGATTTGGTGGCCAAGAACCGCGAGGACGCGATTCGCGAGCTGTGTCAAAGCGTGGAGGGCGAACTCTCCGGACTGGCGCTCAGTGAGGTCACCCGCGCAGTGCTGGAGCGTGAAGAGGAAATGACCACGTCGATTGAAGGCGGGGTGGCACTACCGCATGCCCGCCTCGAGAATCTGGACCGTCCGGTGGTGGTGTACGCCCGGAGCATGCACGGGCTGGAGTGGAACAGCGCCGACGGACGGCTGACGCGCATGGTGTTTCTGATGCTGACGCCTCAGGAGGATCCCAGTGTGCAGTTGCAGTTGCTGCAGGGCATCTCCCGCTGTGTCTCGCAAAAAGAAATGCGCTCTCATCTGCTTCGCGCCACCTCCGCCTCCGAACTGCTCGAAATCCTCCGCCGCGGTCAGCGGGAGAGTCAGGCGAAGCGGAAGGCGTAACGGATTTGTTCAACCATGGATTTCCGCCTATGGACCCTCTAACCTTCAGAATGAACCAGCCATGGACCTCACCTTAATCGACGGAATAATTTCGGGGCTTGAACGAACTACCCAAGTGAGTGGCGGGGGAGATACCATGACCACCACCACACATCTTTCCCTTTTCAATCTCAATGGAGAGAGGGTGCTTCTGAAGACACCATCCCCCGCGATGATTGCCGACGGTGACCATTTGAGAGTGGCGGGTCTCCGCGGCCAGGGGCAGTTTACGGGGACAGCATGCAAGAACCTCACAACCGGATGGATGACACCTTACAAGGAACAAGGATGTGCGAAATCAGTTGTCATCGGCTTCGGTCTGGTGGGGATTGTATTCACCCTTATTTTCCCGCTGTTCATTTTCTTGCCGGTTTTCTCGGCTGTGGTTTTTGTCCTGATCACGCGGGCGGACACCCGGCTGAAGAATGCCCATAGGATGCTGGAACAATGAAGGATATCTATGCGTCCACCCGCACCCTGGCGACCACCACAAAACGAATGCCGTCATTGTTGTTCTCCCGCCGGAGGTCTTTCGCTTCTCCCAGGTGCAACAGGCGCGCGGTCTCCCGGCAGCGGCACCATTGGCTCGTCCAGACCTCCGCCTTGGTCACGCCTGCCGCATGATCACAAAATGATCCGGCAGCAGCGCGGCGGACAATGGATCCCCGTTTGCCTCTGCGGATACGCCTCCACCGGCAGCGGGGAGGGGTTTGTTTGACTCATGAGGGGATTATACGCCGAAAACAGAGCCCGTCCATGCGAGGATCAACGAAAAGAACGCGGCCCCGAGGACTTGGCGGAGGCAGAGGCGGCTTGCATATTTCCAGGTGAACTCGCGGGCGATGGTCCAGAGGGTGACCAGACAGGGGAGGAGAACGCCGGCGAGGTAAACGGCGGTGAGCACCTGCGCGGGCGTGGTGAGCGGCACTTTGAGTGCGTCCCAGTCGGCATCCAGCAGGGCGATGGCGAGTCCGTCTTTGCGGATGGAGCCGAGGATGACGGCGGTGGCGGCTTCGCCGGGAAGATTGAAGAGCGCCATCAGCGGGGCGCTGAGACGGGCAAGCAGATCGAGGAGTCCGGTGAGCTGCAGGAGCGCGGCCACAAAGCAGATCACAAAAAACACCGGCAGGGCGAGTTGCAGGAATTGCCGCAGGGTTTGCCAGGCCTCCTGCCACACGCTGCGCAAGGAAGGCCATTGCACCGGATCGCAGGGGGGGAGTTGGAGTTTGTTGAGGCTGTCACGCAGAATTTTTGGCGTGGTGAACCGCACATAGACGAGGGTTGTGATACCGAGCCAGAGCATGAACACCGGCGCGAGTCCGGTCATGCCTGCAGCGGCGAAAACCGCGAGGGTGGCGGGGAGCTGATAGGAACAGGCGGAGCCGAAGGAGATGGCGTGCACCGCCGCGCCCCGGCTGCAGCCGGAGCAGGCGCGGGTACTGATGACCGCCGGGACATTGCAGCCGAAACCCATCACCACCCGCACCAGGTCGCGGCCGCTAAGCCCCACCGGCCGCAGCCAGCCTTCCAGCGCCACCGTGAGCCGGTCCACCAGTCCGCTGGTTTTGAGGAGCGAAAGAAAGAGCGCGAACACCAAAACGGTCGGCAAGGCGTAGAGAAGGAGAAAGGGAAACATGGCCACAAAGCCGTATTCGCCCGCCAGCATCGCATCGATCCAGACGGGTTGCGCCGCAAACCAGTCCAACACGGGTTCCAGGAGTGCATAAAGCGGATCGTACAGCGCTTCGGCGAAGGCGTTGGCGCCCATGACCGCAATCCAGGCGGGACCGAAGAGCAGGAGCAGCGCCAGCACGCCGCCCAGCACCGGAATCGAGAACACATCGCGGCGGTTCGCTTCGCGCAGGGCGGGCAGGGGCGGGAGATTGGCCGGAAAGGGCAGGGGATAAGTCAGGGCGTCTTTGAGTTCCGCGCGCAACGCTTCGGGCACTTTGCGGGCGTCCAGAGGAATTACGGTCAAATTCGAGGCTGTGCGCAGGGTTTGCAGCGAGGCTTCGGCCTGCGGATGCGCTTTGGCGGAGTCCCAATGCGTGAGAACAATCGCACCCGATTTACTGGCCAGCAGCGGGAGCAGTTCCGGCACCTGCATGTCCAGATGCCGGGCGTTCAGCACCAGCAGCACATGCGTTTCTTTTTCCAGAGCCTTCAGCGCGCTGCGGGTGGTATGGCTGTCAGAACTGCGCAGAATGCCCGGGCTGTCGATCAGCGTCATGTCCTCCCAGGCATAAGTCTCGCAAGCCAGGGTGGTGCCGCGAAAGCGGGCGCTCTCTCCGGAGGCACCGGTCAAGGCCCGAACCAATGCGGTTTTACCGCTGCTTTCCACGCCAAGTAAAAGGGTTTTCAATGGGTTTCCTTTGCGGATTGTTCAAACCAGCGGATCACCTGTTGCAAATAGGCCTCTCCGTATTTTCGGGTAAACTCAGCGGTGGTGGGATCCTTTGTATCCCGGAGCGCCTGAATGCGCCCGCGCGCATACGCAGATGTAAGTGAAATTCCACAGCGTTCGGTCAAGGCCTGCCGCCATTCGGTGTAGGTGCGAAAATAAAAGGAGTGCATTAAGTATTTGATAATTTATTATCAATAATATGCAAGAATTCTTTTAAGCTTCCTGTTGATCTCTCTGCACGTTCTTCAATCCATCAGAGGTTGTATTCCGCGGGTGGTGAACCCCTCCCTGAGCGTTGAAAGCTGTGGTGCGACACGAGTTCAGTGAGTGGCGTCATCACCAGCGCATGGTTCTGCCCGGGTTTCCCGGAGAGTCTCAAGAATATCCGCTGTCGTAACCGAACTGCGGATTCCTTTCACGTCAAACGGGGATTTAGTTGTGCGTTCCGGGCTGATTGAAAACAGCCTGCCGTCTCGCCGCCGAACGAGGACTTTCCCATCTTTCTGAGCAGACTCTAACACCAAAGAGAATTTCTGCCGTGCATCACTGTACGTATAGACCTTCATACGATCTCCTTTAGGCTGATTCCTTCCGCTCTGGCGACATCATTCATTCTTCCATCCAGAGTCAACAACGCCAACCTGTGTTTTTTTGCCGCCACCAAATAGTACGCATCATATGCGTAAATCTGGTGTTTGGCTGCCAGGGAAAGCGCGTCTTCCAGGTTCACATCCACTTCCTGAACCGGAATGGTTTCGAAAATTCGTAATGCGGCAATAGTGTCTTGTTCTTCAAGCCTGCCGCGTTTGACCATTGCGGAAAAGGCGTTTCCAATTTCCCAACGCAGACATCCCGGCACCTTCGCTTCACAGCCAACTGTCGCGTCAAGAATCGATGATTTTTCAGGCTCTTCGAGAAGCACGGCCAAAACAGCAGACGCATCAACAAGTATGGATTCACTCTTCATACTTGTACAATTGTCCAATTATCCCGGCATGTCAAGAAGCATTTGTTTGGTGGATTTACTGTTCTGCCAAGGTGGGTATTGGGACGCTTTCGATGCCCAACGCGTTGAACGTGTCACGCCAATACGTCGGAAAATCAGCAAAGGCCACTAAATCGGAATTTCAATGATGCACATAAGGAGAGCGTATTTCGGTTTCCAGGCTCAATCCTCCGGTTTTTCGCCAGCGGGAGCCATTTTCACCAGTTTGGGGTCAAAGCGGGCCACGATGTCGACCAGATCGGCCTGGGCGGCCATGACCTCCTCAATGTTTTTGTAGCACATCGGGAGTTCGTCCAGTCCGGCGGAGAGCAGCTTGACTCCCCGCTTTTTCAGTTCGGCCTCGGGGTTGAGGTTCTTGAATTTCTTGGCGGCGGCGGTGCGGCTCATGCGGCGTCCGGCTCCGTGCGAGGCGGAGTCGAGCGCATAAACACTTCCTTTACCGCGCACCACAAAGCCGGGGTCGGCCATGCTGCCGGGAATGATGCCGAGCACGCCTTCCCCCGCCGGCGTGGCCCCTTTGCGGTGCACGATCACCTCCTCGCCGTCGTGAGTTTCTTTCCAGGCGTAGTTGTGATGGTTTTCCAGATCCAGCAGCACTTCCGCGCCGAGACGCGACGCGATGGCGCGGTGAATGCAGGCGTGGTTGGCGGCGGCATACTGCCCCATCAGGCTCATGGCGGCCCAGTATTCCTGACCGGCATCGCTGTCGAGATCCAGCCAGGCCAGGTGTTTGAGCGGTTTGGGGAGTTCGGGATGCGCGTCCATGGCCAGACGGCTGTAGTGGGCGGCCACCTGCGCGCCGGTTCCCCGGCTGCCGCTGTGCGACAGCATAGCCAGATAGCGCCCCGCCTCCAGTCCCAAATCGGGGGCATCGAGGGTCAGCACGCCAAACTCCACAAAGTGGTTGCCGCTCCCGCTGGTCCCCAACTGCGCCCAGGCTTTGTTTTTGAACTGTTGGGTCACGGGACTCACCGACCAGTCGGCATCCATAACCGCATGTTCGCGTTTGTCTTCAAAGCGCGCGCCCATGCCGAAGCGGGTTTCCCTGTGGATCGCCTCGACCAGTTTTTTCTCGTGGGTGGCCAGCGCCGATGCGGGCAGATCCAGCACCGTCATTTTCATGCGGCAGGCGATATCGACCCCCACCGCGTAGGGGATCACCGCGTTGCGGGTGGCCAGCACCCCGCCGATGGGCAGACCGTATCCCAGATGCGCGTCGGGCATCAGCGCCCCGCGCACCGCCACCGGCAGCTTCACCGCGTTTTTCATTTGGTCGATGGACGTGCCCTCGATATCCGTGCCCCACTGGTGCCAGGGCTTGGGTTCGTACACCGCCATGTCCTCGCGCTGCTTTGCCTGTACCTCCCACATCGCCGCCGCCAGATCCCCCAGCAGTTCGTGACGCAGAAACGGTTCCGCGTTTCGGGCCATCGTCTTCAGCAGGAGTCCCAGCTCGCGGTCGTCTTTTCCCGCCGCCGTCCAGGCTTTGCAGGCGACCATGGCCACTTCGTTGCACTCCGCGGGAATGCCGTGAAATCTCAAGTGTTTTTCTTTCATGATTTTTCTCCTTTGGGTTCCACAAAAAGATCCACCATGCCGTCGCCCAGTTTTTCCACCCGGAAGGACACCGGCAAAAAACGTTCGATCACCTGGATATTGGTGAGAGTATGACCGGAGGGACGCAGGGTGCGGAAGCGTCCGCCCCCCGCCATTGCGAAGGGCAGCAGCAGTTGATCGGCCAGAAAACGGCCCACGGGCACGTCCGCGGCCAAATACTTCTGCGCCTGCTTGCAGACGTCGCGGGCCACCTGCTCCGAACTCACCCCCAACTGACCAAAGGCGGTGAACACCTCCGTCACCCCGTCACTCTCCAGGATCAGTTGCAGCACATTCCCGGGACTGATGCTGTCCTTCATGGAGACGATCTCCACCTCCACGTCGCGAATCTCCAGATGCCTGTGCACTTCCTTGATCTCGCGGCGGGCGATGGACTCGGACAGACCGGCAACGACCGCCCGGATCTGACGGCGCTTCACGCCGCCGCGGTGCTTCAATTCCAGGGGCTGTAGTTTGTCGCAGGGCTGTGCGGTCATGCGCAACTCTCCGCCCCCTGCGGGGTAGAAGCCGGGACGAATCAACTCCACGGAAACCTCCGCGCCCATTCGCTTCAACAGGGGGAGAAAGCTCCGTTGCAAAAATTCGATGGGTGGACTCATGGGATTGTGAGTGCCACCGAACACGTGGATCGTGCTCGGACCCGGCGCGGTCAGCATGGCCGGCAACACCGTCTGCAACACCAGTGAGGTGCTGCCGGCGGTTCCGATCACTACCCGATAATCCCCGTGCCCGACCGGTCCGGGCGTGAAGGTCAGCGCTTCACTGCCCGGCCGGTCTCCTTCCACCTGTGCGGAACACAGGTCCTTCGCGGCCCGGACGGCGGCAAGATGCTGACGCAGCAGTCCGGGCTTTTTCCGTCCGGCCCGGATGCGGGTCAGACGAACCGTTCGTCCCGTGATCATCGACAAACTCAGTGCCGTGCGCAGAATCTGTCCGCCGCCCTCGCCCTGAGAACCGTCGATATCAATGGGATCCATGTTGTTTTGTTGGTTGTTCATGCTGACCTTCCTATTGCAATGCGCGTGCCAAAATATCCGGTAAACCTGCAAATAACTCTCATTCAGTGGGTTAAAAGAAAAGCATAAAAAGAGATTCCTTTTTTGACTTACACTTTCTATCCTTGAGTCTAGGAACATAGAATTTCATCGTAACCCGGAAAGAAAAGAGCATGTCAAAAACCGTTGTCATCGGGGCCTTGGGCCCCACCTTGGACCGCCCCACGGGCACGGACCGCTGGCACAAGTGGCGCCCTTCCGTGGCCATTTGCCAACAGCAGGACCTCGTGGTGGACCGGTATGTGTTGCTGACCCAGAAAAATTTCCACAAGCTCACCAACCAAGTGGTGGGGGACTTGCAGTCGGTGTCGCCGGAGACGGCCGTCGAGGTTCTGGAAACCGACATGTCGGATGTCTGGGATTTTCAGGAGGTGTACGGCACGCTCTTCGACATCGCCCGCGATCTCAAGCTTAATCCGAAGGACAGGAATCTGGTGCACATCACCACCGGCAGCCATGTGATGCAGATCTGTCTGTTCCTGCTCACCGAATCCCGTCATTTTCCCGCCAAACTCCTGCAAACCTCCCCGGCCCTGCGCAAAAACCAGGGCCCCGAGGGGACCTATCAAATCATAGACCTCGACCTGGCCCGCTACGACCAACTCGCCAGCCGCTTTGAGCAGCAGGCCCTCGACGACATTTCCTTTTTAAAATCCGGCATCCCCACCCGGAATCCGGACTTCAACCGGCTCATCGCGCGCATCGAGCAGGTGGCCATCCGCTCCACCGAGCCCATTCTGCTGATGGGCCCCACCGGGGCGGGCAAATCCCAGCTCGCCCGCCGTATCTACGATCTCGCGGTGCACCGGCGCGGCATGAGCGGAGAGTTTGTGGAGGTCAACTGCGCCACCCTGCAGGGACAGGCCGCGATGTCCGCATTGTTCGGTCATAAAAAAGGCGCCTACACCGGTGCCGCCTCCGATCGGCCGGGTCTGTTGCGCGCCGCCAACAAGGGCATGCTGTTCCTCGACGAAATTGGCGAACTCGGGCTCGACGAACAGGCCATGCTCCTGCGGGCGGTGGAGGAGAAGGTCTTCTATCCCCTGGGCGCCGATACTCCGGTCAAGAGCAACTTCCAGCTCATCTGCGGCACCAACCGGGACTTGCAGGCGCAGGTGGAGCGCGGGGAATTCCGCGAGGATCTGCTCACCCGCATTCATCTCTGGACCTTTGTGCTTCCCGGACTGGCCGAACGCAAAGAGGACATTGAACCCAACCTCGAATACGAACTCAACCAAATCGCCCAGCGCAGCGGAAAACGTGTCCGCTTCAACCGCGAAGCCTCCAGGGCGTTTCTCGATTTCGCCCTGCATCCGGATGCCCGCTGGCGCGGAAATTTCCGGGATCTCAACGCTGCCGTCACCCGCATGGCCACCCTCGCCACCGAGGGGCGCATCACCGAGGAGGGGGTGCGCGACGAAATTCAGCGCCTGCAACAGCACTGGGGCTCCCGCAAACCGGAATCCGCCCCCACGGTGGAAAAGCTGCTCGGCGCGGAGAAGCTCCGGAAGCTCGACCTCTTCGACCGCCTGCAACTGGAGTCCGTGCTCAGGGTCTGTCAGGATTGCCGCTCCCTGGCCGAAGCCGGCCGCCGCCTTTTCGATGTCTCGCGCGAAATCAAACAAACCCAAAACGATTCCGACCGCATCCGCAAATACCTCGCCAAATTCGGGCTGAGCTGGGAAATGGTGAAGGGGGCGTGACGGGTGACCGTCAGCCCTCGGGACAAGGCGTAATGCCAACACGACGAACAAGGTCGACCTGATTTTTGTCGAAGGTCAGAAACTTTTGCGCTTCACAGATGCATGCACCGGCTACATGCAGGATGTCAAAACTCCGGTGTCCCCGCCGGAGCGTCCACTCCTCCGATAATTTGGAAGCGCGGGAGAGCAGATCTGCCAAATTACAGGTGGCCAAGCGGATACGCCCCGCATCACGGTCCTTCAGATAGTCTTTCCAATAGCGGTCCGCAGATTCGTGTGGGATGAATTTTTTAAATTCAGCAAAGCGAAGGGCGTTCTCCAATTCGAATTCGTTCAGGAGGGTCACCGTAATCACGCAAGGATGGTCCTGTAGCCAGCCCAGGGCCTGTGCGGTATTGGCATCATTCCCGTACAGCGAAAAAAGGAAACTGGTGTCGGCGCACGTCACCATTTTCCGGCACTCTGTTTCAACAGCTCTGATACATCCTGTTGTGAGGAAAGCGATAAGGCTGAACGATTTCGAAGCATGGCCGGACTCTGCTTCCAATCCGCTTTCTCTCCGGAATCAGCGGACTCCGGTACAAGTCGCGCGACCACACGCCCCCTGCGGGTGATGAGGATTTCTTCGCCCGCTGCAATCCAATCCAGAAGTCCTGAATAATGATTACGCAAGTCTCTTACCGTTGCTGTTTTCATGGTGCTACAAATTTAGCGCACACAGTGACCGCCGTCAAGATTTATATCCGAATCCCTTGCTGAAACGGTGCGGGTCCTGTAAAATGAATGACATGAATACGCAGGAGTTTCTTCAACACCTTTCGCCCGCGCTGTTTTGGGATGTGGATCCCGCATCGGTGGATGCGGCCCGGCACAAACGCTTCGTGATCTGCCGGGTGATGGATCGGGGCTCCCGCGAGGATGTGCGGCTGACCCGGGCGTTTTATTCACCAGCGGAGATACGGGAGGCCTTGTTGGGGGCCCGATCCCTGCATAAAAAAACCATCGCCTATTTCGCGGTGATGTTTGGTCTCCCGCGGGAGGCTTTCCGCGCCTATACGGTTCAACAAACCGGAAATTGGGACGCATGAACCTCTGTTTCGACGCGGTGCCGCCCGCTCTGATGACCCTGTTGAAGCGCCTGATGTCCATGGACGTTTTGCAGGACTTTTATCTGGTGGGAGGCCCCGCGCTTGCGTTGCGCATGTGTAGGAAACCTCGAGAAATCCCTGGTATATTTCGACGATGCGGATCTCGACCCCGATCCCCGTGATTTGCAGGGCCGGAACTGGGAGGATATCAAGCGGGATTTGATTGAGGGTGCGCGACGGGCATGAGGGAAGCGTCAGCAGTTAAAAAAGGGGTGGGCGGCATTCCAAAACAGGTCAGGGCACTGCGATAAAACCCCCGCTGCCGAATTCGGCAGCGGGGGATGGGGTTAAAGGAGGTGGGTGATGCGGTCGGCGAGACCCTTTTCTCCCAGCACCACGTTCAGCTTTCCGTTTTCGGCGATGCGCTCGATCACTTCCAGCTCCCGCAGGCGCATGAGGGTGGGGTTTTCGTGGATGAGCCGGGCGGTGTTCATTTGCGAGCGCATGGCTGCGGTTTCCTCGCGGCGCATGATGCCGTTGGCCTCCGCCTTCTTTCCGGCGAGGATCACCTGGTTGAGGATCTCGCATTCTTTCCACCGCAAGCGCAGTTCGCCGCTGCCGGCCATGAAACGAAGTCTCCGAAAAGAACCGTTTCACGGCCGGCAGGCCGAAATCCCTCCGCGCCATCCACCCGTCGGGGGGATAATGCCGTATCAGGGCATGAGTGCGGGATTCGAACCCGCCACACAAAGATTCTGAAATCTTCTGCTCTACCGGAATGAGCTAACTCAAAGACTGAGACGACGGACTCCACTTCGGAACGCACCCCGCCGATTCCGTTTCCGGAAGGCAGGCGCGCCGATGGCAGCGTCGGTGAATCCCTTTATGCTGGAAGCGTGCCAATCAATTACCCTGGAGGAAGGAATGAGATTAAACCATTCATGATAAGTAACTTAATATTTTTAAAGTGTTGAGACTTGTGGTCAGATATTTTAAAAAAGTAGATTAAAATCTAGTATTCTAGATTAAAAATATTCATTCATATCCATTCATGACGTTCCGTTTTACGGCATGTGCCAGAACCGGGAAGCGGGTGCGGAATTTGTAGATGAAGCAGAAGATTTCGCCGGGGTGGCGGACCTGGGGGCCGGCGAGGAAGAGGCCGGGGGTGCGGGTGGATTCGTCGTGGTCGGTGAGCTGCACGATGCCGTTTTTCCAGTCCCACAGGTCTTCGATTTGGGAGGCGCCTCCCTTGAATCCGGTGCAAAGGACGGGACGGGTGTCGGTGGGGAAGACTTGGCCGGCGGTACTGTGAACCGTATAGCCTGCGTGGGCGGCTTCAATGCGGCGGACGGTGATGCCGGCCTGGAGGATGAGGCGTCCAGTGGCGAGGGCTTCGCGCAGGCGGCAGCGGGACTGGGGGGCGAGCACTTGACTTGGGTCGCCCTGTTCCGGAATCCAGGCCCCGTCGGGATCGAGTACGGTGACGGTTTTACCGAGGCCGGTGAGGTGGCAGGCGGCGTCGATGCCGCTTTCGCCGCCGCCGATGAGGACGAAGCGTTCGCCGGGCAGACCGGCCCAGCCGGAAATGTCGCGGTAGTGCAGACAGTGTTCGGCACCGGGAAACGTGCCGCGGTTCGGGAAGAAAAATTCGCCGGTGGCCCAGACAACGTTTTGCGCGGTCCAGGAGCCCCGGGAGGTGAGCAGCTCGAAGCCGCCGTCATGCGGCAGAACCCGCTGCACCTCCACGGGAGTGGCGATATGGAGGCGGGTGTCCTGGACGATGCGGTCCAGCCAGTCGGCGTATTCGGTTCCGGAGGGGTGTTCGCAGCCGAGTTCGCCGCCGGGGGAGCGGCAGGGTTTGATGGAGTTCAGATCCGGACAGCCGTAGGGATTGGCGGGGAAGGAGGGGGTGAGGAAGCGGGTGTCGCGCGGCCAGGCGCGGAAGCTGGCCCCCGCCTCGCGGGCTTCGAGGAGGATGACATCGGCAACGCCCTGCTTTTTGAGTTCCAGGGCCACACCGATGCCGGCGGGACCGGCTCCCACGATGATCACGGAGGCGTGGCGCGGAAGTTCAGAGTTGGGTGGGGTTGGGGGCATCGCCGTAGACCTCCTTGGGGTCAAATTTTTTCGATTTGCTCGATGGAGATACGGGGATGGAATTTATTAGAGATTGTCATAATAGACAACCATATCTAATGATAATCTTTTATCAAATTAAATTTTGGATATATGACAGAGCGGACTACGCGGAAACGTTCCGGACCGCCGTCCACAGTTTCGGACTCGGTTTGGATTGTATGACGCAGTTTATACCGTCAATGCTGTGTCACGATAGGAACGGGCCAACGCATATCCGACACAACGGGGCGGCGCATAACCGCCTGTATAACAAACGCTCCGCATACCCATCGCCTATCTCCAGCCCCAGCGGGGCGACGCATACCAGCTCCGGGCATCGCCCGGGGAACGTCGGATATGATTCCAGTGCGGTCTGAAGGACCGCCGCATACCCGGTTCCCGAGCCATGCCCCATGCCCCCGCAACTATGCGGCGGTCCTTCAGACCGCAAATGTTTACCCACCCCTAAACCCGGGGCGGTGCCCCGGGCTGGTATGCGGTGCCCCGTTGGGGCGGGTGTGCATCCCGGGATTCCACCCTGTCCGGGATGCGCCCCCCCGTTGGGGCGGGAAAACCTCCATCTCACGCCCACCCGGGAAATCAATCTTATCACCTATCAAGTCATCAGGGGGCGCGGTAACGTCCCGGTGGCGCATGTGAGCTGGTTTGACGCGGCCCGCTTCACCAACTGGTTGCCCAACGGCGGAACCTTTGGCCAGCACGCCATGAGTGCCTGGACACCCGGCCAACTCCGCGCTGTCGTATTGATGACGAACCGGGTTCCTCCGCTTTGGCATCTTCTGCTCCGAACTCAGAAGCTTGAAACCCTCCCTGAACACTACCTCGGGCAGGCCCGCATCAGGGCGCGCAGCCATAGGGACAGTGGCGGCAGCCATTGCCGCAGCAGTAGCCCCGCCGCAGAAGATAGTCGCGGGTGAAGACCATCCGGCCTTTTTCGAAATAATATTCGCCCTCGCGCGCAAGTTGGGCAGGAATACGTTTTTTCCGATCCTCTCGATGAAATTCCTCAACACAGAGCCCGCAAATACAGGCCTTGTTGCGGGACGCGGCCGGAACCCGCGCGATCAGCTCGGCCGGAATCACGATCTCGGCGCACCAGCAGCTTGCAGCATTCGAGCAGGCCCCGCAGTGATTGGGCCGCCCGCAAAGCGGGCAGGTCGAGGGGTCGGGATCGGCAACGTTCATGGTCAACCTTCAGGGAGTGCGGACCACCTGAATCAGGAGAACCAGCCAGCCGAAAATGAGGCTGAGGCCGCCGAGAGGGGTGACGGGACCGAGGAGGGCGCGGGGACCCATGCCGAGGCAGAGCAGATAAATCGAGCCGCTGAAGAGGATCACGCCCACGGCGAAACATCCCGCTGCCAGCGAAAGCCCCGGGATGCCGCGGTCAGACAGCAGGACCAGGAGTATCATGGCCAGGGCATGAAACATCTGATAGCGCACCCCGGTGTCCCAACTGACAAGCTGTTCGGGGGTGAGCCGGTCTTTCAGAGCGTGGGCTCCGAAGGCCCCGAGAATGACTGCCAGGAATCCATACATAGATGCGACAATGAGAAAAGATTTCATCACCGAGCCCATATCCCGAAGAAAGCATCTTGGCGAGCTTTCGGTTTTATTCGGTCAGATTCTTAAGGAAATTCACGATTCCCCGGAGAATGATTCCAGCGCACAGAAAATGGCACGTCCTGTTCCGAGGATCGGAAATTGCGGTTTATACTTTCCGGTCATCGGAAATCTGTATAAGACGTATTGTTAATCGCATTCAACTGTCTTAACTGGAGTAAATTTATATGCCTTGGTTTACGCATGAAGCCCCTGTCATTCCCGAAGCCGAAATCCACGCCTTGTCGCTGCGGCTGCTGGAGGAGGCCCGGAAACGGATCACTTCGGATCTAAAGCGGGTCCTTTTGTTGCCGCCGGATCTGACCCGGGCTCACAGCGGGGCGGGGAAAGTTACGGAATGGCTGTATCTGGCGCTGAAAGACGAGGCGGAGGTGCATGTGATTCCGACGCTGGGTCAGCACGTGCCGCACACTCCGGAGCAGAACCGGTGGATGTTCGGGTCGATTCCGGAAGAGCGCATTCATGCGCATGACTGGCGGAACGGGGTCACCCGCGTGGGGGTGATTCCGGCGGAGCGGGTGCGCGAGAGCACCGGCGGGGTGGCAGATTGGGATATTCCGGTGGATCTGAACACCATGCTCGTCAAGGAGCCCTGGGATCTCATCATCAACATCGGCCATGTGGTTCCCCACGAGGTGCTGGGTTTCGCCAATCACAACAAAAACTATTTCATCGGCCTCGGGGGCAAGGAACTGATCTGCGCCTCCCATCTCGCCGCCGCCACGTACGGAATTGAAAACAACCTCGGCAACCTCATCACTCCTTTACGCGCCTGCTATAACTGGGCGGAAGAACAGTTCTTATCGCATTTGCCGGATGTGTACTTTCAGATTGTGATGCAACGGGATCCCGAAAACAAGCTGGTGACCAGCGGGGTGTATGTGGGCGATGATTTGGAGACCTATCTGGAGGCGGCCCGGGCCAGCCGCGCTCAAAACATCACTGTGTTTGACAAGCCGGTTCAAAAAATTGTGGCGGTGATGCAGAGCGACGAATTTTTTGCCACCTGGGTGGCCAACAAAGCCGTGTACCGCACCCGCATGGCGATGGCGGACGGCGGGGAGCTGCTCATCATCGCACCCGGCGTGAAGCGCTTCGGAGAGCAGCCGGAGGTGGAGGAGATTATCCGCACCTACGGCTATCGCGGCACGCCGTATGTCATGGAGAAATACAAAACCGAGCCCATGCTGCGGGAGTACGCCCACGGCACCGCGCATTTGATTCACGGATCCTCCGAGGGCCGGTTCACCATCCGCTACGCGCCCGGACATCTCACACAAGCCGAGGTGGAGCAGGTGGGATACGCGTACATGGACATCGATGAAGCCCTGGCCCGCTACAACCCCGAAATCCTGAAAGAAGGCTGGAACACCCTGCCGGACGGAGAGGAAATCTTTTTCATCTCCACCCCCTCGGCTGGCCTCTGGGCCGCAAAAGAAAAGCTGACTGCAGTCGAATAGAACCTCATCCTGACTTTGTTTCTCAGGGTAAGAGGGGTGAAAAACGTCTATCACCCCCTGCGACAATTTGCCACATGTTCAGATGAGACCATACGCGGTAAAATAGCCGTCTATGAAAACAGTACATGTTTTCTATGTCGTTTGTTTCTTTGTTTTGCTTTCTCGTGCTGCGCAGATCCCCGCCGTCCCCGGTCCTAATGATCAGGGAGGCATGATCATGCCCATGGTGACGATTAGCACTGCGGCCAGGCTTCTGTCATATTGGATGGAACTGCTTAGGGCAGAACCGTCTCCCTCTGGAAGAGATTCAAATCCCGGGCCCCGTCCTCGAGGACGGGGTGCAGGTGGTCCGCTTCGATTTGTTGGCGCATCCGTTCCGCGTCCTCGGGACTGGCAAGGATGTGCGGGGTCATGAGGATGACGATTTCCCGGCGCTGACGCAGGGTGCGCTCGCTGCGGAAGGCGATGCCGATGAGGGGGAGGCTGCCGAGGATGGGCACCTGACTGCGCTGATCGGAAATCTCCTCGCGGATGAGTCCGCCGATGGCCAGGGTTTGTCCGTCGGCGGCAATAAAGGTGCCGGTGGCGCTCTGGGTGGCCACGGTGTCGATGTTGCGGCTGACGAAGCCGCCGAGTCCGTCGGGCACCAGGACTTGGCGGGCATCGCGGTTGATATTGGACTCCTCCTGGAGGATGCGGAGGGTGACGGTGCGGTCGTCGTTGATACTGGGGGTGACCAGGAGCGTGGAGCCCACGGGCCGGAACTCTACCCGGGTCGCGGAGGGGGACACCACGGGTCCGCCGGGGGTGACAATGGTGTCGCCGGCGGTGAAATCCCGGTTCAGGGGAACTTCTTCGCCGATAAAGAGGCGGCTGACTTCCTGATTGGCGGTGAGCAACAGGGGGCGGCCGAGAGTGGTGAGTTTGTTGCGGCGCTCCAGAATCTGCAGCGTGGTGCGGATGCGCTCGTCTAGAAAACGATGCACCAGCGCGCCGGTATTGACGGGGTTGCCTTGATTGAAGCTGACCGGATTTTCGGTGGAGTTCACCACCCAGTCGAAGGTGGATTCGAACTCGTTGCCGAGGTCCACCCGCAAGATGCGGACTTCCAGCAGCACCATCGGGGTGGGCCGGTCCATGGCCGCGATGAGGCTGCGAATATCCTTCAGAGCACTGTGATCGCGGGTGCGGACAATGATTTGGTTGTTGCGGTCGTTGGTGGTGACGTGGATGTCGGCGCTTCGCCGGAGCAGCCGGTCGGCGGCGGCCAGTTGGTCTTCAAGCGTTCCGATTTCAAGCCGCTGAATCTCCGCAGGTGTCAGATCTTGAAAATCCAGCCCCTCGTCTGCGGTCTGATCCCGGCTGCGGAGCCGGCGGTCATCTTCGCGGAGGCGCCGTTCGCGGGTCTGCCCCGTTCCCGCACGTGCAGCACGCCCACCCGCACCCAAATCCAGGCTGCCCCGCCCGCCGATGAGATCAAGGCGGCGCAGGCGTTCGCTGAGTTCGTTGAGTTCCTCCCGGGCGGGATCTTCGGTCAGGCGGGAATCGATTTGCACCCGGCTGCCGAACAGGTCGGCAATGGCCTGCGCGGCGGCGCGGCTGTGGGGATAGCGGAGGGTGAACACCTCGGTCCGGGCCGGACGAAGGGTTTCGGCATCGCGGCGGTACTCCTCCAGGGTGTGAAACACCACCATCGGGGTTTCGCCGATACGCCCCGACATCCAGAGCCCGTGACTGGCGGCCAAGGCCTGGAGGAGTTCATCCAGCGACAGGTTTCGCGCCTGAAAGCGCACCGGAATGTCCCGGGCGCTTCGGGAGGCGGTGAGGTTGCTTTGGGTGACCTGGCCCAGCATGTCCAGCGCCTGGCCCAGCGGCACATCGCGCACGTCAAATTCATGGACCGTAGCGGCTGCATCGACCCGGTTCATCCACAGCCCCAGAAGGAGCAGGATCAAGGAGAGCGGAAAAACAATTCGGGATTTCATCGCAGTCTCCTTTCCGCATCATTCAGCCGAATTCGCACGCCGTTTTCATCATAGGTCAACAGGGCCAGCCGGTGCTGGCGCAGCCGGATTTCATCGCCGGGGGCCAGCAGAACCGCTTCTCCGTCCACCTCGACAAGGACCAGAGCCTGATCGCCCTGCCGGACGCGGGCCCGCAAGTGTACGCGCGGCTCTGCGAGCCGGGGGTCGGCGCCGCGCAGGACGGGCGTGTTTTCCTGATCCCGCAGGGCGCGCAGCGCCTCCTGCATCCGCGGGTCGGCGGGATGGGTGGGATCGGTGGACTCGGCGAAGGCCGATCCGATCAACAGACAAGAGAGAGTGATCCATTTCATAAAGAATTCCTTGGGTTAACGGCCGCCGGTGGCGGCAAAGAGTCCGACAAAAAAAGCGATGTACACGTAGCCGACGATGCCGCCGACGAAGAAAATAATGGCCGGCTCAATGAGGGCGCTGAGTTGTTTGATCAGATGGGCGAGGCTTTCCTCATGAAAATCGGCGACTTCTTCGAGCACCTCATCGAGGGTGCCGCCGGCTTCGCCCACCGCCACCATGCGGGGCAGCATGGGGGTGTAGGTGAACGGCGCGGCCAGCGGTTCGGACAGCGGATGGCCGTCCATGACCTCCCGCCGCGCATGATCCAGGCGGGCCGCAATCCAGCGGTTGTTGTGCAGCCGCTGCACCGCGCGAAGTCCCTCCAGCAGGGGGATGCCGCTTTGCAGCAGGATGCTCATGGACCTGGAAAACAGGGCGGTGGCGGCGGTGCGGAGGATGCCGCCGATCAAGGGAATCCGCAGGAGGGCGCGGTCGATCCGCAAGCGTCCCGGCGGCCAGAGAAACACGCCCGTGAACACCACCACACTCATGACCAGCGTGACCAGGAGATTTCCGGCATGGCGCTGAATGAGGTTGGAAAAATCGAGCAGGGACTGGGTGATGGGCGGGAGTCTGCGTCCCAGCGCATTCAGAAAGCGTTCCATTTGCGGGATCACGCCCAGCACCATGTAGCTGGCGATGCCGATGGCGGAAACGAGGGTGATGATGGGATAGAGCAGCGCGTTGATCGTGGTCTGTTTGAGAATTCGCCGCTTTTCCATGCTGTCGGCTGCGCGGCGCAGGACAAGATCCAGGTTCCCGCTTTCCTCGCCCAGCCGGGCCAGCTGAACGGTGGCATGGCCAAAGGGGCGCTGCGTTTCGAGCGCGTCGGCAAGACTGCCGCCCTGCTCGACGCGGTCCCGCACCCGGGCCCAGACCCGGCGCATTCCCGGCCCGGGGGCCTGCTCGATCAGGGTTTCGAGCGATGCCAGCAGCGGCAGCCCCGAGCGGAGCATCATGGCCAACTGGCGGAGGCTCACCTCCACCTGCACTGATTTGACCGGCATGAGGGCCCGTGGATCCGGCAGCCGCAGCCAGGAGGGAGGCGGATCGCACTCGCGCAGTTCGCGGGTTCGCAGCTTGTCCTCCCGCAGGGCCCAGCGGGCGGCGGACAGGGTTTCCGCCTCGATCGTGCCGTGTTGCGGCTCGCCGTTTGAATCCAATGCATGATAGGTGTACCAGGGCATGACTTAGAGCTCCAGGGTGGCGCGAAGGATGTCGTCGAGTGGGACATCGCCCCGGTGCAGTTTTCGAATCGCGTCTTCAAACAGACTGCGATGGCCTTCCCCGCGGGCAAGGGGTTCCAGTTCGTGCTCCAGTCCCTGCAGGGGGGCACGGCTGATGTGTTCGGAAAGGGTGCCATGGACAGGCAGGCATTCAAAGAGGCCCACGCGGCCGATGTACCCTTTTCCGGCGCAATGCAGACAGCCGGGCGCGACCGCATGGGGCGATCCTTCCAGGGTCTCGCGGTGAAGCCGGCGGGCCTCGGCTTCCGTAAGCGGACGCTCCTCCCGGCAGTTCGGACAGAGACGGCGGGCCAGGCGCTGGGCCACCACCAGCCGCAGGACCGATCCGAGCAAAAAACGGTCCAGTCCCAGATCGATCAGTCGTGTCACGGCTCCGGCGGCGGTGTTGGTGTGCAGGGTGCTGAACACCATGTGCCCGGTCAGGGCCGCGCGCACGGCCAGATCGGCCGTTTCGCGGTCGCGGATTTCCCCGATCATGATGACATCCGGGTCGTGACGCAGGATGCTGCGAATCGCGGTGGCAAAACCGATTTTTCCGCCCTTGGTGTCCACCTCGGTTTGCACAACGCCCTCGGTTTCGTACTCCACCGGATCTTCCACCGTCATGATGTTGCGGGGCGGACCCTCGAGCAAATGGCGGATGGCGGCGTAGAGAGTGGTGCTTTTCCCGCTGCCGGTGGGCCCGGTGATCAGCATCATGCCGTGGGGCAGGTCCAGGGCCTCGGTGAAGAGGGTGCGCTGGTCCGCGTCCATGCCAAGGCGGTCGAGCGTCAGGGAACCGGTTTCGCCTCCCAGCAGCCGCAGCGTGACCCGTTCGCCGTGCCGCGCCG
Organism: Verrucomicrobiota bacterium; assembly: GCA_020831625.1. Taxonomy (GTDB): domain Bacteria; phylum Verrucomicrobiota; class Kiritimatiellia; order SS1-B-03-39; family UBA6053; genus PXAS01. The sequence goes on along the minus strand of JAFIGD010000019.1, from coordinate 32,760 downwards.
GGAGGGCGGCGGCGCGCACGTCCACCCGGGTGCCGCCGGTGCCGCTGATTCGAAACGCACCGTCCTGCGGTGCGCGCTTTTCGGCAATATCCATGCGGGCCATGATCTTCAGGCGGTTGAACAGGGCCTGCCGCAGTCCGGCCGGAAAGTGGGACAGGACCTCCAACTGACCGTCGACGCGCATGCGGACTTCGGTGCGTCCGTCGCGCAGCACGTTGAAATGCAAGTCCGAGGCCCGCCGCAGAAGCCCGCTTTGCAAAAGGCTTTCGCAGACCCCGGCCATGTCCTCGCCGCCGCTGTCGTCGTCGGCCACGTTCAGCGACTCCACGAGCAAGGGCGGGGTGTTCCGGCTCAGGGCCTGCCCCAAATCTCCGTAGAGCTGCCGGAGAATCTCCTGAAGGCTCTCCGGTGTGGCCGGCACCCAGCGAACGGGAACCCCGGCCTGCCGCTCAAACAGCTTTCGGCTGCCCGCATCGATGTCGGTGGCGGCGGCCACATGCAACTGATTCTCCCAGCGCAGCAGCGGCATCATGCGGCGGCGCACCAGCAGGCTCGGAGGAAAGCGCAGCGCCCAGTGCGGATCAAACTGAATTTCCCGCAAATCCAGTGGCGCGCTCATCGTCCGCTCCTTCCCGCCGGGTGACGCTGCAGCCGCTGGCGCAGGTAGGCGGGCCGCCGGGTATGGCTCATGGCGGCCCCCTCGGTGAGAAAGCCCTCCTGGATCCAGTGGATCAGATTTTCCTCCAGGGTCTGCATGCCTTCGGAGCCGCCTGTCTCCATGCAGGTTTGCATCTGATTGAATTTGCCGTTGGCGATCAGGTTCGCGGCCGCCGGGGTCACCTGCAGGATTTCGCTCAGGAGAATGCGGGGCCGCTGCCGGCGTCCCGGTCCGTCGGCCGGCACCAGATGCTGGGTGAGAATGCCGCGGAGATTCAGGGCCAATTGACGGAGCACGCCCGGCTGCTCATCCGCCGGAAAGACCGACCCCAGCCGCTGCAGGGCACCGGCACAGTCGGGCGCATGAACGGTGGTGAAGACCAAATGCCCGGTTTCGGCGGCGGTGAGGGCGATGCGGATGGTATCCCGCTCGCGGATTTCGCCCACGAGAATCACATCCGGATCCTGCCGCAGAGAGGCGACCAGCGCGTCCTGGAATCCGCCGGTATGCAGGCCCACCTGACGTTGATCCACCAGGCTTTTTTGATCGCTGTGCACATATTCGATGGGATCTTCGATGGTGATGACATGGCAGGCCCGGCGCTGGTTGATCAGATCGATGAGCGTGGCCAGGGTCGTGCTTTTGCCGCTGCCGGTGGGCCCGGCCACCAGGAGCAGTCCGTCGCCCAGCTCTCCCCAGCGCGATAGGGATTCGGAGAGGCCCAGCTCGGTGAGGCTGCGGAAGCGGTCCTCCAGGCGGCGCAGTGCAATTGCGAACCCGGGGGCGCGGCGATAAACATGAAAGCGGAACCGGGCGCCGTCGGCTGCCCGCAGGGCGCCGTCGAGCGAACTGCGGGGCAACACCTCCGCCGCTCCGGCGTGGCGGCACAGCTCCAGGACGTTTTGCTCCAGATCCGCTGCGGTGAGACTCACGGTTTCCGCACCCGGCAGCGGTATCAGGCTCCCGTCCACCCGCAGAAAGGGCGGACGTCCAGGGGCCAAATGCAGGTCCGACGCCTTGTTCCGGCTTACGGCGGCAAGCATATCGGCAAGCCCTAACGCCATAGCCACAGCCTCCAGGGATGGATGCCGCGCTCCGTGTCGGCGGTCATTTCCAAACGCGCGGGCAGCATGGGCAGGGTTTCATCGGCAAAAAGGGAAAGAAGTTCGTCGGCGGCGGCATAGCTGGCGAGAAAATGCAGCTCGCGCAATTCCACCTGCTCACGCACCCGGGCGGGCAGGGTCTTGGTCAGCCGCGGCGAAGCGGTGGCGGGCCGGTCGTGGATCACCAGAATCCCCGGATCCTGCAGGGCGCGGTGCAGGCGCGCGGCCGCCTGCCGTTTGGCCTCTGCGGATCCCCAAAGCCTCCGCAGGCTTTCCTCTTCCCGGAGGCGGGCGGTTTCCAGGCGCTCGCGTTCCAGCATCTGACGCTGGAGAGTCTGCAGTTCCGCCTCGCGGCGTGCCAGTTCCGCAGGGGTGATTTCCCGTCTCCTTACCCGTTCCAGCCGCGTTTCCACCTCCTGGATTTGTCCTTTCCAAGGGGCCATATACATGTAGCCAATGACCAAAACGGCCACTGGCAGCAGGGGGATCAACCGCTTTTCACGCCGGGTGAGTTTTTTCATGAGCGTCCTCCGGGAAACGAACCCTCAAGCGGCTCCAACCGCAGGCGCAGGCGGTGCGGACCGCCGTCCGGCCAGAGATGGGTGGCCTCCCGCTCCGCAACCCGCATGCGCCAGCCAATGGACTCGAGGCGCGGTCCCAGGCGATGCTCCACGCGGTGCGCGGCTTCCGCTGTCGGGGCCAGCAGGGTCACAACCGGCAGCGTGTCCGACTGCTCAATGCCCGCCAGCGCGGCTTCCGCCTGCACGCCTTCCCGGAGTTCTGTCAAAAGAAGGGCCAGACGGTTCCGGTGCAGAACCCCGCCTGGTGCGGACGCGGGAGCGCGGTTCAGGTCGCGCCGAAGGTGGTTAATCTCCTCATTCAGTTCTCTCCCCCGGTTTGCCGGGGCTTCAATCGCAGCCAATTCGGCCCGCAGCGTTTCCAGCTTTTGACCTTTCACGAAGCTGTCCAGTCCGATCAGTGCCGCCCCCCCCAGGAGAGCCAGGGCGCCAATGCGCACCTGTTGCCGCATCCCCACCGGTTTGGGCGGCACCTGAAAGCAGGGAATCCCCTGCATGCGGCCGTCCAGCACCCGAAAAGGCTCCGCCCAGCGCGACGCCCAGGCGGTCAATGCGCTGGCGTCTTCCCAGGGGATGCCATCCGCTTCCACTTCCGGACGGAGCCCCGGATGTCCCAGCCCGGTCAGCGTGCAGCCCCGGAATGCGGCCACTTCATTGCGATAGTGCAGGATCCGCTGAAGATCCATCTGCAGCACCCGGAAGGTTTTCATCTCGGCTTCGTTTTTCAGCGTAATGTGGCAACATTCACACAGATCCCGCGATTCTCCGGTCAGTTGCTCCGCCTCCAGCGCCAGAATGTCCTCCAGATTGTCATTGCCAAGGCCATAGCTGGGCAACTCAACGATGAGACTGCGGCATTCGGAGGTGAGCAGGGTCACCTGACGCGCCGGGCGTTTCCGGTGTCCCAGCAGACGCAGCGGGTTTTCCTTTTGGGCCTCCTCATCGGCCTGGTGCAGCCAACAGACCTCATACGCGGTGGGTCCCCGGCGCAGATCGATGCGCAGGGCATGAGGACCATCGAGTACAAGAAGGGTGTGATCGGGACGGGGACTGAAGTATGGGGACATCGGATTAGGGTTCCAGAATAAGTTCGACCGGGAGGGAGGGGGTGCGGGTGTGCATCCGGTTCACGGGCAGGCTTTGGGTCGCCCCCTGCACCGCCCGCAGCACCACCGGGACCGGCAAAACGTTAAGAAAGTTGTGCGAAATCAGCGGCGCGGCGGTGGCAGCTTGTTCGGTTTGGGTCACCAGGCCATTTTCGATACGGAAAAGCTGAATTCCCACGGAATCCGTGGCCCCGGTCACCTGCACCGGCAAGGCAAAGCCCGCATGGGGGAGGAGGATTTCGATCTCGTCGTTCAGGGGACCTCCGCTGGAGACGACGCGGGCAATGATTTGACCAGTGGCATCCACCGGATCGCCGTTAGGCTGGAAAAACGCCAGGGGCGTTCCATAGGCGTCGCGCAGGCCGGATGCGCCCGGAGGCAGGCGCAGATACGGGCCACGCCATCCGCCGCCGATGCGGACACCGCTGAGCGTTTGCAGGGAATAATCCGGCAAAGCCCCCTGTTCCCACAGTTCGGACAGCAGGGTCAAAGGATCGGTGCCCGTTGCTTGCGGCAGACGCCCCATGTCACGCACAAACCCGGCGTCGCCGAGCAGGGCCTCCTCCAGATCGCGCATCAACCGCTCGTTTTGCTCGTAGCGGCTTTGTTCAAAGAGTCCGGTGACCGACCGCATGGCCAGGCCGGAAAGCAGGGCGAGAATGGCCAGGACCACCACCAATTCGAGCAGGGTTAAACCGGATTTTGAGGTTTTCATAAGGGGTCCTCACGTAATAGGAACAGCAGCAGATCATCCACACGATTGCTGCCGTTTGCATCGTCGAGGGTGTCGATTTCTTGATTGGGACCGCCGGAAACCAGGCGGGCGTTAGAGGTGTTTCCCTGTTGCAGCACCACCCATTCTCCCCAGGCGTCGCGCACGGAGGCGGTGAGATAGGGTCCGTTCCAACCGCTGCGGCTGGCGCGGTCGAAGACGGGAACGCCGTCAGGCCGGGTGATCAGAGCCTCCAGGTTCTCCGGAAGGGCTCCGACATCCTGCAGATAGCCCGGCTGATCCGGGGTGCCCACGAGGATGTCGCGCAGGCGTTGAAGATTGGTGATCGTCACCAGCTCGGCTCCGCTGCGCTCCTGTCCGTCCGGCCCCCGCACGCGCAGACCGTCGCCACCCAGGCGGGAGAGCACAATGCCTGAAAGTGCCACCAGCACCACGAGGACAACCACAAGTTCAAGGAGGGTCAGGCCTTTTTTGGAGAGAGGGGGAAGCATGGGAGAGGGGGGTAATAGGGTAATGGGGTAATGGAGTAATGTGGTAATGTGGTAATGGAGTAATGTGGTAATGGGGTAATGGAGTAATGTGGTAATGGGGGGGTAGGGAATGGGGAAAGGGGACCCTCCATCACAACACTTCAACACTTCATCCCCATCACAACATCAAAAAGGTCCCCCGACCGGCATGGACGTGACCACCGATCGGGGGAATAAAACCGCCCGGATTGACCCGGGCCGGTCTCGTAAGGAACTCCGCGGACACACGCCCTGGCTTACACACTCGAGAAGGAGAGAGAAGCGCGTGCCCGCCACGTCCGGAGTTGGAGACAAGACTGCGGTTTAGAGGTAGAACTCAGCGATGTGCTCGTTCACGTTTTCCAGACCGTCATCGTGCAGCGCGGAGGCACCCACGAATTCAGCAGGTTCACCGTCATCGAACACGCGGTACACCAGCACATAGCGGGAGTAAACGCTGTTGGGATCCTGTCCAGCTTCATCCGAGAAGTGAACCGGAGCTTCGAAGATCCCGCCGGCACGGGCACCGACGATGGAGGCCTGCTGTCCCACACCAAAGACCACGAAGCGGGACCCGGCAATCGTAGGCGCGCCCATCACATCCGCGACATGAGCATCCAATGCGATGAACACGTCGGTGGTATCGTCCAACGCAGCCGGAGTCCCGGTGTGCGCACCGAAGGTGGGGTTTTTATCCCAATCGGCAATCACCACATCGGTGATCCCGATCTCCTCCAGGCTTTCCAGTTCATCGGCGGTGAGGGTGAGTACAGCGAGGTTCCCGGCATAAGCGGCAACACTGCCACCTGGAAGTCCGTCTCCGGCCCCGTCTCCATCCACCAGGTTATCCAGGTTGTTGGGATGTTGACCAATATTGAGGGTGGAATGCATGATCACCGCCTTGTTCAGTTCCGGGATGTTCGTGGAGCACACGGCCACGTGGGACTGACGCAGGAGGTTGGGCAGCGAGGGCAGCACAATTCCGGCAAGGGCGACGAGCACGGTGAGGACCACCACGAGTTCGAGAAGGGTCAAACCCTCCTTGGATTTGCGCTTCAGACGCGCGAGTTCTGCTTGGTTCTGTTCATGGTTTTGCATGTTTAGTTCCTTGAATAAGGGGTTGAAGTTCAGAGAAGTTTCCGGTCACGCTGCACCGAAAATCCTCGTGGGTTTCACGTCCATGATTTCGCTTTATATGCCAAACACTTATAAGCACAAGTATTTATTTTGATTAGTCAAAGTTTTTAGTTTTATACCAGTTATGTCACGGCACATACCTTGTCTTTGGGCAGGGCCTGCCCGAGTAAATAATCCACCGTTGTGAGAGTGGTGTTTGCATTCTTTTTCGTGATCATAATCGAACCACAAAATAGGTTTTTCGATCAGGATGACGATCAGGGTTACGATTCCGAAAGTGGTTTTCTTCTTTTGGGAACTTCGCTAAATCATTATCACGAAAAATCTACGCAATGGGGTCAGGGGGCGCATCACGGACTGTGACTGGGATTGGCCTATGAGGGCTCAAAAACACGCCGGCCAGAAAGCCAACCCAGCAGCCCAGCAGGTGGCCGAGGACGTCGGTGTTGCCCGTTGGGGTGCCGCCGCCGAACCAGCTGAGCATGATGCCACCTGCGATGATTGGGGCAAAGAGCATGCGGAATCCCCGGAACGAACGTATCCTCCACGCCTGCCGGGTGGCGTATCCCACGAGGATGCCCAGCGCCGCAAAGGTCGCGGTGGACGCGCCGAGGGAGCGGAATTCATCGGGCATCCGCAGGGCCGCATTCAGCGCGTTGGCGATGGTGCCGCTGGCAAGAATCAAGGTCCACCCCCGCACCGCCCCCGTCGCCTGGGCGACCAACACACAAAACACGCCCCCGAGCAGGGCGTTCCCCAGTAAATGATCCATATCCCGATGCAGGAAAAGCGAGGTAAACGGACGCCACCACTCGCCATGCACCATCATGTCGGTCGTCGAGTTGCAAAACCGCGCGCTCAAGGCCGGGTCCCGCCCCTGAAGGAAAAACACCACCAGCAGCGAGAGCACCCAACCGCCGGCCACATCGAGACGCAACGGGTGTGTCCGTGTTTCCATCGCCGGTCTTGGATGTGGCCTGGCGCGCGCTTCCTCATCATACAGTTGCCACTCCATCAGAACCGCCTGCGCATGTTTTGGTTCCACGGCCACCGAGAAGCCACTCTGTTCGGGAGCCTCGATCACCACGCACGGCAATCCCATGGCCAGCACCACCAGGGCATGCTCATGCGCGGCCGCCACGTCCTCCCAGGTGCCGAGCGTCACACCGTCATCCCGATCATCCATTGAAAATCCATCCGTGAAAGCTCTGCTCATTTGCGGGTTTGGGATTGCAAAACGGTTTACCCGTTCAGGTTTTTGAGGAAATTCACGAGACCCCAGAGGAAGAATGCCGCGCCGATGAGGGGGAGGAGCCAGAGCAGGAGGTGCTCGACGGCATCGAGGGAGATGTCGCTGATGCCGGCATCGTTGGGATCAGAAGGGTTGTAGTGAACGTCGACGGTTTGACCCTGCCGGAGGGTTTGCCAGCTTGCGCCGGTGTTGGAGACCAAGCGGTATTGGACTCCGTCCACGTCAAAGACCACCACCGGATGGCGGGTGGGGACATGGTGACTGCCCACGCCCATGCCCACGCCCCGCGTGGCCTGCGTTTCCTCGTCCACCACTTCACCCCTCGTTCGCGCCGTGCGCCGCCGGCTGAGTTTGGCGGCCTCCCATTTGGCATAAAAGGGATAGCAGAGCAACACCAGCCCGATCAACGCGAAGAACGGGTACTGTGGATCTTTAAGAAGGGCTTCAAGCAGGTTTGCCATATTGAAAACCGTACATCCCGGGTAGGGGAGGGGTAAAGCCAAAGATTGTTAAATCTTGCTTTTGACCTTTTGTGAAATAGTTTTGAATTTTTTTAATATGTATTCTATTTCTTACCGTTTACAATTCTGCTCATGAACGAATTCTCTTACAGTCATCCAGATATTGCCGCTCTTCGCGGCAACGACTGGAGCAGGGTTCGGTTTGCGGAAGAGGTGGAACCCGATGCCGCCGCTCAAGCGTTGGCGGCCCTGCACGCCCCGGAAGAGGAACCCGCCTTCTGGCGGGCGGTAGGCGTTCACTTGGAGGAGGCGGGTGAGCTGGCACCGTTTGCCTTTGAGCTGGTATGGGGGGAAGGGGAGCCGATCGCGCTGGAGGCGGTGCGGCTGCCGTCGGAGCGGGATGAGGCGCGGACGTTTCTTTTACGCGGGGCCGGAGAGCAACAGAAGGCCATCCGCGCACTGGCGAGAGCCCAGGCCCTGATCGAATTGAGTTACGAAGGATTCACGATCTTCGATGCCCAGGCAACGATTCTTTACGAAAGTGCCACCAACGAGCGCATCACCGGCTATCCCGCCGAAGCGTGTGTGGGGCGGAGTTTATTCGAGTTCATTCACCCGGAAGATGCCGGGAGGCTGATCCCGCGCTTCGCCCGGCTTGCCGGGCTGCCGGGTGAACTGGACGCGGATGTTGTGCGCTGGCGTCATCGCGACGGACACTGGATCTATCTCGAGGGCACGGTGGTGAACCAGTTGCAGGATCCGCAGATCCGCGGGATGATCAATACCTTTCACGATGTCACCGCGCGGGTCGAAATGGAGCGGGCCCTGACCGAGGCGAAAGAGGCGGCGGAGGCCTTGCAGACTCGGCAACAACGCTTCATGGCCATGCTCTCGCACGAATTGCGCACCCCGCTTTCGTTAATCAAACAACCTCTGGAGGCGCTGATCCCGGCGCAAAAGGCGGATCCGCAATGGGACATGGTTCAACGGGGGTTGCGTCGCCTGGAATTGCTGATCGAGGAGCTGGTTGATTTCACCTTGTTGGACGCGGGTGAGGCACGCCTGCGGGTACGGGAGGTGATGGCCGGGGATTTCCTGCGGGAGCTGGTGGCGGAGATGCGGCCGCTTGCCGAGGCCCGCCGAATGACCCTTGTTTTCGATCCGGTCGATCCTTCTCTCCGGGTGTATCTGGACACCACAAAGTTTGCGAAGGTGATATTTAACCTGATCGGAAATGCGGTGAAGTTCGCCCCGGAGGGCAGCGGGATTGGCATTCGCTGCCGCCGGGCGGGGGGCGAGGCACCGGGCGAACTCGAAATCGAAATTGAGGATGCCGGCCGCCCCATTCCCGGGGAGGTTCGGGCGCGGATGTTTGAGCGTTTTTTTCAGGGGGAGTCCGGGGACGACCGCGGCTGGGAGGGGATGGGTCTGGGGTTGAGTCTGGCCGCCGAAATCGTCGCCCTGCATGGCGGGGAGATCGGTCTGCTTCCCGACCCGGGCGGCGGTGCCGGCAACTGTTTCCGGATACGCGTTCCTCTGGGGGCGGATCATATTGCGCTGGAGGATCTCGCGATAGAACCGGCCTCCCAGGGGAGCGCTCCGGAGGATCCGCCCCGTCCGATGCCGGTCTTTCAGGCCGACACCTCTTGCGCTGACTCCCCCGGCGATCCCCAAAGGACCGCATCCGAACCGGGGAGAACATCAGAGATTATGATCATCGAGGATCACCCGGATCTGCAGCGTTTTCTGGCCCGTCAATTGGAAGAGGTGTATGCGCTCCGGTTTGCCCGGAACGGAGAGGAGGCTCTGCCGGTCATTCTAAACCATCCTCCGGATTTGATCCTCAGTGATGTGATGATGCCGGGACTCGATGGCATCGCCCTCTGTCAAAAGATTCGGGATCACTTTTCAGCCCGGGAACTCCCCATCCTCCTGCTCAGCGCCAAGGGGCGTCCGGAAGACCGCCTCATTGGCCTTCAGGCCGGTGCGAATGACTACCTCTCGAAGCCCTTCTCCATGGACGAACTGCGCCTGCGCATCCACAACCACCTTTGCGTGCGCCGGACCGCAGCACCGCAGCCGGCGGCCTGGCCGGAACAGGTGCGGGCGGTGATATCGGATCGTATGGGCACCGGGCCGTTCGGCGCGGTGGAACTCGCGGATGCGCTGGGGATGAGCCAGCGCCAGCTCCAGCGCCGCTGTACCGAATCCTTCGGCCAGACGCCGGGTCAACTGATCCAGGAAATCCGCCTGCGGCGCGCCCGCCTGCTTCTGGAATCGGGCGAAGTCGATTCCGTTGCCGCAGCGGCCCGGGCCGTCGGTGTGAGCGCGAGCTATCTGTCCCGCCGCTTTCGGGCGGTGTTCAACCAGGTACCCAAGGAATTCCTTGCGGCCCAAGTGTTGCCTGAAATAACAGAGCCGTAGGCTTCACGGTGGGGATCGGTTTGCTGCCGATCTGGACATGTTCTGTTTTTTCTGGACATTCAGGGGGCAGATCCCGGGATATTCTTGTGGTTTTCGTTAGGGGGCGTAAGCCGGAACCTATCTATGAATAATTTTCCCATAGGACGCTTAGCTCCCGTCCAATCCCTTTGCCGCGGGATTCAAGCTCTGTCACTCGATCACCTGCAAACCTTATTTTTCAGGATGCCCGATTTCGTGGCGCGCACATTTTCTGTTGTCGCCATACCCCTCTTGCTTCTCAGTGCCGGAGCCGAGCGTGTTCTGGCCGCAGAGCCTCTCACCGCCGGGCTCGAGTTTTCGGGTGAATCGGGGCGGGTGACGCTGGATTCGGGGTTTTCGCTGGCGGGGCGCTCCTTCACGGTCGAGGCCTGGGTGTGGCTCGACAGCACAGCGGGGGATCGAGCGATTCTGGCGCAGCCCGATGCCGACCCGATGCACTTGCTTGTACGGGACGGACGGGTGCATCTCGGATTTTGGGCGGATGATTTGACCGGAGCGACCCCCGTGCCCGCTCAAGAGTGGGTGCATGTGGCCTTTTCCTATGACGTTTCCAGCCGCCGGCAGCGGGTCTTTCTGAACGGGGTGCCCGATGGCGAGCGCACTGCGGATCATCAATTCGCGGAAAACAACCGCGTGCTTGAAATCGGCACTTGGCTGGGGGGGAATTTCCTGAGCGGCCGTATGCTGGAGCTGCGGATTTGGGACCATGCGCGGACGGCGGCAGACATCGCGGCGGAACGTTTCGCCACTCCATCCACCGATGCGCCCGGCCTCGATGCGCTCTTCACCTTTGAAGGATCCAACGGAACCACAATCCCGGAGGAAACCGGTCAGCTCTCCGACGCCACGCTGAGCGGGGATGTGGCGGTGGTCGAGCCGGTTGTCGGACCCGCGTTTCTCGGCTCCACCTTCCCGCTGGAGCAGCTCTCCATCGGCAGCCTCCGCCCTTACGTGAGCGGCTACACGCTCAGCCCCGCGCCTCTGCCGGACTACGCCGACCCCAGCGGAACCGTGCTCACCAACACCCTCGGCCCCGCCCGCGTCTGGGGCACCCTCTGGCTCGACACCCTCCTGAACCCCGTCGACAGCATCCTGGTCTGGGATCAGTCCCATCCCGCCATCCATATTTCCCTCGCCGGGCGCGCCCGGGTGGATGCGGTCACCCTCTATCTCGCCCAGAGCGACGGCGCGGCGGATGTCGCTCTGCCCGACAGCCTTCAGCTTTCCACCCCCGGCGGCTTCAACATCACCGTCCCCGTCACCGCCGGAGCCGAAGTCGGCCGCTTGCAGACTGTGCGGATTCAGGATCTGGCACTGATCACCGAGGCCCTCTCCGTCACCCTCTCGGGGACCGAAGGCGGGCGCATCGCGCTGGCAGAGGTCCACCTGGAGGGCGGGCCGCTGCGAATCAGCGATCCCGCCCCCTTCGATCCGGCCCCCCGTCTGGCCCGTCTGTATCATGGCTTTGATCCGGCTCTCAACAACCGTGACGTCTTGAAATTGCAGATGGAGTTGGTACCCGGCGAGGCACAGGTTCTGTTCCATCGCGGGACCGAGCGGCTGGGCGCGGAGGCCGTGCCCGAATGGTCGTCCGACCTGCAAACCTGGTATGAGATGCCGCAGGAAATCAACCCGGCCGATGGCCGCGGCATGGCCCGGTTCACGATGGCCCCCGGCCAGGACCGGGCCTTTTTCCGGCTGCGCTATGTGCCCCCGCCCGCACCCGGCCTTGTGCAGCCTCCGGCAGACTCCGTCTTTACAGAGGATGCTGAGCCGCAGCTGTTCGCTCCCGGCTTCCTTTTTGGCGACGAGTTGTCCGCCGGGGATGCCGGCGATCTTGAGCTGATTGCCCTGAACGATCAAACCGGCCTGGTTGGCAGCACGCTGACCTTTGATTTCGGCGTCACGCTGCGGATCCATGCCGACGGCTCCGGCGAGTTGACCGCCCCCGTCTCCATGCCCGGCCATGCCGTCGTGGACGAGGCCGTCACCTACACGGTGGTCAACGCCCTCGGCGAATCCATCCGCCGCACCTTCGCCATCACCGTCAACGGTGAAAACAATCCGCCGACGGTGGAAGACTTCACCGGCAGCCACGCCACCGGGACCGTCGATGCCGGGATCGCCTACCGCTACTTCGAAGGCGACTTTCCGACCGAGGAAAGCCTGCTCGCCGCCGAACCCGTGGCCACCGGACGACTGCCCACCTTCAGCCTCGATCCCGCCACGGCGGACGATGGCTTCGGCTTTGAATTCACCGGCGAACTCTTTGTCCCCGCCGCCGGACCTTATACCTTCTACACCGGCAGTGCCAACGGCGTCGTGCTCGATATCGACGGCGAGCGCGTGGTTGACAACACCTGGGAAGATCCCGCCACCGGGCGCAGCGGCACCATAACCCTCGCCGCCGGATCGCACACCCTCCGGGTGCGCTATTTCGACGCCGACGTTCCCGGGCCGCTCACTGTGGACTACTCCGGCCCCGGCCTGCCGCGCGAGCCGATCCCCGCCAGCGCCTTTCCCCGCCTGTCCGATCTGCCCATTGGCACCGCCAGTGATATCGATGACGGCGATGTCCTGCGCATCTCCCACCTCAACGGCACCGCTCTCGTCGACGGGGCACCCGCCGTTTTGCCCTCCGGCGCCTCGTTGACGCTCGCCGCCGACGGGCAGATCACCTACGTGCCCGCCCCGGGAAAGACGCTCCTCCACGAGGCCACCTTTGCCGAAAGCTTCACCTACACCGTCACCGACAGCGGGGGACTTTCCGCCACCGGCACCGCCAGCATCGACCTCGCCCGCCAGAACACCGCGCCCACTGCCGACGGCTCGACCCAGTTGTCAACCGATCAATTTTTTAATCAGGGTGACCTCGACCTGAGCGGTCGTCTCAGCGACGCCGACGGCGACCCGCTCCGTATCATCGGAGTGGGAGATGCCCCCCTGCTGGGTACCGACACCTTCCCCGCCTGGCTCCCCTCCACCGCCACAAACACCCTCGCCGCCACGCTCCCCTCCACCGCCACAATCTACCTGCAGACGAGCGGGGGTCAACAATCCCTCTTTTATGATGGTTATGGTGCTTCCGTTCGGACTCTCTCCGGAGATGAGCGTTATATTGACTCGTTTACGCTAACCGTAGTCGATGCGGCGGGGGCCACTGCGGAACTCCCCATCTGGATCGATGATGCGCTGGGCATAGTGCAGAGGATCAGCTACTCTGATCGCCGTTTTGACAGCTCAATTCCGCCCCGCACCGTGCGGCTGCTTTCCCGATACAACTTTCCCGTCACCGCCGAAATCTATGTAAAGCACCGGCAAACCGGGGATGAAATCGGTCGCGCTGAATACACCCTGCCCAGCCGTACAAACATAGATGTCAGTTTTGATCTGCCCGAGGGTGTGGATCTGGGAGAGGGTGACTTTTTCGACAGCTATGATCTGGAGATTGACACTCTGGACGGCGACCCGATCTATTACGGGCGCACTTCGGGGGGTATGATACTCACCCCCCTCTATTCGACTGTCTCGCGTTCCTTCTTCACCTATGGTGGAGCCTCCAGCCCCCACTGGCCTAATCATAATGAAATAGAGAATGGCGGCATCCGGCAATCCTTTCCCACTGGTGTTTATGTCGACGATTTCCCCTACGATTCGATCGTGACGCTCTACCACCAAGGTCTTAGGGCTCGCTCCTCCCCCGCCAACATCACAGTCATCGAGCCCACCTTTGCGGCCAACATCATCATCGAGGGGATTTGCCGCACCAATGACATCAGTCGCTTCACCGCCCAGAACCTGAACGATGAGGATATCGTGCTCACCGTCGGCAACGAACAGAAACAGGTGCCTGTGCCCGCAGGACAGACGGTGGAATTCGACGTGAATTACCTGCCGAGGATTCCGGTCAAACTTCTCGATGGAGACCTCGGCCTGCACTACAGCAGTGAATCGGTGTGCCCCACGGTGATTGATTTCAGCATTAATTCGTTTTGCTCCGACACCTTCACCTCCTTTACTCAAGTGATCAACAACAGTAACCAGGCTTATACGGTGCGCATCGAGTCCGTGGCATTCCCAACCCTGATCAGCGGTCCCGTAACCATTGCCGCGGATTCCGATGTGACCATCCAGATGGACACCCAAGGCCGGGATGTCCGCGGCACGGAGGGCCGATTGGTTATTCTGTTGGAATCCGGGCCGATGGAGGGCCCGACGTTCACCTTTTCGGATGAAAACTGTTTCTGATCGATTTGGACATCCCTTTGCTTTTTTTGGCCATTCAGGGGGGAGGGGGCTGATAGGCTTGTCGGTACCGTAAGGAGGGTTTAAGATGTTGTCTATCTATGACCCACTTTTCTATAGGATTTTCAGTTTTCTTTCTTCTTTGCGCGGGATCTTTGCCGGTGCAGGCCGCAGAGCCTTTCACAGCCGGCCTCGAATTTTCAGGCACGCCGGGGCGGATTACGCTGGATTCCAGCGCCACGCTGGCGGGGTGGGATTTTACGGTCGAGGCTTGGGTGTGGCTGAACGCAAGCGGCGGGGATCGTCCGGTGCTGGCGCAGATCGGGAGTGAGGGCTTGTTTCATTTGCTGGTGCGCAATGACCGATTGCACCTCGGGTTTTGGGGGGATGATTTGACGGGCAGTACCCCCGTGCCAACGGGCGAGTGGGTGCATGTGGCCTACAGCTATGAGGCGGCGACGCGCACGCAGCGCGTTTTTCTCAACGGCGTGGCCGATGGCGAGCGGGTGGCGGCGGCTCAGTTTGCGGAAAACAACCTGCCTTTACAGATCGGAGGCTTTTTCGAGCCCGGTGCGAATCCCTTCGATGGGCGGATGCTGGAGCTGCGGATCTGGGACCATGCGCGGTCGGCGGAGACGATTGCGGCGGAGCGCTTCACCACGCCCGCCGTGGATGCGCCGGGGCTGGGCGCCTTGTTCACCTTTGAGGAAAGCCAGGGCACGAGCATCGCGGAGGCGACCGGCAGCCTCACGGGCAATACCCTCAGCGGCGGGGTCACGGTGGTGGAGCCGGTGGTGAATCTGGCATTCCTCGGGGCCCCTTTCCCGCTGCAGGCCTTGCCCGGTGGCAATTTGACGGCCTCCGTCACCGGCTACTCCGTGAGCCCGGCACCGGCCGCCGGCTATCCGGACACGGACGGGGAGTTGCTGATCAATGGCACCGGCCCGGCGCGGGTGTGGGGGACGCCCTGGCTCGAATCGATGGAGATCGAGGGCGCGGGCCTGCTGCTTTGGGAGAATACGAGTCCGGAGATTACATTGACCTTTTCCGCTCCGGTGCGGGTTGACCTGGTAACGCTCTATCTGGCCAACAGCGGCGGGGCGGGTGGCGTGGGCATGCCGGCCTCGATTCAGGTTTCGGTGCCGGGCGGGACTCCATTCTCGAAGACGATCGTCCCGGATTCAGACCCGGGCGATCTACAACCGGCCAGCGTGGCACCCACGGGCATGATTTCCGATACGCTGGTGATTCAACTGATCCGGGGGGCGCACAATGTTGCGCTGGCTGAAATCGAGATCAGCGGCATCGTGATGCAAAGTCAGACGATCGACTTTCCCACCGTTTCGCCCGTTCCCTTTATGGAGCCGGTCACGCTCGCGGCGACCGCCAGCTCGGGCCTGCCGGTGAGCTACGCGGTGGTCTCGGGTCCGGCGGTGTTGGACGGCAACACGCTGACCTTCACGGCGGCGGGGACGGTCGAGGTGGCCGCCTCGCAGGCCGGGAACGATTTGTATTTGCCCGCCGAGGCGGTTACGCAGAGCTTTGCGGTGCTTAAAGCGGCACAGGAGGTGGTGTTTACGCAGACGATATCGTCCCAGCTTGCGACGGGCACGGTCACACTTGACGGAGTCGCGACCGCCAGCTCGGGGCTGCCGGTGAACTACGCGGTGGTGTCGGGTCCGGCGGTGGTGGAGGACAACACGCTCACCTTCACGGCGGCGGGGACGGTCACGTTGGCGGCCTCGCAGGCCGGGAACGATTCGTTTTTGCCAGCCGAGGCGGTTACGCAGAGCTTTACGGTGCTCAAAGCGGCACAGGAGGTGGTGTTTACCCAGGCGATTTCCCCCGCTTCGGTGATGGAGGGGATTGTGCTTTCCGCGACCGCCAGCTCGGGGCTGCCGGTCAGCTATGCGGTCGTCTCGGGGCCCGCCGTGGTCGATGGAAACGAGCTCTCCTTCACGGCCACGGGCACGGTTGTGGTTGCGGCCTCGCAGGCCGGGGACGATTTGTTTTTGCCTGCCGAGCCGGTCTCGCGCACGATTGAGGTCGTTCGCGTGCCCCAGGAAATCTCGAATTTTCCTCAGATTCCGCCCGTCCCGGTTGAGGATGTCGTGACGCTCGTTGCCAGCGCCGATTCCGGGTTGCCGGTCAGCTTTGAGGTCGTAAGCGGGCCGGGAGTTCTAGAAGGGGACGATGCGCTCCGCATCACCGGGCCCGGCGTTGTTCTGGTTGTCGCCCGGCAAGCCGGGGACGCCCTCTGGGCAGCGGCCCCCGACCGGCTGCAGGCGATTGAGGTGCAGGATGGTCTGTTGCTGCTTCAACCCGGTGAAGGGATGACGGCGGGCCTGGCGTTTGGAGCCGCACCCGGCCGCGTCGAGTTGGACGGAGGCTTCTCTCTGGCGGGGCGTTCTTTTACCGTCGAGGGGTGGATATGGCTAAAGGATATCAGCGGCGACCGGTCGGTTTTGGGCCAACCCGGGCCCAGTGATGTGTTGCATCTGAATATCCGCGATGGACACCTGCACCTTGGCTTTTGGTCGGACGACCTGACCGGAGACACGGTTTTGCCCGTCAACGAGTGGGTCCACATCGCCTTCACCTACGATGCGGAGACCCGCACCCAGCGCGTCTATGTGAACGGCGAAAACGACGGCAGCCGCATCGCCGACGCACCGTTTTCGGAAAACGCCCTCCCGCTCCAGATCGGTGGCGGATTCAGCATGTCGGGATCTTCTTTCAACGGACGCATCCTCGAATTGCGGATCTGGGACCACGCCCGCCCCGGTCCCGTGCTGTCCGCCGGGCGCTTTGCCACGCCGCCGTCGAACGCGCCCGGGCTTGAGGCCCTCTTCACGTTTGAGATGTCCGGCGGGACTGCGGTCCCGGACGCGACCGGTCAGCTCGCCAATGCCGTGCTGACCGGCGATGTCGCGGTGGTCGAGCCGGTCATCGGGCTCGATTTCCTCGGCTTCACCTTTCCGCTGCAATCCCTGCCGCAGGGCACGCTGCGCCCGTACATGAGTGGCTACGCCCTGAGCGACGCGCCTTTGCCGACGTATGCGGATGCGCACGGCATCGTCTTGACCAACGGTTTCGGTCCGACCCTCGTGTGGGGCGCTCCATGGCTCGACCCGCTGCAAAAACCGCTTGGCTCCATCCTCGTCTGGGAGGAGGACGATCCCGCCATTACGCTGTCTCTGACCGGACGGGCGCAGGTGGATGCCGTGACCCTTCACCTCGCCAACAGTGGCGGCGCGGCCTCGGTGGATCTTCCGGACACGATTCATCTTTCCACCCCCGGAGGCTTTGCCGCGAGTATTCCGGTGACGGCCGGAGCGGAGACCGGCAGTTTGCAGGCGGTGCGGATCGAAGGACTCGGCCTGATCACCGAGGCCTTGACGGTCTCCCTCCAAGGGAGCCCCGGGGGGCGCATTGCGCTGGCCGAGGTGCAACTCGACGGCGCGCCCCTGCGGATCGGCGACCCGGCCCCCACCGATCCGGCCCCCCGGCTGGCGCGCTTGTTTCATGGATTTGATCCCGCCCTCAACAACCGGGAAGTTTTGAATCTGGATCTCGAGGTCGTGCCCGGCGAGGCGCAGTTCCTGTTTCAACGCGGGGCGGAGCGGCTGGGGGTGGAGGCGGTCAGCGAATGGTCGCCGGATCTGCAGGACTGGTATCCGATGCCCCACGAAATCCATCCTGATGGACGCGGTATGGCCCGCCTCGCATTGGGAGCCGGGGAAACCCGCGCCTTTTTCCGTCTGCGCTATGTGGCCCCGCCCGCACCCGGCCTCGTGCAGGCGCCGGCCGGGGCGGTCTTCGAGGAGGATGCGGACGCCCGCACCTTCCCCCCGGGTTTTCTCTTTGGCGGGGGAGTATCCCCGGAGAGTGCGGACGGAATCGAGGTGATCGCCCTGAACGATCAGGCCGGTCTGGTGGGCAGCACCCTGGCGTTTGCGTATGGGGTCACGCTGCGAATGAACGCCGATGGCTCCGGGGAGCTTTTTGCCCCTGTCTCCATGCCCGGCGGTGCCGTGGTGGATGAGGTCATCACCTACACCGTGGTGAATGCTCTCGGCGAATCGGTCCGCCGGAGCTTTGCCTTCACCGTCAACGGCATCAACAACCCGCCCACAATCGAACCCATTGCCCTCAGTCATGCCAGCGCGGTGGAACCCGCCGGCACCGCCTACCGTTACTTCGAGGGCGACTTCCCGACCGAGGCCAGTCTGCTCGCGGCCGAGCCGACCGCGACCGGCCGCCAGCCCACCTTCAGCCTTGCCCCGGCGGCGGACGCGACCGGCGGCTTTGGTCTCGAAATGACGGGGGAACTCTTTGTCCCCGCGCCCGGCCCCTACACCTTTTTTCTCATGGGAAACAACACCGCCGTGCTCGACGTCGGCGGCACCCGCGTGATCGCACACGATGACACAGAGCGCTCCGGCACGGTCGAACTGACCGCCGGCACCCACAGCGTGCGCGTGCTTTACTTCGACACCACTGAGCCCGCCGCCGCGCTGACCGTCGAATACGTCGGTCCCGGCTTTCTGCGCGAGGCCATCCCCGCCGAAGCCTTCCCGCGCCTCACGGCCATTCCGCTCGATCCACTCGCCGGCGCCAGCGACCCGGATGAGGATGATGTCCTCGCGATCAGCCACATCGCCGACCAGCTGCTTACGCTGAGCACGCCCGTCCAGCTCGCCTCCGGCGCGGAGGTGCAGCTCAATGGCGACGGCACGCTCACCTACGTTCCCGCGCCCGGCCGGACCGTCTTCCACGGGGCGACGGATACCGACAGCTTCACCTACACCGTGACCGACTCCGGCGGGCTTTCGGCGACCGCCGCCGCCTCCCTGGATCTGGCGCGTTTCAATACCGCGCCGGTCTCCCCGGGAAGTTTCACGTTGCAGCCCGACGGCCAAAATAGGGCACTAATCCTCACCACGGATGTCGTAAACGAGATTGTCGGAGATGGCCTGCGAATCACCCATGTCAATGGCAGCCCCATCGTCGGCGGAGATGTCCGATCGCTGCCTTCGAAAGCCATCCTCTCGCATTCAGGCGATCCCCTTGGTTTGTACTATGATGGTGAGCATGCGTTTTTTCGCACCCTTTCGCAGCAAATCGGCAGTGATGCCTTTACGCTCACTCTGACCGATGCGGCAGGTGCCACCGCAGACGTGGACGTGACGGCCACTTTGCCTCTGGCCCTCACTTGTTCAATAAAATATACCGATAGCCGATTCCCCTCCGGTGCGCATTTGGCCGGGAATGTCGCACAGCTTTGGAGCCAATATCCGTTTCCGGTTGAGGCGGTGACATACATCACTGACCGTCAAACCGGCCTTCACTACGGGCACCACGAGCGCACGCTGCAACCCTTTCAGACGCAGCATATCCCTTTCGACCTGCCAACTGGCATTGATCTGGAAGGGCAGCACTTCTTCGACAGATTCGACCTCGAATTAGACACCCTGACGGGTGACCCGATTTTGTATGGCTTCGACTCTGGAGAATTTCAGGTCGAGCGTCTCTACTCTACCGCAAGTGAATCCTTCTTCAGCGTAACCGGAGCCATGAGCCCCCACTGGCCCATGGAGATTACGATTGCAAGCGGCACGTTTCCTTACAAAAGCGGGATTTATCGGATTTCAACACAGTACGGAGGCATTATACAAGTATTCCGTTTCGGGATTTTGACTCGCGGTGCCTCCGCACAGAAAGGCATCCTCGAACCGACCTTTGCGTCCAACATCATCGTCACCGGAATCTGCCGAACGCGTGACATCAGCCGCTTCACGGTGGAAAACCGGAACAACGAACCGGTGCCCCTGACCGTTGGCAGCGGAGAGCATTCCTTCACCGTGCCGGCCCATCAGACAATAACCATCAACGTGACCTATGAGCCCAAGGTGTGGTTCCACGTGATCGACACGCCGCTGGGGCTGTTTGACAGCCGAGAGATCACCTGCCCGGTCGAAATTGACTTCACCGTCGAATCGCTCTGCGCGGGGGGGATCAATACGTTCACCCGGGTGGTAAACAACGATACGGAGAATGCCTACACTGTGCGCGTCGAGTCGGTTGAGTTTCCATCGATCCGAAGCGATCCGGTCACGATCGGCAACCAGGCGGAGGCGTTTATCGGAATGGAGCCTCAAGGCCAAAATCTCGGCGGCACCGAAGGCCGGGTCGTTCTTATCCTGCCCGACCGTGAAGAAGTCGTCGAGACTTTCATTTTCTCCGATAACGATTGTTAGCTCATTTTTTGCTTTCGCGGGAGATAGAATTGAGAAGGGCGTATTACGGAATGTGTGAAAAGCAGGCGGATTTAAAACGGAGGTCAGGCTTTCCAGCCTGACGCGGCGGAGAGGCACCGCGACAGCCTGGAAAGGCTGTCCTTCGCCTGGGTACTGCGACAGCCTGGAAAGGTTCCTCCCTATTTTTCTTGTTAAAAAATTATCGGATTGTAGGCGTATCCGTAATGGTTCGCTCTATCGCTTCATTCTGTTTGCTGGTGCTTTTCCTCTTGGCGGTGTTCGGCCGGGAGGGGGCTTTGGTGACGATGTGGGGGCGGATGATTGTGGAGCGCAGCGCGGAGCGTTCGTTCAGTGAGGCGGTGGAAAGCACCTTCAGCGGCCAGGAACCCTGCGGTCAGTGTATGCAAATCACCCGGGACTGGAGTGAGGCTTTCGACGAGACCCTGGTGACCCGGGTTGCTGATGTTTCCGCGAACTGGTGTCTTTTTTTTGATGAGGCTGTGCCAAGGCCCGGTGAGCAAGCCGCCGGAGGTTTTGCAGAGTGTTCGTTTCTTTATGGTTCTCCCGTCACCGGTCCATTGACCCCGCCGCCCCGACATTTCCAGATGGCTTAAATCGTCTTTTTACATTCGTTTTTTTCAATCTGGAGATTTTATGAAATTTTTTGCTTTTGCGGCCGCAAGTGCCGCGCTTACCCTCATGGCGGGTCAGGAACCCGCTGTTCTTCCGCCCCTGCGTGTGCAGGAACCTGCCGCTTCATTTCTCAGTGTTGCCGCGCAACCCGGGACGCTCCGTGACAACCAACAGGAGCTGAGTCGTTTTCTGTCCACGTTGCCCGGTGCGTCCTTCGCCTCCCGCGGACCCTCCGGCGGCGAACCGGTGTTCCGCGGCCTCGGCTGGGAGCGGGTGCGCACCGACTTCAACGGACTCAGCCTGCACGGCGCCTGTCCGGCCCGCATGGATCCGCCCGCGGCGCTGCTGTCCGCCGCCTCGCTGCAGCGGGTGGAGGTCGATCTCAGCGCCGGATCGGTCACGGACGGTCCGGGCGGACTCGGCGGACGCATCCGCATGTCCACGCAGTCCGACTGGAACCCCGCCGCCCCGCGTCCGCTGTTGGTGCGCACCGCGGCCTCTGCCGAAAGCAATGTTGACCGAATCGCCCTTAACGCTTTGGGCCGCATGGAGTCGGAACAGGGGGCGGTGACGGTTTCCGGTTCCCGGAGTACCCAGGGTGACTACACCTCCGGTGACGGCACCCACGTTCCGGCGAACCGGGACCTGCTTGAGCTGGGCGCGGACGGCACGCTGCGGCTTCAGGAGCCGCTGTTTCTGGATTTCGCCCTGCGCCGCATTGAGGAGCGGGATGTGGACTATCCGGCCCTGCCCATGGATTCGCGTTATATCGACATCAATCTGCTGACGCTCAATCTCCGCTGGCTGGCGGAGGGCGGGCGGCTGACATCGCTGGAACTGCGCGGCGGCGTGCAGCAGGTGGATCATCTGATGGACAACCGCGACCGTCCCAACCGTTCGATGATGGAGGCGTTCAATCCCACGACCTCCGACAGCTATAGCACCCGCCTCCTCAGCCGCTGGCATGCGGGGGAGGGCGAATTGCGTTTGGGCGCGGACGCGTCCAGACTGGAGCGCGAGGCCACCCGCCGCCGTCGCATGGCCGCCACCGGCATGAGCTTTCGCGATCCCATTTGGGCGGATTTGAGCGAAGAGCAGGTCGGCCTCTTCAGTGAATGGGAGGGGCCCCTTCGGGAAGCCCTGCGTCTGCGCGCCGGCGTGAGGGTGGATCAGGTGGATTCAAAGATGGGCCGTCCCGAGCTGCGGACGATGCCCGGTCCGGGTGTGGGACCCGTCACGTTGGCGGAAGCGTTTACCCGTTTCGGCGAATCGACCAGCGGACGCACCGCGCAGGATGACACCCTGGTTTCCGCGAATGTTGGGTTGCAACAGGAGCTGAACGAGGATTGGATTGCCACGATCGGTCTCATCCGCGTTGCCGCCGCTCCGAACCTGAGTCAGCGCTACGACGGATTCGCGGCCCGCCCCGGCGGATATGGTCTGGGCAATCCCGACCTCGATCCCGAGATCAAGCATCAGATCGAAGCCCGCGTTAGCGGCAGGGCGGGTGAGCACCGTCTGAGTGCGGCGTTGCATGCGGCTCGGATCGACGACTACATCAAACCTGTGCTCATTGGCCGCCGGGACATTACCGGCGACGGAATGATGAATCCGATTTTCAGTCACCGCAACGTCGATGCCGTTTTTTACGGCGCGGAGGCGTCCGCGGATCTTCATCTCGCCGGGGCGATGCGCCTGCCGATTCAGGTGGGGCTGACCCGCGGCGAAGAGCGGGGCGGGGGAGACCTGCCCGAAATTCCGCCGCTGGAGGGCCGCGCCGCCCTGCGGTGGGATCGGGAGGTGTATGTGCAGCTTGGAGTGGACTTCGCGGCCCGTCAGACCCGGATTGACCCCGGATTCGGCGAGCGCGAAACCGCCGGCCACGCGGTCGCCCACTTGCGGGCGGGCGCGGAATTGCGTCCCGGACTCCGTATCGAGGCGGGGGTCGAAAATCTCTTCGACACCGAATATGCCCGCCACCTCACCCGCGACGCGGTGATGGCGGTGGGCGATCTCCGGCCCGGCGACCGGATCCCCGAACCCGGGCGGTCCTTCACCCTCGCCCTGCGCGCGGACTGGTAAACGCCCCGTTCCGAGGATCGGAAAACGCGGTGCATGCTTTTCCGATCCTCGGAAACCAGCATCTTTCCTGATGAGATGACTGATACTTCTCAAAAGTTGACTGTGTTGGTCAAGGCTTGATCTATTCTTGATGGGAATCTGGTATATGGTGTCATTTATTAAATAAAAAATGTCCGTCGGAATTCGCCGCTGGTTTTTTCCGGGGAAAAGCGGTGAAGGAGGAGGAATCGCTCGAAGATTCACCGGATGAATATATTTTTAAGCAGTAATCATTTGCGTATAACGTGAATATAAGGTAACCGCTCACCCGCAAATGTTAACTTATTCGAATAAACGATGTGACAAATTCTGAAGAAACCCGGACGCGTGAGCTGTCGGCGCTTCTTTTCCGATCCCCGAAACTGGAGGACGGCGCCGCTGTGCACGCTTTAATTAAGGCCTGTCCACCCCTGGACCTTAACAGTGCGTATATGTATTTTCTGGTCTGTGACCACTTCCGTGAAACCACGGTGCTGGCGGAGGCGAACGGAGCGCTCCTCGGATGCGTCACCGCCTATATACGCCCCGACCGGCCGGATACGCTTTTTATCTGGCAGGTTGCGGTGCACCGCGACGCGCGCGGGCAGGGGCTCGGCCGACGCATGTTGGAGGCCGCGGCCGACCGCGGGGCCGCGGCC
Organism: Verrucomicrobiota bacterium; assembly: GCA_020831625.1. GTDB lineage: Bacteria > Verrucomicrobiota > Kiritimatiellia > SS1-B-03-39 > UBA6053 > PXAS01. The sequence goes on along the minus strand of JAFIGD010000019.1, from coordinate 8,863 downwards.
GGGGCGCGCTGGATGGAAACGACCATCAGTCCCTCGAACACCGCCAGCCGCCGGTTGTTCGCCGCCTGGGCGGAATCCCGGGGGCTCACGCTGGAGGAGACCGCATATCTTGAGCCCGGTCATTTTATCGCCGCCGGAGACGAGGCGGCGCACGAGGCCGAGCGCCTGTTCCGGATCGGGCCGATGGGAGAGGGCGGGGGGCGATGGGGTGTTGGGGAATGCGCGGATGGAAACGCCAACACAACATCAAAAAATGACTCCATCACAACACTAAAACACGACCCCGCCACACCGGGGCATACTTAAACACATAACAAAACCATGATTGTACGCACCTTACAAGACGCCGAGAAGAGCGACCGCAAAATCCAATCCGACAACTGGGACAGTGTCCGGCTGAGCCTGAAAGAGGACGGGATGGGGTTTTCGTTCCACATCACCACCATTTACGCCGGCACCGAGACCCCGATCTGGTATCGGAACCACTTGGAGACGGTGTATTGCATTTCGGGCGAGGGCGAGGTGGAGACGGTGAATGACGGCAAGGTATACCCCATTAAACCGGGAACCGTCTATATCCTGGATCAAAATGATAAACATCTGTTGCGCGGACACACTGAGATGAAGCTCGCCTGTGTGTTCAATCCGCCGCTGAACGGGAAAGAAACCCACGACGCCGACGGCGTGTATCCGCTGGAGGCGGAGCCGGTGTCGGATTCTCTTTAATTCTGTTGTATGCTATGAACCCCAAAATGAGGACATTCCCATTAAATTTTTTCCTGTATTAATTTCGATCTGTTTCACTGTTTTTCTGGCGGCCTGCGGCGGCGGAGGTCCGCAACAAAGCACGCTGGAGCGCATCCGCGAAACCGGTGTGGTTCGCATCGGCTACGCCAACGAGGCGCCCTATGCCTATCGGGACACCGCCACGGGCGAACTCACCGGCGAGGCTCCGGAAATCGCCAAGGTCATTCTCGAGGAACTGGGCGTAACCGAGGTGGAGGGGGTGCTGACCGAGTTCGGCTCCCTGATTCCCGGCCTGCAGGCCGGTCGTTTTGATATCATTGCCGCCGGGATGTATATTCTGCCCGAGCGCTGTGCGCAGATCGCGTTCTCCAATCCGACCTACGCCATTGGCGAGGCGTTCGCGGTGCTGGAGGGGAATCCGAAAGGCTTGCATTCCTACGAGGATATCCGTGATCACGAAGATGCCACGCTGGGGGTGGTGGCCGGCGCGGTCGAGCGCCGCTATGCGCGTCAGGTCGGAATTCCCGATGACCGGGTTGTGGTTTTTCCGGACGCGCCGGCCGCGTTGTCCGGGGTGCGGGCCGGGCGGGTGGACGCCTATGGCGGCACCGCGCTCACGGTGCAGGATCTGATCTCAAAGGATGACAGCGGCAGGCTTGAGCGTGCCGATCCGTTCACGGATCCGGTGATCGACGGGGAACGTGTTAAAGGGTACGGGGCCTTCGGGTTCCGCAGACAGGACCGGGATCTTGTGGAGGCGTTTAATGTTCGACTGGCCACCTTTATTGGGTCCGACGAACACCGTGAACTGGTGGAGCCCTTCGGGTTTACCGAACAGGAGTTGCCCGGGGACGTCACAGCGGAAGAGCTGTGCGCCGTCACCGCCGCTGACTGATGGCGTTATCCCCGCCATTCGATCTGGTGCCGCCTCTTTACCAGGGGCTGCTGATTACCCTGCAGTTGACGGCGGGGGGCATCGTGCTGGCCACGGCGCTCGCGTTTCTGGCGGGGCTGGGCAAGCTCAGCCACCACCGGCCGGTGCGCTGGCTGAGCGCGACCTATGTGGAAATTTTCCGGGGCACCTCGGCGCTGGTGCAGCTCTTCTGGTTTTATTTTGTGCTGCCTCATTTCGGGGTGCATGTTGAGGCCATGCCGGTCGGCATTCTGGTGCTTGGGCTCAACGCCGGCGCCTACGGGGCGGAGGTGGTGCGCGGTTCGGTCAACGCGGTGGCGAAGGGGCAGCGGGAGGCGGCGGTCTCCCTGGGGTTCAGTCCGCGGCAAACCCTGTGGCGCATCCTGGTTCCCCAGGCGGTGGTGTCCATGCTGCCACCGATGTCGAATATCTATATTGAGCTGTTGAAAAATTCGGCGCTGGTGTCTCTGGTGACCCTCAGCGAACTCACCTTCACGGCGATGACTCTGCGGGCGGACACGCTGCGCACCGGCGCGATTTTCAGTATCGTGCTGCTGATGTATTTCGGCTGTTCGCAGGTGATCAGTCTCGGCATGCGCGGTCTTGAGGCCCGTTTGTCCCGCGGGCGCGATTTGGGAGGTATCCGATAATGGACGGAGAAACGCTTTGGGACTGGGGGTATGCGCTTGAGGTGCTGCCGCAATTGCTGCAAGCCATGCGGATCACCCTGATGGCGACGGTTTGCGGCATGGGGCTTGCGCTGGTTGGCGGCTTGTTTCTGGCCATTCTCCGCCGGTCGCGCATTCCCGCGTTGTCGCGCGCCGGATTCTGGATCATCGAATTCATCCGCGGCACGCCGCTGCTGATTCAACTGTATTTCTATTTTTATGTGCTTCCGGATTTCGGAATCCGATTTTCCCCGTTCGCGACCGGACTGTTCGGACTGGGGCTTCATTACAGCGCCTACATGGCCGAGGTGTACCGCGCGGGCATTGACAGCGTGCCCAAAGGTCAATGGGAGGCGGCGGTGGCCCTGAATTTCAGTCGGCGGCGCACGTTTTTCACATTGATTCTCCCCCAGGCGGTTCCGCCCGTTATTCCCGCGGCCGGCAACTATCTGGTGGCGATGTTCAAAGACACGCCGCTGCTCTCCGCGATCACCGTGGCCGAACTGCTTTACACCGCCAAGGATGATATCGGGTCGCAAACCTTTCGCTACATTGAGCCCATGACGCTGGTGGGGGTTTTGTTTTTGGCGGTGAGTCTGATTTCCGCCCGCGGCATCCGGGGGCTTGAGCGTAAAATGGAGTTGAAAACATGAACAACACGGCCGAACCCTTTATTCAAATCCGGAACCTGCACAAATCCTACGGTGATTTGAAAGTGCTGCGCGGGATCAATCTGGATATTCCGCTCGGCGAGATGGTCAGTGTGATTGGGCCCAGCGGGTCCGGCAAATCGACGTTGCTGCGGGTGTTGATGACCCTGGAGCGGCCGGAGCGCGGCGGGGTGCGGGTGGGCGGCGAGGCCTTGTATGATGTCAACGCGGAGGGCGGCACGGTGCTTCCCCCTCCGGACCGGTTCCGCGCTCTGCGGAACCGGATCGGCATGGTGTTCCAGCATTTCAACCTGTTTCCGCACATGAGTGTGCTGCGCAATGTGACCGAAGCGCCGGTGCATGTGCTGGGGGTTCCCCGGGAGAAAGCGAAGGCGGAGGGGCTGCGATATCTGGATGAGGTGGGGCTTGCGGACAAGGCGGACGCCTATCCGGCCCAGCTTTCCGGGGGCCAAAAACAGCGGGTGGCCATCGCCCGCGCCCTGGCCATGCATCCTGAAATCATGCTTTTCGACGAAATCACTTCCGCCCTCGATCCTGAACTTGTGGGCGGGATCCTCGACCTGCTGGCGCGGCTCGGAAAAAAACGCGAAATGACCATGCTGATCGTCACCCACCACATGCGGTTTGCCGAGCAGTCCTCCGACCGGGTGCTTTTCTTTGATGACGGGGTGATTCTGGAGGACGGCAAACCCGGCGACATTTTCACTCAGCCCGAGCATGAGCGCACGCGGAACTTTCTGCGGTCTGTGCTCGAAATCTGACAGACAACGAACCCCGACAATTTTTTTACCAAAACCGCATACAGGAGACACCCATGAAAATCTTTGAAGAACTTGAATCTGAAGTCCGCAGTTACGCCCGCAATTTTCCCCGGGTCTTTCACAAAGCCGAGGGGGAGTACATCTACGATGAAAACGGCAAGCAGTACATCGACTTTCTGTCCGGAGCCGGCGCTCTGAACTACGGGCACAATCATCCGGTGCTGAAAAAGGCGCTGCTCGACTATATTCAGGACGACGGTATCACCCACAGCCTCGATCTGCACACCGCGGCGAAACGGGATTTCATGGAGGCGTTCCGCACACATATCCTGCAACCCCGCAAGATGGATCACCGGATGATGTTCACCGGACCGACCGGCACCAACGCGGTGGAGGCGGCCCTGAAACTGGCCCGGAAAATTACAAAACGCACCCACGTGGTCGCGTTCACCAACGGCTGGCACGGTCAGACGCTGGGCGCGCTGTCGATGACCGCCAACTCGCACCACCGGAACGGAGCGGGACTCACCCTGGCCGGGGCTCACCGGATTCCATACGACGGCTATCTCGGCGATCACGTTGACACCACGGAATACCTGGACAAAGTCCTCACTGACACCAGCAGCGGGGTGGATCTGCCCGCGGCGGTGATCGTCGAGACGGTGCAGGGCGAGGGCGGGGTCAACTATTGCAGCAGGGAATGGCTTCAGAATTTATCCAGGGTCTGTAAAAAACACGATGTGTTGCTGATCATTGACGATATTCAGGCGGGATGCGGCCGCACCGGCCGGTTTTTCAGTTTCGAGGAGGCCGGCATTCAGCCCGACTTCATTACGCTGTCGAAATCCCTGAGCGGATACGGACTGCCGTGCGCGGTGGTGTTGTTCAAGCCCGAACTCGATGTCTGGAGTCCCGGCGAGCACAACGGCACCTTCCGGGGGAACAACCACGCGTTTGTCACCGCCAGGGCCACGCTGGATGAATTCTGGGCGAATGATGATTTCGCCGCCTCCGTGCGGGAAAAAGGAGCGTACATCGCCGAACGGCTCGACGCGATCGTGGAGAAATACGGCGAGGGCAACTTCAACGCCAAAGGGCGTGGTATGTTCCAGGGCATCAATTGTGTGAACGGCGAGATCGCCGGTAAAATCGCGCATGAGGCGTATACCCGGGGACTGATCATTGAAACCAGCGGAACCAATGATGAAATCATCAAGTTGCTCTGCCCCCTGACCATTCAACAGGATGCGCTCGTCAAAGGGATCGACATCATTGAGGCCTCGGTCAAAGTCGTGTGCAGCACGATGGACGAATTCCCCGAAGACTCGTGCTATTTTGACGAGGTCATCCTCCAGGAAAAGGCCATCCATCCCGGTGCCCAACCCCTTGACGGCCAAAAAGCGTGGTAATTCGCGTTCCCATTTCAGAAATGCTGTGATTTCACCTTAAAACGGTTGTGTTTCAGGAATTCTGTTTTGAGGCGCGGGGTAAACGGCTATTTTAAGGTTGTTTTAATTGTTAAAAAAATAACAATATATCGTTTTTTGAAATAAAATTGCTTTTCCCGGTTGACTGTTCGTGCTTTTGTGGTGTATATGCATCCCATAACCTTATTTTGGAGAACCTTATGATTGCAGAAGCACGAGACGGAGCCCAAACCTTGCTGAAATGTCTGGAAGCGGGCGGAATTGAATACATGTTCGGATACTCCGGCGGAGCGGCGCTGCCGATTTTCGACGCTTTGGAGACCGCCGGAACCAAAATCAAGTTTGTTCTGGCGCGTCATGAGCAGGGCGCGGTGCATATGGCGGACGGTTATGCGCGGGCAACCGGCAGGCCGGCGGCGGTGTTGGTGACCAGCGGTCCGGGCGCGGGCAACACGATCACCGGGATCATGACCGCGCACATGGATTCGATTCCGATGGTGGTGATTTCGGGTCAGCAGGTGACATGGATGCTGGGCAAGGATGCCTTTCAGGAGGCGGATATTTTCGGCATCACCATGCCGATTGTGAAGCACAGCTATTTGGTGAAGAACACGGATGACATTCCGCGGATCACCAAAGAGGCGCTTCACATCGCCACCACCGGCCGTCCGGGTCCGGTGCTGATCGATATGCCGAAGAACATCAGCCAGGGCGTGTGCAACGCGCCGCTGGAGGCGGAAATCGATCTGCCGGGCTATCATCCGGATGTGGCCTATGATGTGAATGAAGCCGAAGTGATCGCGATTGCGGACGCGATCAACCGCTCCAAGCGTCCGGTGATTCTGGCGGGGCACGGCGCGATGCTGGCCCATGCGGGTCCCGAACTGAAGGAACTGGCGGAAACGTGTCAGATTCCGGTGACCTCGACGCTGCTGGGCAAAGGTATTTTCCCGGAGAGCCATGAGCTGTCGCTGGGGATGCTGGGCATGCACGGCACGGCGTATGCGAACAAGGCGATTTGCGAGGCGGATTTGATCATGTCGGTCGGCTCCCGTTTTGACGACCGGATCATTGGTCAGGCGGACAAATTCGGGCGCAACGCGACGATTATCCACATTGACATCGATCCGGCGGAAATCGGCAAGATGATCAAACCCGACTTGCAGGCTATTGGCGACGCGAAAGTGATTTTGACGGCGTTGAACAAGCATGTGACCCGTTTGCAGACCAAGGACTGGCTGGCGCATTTGGACGGATACAAGAAGCGTTTTCCGCTGAACTATAAAAAGCAGGGCGGCTTGAAAATGCAGCACATTCTGGATGTGATGGACCAGCTGACGAAAAGCCGGGCGGTGGTCTGCACCGACGTGGGGCAGCATCAGATGTGGGCGGCGCAGTTCTGCAAAACGGAAGCGCCCTGGGACTGGATCTCCTCGGGCGGCGCGGGCACCATGGGCTTCGGGTTTCCGGCGGCCATCGGGGCGCAGTTGGGCCGTCCGGATGACATTGTGGTCGCGGTGGTGGGCGACGGCGGCTTCCAGATGACGCTGTTCGAACTGTCCACGGCGGTGCTGCAGAAGACGCCGGTGAAAATTCTGATCCTGAACAACCATTTTCTTGGCATGGTGCGTCAGTGGCAGGAACTGTTCTTCGACAACCGCAAGTCCGGCGTGGATCTGGAGGGCAACCCTGATTTCGTGAAGCTGGCCGAAGCGTACGGAGCCAAAGGGTTCCAGATCAAGCGGCCCGCCGACATTGAGAAGGTGCTCACCCGGGCGCTGGAATACAATGACGGACCCTGCGTGATCAACTGCGAGGTGGTTCAGGAGGACAATGTGTTCCCGATGATACCCGCCGGCGCGGCCCTCGAGGACATGATCATCGAGAAGCCCAAATACCGCATGGAAAAACCGGTGGGCTCCACCTGATCCGGGTTGTCATTCTAAACGAACGCTTTTAAAGGAAATTTTTCATGAACCGAACCATTATTACAACCGACACGCCGGTCACCACCCTGGAACTGGCCATCCCCGAACAGCCCCTGCACACCCTGAGTGTGTTGGTGAACAACCAGCCGGGGGTCCTGGCCCGGATCGCGCAGGTGTTCGCCCGTCGCGGGTACAACATCGAATCGCTGGTGGTCAGCCCGGCGGCCGACGGCCGCTTTTCGCGGATGACCATCGGCGCCCGCGGCGAGGAGAGCGGACTGGATCAGATCAAAGCCCAGTGCAACAAGCTCATTGATGTGATTCACTGCTATGATCACACCAGTGATGACATCGTCTCCAAGGAACTGGCGCTGGTCAAGATTTCGGTGGGACCCGACCGCCGCGCCGAGGCCCTGCAGATCGGTGAGCACTACGGCTGCAAAACGCTGGACCTCTCTCAGGACAGTCTGATCCTGATGGTGACCGGCGACAGCGGCAAGCTGGACGCGATGATCGACATGATGAGCGACTTCGGGATCATTGAGCTGGTGCGCACCGGCAAAGTGGTCATGACCCGCGGCTCCGGCACCACCTGATCCGGCAACGGATGAAGAGGGTGTGAACCAACGGATGGCCTTGCCGGACTGCGGATGCTGTGTGGCAGGGGGAGGTAGACCACGGATAGAAGACCACGGATGTTGATTCTTTATGCGCTCCACGAGCAAGCTCGAAGATCGCTGTATTTTTTTTGGGGCGGTTCGTGGAATGAGATGATTCCGCCCTTGACCGAGCAAGCTCGGAGGGCGGGGAAGGAACCAACGGATGGCTTGCGCCGGACAACGGATAAAGAAGCTGTAAAACCCCGCGAATAGCGTGGCCGTCCCGCGAATGAACGCAGAGTGAATCCACATGCTAATGCTCCTCCGGACAAAGAATCAATTTAAACAGTGAAGTGAGCTTGTAAGGCTCTGCTATGAAATATTTAACGAATCTTGAAGACCTCTTTGATTGGATAGCTTTCGACAAAAGTGATTTGTCCGGGATGCTCCTGTCTCAGGCCTGGAAGGCGGAGAACGGTCTTTCAGGCGGGGTTGCAAAGACCGCTTTCAGTGAAGGCTGTCTGTTTGTGTTTGCGGATCTGCCCGATGAAGATATCTTCAATCCGGTGACGGAATTTAACCAAAGGGCGTTCACGGAGGGGGATGTGTTTGAGATCTTCCTGCAGGTCGAGGGCGCGGAGGAATATTATGAGTTCCATGTGAGCCCGACCAACCAGAAATTCCAGTTGCATTTTCAGCGGAAGCGGGAGGGTGAGGGACTGGAGGCGTTTGACGCCGCGTTGATTGAGGAGCCGATTGAGAGCGAAGTCCGGCTGTTTCCGGAGGCGAAGCGCTGGGAGGTGTATGCCCGGATTCCGTTGAGTCGGATCGGCGTGGGGGACGCGGGTGACAGGCCTTTGGTGCTCAAAGGGTCTTTTTGCCGCTACGATTACACGCGGAGTCCGGAGGGTGGCACGGCTCTGGAGTTGTATTCAACCTCTCCGCATAAAAAGTTGTCTTTTCACCGGCGGCAGGAGTGGTGCGGGCTCATCGGTTTTAAATCTGTCAGTAGATAATTTTGAGGCTTTTAAAATAATCACGATAGAAGCCCCGGTTACGTGTCGCCAGCCGGTCCGCCTGGTTCAGCGCGTGAGCCCCAGACCTCAATTTGGAGAGTGTTTTCACAAAATCTTGTCGCAGATTCAAATG
>JAFIGD010000018.1 GCA_020831625.1 Verrucomicrobiota bacterium | reverse complement strand
CCCCCCCCCCCCCCCCCCCCCCCCCCCCCCCCCCCCCCCCCCCCCCCCGGGGGGCGGGGGGCGCGTACAGCTTCTTCACATGACCGGGGCTCCACTCCCGCAAGGGGAGTGGCGGCCGATCGGGAAACGGAACGTATTCATGATTCCGTGATTCGATGCGCCCTTCCGACCTTCGGAAAATCATGTCCGACGGTTTCCGAGAGTCGGAGAATAAAATAATAATATATAAATTTTTCTTAACTTATGGCTCACGGATTAGTATGTTCTCCATAAATCCCGAAACGGAATGAGTCCTAATCATGAACAGCCAAAAAAGAACCCAGCTTCAAAAAAGAACCCAACGTGAACATTATTTCAGTGTTTTGATCTCCGCGCTTGTGAATGGAGGTTTGTTTGCGGCGATGTTGATCTATATCACCTTTGACACCGGTCAGGGTCCGGATTTACAACAGACCCTGGTGATTGATCCGGTGGAACAGGAGGTTATTGAAGAATTGGAGGAGGAGATCGTCGAGGAAGTCACCGAGATGCGGGAAATGCAGGACTTCACGGATTTTCAGGATTTTGAGACGGAGATTGACACCGATTTTGACCCGGAGCAGGAGGTTGTGGACACTCCGGTCGACACGGACATGAATCAATTAACGGAATTGCTGTCGGACATCGCGAGTCCGGTGGTGATGTCGTCGATGATGCCCGGGCGGACCGCTTTGTTGCGTCAGCAGGGCTTACAGCGCTATGCCGGGGGCATGGGGGATCAAACCGAGGCCGCCGTCCAGCGGGCGCTTCGCTGGCTGCAGTCGGTTCAGCATTCCGACGGCTCCTGGAATAAAGAGGGAACGGGCAGCGGCAACGCGGGGTACACCGGGTTGGCGCTGTTGACGTTTTTATCCAACGGGCAGACCCCCTCCTCGGCGGAATTCGGGGAAACCGTCTCCAGAGCGATCCGGTATCTGGCGGAATCGCAGGGCCGTAACGGGATTATGACCGGTGGCGGCCGGGAGGTCTATGCGCACGCGATCGCGACGTACGCATTGGCCGAGGCGTACACCATGACCGGAAATGTGCTGATGCGTGAGCCGCTGGAGCGCGCGATTCAGGCGATCATCCGCGGACAAAGAGCCGACGGCGGTTTTCCCGGCCCCGGAGGCGCGCGGGGATATCGGTACGGCGGCGGCGGGACCAACGACAACTCGGTAAACGGATGGCATATTCAGGCCCTAAAAGCCTGTATCATTGCCGCGGACACACATGATATGGATATTCCGGAGTTGGAGTCCACCCTGCAGAAAGCCATGGACGGAATGCTTCGGCTGACCCGGTCGAGTGACAACAGGCTCAGTTTTGGATACACCAACACCGGCCCGCACAATATTATTTCAGCGGCGGGGGCATTGGGCCTGCATTTGGCGGGGCGCGCCAGAGCGTCGGAGACCCGGGAGGTCTTGAATTTTATCACCCGCCACGGCACGCCTGAATGGGGAAATTCCCCCAACGCGGGTGAGCGTGGCGGCACCATAAAATTCTGGTATTATACCGTTCAGGCGCTCTTTCACAACAATCCGGACGGCCGGGCTTTTCAGCGGTTCAACCGGGAAATGGCCACGGCGTTGGTCAACAACCAGAATACGGCCGGTTACTGGGAATGCTTCAGCCCGCGCGGCGGCGATCAAGGCCGGGTGTTAAACACCACCCTGGCGGCGTTGGGCCTGATGGTGTATTATCGGTATCTCCCCACAACGCAGGCGGACCGCATTCAGCAACTGCCCGCCCCCGCCGCGCCTCAGGCCGCTCCGGTCAATGATGACATCATCTCGATCACACTCTGAATTTTCGTTTGCCTTTTGGTATTGTCCATTTGAAATGCTCCCGTCATGAAAAAGAAAGCGCCCAATGTCCTCATTTTCTTCACCGACCAGCAACGTTGGGACTCGAGCGGATTGCACGGAAATCCACTCAACCTGATGCCGCATTTTGACCGTCTCGCGCGAAAGCACACCCATGTGGCGTGGAGCTTCACCTGCCAGCCTGTCTGCGGCCCCGCCCGCGCCTGCCTGCAGACGGGGCAATACGCCACCAGTAACGGAGTGGTCGAAAACGGATATCCCCTGCCGCAAGGACATCCCACACTGGCGGACGCCTTTGCCGCCGCCGGGTACCGCACCGCCTACTTCGGCAAGTGGCATCTCGGCTCCGGCGGAACCGGCCCGGTGCCGCCCGGGGAGCGCGGCGGATATCAGGACTGGCTCGCCGCCAATCTGCTCGAATTCACCTCCACGCCCTACCGGACAACTCTCTACGACAACAACGGCCAACCGGTGCAATTACCCGGCTACCGCGTGGATGCCCTTGCCGATGCCGCCATCCGTCATATTGACCGGCACTGCCGGGAGCGCCCGGACCAGCCTTTCATGACGATGCTCAGCATCCTGGAGCCTCATCACCAAAACACCACCGGCGACTACACCCCGCCCGACGGTTACCGCGAACGATACACGGGACGATGGACACCTCCCGATCTCGCCGCACTCGACGGGTCCGCCCATCAGCATTTGGGCGGATACTGGGGAGCGGTGAAGCGGATCGACGAAGCCTTCGGCCGCGTGATGGACACCCTCAAAAGTCTCGGCATCGACCGCGAAACGATCGTCCTCTTCACTTCCGATCACGGCTGTCACTTCGGGACCCGTATTGGCATCGACAAACGCAGTTGGCACGAGAGTTCGATCCGTGTGCCCACCGCCTTCTTCGGACCCGGCTTCGAAGGCGGCGGCGAGATTCAGCAACTCGTCAATCTGCCAGACCTCTCCGCGACTCTCCTTGACGCGGCCGATATCGATATTCCGGATACTTTCGAGGGACGCTCCATCCTTCCTCTTCTCCGCGGTCAGACACAGGACTGGCCCGGGGAGGTCCTGATTCAGCCGACGAGCCAAGAGGTCGTGGCCCGGGCGGTCCGCACCCGGCGCTGGAAATACGCCGTGGTCGGTGAGCGGAGCATCCGGGAAACCGGGGCATCTCCGCAAACCTATCGCGAAGCGGAACTCTACGATCTTGAATATGACCCGTGCGAACTCAGCAACCTCGCCGGAAGGGAATCCCATGACGCTGTCGCCAGCCGCATGCGCGAACGGCTTCTTAAACGCATGGGAGAAATTGAGAAAACCGTGCCGACGATCATCCCGGCGGAGCGGCGTCCGGGAGGACAACGAATCGTCGAGGATCAGGAGGTCCACCAATAATTCCGCCCGAAACAATCGGATTATCCTGATTTCAAAAGTCAATGTTCCCCGCCTCCATTCCGAAAAAACCGAATGTCATCGAGATCATTTCCGATCAGCACCATGCCATGTTGATGGGCTGCGCCGGGCATTCCCAAGCCGTCACCCCCCACCTCGACACCCTCGCTGCGGCTGGGGTACGGTTCTCCAACGCCCACACCCAGAATCCGATCTGCACCCCCAGCCGGGTCAGCATTTTGAGCGGGCAATACTGCCACAACCATGGTTACTACGGCCTTTCCGGTCCGCGTCCGCCGCAACTCCCCCATTTTTTGGGGCATTTCAGATCCCATGGATACCGGACCGCCGCCATTGGCAAGCTTCACCTGCCGTCTGACGGCGGAAACTGGCTTTCCGGTCAGATCGACCGGCTCGCGGATACATACGAGACTGCGGCGGGAGAGCATGGAGCCTCCGAATTCCTGAGCGGTCTCGAAGCCGCCGGCACCCGGGATCTGGAAGACAGCTGGCACAATCCGAACCACTACGGAAACCGCTCAATTCCTTTCGACGCGCGTCCCTCCGATCTCCCGTACGAACAGACCCAGGAGCGGTGGTGCCTGAAGGAGGCCCTCCGCTTCATCGACGGTCAACCGCCCACCACCGCGCAAAACGGCGCCGACAACAGGCCTTTCTGTATCCAAATCGCATTTCAGCGCCCCCATCACCCCTTGTTGCCCCAAAAACAGTTTTGGGAGAGATATCCCGACGATATCGCCTTGCCCGCGACCTTCGATCAGGACCCTTCTCACCGCCCGCCCCATTTTCGCAGGATGTGGGGAGTCACCCGCCGGACAAAATGGGATTTTGCCTCCCCGGGGGAACCCTGGATCGAAGGTGCCCGCCGGGCGTGGCGCGGTACCCTCGCCTGCGTCACCCAGATCGACGACTGTGTCGGACGCCTCATGGAAGGCCTGCGGAATCGCGGTCTCCTCGAGAACACCGTCATCGTCTACCACTCCGATCACGGTTGCTACCACGGGATTCACGGGATCGTCGAAAAAGCCCCCGGTATTTGCTCCGACGCCGTTTGCCGGGTGCCGATGATCTGGAGACTGCCGGGCGAACACCCGGCGGGGGCGGTCCGCGACGCCCTGGTGGAAAATATCGACATCGGTCCGACCCTGGCCGCCCTCTGTGGATTGCCGGAGATGGACTGGGTCGACGGACGGGATCTATCGCCCCTCTTAGCGGACGGGCGGGCGACGATCCGGGAGTTGGCCGTGACCGAAAATCCGTGGAGCAAGGCGATGCGTTGGGGCAAGTGGCGTTTCGTGCATTACAACCCCCGGATCTTCGACGGCGAAGACCACGGAGAGCTGTATGACCTGGAAGCCGATCCCGAGGAAACCCGCAACCTCTATCACGATGCCGCCCATCGCGCTCAAGTCGAAAACTGCCGGACCCGCCTCCTGAATTGGCTTCTGGACACCACCCGCACGGTGACCGTGATGCCACCGGTTACAGCCCGGGAAAACGGCCGATCCTATTCGAACGCCGGGGACGGCAGGGAACCGAACCACCACGGTCCCCTGGCACGGCAAAAGCTCGGAAATCTGAATTACCTTTGAACCCATGCTAACACCCTCGAACATCCCCGTTTATTCCGGCTCCACGTTACTGCAAATCGCCCTCCCGATGGGCGGAATCGGCGCGGGCTGCATCTGCCTCACCGGCCACGGCAGTCTGGAGGATTTCTCCATTCGCAACAGCCCCTCCACGTCCGCCCTCCCCGACGGTCACCAGCCGGGAGACGCCGCGTTCGCCCTTCTGCGGATCCAGGGAGAAAACCCGCTCACCCGCCTGGTGGAAGGTCCGATGCCCAAAGAAAAAATCTACAACCTCGGCCTCCAGGGACAAGGGTTCCGGAAAGGTGGATACGAGGGGCTTCCCCGGTTTCGCAATTGCGAATTCTCCGGCTATTTTCCCTTCGGAACCGTTTCCCTTTCCGATCCAAAGGTTCCTCTTACGGTCGATCTCCGCGGATGGAGTCCATTCATTCCCCTCGACGATCTAAACTCCGGCATTCCGTGTTCCATCCTCGAATACACCCTGCATAATCGCTCGGACTCGGAGGTCACCTTCGGACTTTCCTTCCATCTTTCCCACCTTGCCCGGGGCAAAAGCGGCTGGACCGCCACTCGAAACGAGCGAATCCCCGGCGGCGGAATTTTCTTCCGCAACAACGAAAAACCCAATGCGGCATCGTTCGGCAGCGCGGCGCTGGTCGCCCTGCAGCACCATCCGAAGATCAAGACCATGTGGTTGCGGAGCGGCTGGTTCGACGCGGTCTCCACTCTCTGGCGGCAAATTGACGAAGGGAAATTTGCAGAGAACGATGCTCCCGACCGGGACTTTGACGGACGCAACGGGGGGTCCATTCTGGTCGAGGCCGCGTTGAAACCCGGAGAGAAGACCACCATTCCGTTCGCGGTCACCTGGCATTTTCCCAACCCCCGCCTCGTCACGGAACCGTCGAATCCCGCCTGTGGAAACGGGTGCGGTTCAAAGGACGATCCTCCGGCCTGGAGGCCCTGTTATGTCAAGCACTGGAAGGACGCCCGCGAGGTGGCGGCCCACGTGAAGAGCCACTTCGAGGAACTCCGCCGCCGGACCGAAACCTTCGCCGCCGCTTTGACCTCCAGCACCTTGCCGGGGCCCGTCCTCGAAGCTGTGGCCGACAACCTGGCCATCCTGAAATCCCCAACAGTCATTCGCCAGGAAAACGGCAATGTCTGGGGGTGGGAAGGCTGTTTCACCAACACCGCCGGCTGTTGCGGCGGAACCTGCACCCATGTCTGGAACTACGCCCAGGCGCTTCCGCATCTGTTCCCATCTCTGGAACGGACCCTGCGCGAACAGGAGCTTTGCCGCTCGATGGACGCGCGAGGCCATGTCGATTTTCGTGCGGCCCTGCCCGACGGCCCCACCCCCCACCGACATCGCGGGGCGGCCGACGGGCAGTTGGGCGGCATCATGAAAGTGTATCGGGACTGGCAAATCGGGGGATGCTCCGAATGGCTGCACCGGCTTTATCCGCTCGTTCGGCGCAGCATTGATTATTGCATCGAGACGTGGGACCCGGACCGGCGGGGAGCCCTCTTCGAACCTCATCACAACACCTACGACATCGAATTCTGGGGACCCGACGGCATGTGCACGGGCATTTATCTGGGCGCCTTGGCGGCGATGGCCGAAATGGCCGCGGCATTGGGAAAACCGGAAGCTTCCTCTTATACAGAGCTGGCGGAACGCGGAGCCGCGTTCATCGACAAGGAACTGTTCAACGGCGAATATTTTGAACAAAAAGTCTTATGGAAAAGCCTGCGTGAAAGCGGTTCATTTCTGGAATACATTGGCTGCGAATCCATCACTGAAGAAGAACGGTCGATCCTCAGGCGGGACGGTCCGAATTACCAATACGGAGCCGGCTGCATGTCCGACGGGGTTATCGGGGCCTGGATGGCGAAAATTTACGGGATCGATTCCCCGCAAAACCGGGAAAACATTCGGTCCACTCTCCGGGCGATCGTCCGGCATAATTTCAAACAAAATCTATTCGAACATCCCAACACGCAACGCCCCGGATATGCGATCGGAGATGAAGCCGGGCTCCTCGTCTGTACCTGGCCGCGCGGAGAACGCCCCGGCCTGCCTTTCCCCTATGCCGACGAAGTCTTCACCGGCATTGAATACCAGGTCGCCTCCCATTTGATTGAAGAGGGCATGGCGGAGGAAGGCTTGAAACTGGTGGAGGCCGCGCGCAGTCGCTACGACGGCCACACCCGGAATCCATTCAATGAATACGAATGCGGCAACTATTACGCCCGGGCCATGTCCAGTTACGCCCTGCTCGGTTCCCTTTCCGGCTTTCGCTATTCGGCGGTCAGTAAAACTCTCCGGTTCGGACCCCGCGTTGACACAATGCCGTTTCAGGTTTTCTTCTCCACCGCCAGCGCCTGGGGAACGGTTCGTCTCGAAAACGGAGCGCTCATCATCAAGGTGATCGAAGGTGAACTCCGAATCGAAAAACTGATCTTTACCCTCGGCGAACGGTCCCAAACGTTCGACTGGAAGATAACCGCGTCCGCCAGCGACGGGGCTGTCAGCAGAAACTTTGCGTGCAATGAAAAACCAACAAACAAAAGGAGATGAACTTAAACGGCTTTTGGGACGATTTCGATGACTACGACTACGCCAGCCTGTTCGGAGGAGGCAATGTGTTCATGGCCGCCAATTTCAAAGCGAACTGAACGGATGACGGCAGCTCGACCTGCACCCTCGAACGAATGGTTTTGATTCCCGAGCCGGACACGTTGGTGATGGTGGGTCTGGCGGGCGCGGGACTGCTTGCCTCCACGCTGAAACGCCGAAGACTCTGATTCGGCCGCGGGCGATGCCCGTGTGTCCAGCGGAGACCCTCCCCTTGCGAGAATTCAATGCCTCGGATTAGAAAAGTTGATCCGAATGGTGGCAGGCGGAGTAGCGGTCCTTACTGACGTTCAAAAGGGACGGAGTGTCGTGTTTACAGATCTCTGTGCAGAGGGGGCATCGGGGTGCGAAGGCGCAACCCTGAGGCAGATTTCCCGGATCCGCCACCTCTCCGGTGAAGTCCATGTTCATCGGGGTGTCGGGATCGGGATTCGGCACCGCCGAAAGCAACAGGCGGGTGTAGGGATGTTGGGGGTGCTTAAAGATGTCTTCGGTCTTCGCCAGCTCCACGATCCGTCCGGCGTACATCACGGCAATGCGGTCGCAAATGTGCCGCACCACATCCAGATTGTGGGCGATAAAGATGTAGGTCAGCCCCATTTCCGCCTGTAAATCCTGCAATAAATTGATCACCTGAGCCTGAACCGACACATCCAGCGCGGAAACCGCCTCGTCACAAACCACCAGCGAGGGATTCATCATCAGGGCGCGGGCGATGCCGATCCGCTGACGCTGTCCGCCGCTGAAGGCGTGGGGATAGCGGGTTCGGTGCTCCGGTTTCAGTCCCACCTTGGTCAACATATCCGAAATTCGATCCTCCAGTTCGGATCCTTTGCAGATTTTATGAATCAGCATGGGCTCTCCCACGATATCCCGCACGGTCATGCGGGGATTGAGACTGGAAAAGGGATCCTGGAAAATCATTTGCATGCGGGTGCGCAGCGGGATGAGCTGATCCTCGCTGAGCTTCGCCAAGTCCACATATCCGTCTTTCACCGGCAAACGTGGGTCGGCACCCTCCTCTCCCAACCGGAACCAGACTTCGCCCGAGGTCGGTTCCAGCGCCCGCAGGATCGTGCGTCCGGTGGTGGTTTTTCCGCACCCGGACTCCCCCACCAGCCCCAGGGTCTCCCCGGGCATCAAATCAAAGGTGATGCCGTCCGCCGCGCGGACTTCCCCGACCTGTTTTTGAAACAGACCTTTGCTTTTGACCGGGAAGTATTTGCAGAGTCCGCGCACAGACAACAAGGGAGACAGGGTGCCCTCCCCCGCGGCCGGGTCGGCGGAGCGGGTGTCGGGATGAGGCTCTTTCAGGAGGGGTCCGTTCGGGAGGGTTGAATCGGCGGGACTCATCGTGTCGGCTCCTTGTCTATGGCGGCAATGTCCCCGTCCGTGATTTCATTCCATCGAATACAGGCCACTCCGCGGGTTTCTGAGACCTTCTCGAGTTTCGGACGGTCTCCAACATCGCACCGTCCTTTCACGGCAAACGGACAGCGGGGATGAAACGGACATCCCGCCGGCAGTTCCCGCAGCGAGGGCACGCTGCCTTTGATGGAGGACAGGCGGGCTTTTCCCGCCGACATCCCGGGGAGAGATTTCAACAGCATCAGGGTGTAGGGATGCCTGGGATTTTTCATCAGTTCGCGGACATTCCCCTGTTCGACTATGCGGCCCAGATACATGACCGCCACATCATCGGCCAATTGTCCCACCACCCCCAGGTCATGGGTGATCAGCAGGGTCGAGGTGTTCATTTCAGATTGCAGGCGCTTGATCAGGCCCATAATCTGAGCCTGAATCGTCACATCCAAAGCGGTGGTGGGTTCGTCGGCAATCAGAATCTCGGGGTTGCAAACCAGCGCCATGGCGATGACCACCCGCTGCCGCATCCCGCCCGACATTTCAAATGGATACTGATCAATCCGTTTTTCCGGTCCGGGGATCCCCACTTTGCCCAGCATCTCGACCGCTTTGTCGCGGGCCTGCTGCTTGTCGAGGTCCTGATGAAGCCGGATGGCCTCAATAATCTGGTTTCCGACGGTATGCACCGGACTCAGCGCGGTCATGGGCTCCTGAAAAATCATGCTGATTTTCCCGCCGCGCAAATCAAACAGGCGTTCATCTTTTTCGGTGAGAGACGCGATGTCAATCGGAGCGGTCTCCGCCCCGCCGTCGGCGGGTTTCGGATAAAACCGGATCGATCCGCCCTGAATCCGGCCCGGCGACTGGATGAGGCGGAGAATGGAATAGCTGGTCACCGATTTACCGCATCCCGATTCGCCCACGAGGGCGAGAATCCGTCCGCGGCGCATATGAAAGGAAACCCCGTCCACCGCGCGGATTTCCCCCTCTTCGGTATCGAAATACACCCGGAGATCCTCGACCTCCAGGGCGTTGGGCTCCCGCTCCGGCCGTCCGCCTCCCGGCAGGGCGGCGTGCGGATCGGAGTGCGGTTCTGATTGTAAGGATAATGGCATATAGACTTTCCCGGTTTATCGGTATGGATCCGCCGCGTCCCGCAGGCCGTCGCCCACGAAGTTAAACGACAGAACGGTCAAAATAATGAAAAACGTCGGCATGATCAGCCAGGGGGCGCGGACCAGAACGTCCAGGTCCATGCAGTCCTGAAGCAGCACGCCCCAGCTCACCACCGGAGGCCGCAGGCCGAGGCCGAGGAAACTCAGGGCGGTTTCTCCGAGAATCATGCCCGGAACGGTCAGGGAGAGCGAAACCAGAATATGACTGGTGAATCCCGGAAGGAGATGCCGGAAAATTATCCGCTGATGGCTGGCCCCCAGCAGACGGGCCGCGACCGCGTAATCCTCCTCGCGCAGCGACAGCAGTTTGCTGCGCACCGTCCGGGCCAGGCCGGTCCACCCCAGCAGACTCAACACCACGGTGATTCCGAAATACACTTTGATATCCGACCAGTCCGACGGCAGAATCGCCCCCAGCGCGATCCACAGCGGCAACTGCGGAATCGATTGCAGGATTTCAATGATCCGCTGAATGATCATATCCGTTTTCCCGCCGTAAAATCCGGAGATCCCGCCGATGAGAAGCCCCAGAATAAACGAGATGGCGATGGAGATCAGGCCGATGGACAGGGAGATCCGGCTGCCGAAAATGATGCGGCTGAAGAGATCACGGCCGTACAGATCCGCCCCCAGCGGAAAAAAGGTGGGCTCGGGGCCGTCCGGGTTCCATTCACGGTACTTTTCCTGATCCACCCCGAACAACTGTCTCGGAAGGGGCAGTGCCCCCCACAACCGCGCCCCGGTTTTGGGAAAAAGGCGAAGCGGCACCGGACGGTCGGCTTTCTTCTCATAAATCACACTGAGATTCACGGGATGGATCCGGCGCTCCATCGCGAAGGTGTGGAATCCCCGGTCCAGGCTGAAGCGGACCCGCTGGGGAGGTGAGTACGTGTGCTGCAAATGCACCTCGTTTTGGCCGTACGGAGCGAAAAACTCCGCGAAAAATGCCATAAGATACAAAAGCCCCAGCAAATAAAGGGACCCCACGGCAAGACGGTGGCGGGAATAGCGCATCCGAATCAGACGCGACTGGCTCATCGATCCGAGTTCGGGTTTGGCGGCTCCGGAAGCGGTGCTCATCGCGAACCTCCTGACATGCGGATTCGGGGATCCAGCGCCATAAGCAACAGGTCGCTGATCAATACGCCGATCACACTCAACAGACTGAGAATAAACAGCAGGGAGCCCGCCATGTAAATATCTTCAATCATCACCGCCTGCAACAGCAGCGGGCCCACCGTCGGCAGACTGAGAATAATCGACACAATCGCGCTTCCCGAAATCAGAGCGGGCAAAATACCGCCGATGCCGGAAATAAACGGATTGAGCGCCAGCCGCACCGGATATTTGAACAACAGCCTCAGCGGCCGCATCCCTTTGGCCCTCGCGGTGGTCACATAAGGCTTTTTCAACTCATCCAGCAGATTGGCCCGCATCACCCGGATCATCCCGGCGGTCCCCGCCGTGCCGATCACCGCCACCGGAATCCAGAGATGCTTCAATAAATCGACAAATTTCGGCCAGTCCCAATGTTCCTGCATGACAAACTGACTGGAGAACATGCCGCTGATCGTGAAATCAAACCATTGGCGGCTGAGCAGCATCAGCACCAGCGCGAAAATGAAATTCGGGATGCACATGCCGAGAAATCCGATCACCGTGACCACATAGTCCCCAGCGGAATATTGTTTGACCGCCGAGTAGATGCCCACGGGAATCGCGACGATCCAGGTGAACAGGATGGTGCCGAGCGACAACAGAAATGTGAGCAGGAGCCGGTCGCCCATGAGTTCGGTCACCGGACGGTTGTTGACCATGGAATACCCCATATGCCCCTGGAGCAGTCCCTGATCAGACCGGTCATACGTGAAAAACCACAACAGGCCCGACCAGCGCAGATAGTTCTTGAACTTACTGTCGTTCAGATGAAAATTCTCCTCCAGTTGGGCGATCTCGATTTCCGCCTCCGCGCGCAGGCCCTGCTCCTCCAGATTCAAAATATGCGTGTCCAGATAACTTCCGGGCGGGAGCTGAATCCCCGTGAACACAATCACGGAAATCACACCCATGGTGGGGACCATCGTCACCAGACGCTTGATCACAAACGGATGGCGGATCGCGGAGAGAAGGATGAAAAGCGTGATGGCCATCCAAATGCTGATTTGAATCACCAGGCCGGGGGTGATGCCGCTTCGGCCCGAAACGTCTTCACCGTCGGCGCCAAGGGTCCGTGGGGGAAGGGTCACGTTTTGGATCTCATTCAGGATCGCGCCGGCCCGTTCACGCAGAAAGTCCGGTTCCACAGGCTCTCCGTTCAGGGTGTCGGGGTCCTCCCAGTACCAGGACTCCGGGGCGGCGTTATTGGGCGACCCCAGATTGAATGTGGCAAACAATGAATCCGGAACCCCTTTCAGCCCGTTTTTAACCACAAACAGGGATTGGGGGCGCATAGCGCTGGGGGGAAGCACGGGAATCATCCAGACCTGTTCGCGGGAATGAAGCATGATTTCCCGAAGCAGTTCCAGTTGCTCCTCCGGATCCGGGGTCACACGGGCGCGCTCCCCGATTTGCATCAGTCTTATTTCCAATTCGCCCGGCTGGGCGGGGAGCCCGGTCGCGTCCGGATCGCCATGGAGTCCCCCGCGGTGATACCAGGAGAAATAGGGCGCACCCGCCCCCAGGGACTCCCACCCCAGAGCAGTCACATTATTGGCGATTACAAAATCCGCACGGTTCCGCTCCATCAGCAACAGGCGGTGCGGACGCTGCTGCATGACCACCCGGATTCCGGCGCGTTTCCAATCGGACCTCACAAACTGAAGTGTCCCGATACTTCCGCCCGCGGGTGCCACCAGGCGGAAGGAGAGGCGTGAACCGTCCGGCAGGGTTCGGTATCCCTCCGAATCCCGCTGATGCAGTCCAAGCGCATCCAGGATTTCATTGGCGCGGCGGAGATCATATTCCACATTCACCTTTAAATGTTCGGGATCATATCCCGCCTCACCCGGTCCCGGTCCCGGCGCGACAGGCTCCCCCACCCCCATCGATTCCGCGCCGATAATACGAACCCGGTCGATCGAAATGGACAGGGCCCGGCGGAATTCGGGGTTCCGAAGCAACTCCCGCCGCTGTGCGGAGGAAAAATCCTGCGGTGTCACAGGAAGTTGTCGGTTGGGCATAATCGCCAACTGACCTCCGCCGCCCGAGAACCAGTGCCGGACCTCGAAATTTCCAGAAGCCCGCTGATTGATCAGACTGGTGTAATTCGTGGAGGCTCCCGCAAAAACCGCCGACGCGGTGCCGTCCATCACCGTCTTTTCCTGTAACTGTTCGCTCACCTGCCTGAACACGATCCGGTCCAAATAGGGAAGTTGATTCCCGGCCTCATCCACCACAAAATAATACGGATTCCGCACCAGGGTCCAGGGGCCGTTGGACCGGTAGGTCCGCAGAATCCATGGCGAAAGGGACGGACGCTCGGGGTTCATGACGCTGTTCCGCTCCCGTAAAACATTTTCAGGACGAATCCGGTTCCGCACCGCGATCCGCTCCACCAGATCCCGGTTTCCCAGGCGGTGATGAAACTGTTTTAAATAATGTGCGGGGCCCGCCATGTAGAGCGATCCCGCCGCCGAGGCCTGGTCCAGCAAAAATCCGGGATGGGATTCGGGAAATTCATACCGGACGGTATAGCGGTCGATCACCTCGATGTTTCCGCTGCGGCCCGCCACCCGCAACGTCTCGGGAATAAATCCGTTATCCGGATCATTGGCGACATGCTCCCACCAAAACCGGATATCCTCGCTGGTGAAGGGATGTCCGTCCGACCAGCGGATGCCTCTGCGCAGATGCACAGTCCAGATCCGGTAATCCTCGGATGGAATCACCCCGCGCGCCACATGGGGTCTCACCGGAGCGCCGTAGGGCGAAAAACGCACCAGCGTGTTATTGGCGATCACGTACTGCAACATCAGCCGGACCTGATCCACATCCGTGGCCAGGGTCCACCAGTCCCCGCCGTAATTTCCGATTCCGCCAAATCCTCTCTGCACCACCGGCTCCGGCCCCACCCGCTCCTCCACCGGGGGCAAAACCGCTTTCTCCACCAGTTCCGTCAGCAGCGGACTTTCCCCACGGGGCCACCAATCCGCGGACATCCCCTCGGAATAGTCCACATCCAGCGTGAACACCGGCGGATTTTCGAGATCCAACAGAGGATTGCGCTTCTGATTGTGTTGCTCAAAGATTTCGGGATCCCTGTAGCCTTCCGGCAAAATGCCGGTGGCATTGCGCCCCGTCATCCCCCCAAGAATAAAAATCAACGCGAAAAAGAATGCCGCGAAACACGACAGGCGAAGAAAATAACGTGAAAAAATACCCATTTTGGTCCTGATAAAAGGGAGGTTTTGCGGAGCGGCGCGCGGGTTCATCGTCATTCCTCGACGAATTCCCCTTTAACCAGCGACAGTTTCGTTCGTTCTGAATTCATGAGAACGCCATAGATGTTTCCCGTTTCCAGAACCCCGCCCTGACAGATCGAGCGGATGCCGCCGCCCAGTCGCCTGGGCCGGACATCCTCCCCCGCCAGATCGTCAACAAGCCAGATTCCCCACCCGGCGGTAAAAAACAGACGTCCGTCGGGTCTGGCATATCCCCGGTATCCGGGAATACTGGTGTTCACGACCCATTCTGAACCGTTCCATACCCGCCATCCGGACCGGGCACTGTGACCAGTACTGGACGCGGGCCGCCCCCCGCGGTCGCCGATCACTGCGGAGCCGCCCGCTGAATTCGCCACGAAATGGGCGTGATTCTCCTCGTCCTGCTCCCCGCGCAGCGGCAGGCCCGGAATGCGGGAACCGTCCGCCCGATACCACGTCTCACCGCCGTCATCGGAATATGCGTAGGACATCTGCGAAACCTCGCCGGGCTCGACATAACTGGACGCATTGAAATGCATCCGGTTGTTCACATCAAAATTCACCTGCGCCTGATAGGCCTGATAAGACTGCCCCGTATCGGCCCGGCCTGAATGTGTCCAGTAGAGGACATCAAACGCCTGCGCGACATTGTCGGGATTCGGAAACGCCGGAGCCGCGCCGACAGCCCGCCACCTTTCGCTGTCCACATCATACCGGTACAGGCCGAACGCCATCGCGCCCTGTCTGGAGCCGGGAATCCGGTAATCCTTCGCCCATTTGGAACGCACCCGCGAGCTGTAGTAAAGCTCGCCGTCACGATCCCTGGCAAAGCGTCCGTACGTCCACGAGGCACCGGGCATCCGGTACGGGGAATCTTTCGCCCCCATGAAACGGAACCCGGCGGTGATATCCCAGGGTTCGACAGAACGCCAGTAAAGCATCGCGGCGTTCTTTTTGTCATCATACCGCTCGGGGTATGGAAAACCTCCATGCCGCGCGTGACCGGAGCCGAACTGATGCATGTCACCGGTGATGTGGACGTACCCGCGTTTGTCAACGCCTAATGAGAAATGGTTGTGCGGATCGGGAAACGCTCTGTACGCGTCCTCCACACCGTGCTCCGGATCCAGAAACACTTTCCGGACTTCCCCGGACGGTGTCGCCTGTATAACGACCGGATGATGATTTTCGTCCGGGGTCACCAAAAAGGTGTGCCCCCGCGCGTGACCCACCGGCGTGTAGACATCCGTGACGCTGTGCCCGGGAAAAGTCGTCTGCTCAGCCAGAACATGTCTTTCTATTTTTTGCGCGCGCGCCTCGGCGAACAGCCCGATACACACACCCAACGCCACCCCGGCGGCAACATGTTTCGGGAAAATTCCCGCGACCGCTGCAACCTTCTGAATCCCGATCCCCCACCGTTTTCTTTCTTTCATCATGTCATGTGACCTCATAATGCTTTTTTTCCTGTGCTTGTGCCGACACCGGTCTCGACCGGCGCATCGCTCATGGAGATGGTAAATATAAAAAAATATCATCAACTCAGTCAACACCCCTTGTCTATCAAATCGGAAAAATACAAGATAAAATTTTTATTTTATTATTGTGCATTCGCTTTATCTTTCTTACGGATTCCCTTGTCATTCGCACGATAGTTAAACCATCAGGAACCCATAATGAAATTATCACACTACCTTTTAGGACTCGCGCTGTATATTCAAGCCCCTTTGTCCGCCACCCCCTCCGCCCTGCCGCCGGCGGAATCAGATATCAGGGATTTTCTCAACATGCTGATCCTCGATCCGGCGGACATGGCCCGCACCGGTCTCGACAAACGGCCTTTGCTGGTCGAGACCTCAAGACTGTATCGGGAGGAAAACCACATCGAAGCGATGGAAACCTTCACCCGGTATCTGCTGGAGAAGCTGCGGGAAGGCGAAGCCTATGGACTTCCGCCCGGGGTGAGGCCCGGGGACTTGCCCAATAATTTTAATCTCGATGCGGCGAACAGGCTTCTCGACGGCACCTTCACCCTCGGTGGCGAACCCATCGGCGAACCCGGACAGGTGACGATTGAAATCGACAACCTGGAAAGCATTTACGGATACCGGGACCGTTGGCATCCGGGTCTGTTCACCCCCCTGCTCTACGCCTATATTCAAACGGGACGCACAGATTATCTGAACCGCTGGGCCGCCTATATCGACGACTGGGTGGATCAGGGCCGCGGTCTCCGCGACACGGAGGCGCTCCGGATATCAGACGGACAGCATCACCTGAGCGGCCGAATCCTTTGGGAGGCCCTGAGCATGGCCTCCCATCTCAGAGAGGACGCCGCCCGGGAGCTTCCGCACCCGACGCTGGCAAGACTGATGAACCGGATGGTCACCGAAACCGTTCCCGCCACCATTCTGTATCACCGCACCAATCCGCAAAACTGGACACCCGGCGGATCAGTGAATATGATTCGTTTCGCGATGCTGATCGACGAGTTCAAGGTCGCCCGCACGCTCTTTGAGGAGGGGATGCGGCGCATCGAGAACTACAACAGCCTGCAGAATTATCCGGACGGCTCCGAAACCGAGCAGGCGCCCTGGTATAACCGGAACTGGCTGAATCACACGTTCTCTCTGAGAGAGATTTTCGCCACCCGCGGCGCGTCCGGCCGGATTCCCTCCTGGGAGCGTGAGATCATTGGCTCCAACCGCCTGGATGTCCTGCAACTGGATCTGGATCGGCGCGTGAACTTTCTCGTTCGCTTCATCACCCCTCAGGCCGAGCTGCCGATTGGAATGCGCAACGACCGCCGCGACAACCGGGGCTGGCGGACGCGGGATATTCAAGACATCGCCCCCGCCGTGTTTGAAAGACCCTCGATTCAACAGCTTATCGACACTGTCAACCATAACCACACTTTAAAATACCGCGACCCCGACCTCCACGAAAATTCGCCGGAAACCACTGCGGATTCTTTCCCGTACAGCGGATTTTTTCTTTTACGCAACTCCTGGCATTTCCGGTCAAGCTACGCCCATTTAACCAGCGCCCCCAATCTTGCGGGCGGCCATGCGCTTACCGCCATGAAGGGCAATAATTCCCTGGGACTCGCGGCGGACAGACTGGATCTGCTGCACAGCGGCTCCTTCGGCACCTACAGCTATGACCGCTCCCCCCTGCGGGTGGACGGCTTCGAACAGTTCGCCCACGCCGGGATTCCCCGCAATCCCCCCGGAATGGCACACAAGGGGCTGATGGCGGATGCCCGGGAGGCCGAACCCGCCCCCTGGCGTTTTCACAGCTCCTCCCGCTTCGATCTGGCGGAAGGCGTTTACGACGGTCCCTACGGGTTTCTGATGGACGACCATCATGACCAGGGCGTGATCACGCCGGACATGGTGTCGGAGGCCTCGCTCAACGCCATTCATGACGTCCCCCACCAGCGGCTGGTCATGGGCGACCGCGCCTCCGGCCTCTGGATCGTCACGGACCGCATCCACAGCCGGGAACCCCGCGACTTCAGCCTGGACTGGCGCCTCCCCTCCCTCCCCCACCCGAATCCTGAACGCCGCACCCAGCCCGTCTTTGACCCGGAACGGGTACAACTGAACGAGCAGGCGAAAACCATCAAAACCGATGACGATGACATGCGGGTGAACCTGCATATGTACCAGTTTTCCGCCATGCCTCTGCGCTATTCCTCCGCGTTGGAGACCGGGGAGCATTTGAAAGAGGACTACTCCTACCGCTACCGCCTGTACGCCCTGAATGTGATCAGCAGTCAATGGCGGGGACAGGGTCCCCAGCAGGTGGTGACGCTGCTGCATCCCAAGGGCTGGGGCGCGGAGGGAGACATCGAGGTGACGGAAACTGCCACCGGGCATACAAACGGCTTTCGGGTGCGTCTGCCCGACGGAGAGGGTCTGCTCTACCAATCCGCCATCCACGGAACCGCCACCTTTTCGATTGGACGCGTGCGGGCGGTGGGAGAGGCCGTTCTGCTCCGCTCCGATGGCAGCGGCCTTCTGCTCGGCGGTACGGAATTTGAACTGAACGGAGAACCGGTCGAGATGGTTTCGGCGGATATGGAGTTCCGTATCGAACAGGGGCGCGTTGTCGAAACAACCCCGATTTACCGTCCGATTAAACCGGTACAAATCAAACCAGCCCGTAAACGCCTGCTGCCCGGAGAGCATATCACTCTTTCCACGTCCACAGAGAATGAGGTGATTCGCTACACCCTGGACGGATCGGAACCGGATCTCTCCTCTCCGGTGTATGAAGGCCCCATCCCGGTTCAAAACCCTCTGACCCTCAAAGCCCGTGCCTTCCGCCCGGACCTTGCGGAGATACCGGTCAACGAGAGTTTGACCCACGCCTCGGAAATCAGCCGGGCGGACGTCGAAATCACAGCGTTGCTGAATCCGGTGGATGCGGGGGATCTTTTGCCCGGACTTGCCTACATCTATATGGAGGGAACCTGGAAAGCGCTTTCATTTTTCCCTGAAAAAGACGAGCCGCTCAAGCACGGGACCGTGAAAGAACTGCTGGATGTGTCGCCCCGGAATCCGGACGCGCCGTATTATGCTTTTGTGTATTCCGGATACCTGAAGGTTCCCGAAGATGGAGTGTACACCCTGCATCTTCCGGAGGAATACCTCCGCCCCGCCATCATGGCCGGTTATGAATTATCCGCGTATCTGGGCCGGGATGATCAGGGCGGATCCATCCGCTGGCAGGTGACGCAGGACCGGTTCGCCCTGGGCACCTGGAGTGTCGGACTACGGGCCGGACTGCATCCGATTCACGTGCGGTACGCCGACGTTCGCGGAACCGCGCCCGCCCACTTCAACCGTCCGGGATTCCGGGATCAGGTCTGGACGGGACAACGACCGGATCTGCGCATTTCCGGCCCGACGTTATCTCCCGGGCCTGTTCCTTCGGAATGGCTGTTTCATCAGGCTCAACCCTGATCTCCACCCCTTCACAAAAGGAATTCATATGAAAAAAGCTCTTTTACACTTCGGTTTGACGGCCGCCACAATCATGAGCCACGCGCAGGAAGCCCCGACACCGCGAACCGGTCCGGATTTGTCTCAGTTTGCATTAACACTGTTTGTCGCCCCCGGCGGAAATGATCAGAACAACGGAACCCTCGAACATCCTCTGGCCACCCCGGAGGCCGCCCGCGATCATATTCGCGCCCTGAAAGACGCGGGCGACCTGCCCGGGGGACGCATTGTGGTCTTTCTGCGGGGCGGAAGGTATCCCGTTTCTCAAACCATACGCTTTGCCGAACGGGATTCAGGATCCGCGGAGTCCCCCGTCATCTATGCCGCCTATGAGGGTGAAGAGGTTCGGCTCAGCGGAGGCGCGCGGTTGAACCCGCGTGAATTCGCTCCGGTCACCGACCCGGAGGTGCTGAACCGCCTGCCCGCTGAAGCCCGCGCTCACGTGCGCATGCTCGACCTGTCGAACCGGGACGTGGATTTCGGAAGCATCCCGTTCCGGGGCCACAGTCTCTTTAGAAAAACCTGGCTGCCGGGCGGTCCGGAAGCGCCTGAACTCTTTGTGAATCAGGAGCCCATGACCCCGGCACGCTGGCCGAATGAGGGGTTTGTCACCTTCCCGCGGGTTCCGGAACCGGGCTCCAGACCCAGAGACGGCGCAAAGCCGCCGGATCCGGGATACCGCACACCGGTACTGGGATATAACGACCCGCGCCCCGAACGCTGGAAGCATGCGGAAGACGCGTGGCTCTTCGGGTATTGGGGAAATGAATGGTCGGATCAAACCATTCAACTCGAATCCGTCTCCGCCGAAAACAAAAGCATAAATCTCCGCCAGGCTTCCACGTACGGGGTGATGCGGAAGCACCGTTTCTTCATTTTCAATCTTTTGGAGGAGATCGACCGCCCGGGCGAGTGGTACCTGGACCGTCAATCGGGAATTCTGTATCTGTACCCGCCGCGCGGGTTTGAACAGGCCGACGTGGTGCTCTCCCAAATGAGTGAGCCCATGATCCTCCTGGACAGCGTCTCTCATATGGCCCTGCGGGGCCTGACGTTCGAACACGGTCGGGGCCTCGCGGTCAACATCCGCAGCGGGGAACACAACACGCTGTACGCCTGCGCCGTCCGCAACTTCGCCCGGGACGGAATTCACGTGAACGGCGGACAAAACCACACCGTGCACAGTTGCCACATTCACAACATCGGCGCCACCGGGATACGGCTGGAGGGCGGAGACCGGGAGTCCCTGAGTCCGGCGGGGCATCTGGCGGAAAACAATCATATTCATGCTTTCGCCCGCCTGCGCCGCACCTACTCACCCGCGGTCGCGGTGACCGGGGTCGGAAACCGGCTCGCGCATAATGAAATTCACAACGCCCCCCACATGGGCGTCTCGTTTTCCGGCAATAATCATCTCCTCGAATACAATATCATCCACAATATCGCGACCGAAACCGGGGATGTGGGCGGCATGTACGGCGGACGGGACTGGACCTCACGCGGCACCGTCATTCGACACAACCTCTTCCACAGTGTCGCGGGCATGGACGGAGGCCACGGAGCCTTTCCGGTGTATTTTGACGACGGACTCAGTGGAAATCTTGTGTTCGGCAACATCTTTCACGGGACCTATGACCGTGCGGTGCTGATCGGAAACGGGCATCACAACCGGGTGATCAACAATATCTTTGTTGAATGTAAAATCCCGGTGCGGGTGGATCTGAGGTTTAAAACCTGGGCCAGACATATGCTCCCGAACCTCTTCTCCGGATTGGAGAAGGTCGTCAACCGTCCGGTCTGGCTTCGTGAATACCCGGAACTGGAAGGCATCCTCGACCGGGATCCCGATCTCAGCACGGCCCAGAAGAATGTGATCACACACAACGTGCTGTATAAATCCGGGGGCATCGAAATTGCCAATGACGCGCGGCCTCATAATCAGGAGGAACACAACCTCAGCACAAACCGCGACCCCGGATTCAGAAATCCGGCGGCCTTTGACTTCGCCATTCCGGAGCATTCCTGGATCTACCGCGAATTGCCGGGCTTCCGTCCGATCCCCTTCGACCGCATCGGACGTTATGGCATGCGCCCCCATCAGCGATAGAACCACGACCGGGGAACGGGATGTGGGGTTCTTAACGATCTCCCTCTTGCGTCGTCTGCGCTGATCTCGGTGAAATGAGCGCCAAGCGTCAAAGCCTCATTCGGGGATTTGAACGGAGATGCGATAAAATTGACGGCCGGATACCGGAAGGGACCAGGTGTTGGTGCCTTCCACGGGCGTTTTACTGCCCAATTCGCTCCATTCCTGGAGATCTGTAGAGCCCTCAATGATTATGGGGGGAAAGGCGGGATCACCGTGAGCATGTTCCCATTGAAGCGTAATCGTCGTTCCGTCAAAAGTGATTGAATCGATTTTGAAGTGAGATTCAGGGTCCAGAGGGTCGGTTCTGCTCCAGTATTCCTGCCAAAGCAAAAAACCGTCACCGTCCAGATCCTGATACACCATGGACTCGAAATCGTCGTTCCAGTGTGGGTCAACACGGGTTAACCACATGTGCGGCACAGCATAATTCTCCGTGACAAGCGCCGGCGAAGTCGTGAAAAACCACGAGGGTTGCGCCCAGTTATCCGCCTCGTCGTTCTCTGCGCGAAACGTATAGGCGTAAGTGGTGTCCTTGAACAGCGAGTCCACTTGATGGGTAACAGTGTCCGTTGTGTCTGTCCACTCGCCCAAGACGGCACTGTGGTCCCAGTTTTCAGCGTTGGCGCCGCCATCGGTTTCGCCCCAGTAAACGGTCACAAGGGCATGGGTCTGCAAGACGTTGAGTTCGCCGCACAAGGTTGCGGAATTGGAGGTGATGTCGGACGGGGGACGGGGTACGATCATGCCGCCGTGCGGCGCTTGGCTTTTGTAGGGATGCGTCGAAGGCAGGCTGGCTTCCAACCCCCATTTGTGCGCGAGATAGCCTTCAACCTTCTTACGATCAGCGTCCGACAGGGCCCCGTTGATGACAATCAATTCCGCAGCGGCGCCATTTTGTTCGGCAACCGGATAGATCAGATTTATCGGAAAATTTTGCACCGTGTTCACGTTCTCGCCCAGACTGTGACCGTCCAGCCAGGCCTTCTGGGAATTCGTGCCTGATTTGACATAACTGACGAGGCCGGGAGCCAGCGATGTGCCTGTCGGCACTCTTTCATTGTCCGGATTGTTAACACCGAGCACGAGTGATCCGCAATTTCGGGTTCTTTCATTGATGCTGTATATGGTTTGACTGTGGATAAGATTAAAGGATCTGGAGGAAGTGCCGGATATATTATCCCATTGACGCACGACAAACACGGAGAGATTCGTGCAATCCAACGAGAATCCACTGGAAAGCATACTGTCGTTGCCGTCGCAGTCCACGACGTTCAGCCCCCCTATTGTCCGCACACCGGTTCGAGGTTGCCGATTCGGATCGTCACGTGTCGCATGACGGTTGTTTCCGCTCTTGTCGTCCCATCGTGCAACGGCCGCTGTTGCGGGTGTGGTTGCAGCCACATCCGCCCATAATGTGTTGGTGTCCGAGGCATCGTACCAGGCGTAAGGGGCGAGCGCCATGGGGGTCCACCCGCCGGCTTGCTGCTCGGCCTCCGCGTTGAACACTTCGGCCTCGGACCATGCCTTGCCGTACTCATTCGCCACGTAGCAGCGGTACCAGTAACTGCTTTCATTGGAAAGCCCTTCCACAACCGCACTGAATTCCTCGCCGGCCTGCACCGTCCCGATGGATATGACCTGATCCCAGTTTTCGGTACTCTGTAGTCCGCCATCCGTCGGTCCCCAGCAGATCCAGGCCGTTGCAGCTCCTCCGACAGTAAGCCTTCCGCGCAACACAGCTGAATCCGCAGCCACCGCTGTCGGGCCACCCGCCGTGTCAACGCCGGAAACACCGAGCGTTGCCAGCGATCCGCTTTCTTCGGCCCAGACGGTTTCCAGGGTATTGGTTGCTCTGAAGGTGTAATAATAGGTGGTGCCGGCGTCAAGGCCGGTGACGCTGTGGCTGAAACTGGGGATCTCCCCGTTATTCAGGAGGCCCAGCGGGGCGTTATGCTCCCATGCCGCCGGATGGGTTCCCCCATCGGTCCGGCCCCAGAACACCTCAATCTCGAAGGTCGTTCCCCACTTCCGCCGCCAGACCCCGTTGAGTTCAGCGCTTGTCGCCTGCAGTGCCGCGGCCGGCTCTGTGGAAAGAACCTCCGCGGCGGCGGGGATGCCCACCGCATCCCGTAATCCCATCTTGTGAAACGGAGGCGCGACAAAGTCCGGTATCGCTAAAAATACGGAGGCGTCATCCCGCAGGGACAAGTCGCCATTCTCCCAATCGACGAATCCCGGATTACTTCCGGCAATAAGATTGTCCTGCGCCTGAATCAGTGACAAATCGCCGCCCCGGGTCGAATGGGTGGTGGAATACCAGCGGGAAACCGTCGGGTTCCAGATCAAGTTCCGTTTGAAGGTGTTGCTGTCGGGCAGGATACGGTCTTCCTCCAGCAAAAGCGGAAGGCCGGGATATTTCTGCCCATGCGGCATGTCGGTGAAATTGTTGTAGATGCTCATGACCTCCTCCCATCTGGCTTGATAGGCGGGGAGTTGGTTCGCACCCCATGTGTTCAAATAGAAACTCACGTCGAACGTGTTGGCGCAATCCACGAAAACATTGTTGCGCAAACGCATATAGGATGGCCCGTTTCCGGATATGGCCCCATACGAACCCTCAACATTGCCGACGCGGAGAAACACGTTTTCCTCGATCGTCCAGTCCATCGTGGAATTGTCAGGGTAAATCGCATTCTGCTTCGGAAGGCTGGATGCGACATCCCGGAAGAAGTTCCGCCGTATGACCGTGCCGCGATGATGCGGATTCATGCCCTGGTTCCCGTAGATCACACCAAGGTCTTGGAAATCCGTCATGCCGTCATGAAAGAGATTGTACTCGATGAGATGATCATTCTCCCTGATCTCAATGGCATTGTGCGGAAAATCATTGAACCGGTTATGCCGGACGATATTGCCAACGCCACGCAGGCTGACCGCCGGATTATAGACGCGCACCCATTCCCCCCAGTCGTGGAAATGGTTGTTGTGTATAAGATTGGACGAGGGGGTCAATGTGTCCCAGTCCCCGCCCTCCAGCCTGATGATTTGCCCCCCGATATTATGGATGTTACAGGAGTCAACGACGATATCCGACCCCGTTAGATTGGCGCCGGAGTGTCCAAACCCGGAGATTTCACAAGCTTCAAAGCGCAGGTGATTGCCGGTTGCGTTTATGGCTCTATGCCGTGATACAAAGAATCGGATCCCGCGAAACGTGACATACTCGGTATTCGTAAGGATGAGCATCGGATCCGCTAGAATTGAAACGCTTATTTCAGCCTCATCAAAACCCTCGGGCGGCCACAGGTAGAGCATGCCGGTGGAGGGATCCAGGAAGTACTCACCCGGTTGGTCGATTTCCTCAAGGACATTCTCCACGAAAAAGAAATTAGAGTCGGTCCGAATGCCATAGACCTCGCCTTCGGCCATGGTAATCCGTCTGTTGCCCGGGGTATAGTCCGCAATCCGGTTGAAGGTCCACGACCAGTCCCTGCTGATGACACCGTTAACCCAGGCATTGGTCACATCCGCCCACAGTTCCGGACGGGGATCCGAAGAAACAAAGGTGCCGCCGCGCGTGTTGAAATCCCCATCCCCCAGGACCGGCCCCGCATCCACGATCGAATGGATTTGCATGTAGCCATCGCCTTTATTTGGATAACGGGCCCGGGTCAAGTGCTCGCCGTCGACATACAGCTGCAGCGGAGTTACGGGGTTTCCCAATGCGAACCCCCGCCGGGATAATTGGCCGTAGTCCTTTATTCCCTGTGCGGCCAGATCCACCTCCAGCAAATTGCTGCGGGCGGTTTCACTGATGATGCGGTTCAAGATATCCGTGTCCGTAACGGGCGTGAAGGCGGATCGATCCAACACCCGGCCGCCATAGAGTGTGGCGACTTCTCCGGGAGCGGAGCGGTAGATGACGGGGGCGTCAGCGGTTCCTGAATCCTGACCGGTCAGGTGGATGGAGTTCTCCACATGGTACACCCCGCCTCCCAGCACCACGGTAACCCCGCCGGTCGGCAAGCCTTCTGGAAGAGCTTTCAGATCCCGAATTGCATCACGCGCTCTCTCCAAGGTCGCAAAAGGCAGCGCCTCCGTGCCCGGATACGCATCATCTCCATTCGGAGACACAAAAAACTCGTGGGCCGACAGCCTGCATATTGTATAGAACAGGACGGCAAACAAAAGGCGGATTTTATATGGATACATCATGATCACCTTTGATAAATAAACGTTACGGAAGCACCAGCCGGATTCGATAAAACCGGTAAGGGTTGGCGGGTTCGGGGGTCAGCGAGAAGTCGTCTATGAATTCCATCATCCCCGCTTCTCCCTCCGGACCGGGCGCGGTTTCTGATTCCACATCCCGGACCACATCGACAAAAGGATCCGGATCCGTGCCGCCCAGGTGATCGCTGTACATCACCCGGTACCGTCTGCCGCCGATTGTGGACCAGCGGATCCGGAACTCCCCTTCGGTTGTCTGTTTGGCCGTTTGCAGTTCAAACCGTGACTCCGGATCCAGCGGATCGAGTCCGGCCAGAAACTGCTGATACGTCGTCATTCTTTTCTCGGGATCCACATACTCCGGATCCGCCTCCGGCGCCTCCGGGTCTTCAAAGATGTCCAGCACCCACTGATCAAAAGGCGTGCGAACCGTCAGACGCACGATGCCTTGAACAGAGGTGTCAATCCGGTATACTCTGGAGCCGTCCGTCACCTCTCCCACTTCCAGTCCCTGATCCTCAAGGTCACCCTCATAGCTGAACAGGGTATACACGCCGGTTTCCAGGGAATCACCGGACACCACATTCAGCGTGCCGTCCAGCGTGAGCGTTCCGGCCACGGCAACACCCTCGTTCGCGGGGTCGGGCGTAAACCTGAACACTGCCTCCGATTCCAGATGCAGATCATTGGCAAAAACCGGATATCCGGCTTCCGGATTCGCGTACAGCTCTCCGCTGTCCTTTATGCGGACACCTCCCGCAAACGATCCGCTCCCGCCCAGCGCCGCGCCTGCAGACACCCGGACCGCGCCAGAATTCAGGGTCCCGTTCACGAATAAAGCGCCCCCCTCCACCGCTGTTTCACCACTGTGACTGTTCTCACCGGCCGCGAGAATGAGGGTTCCCTCCCCGGTTTTGGACAGATCCCCTTCCCCGGACAGGGCGCGGCCGATCACCAGACTGTGGCTGTCCACCCGAATCGCGCTTCCGGATTCTATCACAACCTGTCCCACCGGATGCGATGCGACCACCCGGTCACCGCCGCCGTCCGTGCGCAGCGCGCCCTGCAGGTTGTGGCCGGTTCCGTTTAGATAAAAATGCCCGCTTGAAGAAGGAAAATTGTCCGCCAACTCAAGACTGCCGCCGGCAAACACTCTGACCCGGTTGGAGAGGGCTCCCAACGCATAAGGATGCTCGATCCGCAGCGTTCCGTTCCACACCTCAAAACCAAGGTCATCCGATAATTTCCAGGTGCCGGGGAGATCCCCGTTGTTCGAGAGGATACTCAATACGCCCTCCCCGGTTTTCCTGTGGGTCCGGTTTTGATTATTCCCGTGATGGAGTCGGGCGTTGATTCTCAGCTCCGCGCCCTCTGCGATCTCAAAATCGGTATTATTCTGCAGCAGCAGATCCCCCGCGGCCGGGGCCACACTTTTTTCGCCCAGAATCATATGCGTGCCTTCGGTTACCCGAAACCCGCCCCCGCCGAGAAACAAACGCCGATCCGGACTCAGCCCCGAGATTTCCAGCGGGTCCGCACCCGAAATCATGATCCGCCGGACCCGGATTTCCGCCTGGACCTCCACTTCCGGGGTGTCTGATACCGAACGGTCAAACAAAGCGGTATCCAGTTGATCGGGAACAAAGGAAGGAGACCAGTTCTGCGGATCCTGCCAGTTTTGACTCCGGGCTCCCGTCCACAGCGGCGGCAGACCGATTTCATAAAACGGAATTTCCTCAAAGCCGGGAAGTCCATGCGCCGGGGAATTCGCCTCCAATGTGAAATCCAGCGTCTGGATATCCCGGAATTTCGGATTCAACGGTGAATCACCGAAATCGTTCAAATTATTCGCCCGGCTCTCATAAAAACCGTAGACCGATCCTTGATACTGTACGTTATTCAGCCAACTGATGTTCTGATTCACCCGATTATAAATGGGGTCGTACCAGCTTCTGGCACCGGAATAAGTGTTGGGAACAGGGGCCAGTTCGGGATAAGCGTTTAGCCAGGTCTCCTCTTTCCAGGGGAATTGGTTCAGTTTATGCAGCATATCCCAGGAATTTCCGGTATTTTGATTGCTCGAAAGCTGACTGTTACGGAATTCGCCACGGTGAAACGCGCCGGAATCCACCACATAATTATTGATCCAGCGGTTTTCATGCCCGCCCGCGTTAAACATCGCGGCTCCTCCGACCTTATAAAACACATTACTGTCCACTTCGTAACCGCTGGCTGCATCATCCAGATACACGCCAAAAACAAACGAACTGAATCCGCTCAGTCCGTCGTGCAGAAAATTACGCCGGATGACATTTCCCCGGAAACTCCAGTCCCGGCCCGTATAGATCATCCCCATATCGTAGGTCCATTTAAGGACATCATGTATATGATTATAGGCCAGCTCATGGTCATTCCCGATAATCCGAACCCCCGTGTGATCGCCGTCATGAATCCGGTTGTGACGGGCGACCTGGCCGACTCCCCGGAAATGAACGCCTCCCTGATAGGTCAGCGTCAACCGTCCGAAATGATGGATTCGGCTGTGTTTCACATAATTCCCCCCGGGGGTCAGTGTGGCCCGGTCCCCTCCGTCCAGGATGACAGCCGCGCCCCCGGTGTACGCCACCTCACAGCGCTCAAGCCCGTTTCCGGTTCCGTCAATTATCACCCCGGCATGACCGGAACCGAGAAACCGGCAGTGAACAAAGCGGTTGTTTTCTCCCTCTGTGATTCTCAACAGGGATTGCCTTCCCGCCAGAAACGTCACACCCTCAAACAGCATATCCGCTGCTCCCTGAATCCGGATCAACTCGTTTTCCAGTTTTGACAGCACAAAAT
Source organism: Verrucomicrobiota bacterium (assembly GCA_020831625.1). GTDB lineage: Bacteria > Verrucomicrobiota > Kiritimatiellia > SS1-B-03-39 > UBA6053 > PXAS01. The sequence continues at coordinate 55,413 of JAFIGD010000018.1, read as the reverse complement.
CCGATTCCTCCAACGGAGCCGAGGGCCAATAATACAGCATCCCTGTGCTTCGATCAATGTAGTATTCCCCCGGAATATCCAGCTCCTCCAGCAGATTGAAGGCGAACCACGGACGGCCGGTTTGCATTCCGTAGGTCATTTCTTCTGTCAAGGTGATGGTTTTGTTCGCGGTATCCAACACCGCCGGGCGGGCGAAATCCGCCCATAAATGCTGGAAATATCCGTGAACCCAAAGCTCATCCGCCTCCGTCCACCGCTCCGGGCGCGTTCCGGTGTACGTGAACTGCAGGGCGCTTACCGGAGAGGACGTATTGGCGAATGATCCCCGGTTCGGCCACCGGGCGAGGGTCATGGGCCGCCCGTTCACGTATAATTCCATCGGTGAATTGCTCACGCCGGAAAACCCCCGGCTTCGCAGGGTGCCGTAATCGCTGATCCCCAACGCCGCGAGATCGGCCGCCACCACATTTCCCCGGGCCGATGTAAGCAAACGGTTCCAGACAGGGGACTGGCTGGTCACAAGCTGGAAGTCGGAGGCACTGATCGAGGGACCGCCCAGCACACGCGGAATTTCACCGGGCAGCGCCCGGTATCGGACATTGGAATCCAGCGTGGTGAACTGCAGTCTGTTTTCAAGGATATAATCGCCACCCTCAAGCCACACCGTGACCGGTTCGCTTACGCTCACCTGACTTCGAAGATCCCGCACAGCGTCACGGGCCTGTTCCAGACTGGCGAACGGCAGTGCCTGCGTGCCCGGATGCGCATCATCTCCATTTGGAGACACAAAAAACTCGTGGGCCGCCAGCCTGAATGTTGTATACAACAGGGCGGTCAACAAGGCACGGATTTTATACAGATACATCATGGCCTCCTATATTCTGCGTTAGACAGTTTTTTTTCTCAAATGCAAAATTTCAATCATAAAGGCGCGCCTGATTCATGGAATGTCCTCGCCCAGAGCGCGAAGGATATTCCGGGCCAGGAACTCCGTGACCTCCGTCCGCGCCTCCCCCCGGATGTGAATCCGGTCGCTGCCGATAAACTCCTCCACCCGCGGCTGGGTTAAGGCGAAGAGATCGCTGACCGGAACCCGCAGCTCCTCCATCACCTCCAACGCCGCGGCATTGAACGCGGTCGCACCCGACAAATAGAGAGGAAACCGGTCAATCAGATTGTCCCCATGGGTGCCGGTAGAACTGCACCAAATCAGATGTCCATCCGGATTGTGCGTTCGGAACACCTCCACCACTCTGCGCAAGCGCTCCGCATAGGCCTTCGCCTGCTCTTCGGGCCGGGTTGCGGATGCAAACTCGTGCACCCCCATATTGAACTGAATGACGTCGTACGGTCCGGTCGCCTTCAGAAAGGATTTAAGCGTGTCACCCCCAAGCGCATGCCCGCTTGTGAACATCCCGTTCCCCTTGAAATTATTTCCCACCAGCACATTCGCTTTTCCCTCAAGATAACGGCGCATGGTCGGGATTTGGCCGATCGCAATCGAATCCCCCATCAGCAGCACCCGGGGAAGCTTCGGATCCTCCACATACTGCTCCGAAATCAGGGAGTGACGAAAAACCGCATCGGGCCTCACCGTCCCCGCCGTGGCAAGACGGGATTCATCCGTGCGGAAAGACGGGACCGGCAGGCCGTTCATGCCAAACAGAGTTCCTTCGGCTGACAATTGGCTTCCCCAGGCATACCGGACGGCACCCGGCTGGTCCACACCCTGCGCCCGCACCGCCATCCGGTCCCCCCGGACAACCGCCTCGGCCCTGACCCACCGGGAGCGTTTCTTATCCTCCAGAATCACATCCTTCACTTCACCGCCCCTGATCTCAAGGCCTCCCCCGGTACGGGCGAAGGTCAGCAGAATGTGCTCCCCATTTCGTTCATGCGATATCAGGTGGGGATAATATTCAGCCTCCCCGCTCCACTGGGCAATCTGCATCGCGGATATTCGATCCGCCAGGATTCCGGGATCGGGGGAGGCTCCGAGGTCCAGACTCACCACCACCCGGTTCGCCGGATTTTTCTGAACGTTCCATTGTCCCTCCCTCATTTCAGCACCCGCCCGGTCATCGAGCCGGTTCGCGCGGAACTGTCCGAACTGAACCACCGTAATCGGCAAATCCTCCCGGTCAAACAAACGGCGGAAGCCAAACAGCGCCGCCGGCAATACTTCGCCATACTGCGCCGCCCGCCCCACAATCGACTCCTCCTCCCCGTGGGCCCAAATCACTCCCCGCACGGGAAGTCCGCTCAGTGGAGCAAGCATCCCGTTGAACCGGGTGGCCGGGGCTTCATTCAACCGTGACGGCGGCGGTTCCGGGGTGGGCCGGGGCTCGGGCTCAAGGGGCAGGTTCCGGCCTTCCCGAACCCAGGCGGCAAGCCGTGTTTCATAGTCCGCCACCGCGGATTCCGTGTCCTCCGACCAGCCGCGTTGATCAAAAAACTCAATAATCGGCGCCGCCGCCGGCAGTTCCTCCAACAGGTCCCGGGGAATCCAGCTCTCCAGCGATGTCGCGGCATGAACCAACAGGATGCCCACTGGCGCGCCGGTCTGTTCCCGCAGGCGCCTCCCGATTTCCAGGGCAAGGGAGGAAACCATGCCGGAACCCGAACTCCACTCACCCTTGATCTCATCCAACGGCGCCAAAGCGGAGGCTCCGGAAACCGTGAAAACAGCAAGCCCCTCCTGTATTTCTCCGGTTCGGACTCTCACAGAAGGCCTCCACTGCCGTCCGCCCGCCGCAACCACCACATTTCCGATAAACACCGGTTCGATCCGGCGGGTGTTTTCTCCGGTGATTTCCAACGTCAGCGGCTCCGTTGAGGCCTGCATGGGCGGGAATTCAACCCGCCACCGCCCCTGTTGGTTGGCTCCGGCCCTCCGCTCCGCTCCGTTAAGCCGCACAAGCACCTCCATTCCGGCGGGGGCCTCACCCCATACTGGAATCGGAACCCCCTGCTGCAGGACCATTCCCGGGGAAAACAAATCATTGAGCACAACCCCGGCACTCAGATTGCCCCCCGTGCCGGTCAGCATCAGAATAAGACAAATGATAATGTCACGAAATGTAAAGGAACGGGTGCGCGCGCTATTGAGAGCTTTTTTATAGACCATTTGAAATACCTCGGGATTCAGAAAAGATGTCGATTCATGAAGGAATATCATAAATAATAATATATTTATTTTGCAAATCCAATCAAAAAAAAGATAATATTAAAAAACCCCGGAAAACCAGGAACACCCCCATGCGGCGAATCAATCATTTCCCCGGCGACTTGACCAGCACCGTCTTCTCGCTTCACATTGACTACACGGAAATCCCCGTGACGGTTTCTCCGGGAATCGATCCCGGAGAGTGCGAAAAACTCAGTGCCTTCCTCCAGAGCATGCCCCACGAAAATATGCGCCTGCCACCGAGGCTTATGGCCTATCACTACGCGCATGTCGTGAATGCCGGCGGGGTGGCGTCGATTCAAGTGAACGAACCGATCAACTCGTTCGCGGTTTATCCGTTGCGCAAGCACATCCGGGCCGGGGTCGACGGGGACGACAAGACTCGCCTTTGCCTTTCTCTTCGGGACGATGCACCCTGCCTGATCGTGCAAATCAACAAATTGCCGGTTTTCTGCCTGATTCTTGAAAATAAAACACCCGCCCAGACGGGAAGGGAGCTGCGTGCCGGACGGGAGATGCTTGACTTTCGCTCGTTTACCACCCCTTCGGATCGAGATCACACCGACGCATTCCGACAGGCCTTCCGGGAAATCAATGACACCGGTCGCACCCTCCACATCCCCGCCGGCATTTACCAGACGGAGCCTCTGCGGCTGCACAACGCCCGAAATTGCCATATCCATTTCTCAGCCGGAGCATTGATCAATATCGCCATCGGCGCGCCGGGAGAAAACCGCCGTGCGGGTGCCGGTCTGTGGCTTCATGAATGCGAAAACGTTGTCATCTCCGGATTAGGATGCCTGGATCAGCGCTCCTGCGAAAATTTCGGATTGGGGCGCAACGACTACGCCGCCGGAATGCAAGCCAATGAATACTGGCAATCCCTGCAACCCGTGGCTACGGATGACCCGCTCATGCAGTCCCCCCTGTTTATAACCAACTCCAGCCGCATCACGATCCACGACCTCACCCTCCGCAACGGCCGGGTCTGGAACATCAATGTCAAAAACAGCGACCATCTGCACTTTGCGCGGTGCAAAGTGCTTTCCCCGCCGGCCAGCAATCCCGAATGGCTGGACGGCTTCAATCTTGGCGGCTGCCGGGACGTGCTGATTGAGGATTGTCTGATGGTCTGCAATGACGACCCCTTCGCCGGGGCGCACCACATGGCCCCTTATCTGGATGGCGGGGATGACGCCATTCGGGTTCTGGGACTGGTGGGTTACAACCCGCGGGCAAACGGTGTCCGCCTCGGCTGGGCCTGCAAGAGCCCCCAGGGCAGCTATGATTTCGAAAACTGCGATTTTATCGGCTGCAGCGGCATTGTCGTCCATGCTCTTCCGGATAATCTGCGTTATGGCGCCATCCGCTTCCGGAACTGCGGCTTCGATCAAAACTCAGGCATTAGAATCCAGGGCGTCGAACGGCTTGAATTCACCGATGTCACCTTCAGCCGTTCATTTCAGCGCATGGCATCCATCTCCGACACGGACAATTTGCTGATTCAAAACTCATTCGCTGGCGGCCAGCCATTGCTCGACGCGCTTCATCTTAACAACGTCACCCAGATCGAAAACCAATGAACCCTCACGGATTCGGTATCTTGTCAACCGTTCCATTTTCCTGACAAAAAAAACCGGTTTTTTAAACCGGGTTTTCGTGGAAGCTCAAACGGCCGGATCAGGATCTGAGGCGTTTCAGCCTGGAGGCCAGCTGTCCCAAGCCCGCAAGACCCACCAACGTCAACGTGCCCGGTTCGGGTATCAGAACCATCCGGTCGAGTGTGTACGTCGAGCTGCCGTTATCAATTGATTGTGTCGGCAGGCACCTTCGGTTCCCGGAACAACAGGCACAGTTCATGCACCCCGGCGGGCGGTTCAGGGATACGGTGTGACCGGTTTATTGACGAAACTCCACGGTTCCGGGACCGGATATGCGCACCTCTGGAGCGTCCCCGGTCCAAATCAGGTCGTTGAATCCGGGCCGGTTATAACGCTCGGGGGTGTCTCCCCGGAAATCCACGTAATCCACTCTCAGCGGGTGCAGCCCTTTCTCCAGGCCTATCGTCCAAAGACCAAAGGCATGGCGGCGGGTGGAGGGATACCACTCCTTCTCTCCAACAAAGATCCGAAGCTCATATCCGCCCATGATCGAATTTAAAATCAACTCTTCGGGAGCCTGAACCGTATAGATCCCCGGTTCGGACACCTGGATGTACCCGGTGTAACGGAGGGCAAAGGGAATGTCCATCCGCCCCGGAGCCGGATCAAACAATCCCTCCGCGCGCGCCTCCCCCACCGGAGACAAACGGTCGAGACCGGTGAACAGCTCCTGCCAGTTCCCTTCATAACGGGCGGACCGCAGGCCGGGCTGAGCCGTTTCCACACGCTCCGCGGCCCGCAGCGGGCGCTTTTCAAAGAAGGCTCTGGAGATTCCGGTGGCATGGGTGCCGCTCATCACATCCGAAACCTCATCCACGCCCGGTCTGAAAGCCCTCGCCTTCACCACGGCATCTCCCTCCAAAACAAACGGTTCTTCATAGAGGGTGGCAGCGGGCGTCGGCTCCGTGCCGTCCAGGGTATACCGGATCTCCACCCCTTCACTGTCACTCCGTAACCGCACCGTGAGCGTATCGTGGAAAACCGGTTGAGCCGGGTCAATGCGAACCGGTTGAATCGGGCGGTGAATCGGGATCGCATCCAGAAAGCCCTCCTCACCGATCGTAAACTCAAAATCCGGAGCCTCCATGGAGGCGGCGCCAAAAATCAATCCGCTCTTCCCGCCGTCGGGCGCGGTCACGACCAGCGCCGATTCCGCCTCGATACGATGTCCCGCCACCGTCATGACCGCCGGACCGTTCCCCCGGTCGCGGAATTCAATGCGCGTGCCGTCCGGCATTGCAACCGAACCGCCGAGAACCTCCCCGGCCTCTTCGCGGTTTTCGATCACCGGAACTGCGGAGGCAAACCCCTCCACGCCTTCGGGACGCGGATAGATCACGGAAATCAGCCGTGTGTCGCGCCCGCCCTCCACATGGGTTCGGATCAAACCGAAGTTGGAAAGTTTCGGACGGTACCATCCCCCATCCTCCACCTCAACCTCCCGCTTTTCAAAACGCAAGGGCCCAGTGCCGATTTGAAGAAACGTCAGATTGGCCATGCCCTCATCCTCCGTGGCGATCACCTGTTCCGCCTCATCAAGACGGATGCTGTCAAAGGTGAACGCCTTGTAATCCGCCCCCGCCCGGCCCGGGTTGACAGGCTGCACGGGCAACACCCATTCCTGCGTAAACGTTCTGCGCTCTTCATCCGCCGCCCGAAGATGATCCAGCACAATCCAGACACCCGGCTCTTTCAGAAAAACAATTTTCCGGCGGTGGGAAATCTCTCCGTCCATGTCCTCGAAAGGACCGGCGTAGGTCGTCTCCGCCAGAGCGAAGCGTTCGGAATCGTGCCAGCGTCCGTCGGCGGGCTGATCCCAGGCGGTGGTCATGCGGTGTCGATGCTCCCAGGCGGGAATCACCGCATGAAAATCCTGCTGACGGTCGTTCACCCGCACCGGCGAATGCACCTCATCGTATGTGCCCACCTGACGGGCCACGATAAGCTCCTGATCAAAGGCGCTGAGGGTGAACACATTGTTCCCCCGCCGGGTGCGCCAGGTCGAATTCGCGGGTTGCGGAGAGGTAAACAGATACCCTTGTTGATCCTGTCTGCCCCAACCGCTTCGCAGATTGTAAAAACCGCCGAAGGGATACGCTTCGGAATTGAAATCAGGCTGCGGGGTGTCCCTGCCCCAGGTTAAATCGAGAATGCGGCGGTTGTTTTCATTCTCCAAAACCGCGGGGGCATGGTGCATTGCGCGATAGGCCTCCCCGGCCCGGTCCCGGGTGTCCCGGCGGTTTCCGGGGCTGTAACGCCCGCGCGGAGTCAACATGCGCAGGGCGAATTGCATGCGCAGGTTTCCGTGATGCTCCAGTTCCTCCAGCCACGCTTCCGGGCGGAGATCCGGATACAGATCCCTGATCAGGCCCGAAACCGGTCCGGTGGTGTATTCCACATAATGTTTCATGTAGTGCAGATTCTGTTCCTGATCCACGCCGTCCGGCAACTGTTGAGTGGCTCCCTGGGATTCGACAAGACGCAATCCCTCCCGGGTGTACCGTTCTCCCGGCTTGAATCCCAGCCGGTCCAACAGAACTCCGGAGACCAACATACCCGTCGCCCCCAGCGTGGTCCAGTTCTGCGGATTCGACCGGAGATACGGAACGGTGTGCGGCTGCTGGTCCACCACCAGCCGCAAGAGATAACGGGCCAGAGTGGTCGCCGGAACCTCCCGGCCTCCCCCGGGCGCTTTGATGCCGACAGCCCGCAACACATAAAGCCGCGAATTTAAACTCATACCGCTGAAATCAGCGTCTTTCAGGTCGGCGGCCGCTAAATTCGGCCAGCGGGAATCCCGCAGAGTCCAGTCATCCGTCACATCGGCCCACGTGTGCAAAAACCGCTCTTCTCCGGTGGCAAGATAGGCGCGCAGCAGTGAGTGAAACTCCTGATCCGGATGCATCCCGAATCCGCTCCAGTCGATTTCGCCCGGAAGCCCCCGGTCCCCGTCCGCCCACTGTTCAGCTCTTGGGGGCACTTCAGGATCCGCCCAGTTCCTGCTGAGATTATCATACCCCCACATCCAGCCCCAGTGCTGTTCGTCCATTTCCGTTAAGCGTTCAAAAAAGAAATCCCGATAAGCCTCCAGCGCCTCAAGCCAGGCCGATTCCCCGTATGCGCTCCGCACGGAGGCAAGTTCATCGCGCTCCAAATCGATAAACGAGAAAAAACGGCGGGCCAGACGGGTGACGCTTTCCTCATCCCTCCGCTCACTGAACAGGGGCTCCGTCCCTGCAAAAACCGCAAAGCGGGCGGTATGGCACATGCACAGAATCAGCGTCGACAGTATCCGATGTTGTTTAATCTTCATGGGGTCCTTTCTGTAATCCGGGAAAGTTGTAAAAACGGACAGGCGTATCAGCGGGAATCATCCGGGGGGCGCAGTGCCTTGAGCTGCGCCACGGCGTCCACGAGACGGAGAACCCTGGGTTGACCATCTTTATCCACGTGGATAAGCACCATGACACGCTGACCGGGACGAAACACCCAATTGTTGTAAGTCAGGAAGAGTTGATCGTCGCTTACCGACACAAACGCCGTGACGTAGCGGGTGCGTTCGTCCTCTTCCAGATTTGTATCCACTAACCGTATGCCTCCCGGGGGAACGGTGTCTATTTGCGGCCCCACGGTGACTCCGATTTCGACCGGCGTGAAATTGACAAAACGACAGGTCCGCTCCGGAAAGGCCGCCAAATCATCCGCGATCACGTTCACAGTCAGTTTATCCGGGTCCGTCTTGCTCTTGGTCAGGATGAGCAGCGGTGTCGGCCCGGTGCCGGTCAAATCTCCCTGAGCCACGATGACGCGTTCAAGGGTGTCATCGTCATGTTTGACAATTCGATAAAAGCTGATTTTTCCTTCTTTGGGATACGCGTGGAACCCGGAGCGCACGGAATCGAAGATTCTCACGCCGACATCCTCTCCGTCCACAAAATAGTACAGGTCGGCGCTCGCCACGCCCCAGCCCAGCGTGCGAAAATGCACGCCGCCGCTGTCGCCCTGGGGTTGCGCGAATACAGCGGGTGTCATGCCCAAAACCAGCAAAACCCCTGCCAGGACCGGACGCGCCCGCCGATTCCCCCCCCCCCCTTGAGCCAAAAGCGGGCGGAGGGCCGCCGATGTTTTCATGTCGGCAACCAGAGCCGGAGCAAGCCGAAACAGGCGGTGCAGAATGAAGTGCATGAAAAATAAAATGAGGTTAGAGTTCATGAGGTTTGAGCCATCGGTACTGGACGATTTTGTATCTTCTGCCAAACTGGAGATTAACAGCCCCGACATTGGCGCTGCCGTCGCTGTTGTAAGGAGAAGTGGCATTCCCCGCCGCGGCTAATTGGCTGTCGGACGGGTCAATGTAGTCGGGCGTGCGCTGGACGACAGCCTCCAGCCAGGCCTTCGTCGGCTCCCCGGCGGCCGTGCCGGCGAATTCCCCGTAGCTGCGGATCACAAAGGTGTCCGACCGGGCGGTCATCACCGCGGAAAAGGCCTGCACAAGATCCTGCTGCATAAGGTAACCGGGTATGCCAATGGCGGTATTGAGGGTGCGCCCGGCCGCGTCCCGGAGATTTCCCGGAATGACCGGAGGTCTCCCCCCTGTCATCGTGACATCCGTGCCTCGGGCCTTGGCCGCCTGATTAATATCCGGCGAGGTGTTGTCGATCGCGGCCTGCAGAGCGCCCGCCCGGGTGACCGCGCTGCTCTCGGTTCCCAGCCGTCGGTTCAGAAAATCGCCCATGGAGAGGAAAGGTCCGCGGGTCTTCACCTGTTTGACAATCTGTTCGGCCAGATCGTTGATTTCGGCATCGGTCAACACCCGCAGGCCGTCCCACGCAGCGTTGGGCGTGCCCGAGCTGGACGCCGACCAGAAGCGGGGAATCGGATTCGTGTCCTCCACCGACGTGCCGTCCAGGACGGCCATCGTCCCTCCCGTCGCGTTCCAGATCCCGAGGCGGTTGCCCGACAGACTCGAAAGCAGCGCCCTCCACGCGGGGACCGAGGTGGAGTTGATGTTAAACGCGCCATCCAGCATGAGGTGTGCCGCCGCCTGTTCCGGATCGCGCAAATCCGCCAACGCGGGGGCCGGACCTTCCCTTAAATAGGGTTTCATACGGGTATTCAAAAACGGGGTGGACACATCCGTCAGCCGGGGGCCGCTGTTCGCCGCGTTGAACTGCGTCCAGTAGGCGGGCGGGTTGTCAAGACTCTGCAAATGCGCGGGGGGGACCGTGGAGAGAAAAAACCGGTCGAAAAGCGCCTCATTGGCAAGAAAGCTGTCGTCCATATACAGTCGCTGATTGAATTGATTATCCCACTCCCGGACAAGCGCTGTTTTTTCGGCGGGGATGTTGACCGGAATGACCGAGCCGCCCGTAAACATGGACCCCGTTTTTAGATGATTATGGATCGCCGTCCCATCTATGAATCTGTACACGGGCATGTGCATAAACTGGCCCAGGGAAACGAGCGGCTGACTGGGGATGTCCCGCAGAATATGGCGGTGGGCGATCGTGCTGACCTCCTCCCCCACGCTGTGGTCGCCCCAGCTTGTTTCCCCGCTTGGCAAGGTGTTGATGTCGGTTTGGCTGTCCGTATACAAGCTGCCGAGTGGGGAAAGAAACACCTCCATCCATTGGGTCGAACTCTCATCCTCAAAGGGGGTCACCACCGATGAGTTTCCGATGAAGACCGGAACACCGACGGCGCCGTGGGTATACGTGTCGGGCGAATTTGAAGCGGATAATCCTTTGCGGCGGGCGAAAAAGCCCAGCACGCGGTGTGGCGTGACCAAAGCCGAAACAGGGCGGTCGGTCCACACGCCGGGCACGAAAGGGGATGCGAACGCTTCGACCGGGACCATCCCGTAGCGTCCGCTACTCCTGAGCGGCCAGCTGATTTCCTCCGGTCCCACCTGATAATCCATATAACCCACCCTTACGCTGTCTCCCTCCGGGCGGTGCCCATATCCGGACAGCGCCATTTTCACGAGGTCATCACCATTCATCGTCCCTTCGAATTCATCGGTCAGTTGGACATATTGATAAAAATCGGCCGAGACGTTCTCATCCCCCGCCGATTTCAACGCCCTGAAGTTTCCCGCTTCCCGAACGGAGGGTTTCCGTATATCCTCGTCAAGAGCGAACACCCGTATTTCGCCCGGCTGCAAGCTGTCCATCGCTCCTGGCTCCGTACGGAGCCCGAACCGTCCACCGGTCAAATTCTGATTAATATTTATCGAATCCAGCACGGTGTCCCCCACGGTGAGGTTAAGTTCCGTGTGGCGAAACGCATTCAATCCTTTCCGGATCCAGAAATCCGGCAAGCTCAACGCCACGCTGTAAGGATTATGGACGACCAGTTGGGGATAATAGTGTAATTGCAGTCGCCAGTTTCCCGCACCGTCCTGATAACTCGAGATTGCGACATCCACCCGGTAGGCGATCACGATGGGAAGCGGGCCGTTTAAAAACGTCGGATTCGAGGCGTTTGGATAACGGATCCGATACCCCCGGGGGGTCAGCGTGTACGGCGGGTTGGCGATATCGATCCCCGACCTCGGCGCATGATCCGCGTTCGGCGACAGGCCCGGGGGCGTGGGCATCACCGACTTGTACGTGTTATAAAAATAAAAGAGCGAATACCAGAGCGGCCCGTCGTTGGGAAGATTCAGCCCGGAACGGTAAAGACTGCGGTCGCCGTTGCCGTAGGTGTCGGCAAAGGTGTTGAAATTGCTTTCATCCTCGAAGGCGGCGGTGAGATCTATTTTCAGACCGCCGCGGCGGACATCGGAAAGCACACCGTAACTGTGGGTCGTGATATCCGGGCTGTAAGTGTTCAGTACCAACGGGGTGTCGAGTGTGGACAGGAAAGCCAGACTGGCATGGCTCTGCACCTTGCCAAGCTCGCCGGGCGGGGTTGTGCGGAAGTCCTCCTGCGTGTTCACGGGCAGGATGGTATGCATGGGCAGCGCATGAGCACTCCACAGGTGCAACTGGCTCAACGCGGCATCATCGGAATTGAACGTGGAGGCTGTCAGGTTCACCTTGGCCTTCACGCCTTCATCGGAAACCCAGTAGCCGTAGCGGCCGTTGGGAACCCCAACCAGCGGCACGGCCACGTCGAGTTCATCGACACCCAGATTTTTCGCCAGCGTGACGGCGGAGGGATGGGCGCCGGTCCACGTGGCGGGATCAAGCGGCGCGGCGGGATCGGGATTGGAGACCAGCCAGGTTGCGGAGGCGGATTTTTCCGCGCGTGTGGGCGTGGTGGAGCCGAGGCTGATTTGACGCTGCGGGGTGCCGCTGTCGACAACATCCAGGCCGGCGGCACCGGTGTGCCAGACCGCGGTCCAGAACGGTTGGGTGACACCTGTCACCGCCGGGCTGCCCGGGTCGGCGTCCAGAATTTCCGCCCGGGCGGTCACCCGCTGATCCGGCCCGGCCGCCTTCTGCAGTTGGGCCAGAGCGAGATTCATCCCCAGTCTGGCGTTTGACTGAGCCTGGATCAAAGTCATTCTGTTCGAAGCTGTTCGCAACTCCATTCGAACGTAGGCTGTAAACGAGAGCACCATCACCAGCAGCAGGCTCACCACCAGCAGGGTGATAAGCAGAGCGGAGCCGGATTTTCGGGGTTCGAGTGCTTTCATGCGAGAAGGATTCAAAATAATCGGCCTGATGCTGTCGGTAACTGAATGCTCACTTAACAATAAATAAAAACTTTGATTCAGGCTAATACATCTCCCGGAGGATTACAAGCGGGATATTCCCCGTTCACTCGAACACCTCCGACACCTGGAGCCGCCAAAAGATCCTGTTGTCATCCCCGGTCAACGCCGGGTCCGCAGTGACGCTGATCTCCTGCATACCGTTCACATCCGCGCCAAGGCTCACTCCGGGTGAGAGCGGAGGGGTCAGGCTCACATCCGTCCAGGTCTGCAAATCCAGGCTGTATCCCAGCACTTGTTCAGTGTCCTCGATGGAGATCGTTCTGCGGCTGAGGATGAAGGACCCGTTTTCCCAAACATACTCCACCTTTTCAGATGCCGGGTTCCGGTTGTGAATGCCGATCTCCCCCCCGAAAACATATTTGTAGAGATTGGGCACTCCGTCTCCATCCGCATCGTCAAGCAGCCGCCCCGTGTCGGGATCCCGTTCTCCCACGTCGCGGTACGCCGCCAGCCATGTTTTAAACGGGGACTCCAAACCGGAGCGGTAACCGGATACCACGAGATTTCCCAGATGATATTCTCCCCCGTCCGTGCCGGCCGGAAGATTGAAATGAAATTTCAGGGTGTTGAGCGATTCCACTTCGGTCTGAAAGCGCAGCGAGGGAAACACTTTATGCAAAGAAACCGCGGGATCCAGGGACTGGACCTGCAGGTCAAAGGTATGGATCGCGGACACGAGCGGATGAATGAGCAGCGTGAAACGGTACCAGGTGTCGGGTTGCAGGACCGCATTCAACGTGGTCCACGACCCCGCCTCATTCAAGGCGGGAGCGCCCGAAGCGCCGGCCATGTGCAGGTTAATACCGCGCTGGGATCCATTGGAAAGCTGCAGCCCCGAATTCAAAGCGGAATCCGTGTGAAAATAATCGAATTGAATGAAGAGCGGCGCCCCCGCGGAAATGGACAAAGGCCTCTCGATGCCGGTGACATAGCCGGTCCCGTCCTTCAGGGTCACCCCCAGATAATCCGCCCGTCTTTCCAATCCGAAGGGAACGGTCGACGCAACCGTCTCTCCCGTGACCCTCCATGCGGTCAGGGTATCTTCCGGGTTACTCTCCGGAATCGCGTTCTCATAATCCGGCCACAACTGAAGGATGTTGAGGCCCGCCGCCAGATTCTGAAACGGCCCCGCTTTGGCATACTCACCGATCGGATTGCCCCAATAGTCGCTGTTTACTTCCGGAACGGACGGAGCGCCCGCCAGCAAAGGGGCCTGATCGGTTTCAATCGTCAGGGTGAAGGTGTTCGGATCGTAATGCAGTCTGTGGATGTCGGCATAGACGCTGTTCAAATCGTTCTCGCGAATCGCCCGCCACTGGGCAAGGTTAGTCCAGTATCCCAGGATGGATCCCGGCGTTTCCCACTCGAGCCCGTTCAGATCGGGCGGGATCGAGCCCGCATTCTCCCAGGCATCCAGAATCGCCGCCATCATGTGGTTCCGGTTCCCCCCCGCATCCCCGTGTGTGGTCACCGCGAATCGTTCCGAGGCCGGCCAGAAGACATTGAAGTCGGATTGATTATTGTATGCGCTGTCCCCCCAGTCAACCGGCAGCTGGATCGGGCTCTGATTTCTCAGAATCAGGTTATTGTGTATCCAGTGGTTGTGACAGTTGCCTTTGCGCGTGTTGCTTTGATCCCTGAAATGAAGCCCCCCCCTCCCGCTGTCCATGATGAGATTGTTCGTGATGATGGAGTGGGACGCGTCGTGTGTGTAGATGCCGTGGCGTTGAACACCGATGATCACATTGTTATCCACAATAATTTCATTCCCGGCACCCTCCTCCAGCATTTCCAGAAAAATACCGTCCCCGGAAATTCCCGGCCCGCGGGATCCGTGGATCAGGTTCCCGGAAATCCGGGAGCGCCGGACCGTATTGTCATACCAGACGGCCACGCAGTTGTTTTTTTCAAACCGGTTCCCCTCGACCACGGCGTCATTGGTGAGGTGAAACTTAATACAGCCCGTTTCATGGGATTGATGCTGCAGGTAATTGTTATTGCGGAAGTAATTGTTTGACACAACAACCCCGTTGTGTCCGAGCCCCTGGATTCCTCCGGATCCGTTGAACTCAAAGACGTTGTTTTCAATCAGATGGAAGCCGATCTGCGCAATGGGAGGCGGCAACTGCTTCGGGACCTCGTTGTCCACGCCGGAGGCGGTGCCCCCCCGCCCCACGCTCATGGCGATGCTCTTTGCTCTCCGGAACAAACAGTTGCGGATTGTCCAGTGATGGCCCGCCCGCGTCCCGATGAGACCGCTTTGATGCGTGGCGTCGGTCGACCAGAATTGATGCGGGAACTGATTGGCGCAGTACTCCATGATAAACCCGTCGACCACGATATGTCCCAATCCCCTCAGATGGGGCCGGAAAACGCCCCGCCGGGTGGTGATCTCCACCTGATGGGCGGACGGATTATTCCCCGGGAAATGCATGTAAATTCGGCCCGTGTTGAGGTCGCACCACCAGGAGCGGATCCTCGTCCTCATATCCTCTTTACGGCCCATCTCCTCCCACATCACCCCGTCGACCACGACATGGCCGAGACTCAGCGTGTGCGTGTGATTCCGGCCCACCATGTTCGAGGTCTCCACCGTCGCAATGCGGTAAGGGTTCCCGCCGTCAACGTACTGATCATCCTGAAACAGGGCCTCATCCGGGATCGCCGAAAACACATTTCCGGTATCGGGCACCCACGTCGGATTCCAAAGATCAAGACCGGTAATGACGACCTTCTCTCCCGCCTTGGCCTTATAGGTAATAGGACTTTCCGCGGTTCCGCCCCGGGGCGGCTTCACCCTTTCCCGGTACACCCCCGCCGCGACCAGAATCGTGTCGCCCGGCTGCGCCACATCAGCGGCCTCCTGGATTGTCAGGAAAGGCGCATCGACAGATCCATCCCCACTGCCCCCTCCGCCGCCGTCAACATGGATATCGGCGGCGAAAGCGACAGACCCGCTCACCATGAGGTGCCCCAAAAGCAAAAGAACCGCTTTTCTGCCGGAGCTGACCGACGTTGTCCAGGCGGCAGGTCCAATAGATCGCGGCGGAGCGGGCGGGGAGACAGGAGTGCGGTGCATGAGTCTGAAAGTCTTTAAGAAGAAGAAGGATGTAATGAGATCGATACTGTCAAATCTACACAATCAGAGTTCAAAAGTAAAATATAATATTTATAATTACTACACAATCCCATCCGGGGTGCTCTGAAATGGGGCGTTTCCTTTGACCGGATTCAATATGCCGAACAGAAACCGCTATCTCGGCTCCTCCTCGAAATCCGTCCCGGTCTGCCGAAGCTCCTCCACCCCGCGCACATCATCCTCCGGGGGCCAGACCTGAAACGTTTCCATATCCTCCCGGCATTCGAAAGGCCCCGGGAAGGGACCATCCGGGTTCCGCGCCCCCCCGAAATAGTCCCGGTCAAACACAATCGGGCTTCCATCCGGCGCTTCGAATCCCTGTCCGCTCACGACTGTCTTTCCCAGATCCCCGCCGCGCACCAGCCGACACCCGCGCTTCCGCCATTGCGGTTTGATCCTCAGCCGCAGTTCCCGTCCTCCCTCCCGGGTTTCCACCCCGAACCGGTTGTCCGCTTCGGGAATTCGCAAAGCACCGGATTCCAGGCGGCAGGGCTTCGATCTGTACAGAAAGACGTTGCCCTCCATCGACAACGGCTCCCGGTTCCCGTCGTACCCCGCCAGGCCTCCTTCGGCCAGAAACAGATTGTTCACAAATCGCTCATCCCCGTCCCCCACCCCGGCCTCTCCCGCCCACTCCGTGGAATGGGGATTGAAAAAGGGTGTCTTCCGCACCGCCTCCGCCCGCTGCCGCACTTCCCCGCCAAACAGATTGTGCACATAGGCCCCGCCCTGGGCGGAGTCGATCAACGAGGTCGGCGACAACAGCACGTTGCTGTCCACCAGACAGGGGCCGTGACCGATTTCAATAAACAAATCCTGTTCGCGGTTCCCGTAAAGACAGTTCCCGCTCACCCGCGCGCCCTGGGTCATCCAGTCCAGCCAGATCCCCATGTTGCAGTTGAAAATCAGATTCCGGCGGATTTCGGTATCCACCGGCGCGTGCAGTTTAATCCCCGCCTGCTCGAACCCGCTGAACCGCTCCCGGGTGTGAATATCGTGAATCACGTTCCCGGTGATCGTGCAAAACGCGCCGCCGTGGCCTCCCACAATACCGGCCTGACCGCAAAAGGCGATATGGTTGTTTTTCACCAGATGATGTCCAATATGCTCCCGGGTCCAGTCGCCCCGCGCCAGCACCCGTTTCACGGTTTGGAAGTGCGCGTTGAAGCCGTATTCATTCGCCCCGTCCTCCCGGTCGAAATATTTTCCCAGAGTGAGCCCGGTGCAGCGGGAATGCAGAACCGTGTTCTCTTCGATCACCCAGCCCTTGCTCCAGTTCACCCCGATCAGTCCGATCTGTTCGGTGGTGGGCGGGGACCAGGGCGTGGCCGCCTGACTCAGGGTGAAGCCCCGCACGGTCAAATAATTGACCCCCGGCCGGGAGGGATAAAACACGCAGGGCCGCACATTCACCTCCATCAGTTCCTCATTCGGGTCCCGGTCTCCGGGATTGACCCAAACAAGCGTCTCATACGCGCCGCTTTTCGCGAACCAGGCCTCGCCTCCCACATCGAAAAGGGCCTCCAGAACTTTGGCTTCACCCAAGGCCTGACCGTTCACATACACCGCGCCGCTGTGATGCGTCCGTCCCTGCGGAAAAAACCTGTCTCCCCTCAACTCGTTCGCAAACGGATTGAACCCGCCAAAAAGATCATTCGGCATCCGCGCCATCCACACCCTCCCGTCAATCAGCCTCCATCCACTCAGAATTTCCGATCCTTTGATCGCGACCCCCTCCCCCTCCGCCGCCCGATACGTGATCCGCTTTTCATCGGACAGCCCGCCACGGGGTGGATCGACCCGTTCCCGGTACCCCCCGCTGTGCACAGTGACACAGTCTCCCGGCTCCGCCCGCAGGGCCGCCGCCCGGATGTGGCACAACGGTTTCTTTTCCGTTCCCGGATTTTGGTCATTTCCCTCTTTAGACACATGGTATTCCATCTCTGACTCCTTTAGGTTTTCAGATCACCTGTTCCGCCTCATCGAGACGGATGCATCCCGAATCCGGTCTTTAGAGCCCCGATCTGATATTGTCCAACGTCACCTGCTCCCTGGACATGGCGCCGGCATGCAGGTCCGCAAACAGCATCTGCGCTTTGTTCGAATGACGGTGAAACCCGATGGTGTTCGTCCAGGAGGCGTACCCGGACATTGAGGGCGAAAACCAGGGCGGCGTTTGCGTGTTCGGATACGGGTCCGGATCCTCGCCGCGTGAATTGTCCACAATCAAAATAACCCTCTCCGGATTCGGCAATCCCGCAAGAGTCAGTCGATAATCGTCTCTGCCGGCGATTCCGCCGACCACCCGGTTCATGGCATATCCCTTTTCCCCGGCCAGCGCAGAGCCCGCGCCGACCGGACAGTCGAAAATGATCCGGCTGCCCGGCCTTCGGTATTCTTCAACCGACATCCCGCCCTCCTCGTTATAACCCGCCAGATAGGGAAGCTCCCCTCCAAACGTCCGTCCGTTCCACCCTTCCCGGTTGCCGATCGGAGCGGCCCCGTAACTGTTCCAGTTCCATCCCTGATCTCTTTCAGCGGTTTCCGCCGGACGGGCCCACGGGAAATACCCGTTGTTATCCATCGCGTAGATCGTAACCAGATTCCCGATTTGTCGAAGATTACTCATGCAGGTGGCGGCATGTGCCCGGTTGATGGAACGGTTCACGCCCCCGGAAATCAACGCCGCCAGCAAGACCAGAATCACCACAACCACAAGCATTTCCATTAAGGTGAACCCCTGCTTTCCGGCTTTAGTGTATCTGAAACTCGGCATAATAAAAATTTATTATTTAAATTCATCATGAAATCAAGACGAAAAAATATAAAAAAAATATGCGATTTTACTGGGATTTTCGCCGGATATACCGTATGTGAATTATGTCAGCAGGAATGATTACCTCAGCAACGATTCCGTGAAAGGAAACCATCGGATGCCAGTCAGTATTGAAGAAGTCGCACAAAAATCGGGTGTTTCACCCTCCACCGTTTCACTCGCGCTCCGGGGACTGCCCCGGGTCGCTCCGGAGACCCGTGATATTGTATTAAAAACCGTCAAAGAACTTGGCTATGTTCATAACCCTCCCGGACGGCCAAAAAAAGACCCTGACGAGCCGCCCGGAACCAAACGCACCAATCGTATCGCTCTAATCGTGCCCGGGATCACGCTCTCGACCCTTTACGCTCCCGTGTATGCCGATCTGTTGCACGGCGTGGAAAACGCCGTAAACAAAGCCGGTAAAATTTTCATCCTCCGGCATTTAAATCAGGAGTTTCTGCAGAAAAAAAAGAAAAAGATCCTTCCCGCCACCGTGGACGGAGCCCTGATGTTCGGAGGAACCCGGCCGATGCAGAATTTGAAAGAGTTGAAAGGGGTGCCCGTGGTGCAAATGATGCGGAATGCGCAGCCCGGTGAACCTTGGGACCGGGTCACCTACGACAACCGGCTTCTGGGCGTGATGGCTGCGGAATACCTCTTGCAACAGGGACACCGGCATACGGCGTTCATCGGGCACATCTGCGGGGACACGGACTTCTTTTTTCAGCAGCGCGGCATCGACTTTAAAAACACCGTGCAGGAAAACGGAGGGACGGCGGAGCTGTTGATCCGCGATCTGCTCTTCATCACCCGCCGGGTGCATGGAATCCATCAGGAGGCCATGCTCGAAACCCTGGATGCGCTGATGGCCCTGAAACCGCGGCCGACCGCGGTGTTCACTGAGGCGGACATGGTGGCGCAGGCGTTGTATTCCGCCATGCATATCAGAGGCTTGACGCCCGGGAAAGATCTGACCGTTATCTCCTGCAACAACGAGGAGCCGATTCTGGCCACCCTCTCCCCCATTCCCGCGTCTCTGGATATTCATGCGTCTCAAATCGGAAAACGGGCGGTTCAGCAACTGCTCTGGCGCATCGAAAATCCCGACGAACCGCCTCAAACCATCAAAATCCCGCCCGCCCTGGTGGAGGGCGGCCAGTCCTGAAATGGATCGCGGAAGCGATTCAGCGCGTGGAGTTTTTCCGAAACCGCAGGCCATACAGGCTCAGGCCCGCCAGGGCCATCAACATCAGGGAGGATGGCTCGGGGATCGCGGTGACGTTGTCAAAGCGGTAGTCATCATTTCCATCAGCCCCGACAACACCGATCCGCCAGGCGTAGAAGTCATAGCCGCCCCCTAAATCGTAGGAACCCAAAGAAATCGTGGTCCAGGTCGAGGCGGTTACGGAATCAGAGGCGATCTGCACATTGTCCAGAATCGCGACGGCATCACCGAAATGGCTGTCGTTATAGGCAAAGTCGCCGTTATCCGGTGGTGCCCCTCCCATGGTCAGTCTCGGTCTGTTATCACCATCGTTCCAGGCATACAGCTCGACATTGAAAATCGGGTTGCGCGATTCATGAGTATCAAAATACACATCCATCGAGAAATCGTACAGTCCGGTCGACGCCTTGCCGTCATCCGCGAAAAAGCCCACCGCGCGGGGATTTGTCCTCTGATCATTGGCAATAAAAGCGCCGCCGCCTCCGACGCCTCCGGTCTCGCTGTACTGGAAACCTCCATTCATCTGTGTCCAGAGCCATTCATTTGCAGACGTATCGGTTTTTTCGCCACTACCGGAGGTTACGCCACTGGACACACTAACATCAAGTTCCGGGTCCAGAAAATATACGTTAGTACCTACGGCTGTGATCGATTTCGTTTCTTTGTTGACTTGGGTTTCGAGGTTGCCGTTTGTTATAATGGACGCCTGCGTGGTGATCGCGGACAAAAAGACGGCGAGAGCGGCCGTGATATGGGTATTTTTCATTTTTCTGCCTTGTAGGTGTGTTCAGGGGTCATGCGCATTCACGAATGCGATACAACGATGTAAAGGATGTAAATATTATTTTTTAAATTTCACACTTCGGTTGGAATATGTCAAGAGCGGAATTAACTATATTTAGCTATCCGGAAAAATCCGTGCACTCAGATACCCGCAGAATGATTTGTTCACCGGGTTCCAGGTGCACAACCGGAAGGGTTTCCACGTCTCCGGGATTCATCGGCGTACTTTTGGCGGAACCGGCGGTTTCGAGGAGTAACCGGACACGGGCGGGGTACCGGGTGGGATTGGTGATCCGCAAAGCATGGCGGTCGGGGTCCACCCATTCCGCGTGTACGTGATCCAGACAGGAAACAAGCCCGGTGTCCGGCTGCGCCACCACGCCGGGGAGTTCCAGGTAAGACAGCAACAGGGAGATTTCACACCAGCAACTGCCGCAAAACACCCCGCCGACATTGTTGTCCCAGTCATTGGTGTTGACCCGCTCGTTGATCCAGCCCGGAGGCAGCGGGTGGCCGGCGGGATCGTGGACAGGCCGGTCCTCCCGGCTCAGACACTGGGGAAGCGCCCGGACAAGCGCCCGCAGCGCAAGGAGGAAGCGTTGGTCGCCGGAGGCGCGGAAAAGGCGCAGCAGCCCCTCGCCGGAATGCGTGCAAATCCCGGGGGCGCTGTGCTTGTTCTGCACGTTGGCGAACACGGTGCCGGTGCTGTCGATGCCCAGCCGACCGAATTCCGTGTCGGCCGGAAACAGCCAGCCATAAGGCATCACCCACAGCAGGGCCTGTTGCGCCGCCGCGCGGGCTTTGTCAAGCCAGTCCGGTTTTCCGGTCACCTGCCAAAGCCAGACAAAAGATTCCATCAGCGCGAACGCCGACTCGCTGTCGGGACATCCCAGCGCGTCGCCCGGTCCTCCGTTGCACATCCCCTTCAGGGTGAAGTTTTGAAAATAGAATTCCGCGGCGGATTCCGCGACACCCAGCATTTCCGCGTCGCCGTCGAGCAGGTGCATCAGTGCCAGGGCCCCGGGAATGACCGCGCCGGAAGCGGTTCCGCCCGCCGCAATTTCTCCGGTGTCGTTGTCCAGATAATGCCCCCAGGGAGAGGTCGGAGGTTGGAGGTCGGAGGTCGTAGGACGGAGGTCAGCTGCTTGTGACAAGAAACATTTGACCAGTGACGAGGCGAGATTCCGGACGGTTCCGAGGCGCGGGTCATCGGATTCGGGCGGGCGGCGGAGCAGATCTTTGGCGAGATAATAAAGCGCGTCACCCTGACGGCGGGTGAGCGTCCAGCGCCGCGCGTGCGGGGGGGCGGTGACTCCTTCAAAATCAGGAACCCAGCCCGCGCGGCGGCGGCAGCCGTACAGCAGGCCCGACGGGGTCGCGGATTCGGCGCAGACCCGCCGCAGATTTTCGGCGGCGCGTTGGCGGGTCAGAGACCCGGGAGCCGCGCCCAGCGCATAGGCCGCGATCCCTCCCCCGCACCAGCCGGTCTGATACGGATATTTCCCGTCGGGATCCGGCGCGGTCAGATACAATCCCCAATCCTCAAACCAGTTTTCCTCATCGTATTTCCCGGTGATGATGTCCGCCGCGCGGGACAGGGGACAGCTTGCCGGGGCGGCATGTTGCCCCAGGGCCTCCGCCCAGAGCGAAAAGACCTGTTCAAAAAACGACGGCAAATCCTCCGCCCGGAAACGGATTACGGTTGCCGGGATCTCGAAGTCAAGGCCCGGGGGACAGGGATCCTGAGCGGGCTCGTCCGTTCGAATCGGCACATAACGGCTGTCCCGCGCCCCGGGGGCGCACAGAACCAGGCCGAGCGTTTCGTGTCCTTCCGGCTCAGAGAGTTCCCAAAGCACCTCATAGCCCTCCACATGCGAGGGCGCGGTCACAAACAAGGCCTCCCGGGTGTCCGGATGCCAGCACATCAGTGCCGGCCAGGACATGTGCCCGGCGAAAAACTGAACCCGGGAAGCTTCATCCAACCGCTTCGCCAAACGCGGAACGTTGCTGATCAACGTCGGCATGTCCGGTCCCGACCGGTTCGCCGGATACATCGGCAAATAGGGGGCCGGTATGGATTCAAAACGGTTCCCGTTCAACAGGGCGCCGGGCATCAGCACATACGCCCTCCCCCCGGGATTTTTCAACGTGAGGCTGTACATTTACACACTTTCTTTTTCAGGTTGATGAAACAAAGGCCAGTCCGCATGCGGATCTGGAGGCGGAGAGGCGTCGATCAATGACCGGGTGTACGGATGCTGGGGATTGCGGAACAGCGATTCCGTTTCACCTTTTTCCACCAGGGCTCCGTTCACCATCACCGCCACGTGATCGCACAGATACCGCACCACGCCCAGATCATGGGCCACGAATAAAAACGTCAAATTCATCTCCTTCCGGATGCGCAGCAGCAAATTCAGAATCTGGGCCTGCACGGAAACATCCAGAGCGGAAACCGGCTCATCGGCCACAATCAGGGAGGGCGACAGGGCCAGGGCCCTCGCGATGCCGATTCGCTGGCGCTGGCCTCCGCTGAAGGCGTGGGGAAAACGCTGGACCGCTCCCGGCGGCAGCCCGACCAGATCCAGCAATTCCCGAACCCGCTCCCGGCAGGCCTTTTCCCTCCAGCCGTGCGCGCGGAGCGGCTCCGCGATCAGCTCCAACACGGTCATCCGCGGATTCAGGGACGAATTGGGATCCTGGAAAATCATCTGAACATCCTTGCGGATTTCCCGGAGTCCGGCTTTGTCCAGTTGGGCGATATCCACCACCCGCTCCCCCTGCCGGAAAAGAATCCGTCCCGCGGTGGGATCAATCGCCCTTAAAATCATACGGCCGGTGGTGGTTTTGCCGCTACCGCTTTCTCCCACCAGTCCGAGGATTTCACCGCGTTTGATTTCGAAAGACACGTCACGGACCGCCTTCACCTCTCCCGCCGTCCGCCGGAGGATCCCTTTCTTCACCGGAAAATATTTCCGCAGATTTTCCACGTTCAGCAACAGCTCATCGCTCAACTCATTCATGCGGTGTCTTCTCCCCGGCCGGGCTGTGCTTAAAACAGCAGGCCGTATGGTTTTCCGACAGCTCAAAAGCGGGCGGAAGTTTTTGCAGGCAAACCGGCCCCACCCTCTCTTTACAGCGGGGATGAAAGGGGCAGCCCGGCGGAATCCGGGAGGGTTCGGGAACGGAACCCTCAATGTGCGCGAGAGGGACTTTGGGGCCGTCCAACCGCGGCACAGACCGCAACAGGTTCCGGGTGTAAGGATGTCCGGGGGCGTAAAACAGTTTTTCGACCGGCGCGGATTCAATCACCCGGCCCGCGTACACCACGTACACATGCTCAACCATATGGGCGACGACCCCCAGATCATGGGTGATGAGCACCAGGGACAGGTTTAATTTCTTCTGAAGATCCTTCAGCAGCCGCAGCACCTGCGCCTGAATGGTCACATCCAGCGCCGTGGTCGGTTCATCCGCGATCAGCAGGGAGGGATTGCTGGCCAGCGCCATGGCGATCATCGCCCGCTGTCGCATCCCCCCGCTGAACTGAAAGGGATAACAGTCCACCCGCTCCCCCGGATCCGGGATGCCGACGAGATCAAGCAATTCCACCGCGCGGTCCCTGATTTTACGCTTGGGAGTGTCGGTGTGCAGACGGATCGACTCGGCAATCTGATTATATATGGTGTGTACCGGACTGAACGCGGTCATCGGTTCCTGAAAAATCATCGAGATTTCCCCGCCGCGGATCCGGCGCATCTCTTTTCCGTCGGGATCGAGTTTGGCCAGATTCAGAACGTCTCCCTTCGAGGTGCGGTACAGAATGTCGCCTCCAAGCACCCGCCCGCCCGGAGGCAGCAATCCCAGGAGTGAATACGCGCTCATGGTTTTCCCGCATCCGCTTTCCCCCACCAGCCCCACGGCGCCCCCCTTTTCCACCTGGAAATTGATGTCGTTCAACGGATGGGCCGTCACCCCGTCCCGGCAAATATCGACCTTGAGGTGTTGTACATCTAAAAGGAGTGAGGAGTCGGACATACGCGCATCAAATGGTGGAATAGGGGTCGGCGGCATCACGAAGCCCGTCGCCCAGAAGGTTGAAAGAAAGGACGACAACGATCACAAACAAGGCCGGGATCAACAGCCACGGATAAAGGGCGACCGCCTCGAAATTCCGGGTTTTCTGAAGCAACACCCCCCAGCTGACCACCGGGGCGCGCAGGCCGATCCCCAAAAAGCTCAGCGCGGTTTCACCCAGAATCATGCCCGGAATCGCCAGGGTGGCTCTGGCGATAATATGACTGGTGAACTGAGGCAGCAGGTGGCGGGTGATAATTTTGTATTCACTCGTGCCGCACAGCCGTGCCGACACCACGAAATCCTCGTCCCGCAGAGAAAGAAATTTCCCCCGCACCTCCCGGGCCAGTCCGGTCCACCCCAGCAGCGACAATATCACAGTGATCCCCAGATACACCGCCAGGGGCGACCAGTGCAGGGGAAGCGAGGCGCTGAGAATCATCCACAGCGGGAGTTGGGGAATACACATCAGCACTTCGATCACGCGTTGAACGGCCGCGTCAATGAATCCGCCCCGATATCCCGCCGCGCCGCCCAGCAACACACCGATCACAAAGGTGAGCGTAACCCCGATCAGGCCGATGGTCAGAGAAATTCTGGCCCCGTAAATCACTCGGCTGAACAGATCCCGTCCCAGCGAATCCGTGCCGAACAGATACACAGGACCCTCCGGAGACCCGAACAAACGCCGGTCGGTTTCAAACAGGCCCCAGAATCGATACCGTTCTCCGCGGACGAAAAGATGCAGCGGCTGTTTCCGGTCGAAATCCGGTTCGTAACGGCGCTCCAGCCCGGTGCCCGCAACGGGTTTGTGGGCATACACAAACGGCCGGACAGAAAACCGCCCCTCCGCGTCGACAAACCGGACACGTTGAGGCGGCGCATAGACGGCCTCCCGGTTCCGGGTGGTCGGCAGATTGGGTGAAAAAAATTCGCAAAACATCGCCAGCATGTAAAAAAGCAGCAGGACAATCCCGCCCGCCATCGCGGGCCGGTGACGGCGGAACCTTCGCAGGATCAGTACGCGCTGCGAGGTGTAGTCCGCGGACCCGTCCCCGGCGGATATGTCATCGGCGGATATGTCATCGGCGGGCATATCATCGGCGGGTATGTCCGCGCGGTCCGGGTCGGTAACAGGTTTAAAAGGCAGGAGGGGGAAATCAGTCATTCGTATCGTATCCTTGGATCAACGACGGCCAGCAAAAGATCGGAAAGAAGGGTTCCAAACACCGTTAGAATGCTCATAAGCATGAGCAGGCTGCCCGCCAGCGTCATATCCATCTGCATCACCGCGCTCAGCAGCAGCGGGCCGATGGTGGGCAGGCCCAGCACCACCCCGACAATCGCGTCCCCGGAAAACAGGGACGGAAGCAGCCAGCCGATGGTGCTCACAAACGGATTGATGGCGATCCGCACCGGGTATTTAAGGATCAGGCGGATCGGCCCCACTCCTTTGGCGCGGGCGGTGGTGACATACGGTTTCCGCAGCTCATCCAGAAGGTTCGCCCGCAGCGTCCGCACCATCCCCGCCGTGCCCGCGGTCCCCACCACCACCACGGGAATCCAAATGTGCCGTAGAATATCGACAAACTTCGCCGTATTCATGGGCTCCCCCTCGTATTCAAACGAGTAGAGCCCTCCCACACTGGTCCCGAACAGGTTGTGGGAATAATGAACCAACACAATCGCCAACACAAAATTCGGCGTGGCCATACCCAGAAATGCCAGAAAGGTGAACACATGATCCGGTATGGAATACTGGCGGATTGCGGAAAAGAAACCGACCGGAAACGCCACCAGCCACGTGAACAGCACACACAGGAGGGAAATCACCACGGTGTAGCCCAGCCGCTCCCGCACCAACTCATTCACCGGTTGCTCCATCGTAATGGAATATCCCAAATCCCCGCGAAGGAATCCCCCCGCCCACCGAAGATAGCGGATAAAGAGCGGGTCATCCAGATGATAGCGGGCGCGGAGAGCGGTCACCAGCTCCTCCGAAACCGGCTGCCCCTCCATGGCCAGCATGTCCAGCCGGGCGGAAACCGCGTCCCCGGGAGGAAGGTCCATCAGCACAAACACCAGAATGGAAATCGCCCCCAAAAGCGGGAACATCAGCAATATTCGGCGTATGGTGTAATTCATCATTCGGCTTTTCCGGGTTACGGCGTCTCGGATTCAAGGAAAAAGGTTTCGGAGTGATAGGGAAGAATCAGTTTGGTGTCCCATCCCCAGTACCCCTGTTCGGGAACGTTGCGGAGTCGATTCGACACCACCACCGGTTTGGGACTGAAGCCGACGGTTCCGATGGTCCAAAGATTCTCCGCCTGGCTCCGCATGATTTTTCGACCCAGCTCAATCCGGCGGTCGCGGTCCGGGCTGGAACGCATTTCCATCCACCAGGCCATCAACTCTTTCGCTTCGTCCGGAGGCTCGATTCCCTCGGCCCCGCCGGTTTGAAACCAAACCGCCCAAAGCCCCCAGGTCGCAGCTTCTCCGGACAGAACCGTGGGGACAAAATAGCGCGGATCCGCGGGAAAAAGGGTGTCACCGACCCGGTCCCCGTACCAGGCGATCATTTGCAACTGATTCCCCTGCCCCCGCTGCCGCATGAGCATCAGCGTGGAGGGCCGGAGAAACAGATTCAATCCAACCTCCCGCCATTGCTCCAGCACCAGCTCCATGGTTTCCTCCTCACCGGTGGTTTCCACGATCAAATTCAGTCTGGACCCGTCCGGACGGTTGCGGAAACCGTCCCCGTCCGAATCCACCAGTCCCATTTCATTCAGCAGGCGGCGGGCCTCCTCCGGGTCAAAGTCCACGTAGGCGTTCCGCGCGACATCCGCTTCATAAAATTTGCTCATGGGCGCCACAAACATCTGCCGGGGAACCGCCTGACCGAAATAGAAAATATCATTGATTTCATCACGGTCGATGGCCAGCGACAAGGCCCGGCGGAAACGGACATCGCCGATAATTTCCCGAATTCCGGGGTCCGGATGAGTCTGGTTCAGCGCCAGCAGGGTGTCCGCGCCCAGATAATTTTTCCAAATCAGCGTCCGGTACTTTCCGCGCACCTCGTTTTCCAACAAAAACGGGATATCGGAAGAGCGAAAGAAGGTGGCCGAAAGCGTCAACGCCCCCGAGGCGGCCTGGGCCACCGCCATTTCACGGGTAATCCCGTCCGTGCGGGCAATCTCCCGGATGTAGGGGAGCTGTTGACCCGCGGGATCGATTTTCCAATAATAGGGATTCCGCCTGTAATAAAAATTCCGGCCGTGAACGCGCTCCAACCGGTACGCCCGTAATACCGGCAGATCGAACACCCTGTTTCCGTGAACCCCGCGGATCACCGCCGCGTCAAAAAGCGAAGTCCAGCTCATGAGTCCCAGATCCCGGGTCCGTCGCTTTATCTCCTCCCCGTCGGCAAAATCAGGGTGATAGGTCTTGGCGTAATGCGCGGGCAGCGGCATCCGAAACTGGGGCGAGGGGTGCGCCAATTGCTGCATAAAGTACGCGTTGGGTTCCTCAAACACAATTTCCAGGGTGTGGGGATCCGGTGCCCGCATCCGGGTGTTGTCATAAAACGGGGAGTAGCGGACCGGTGTCAATTCCCGGTTCATATACACATGCTCAAACCAAAACAAATAATCATCGGCGGTGTGGGGATGCCCGTCCGACCAGCGGATCCCCTCGCGCAAACGCAGGGTATAGGTGGTGAGATTGTCACTGGCCTCAACCTCTTTCACCAGACTGTAACGGGTGGTCGCCCCCTCGGGACACATGCGCAACGGAAACTCCAGCGGATTAAAATAGTACTCCAGCCATCCCGCCGTGCGGACCGATCCCCCGTACCGCCCTGTCTCGGCATACGGCTCAATCACCGGCGGATCCGCCGGCAGCCGTTCCGACAAAGGCGGCAGCGTGCCCTCGCGCTCCCGTTGCTCCCATTCCGGAGCCTGGGAAAATTCGGTGATGCCCATTTCGGATGCGGTTTTCGGATGCTCAAACCAGGAGGCCGGCCAGGCGTCGCGGGGGATCATGGGCCCCGCGTCCGCGGACACCGATCCCGCGAAACACAGACAGCCTCCCGCCAGGAGAATCAAACTTCCGGGGATCAAACTTCCGGCATCTCCGCGCATACGCTTCGAAATGGTCCGGGACAGGATTCGTTTTCGTTTCATCATCATTTTACGGTTTCCGTCACGGACGGATATATCCTGAAAGGCCTGTTTTATTCTGAGGCAGGGGTTGAAACCCGATTTCCCACGCCGGAGAATCCTCCTTAAATCTGAAATCGCCCCGGTCCGGATCGACCATACCCGGATCCACCCCGATGAGATTCCGGCCCACTTCAACCATCCCCTTCGCGGCCTCCTCGACAGGAAGATGGATCGGAGTGTCATCCACAATCACATTTCCGCGAATGACGGTCCCCTCCGGTCCGATAAAGCCTTCCTCCCGCTCATAGAGTTCCCGGATTCTCACTAAATCCGGGAAGCGTTCAGCGTACACGGGGGAGGATTCCAGAATTTCAAACAATTCCGTTTTGATACGGGCATGAACCATCCTGCGCCAATGCGCAATCGGTGAGATTCCGCGGCCGTCCACGTGTACCGGCCTCCGCTCCATGTTGATGAAAAGATTGTTTTCCACCCGGTTGTCCCGGCCGCCGCCGATGTAGACCCCGTGCTGGGCGTTGTGAATGATATTTCCATAGACCGTGAATCCGCTGGCCATATCATCCAGATAGATCGCCATAGATCCATGGCCGCCTCTCCCCCCCAACTGATGGATATAATTGTGCCGGATCACATTTCCCCGGGCCGTCCAGGACCGCCCCGTGTAAATGGCGCCCACATCACCCGACTCCCGGCAAACCGAATGAATCTCGTTGTATTCGATCAGCAGATCAACGCCCCTGAAGGAAATTCCGCTGTGTGGACCGTCATGGATCAGGTTGTGCGCAATTCGATTCCCCACCCCCCGCATCAAAATTCCCGGCCGGTAGGATCGACTCCAGCGCCCCATGTTGTGCAGATGATTTCCGATCACCTGATGATTTCCCGGCTCCAGCGTTTCCATGTCCCCTCCCTGAACGTTCATCGCCTCCTCCCCGGTATGCGAAACCGTGCAGCCCCGAATTTGATGGGAGGTCCCGTCCATTATCCTGATCCCCATGGTCCCGCTGTTGCGGATGGTACAGGAATCAAGGATTACCCCCCCGCCTCCGGCCACAGAAACCGCGATCCCCCGTCCACCCATAAAATGAAGGTCCTTCACGATCACATGCCGCGCGTCACGGATATCCATTAGGGGCGCGTCCAAGGTTGAAACCATCACCTCCGCCTCTTCGACCGGAGCCGGCGGCAGGAAATAGAGCATTCCGTTTTCACGGTCCGCATACCATTCTCCCGGCTCATCCAACTCCTCGGGAATATTATAATAGTAATACCGTTGACCGGTGCGGAAGCCGTATTCCCCGTGTGGCGGCGCGGTTTCGATCAGCCGTGTCTCCGGATCGATCCGCTTGACTCGCTCATGCGTGTCCGCCCAGTCAAACATCCAATACCCGTGCATCCAGACTTCATCCGGCCGTTCCCAGGTGGATGGACGATCATCCTCATAGTGGAAGCCCCCCTCCAGAGCCCCTTTTGGATGCCCGTGGGAACTCCGGGTGGCGTGAGCCTCCGGAAAACCGGCGATTTTAACAAATTCCCCCCGGTTGGGCCAGCGGGCGAGGGTCATCACCTCCCCGTTAAAAATCAATTCCATGCCCGCGGGTATCACGCCAGACCGCTTGAACCCGCGACTGTGCAATTCGCCGTACCCTGAAATCCCGTTCGCCTTCAGATCCACCTCCATCACCTCTCCCCGGACGGATTGCGGGAAACGCCGCCGCATGTCGGGGCAGGAAACCGGACGCCAGCCCGTTACGTTCCGGCTTCCCAGCAGACGCGCGGTCGCATTCGGCCAGGCCCGGTAATATACCGGCGCCTCCGCGGTTCCGCTGTCCTCTTCGGAAAGAACAAAGCTCTCCCGAAGCTCATAATCCCCCTCATGCAGCCATACCGTGACCGGGACACCGTCTTCCCGCTGCAGGCGAATCCGGTCACGCGCCTGTTCCAGGGTTTGCAGAGGTCGCTCACGGGTTGCCGGCGCATCCGGTTTTCCCTGAGGGGACAGGTGAAGCTCCAACGCCAAAGCATTTGTATTAAAGCTCATACTCAGCGCAACCAATATAATTTTTACCGTATACATCATAAATTCCTCACTTTCGAACACATACTCCGATTTGTTGTTTAAACCGATGCGATGACAAAGCAAAAGACGGCTGTCAAATATTATTATTTTAATTCTACACAATGGCTGAAAAAGTCCGCGATGGTCGCATCGCCCTGTGCCCCGGATCTCACCCCCGGATCTCACCCCCGGATCTCACCCCCGGATCTCACAATGAAGCCCAATATCTTGCGGATCGATCTGAACCCCGCACTTGGCTTATGGAGACAGCATGTAGGATGAAAACGAATAAAATTCGCCGGGCTTGAGGGGTTCCTCCTCCTCCGAAACATCGGTTTCCGTGTTGTCATACACCGTATTTTGAGCCAAATAGATTCCCAAGGAGTTAAAGCCCAATTTGATACCGGTCTCATTGTGTCGGAAAATGTTGTGCATAAACACGCAGCCCTCCGAGTACCGGGTGTTCATGCCGGTTTGATGCTCCTCCACCAAGTTGCCGACGGTCACATTGTTCCGGTTGCGGAAACGCGTCCACTCTTCATCGCCTTGCTCGTTGGCGCGACGGGCCAGAAAAGAGTAGTAAAGGATCCCGGTGGAGTGTCGGCCCCGGTTGGCGGTCATGTAATTGCCGTACACAATATTACTGTGAACGCCCTCTTCATAGAAAACACCGGACCGGGTGTTGCCGCGCAGCACATTAAAGAGAAGCTTGCTGTAATTATTGAACGCGTCGATGTCAATGCCGTCGCTGTCGGCATCGGACACCACATTGTCGATGTAATAGACATCCGACACCACATGCCCCCAAATGCCGCGCCCCCCGATGTTCACGACCTGATTTCCACGCATGAACACGGGACGGCCGCGCGTCGCACCGCGGCCGCGTTTCTTTCCCTCCACCGTATGCGGCGGACGATAATCCGCCACCGTGCTGATCCCCTGCGCCCGCATGGAGGAAACCGTCACACCGTCCACGATGTGTATGGCCGATCCCGGGGTGTCAATGCCGTGAGAGGCTTTGCCGCCGCCACCGTGCAGGTATCCGCCGGACATCGAGGAAAAGCCGCGCCCCTCCAGCAGGACCATCCGCGCCTGCCCCGCCGTGCGCGCCATAAAATAGCCGTCCAGCACCACCGACACATCATCCGGAATGTGTAAGCCCGTTTCCCCTTCGGTTGACAGAAACATGCCCCGCAGGTGGACCACCAGATAATCTTCCGGATGCGCGTTGCGCTCCTCTTCAATGCGCGCCTGCACCTCCGCCAAATCCATATGCGGAAGTTCCTCCAGCGCCTCGGAAACCGCCCCCGCCACTCCGTCCTGTCGGGGTCTGCGGGTGGTGAGGCCTCCGGTGTCGATTTCAATATCGCGCCGCCCCATGCCGGCGACAATCACCTCATCCGTATGGCGGTTGCTGCGCGTGGGCGGGTTGAAATAGTGGTTATTTCACAAGATCGCCACCACGTCGCCACCGGACACGTTTCGATGCGATGCGATGATATTGTCGCAGCCCCCGATCGTGAACGGCTGATCCGGCCGGTCCAGCTCGTTGTAATAAACGGAGTTCTGCCGTCCGTCCACGGCAATGGCCACGCCCTCGTTACGCAACAGGCGGTTGTAGGTAACCAGATTCAAGCGACTGCGACCCGAAAGGCGGATGCCCTTTCCGCCGTGAATCGTGTTGCGGGCCACCGTGCCGTTCTCGGAATGGCTGACCACTCCAAATCCCTCATGCCCGCGAAACAGGTTGTCGGCCACGACGGAGGTGTGGGACGTAATCTCAACCCCGTGCCCGCTGTTCGATCTCAGCTCGTTGTGTATAAATACAAACTGTTCCGCGTCGCTGATTTGCGCACCGGAGCCGCTATGGTCCCGAATCAGGCAGTGGACAATCGAACTCGCCTCGCCGAAACGGTCGCCGCCGCGCCCTTGAAAGCGGATGCCCTCCCCCAGCGCGTTTCGAATGTCCAAATAGGAAAAATGAATTTTGGCGCTGTTGACCACGCGAATCACCACCGGTGACCGCATGTTGCCGTCGATCACCGCCAGGGGGTGCCCCGGACCCGGGCCGTACACACCGGACAATTCCGCGTCGCGTATTTCGATCACATTGCCCGCCCATTCGGAATCCGCCACCAACTCGGCTCCGGGCTCCAGAAGCAGATTCATGCGTGAACCGAGTTGCAGGGAAGTCTGCCCCACAACAAAGCGTCCGTCCAAGCGAATCACCAACACGGCGTCGGGATGAGAGGCCCTCGCCTCCTCGATGCGGCGTTGCACCGATTCCATGTCGCCATGGCGTATCACCAGTTCGTGCACCTCTTCATCCGCGGCGGTGATGAACGGCGCCCGCGCCACATCAATGCCGGAGGGATTTGTCCAGGCCGGGGCGTTGCATGCGCCAAAGCTGAAAATCAGGGCCAATCCGCGACGAAACATTTCACGTCGATTCTTCTTCATATTTTCACTCCGTTTTAAGTTTCAACGCCCTGAAATTGAATGTCTCGCATTCGAATTTGGACAGATAATCCGATACCTTGTCGTGTACCGTGAAAAAGAAAACAGACAAAGTCAAATATTATTATTTTATTTTTATATTTTAATCACAAATTTGATTGTATATGTAGATGGTTGATGACGGATACAAGAATGTTGCTTAATTTCGTCGCCAATAACGGTGTCCGGTCGATTGGCTGCATGCGGGAGGCGGACGCTTGAACAAAGCTTTCGCGGATCGCCTGCTTGCCGCGCCGGTGGACGGCGGATTTCGGCGGGAGGGGTTTTGGGTGTGGTGCGGCTCGGTGATCAAAGGAGAGGACGACCGTTATCACATGTTTGCCTCCATGTGGGAAAAAAGCGTTCCGTTCACCCCGAACTGGCTGACGAATTCGATGATTGTTCATGCCGTCAGCCGCACCCCCGAGGGTCCCTATACCTACGTGGAGGATGTTCTCCCGCCGCGCGGGAACGAATACTGGGACGGGATGATGACGCACAACCCGACCCTTCACCGCCACGGGAACTCGTATCTGCTGTTCTATACCGGCACCACCCACCGGGGAGGCCGTCCAACGGACCGCATCTCCGAGGCGCTGAGACTCGAGGCCCGGGGAAACCAGCGTATCGGCATGGCCGTGGCGTCATCGCCCAACGGCCCCTGGCGGCGGCCGGACCGCCCCTGCCTGGATGTGCGCCCCGATCACTGGGATTCGTACATGACCACGAATCCGGCACCCTGCGTGATGCCCGGCGGAGAAATCCTGCTGCTCTACAAATCGAGAACCGGGATGCATTCTCCGCTCCAATACGGGGCGGCCCGGGCGCCGTCGCCGGGTGAACCCTTCGAAAGAATCGGTCCCGACGCCCCGATCACTTTTCAGGACGCCTCCATTCCGTACGAGGACGCCTGCCTGTGGATTGAAAATGACCGCTTTCACATGCTGTTCAATGACATGACGGGATTGCTGACCGGCGAAGATCACGGGGGCGCCCACGCCGTTTCCGCGGACGGGATCCACTGGCAACTCGCGCCGGTCCCCAAAGCTTATTCCCGAAACATCCGCTGGACAGACGGAACCGTGACCACGCAGGGGGCCTTTGAGCGTCCGCAGCTGTTGATTCAGGACGGGGTCCCCACCCATCTCTTTGCCGCCACTGCGGATGGACCCGGTGGATATTCCCTTGCGGACAACACCTGGAACATGGCAGTGCCGCTGAGAACCCATAACGAAAGGAAAAAATAGATGAAGCCCAATATCTTGCTGATCTGCACCGACCAACACCGCCACGACTACCTGGGTTGCCGGGGAGCGGACTGGCTGTCGACCCCGAACCTCGACGCGCTTGCGTCCATTGGCACCCGGTTCACGAACGCCTTCACAAATTCTCCGGTCTGCTCGCCGGCCCGTTGCGCCCTGGCCACCGGAATGCAGCCCCACCGCATCGGCTGCCTCGACAACGGTTCCTTTCTTCCGCATTCGGCCCGGACATTCTATCAGCAACTGCGTGACCATCAGTATTGGACCGGTTACGTGGGGAAACTCGACCTGGCAAAGCCGGCCCACCCAGAGAAGATCACCTGGGCCTCCGGACGCTGCCCCCGGGATGTTGCCGTCGGATTCTGCGCCCCCTTTGATACGGATGTGGGCATGTTGCCGGTCGACGGGGAAAGCAGTCCATATGGACGTTACCTGGCAAAGCGGGGCCTTCTCGATGCCTTTAACGACGACCGTAAGCGGCGCATCTCCCGCCCAGGAATCGTCGCGGTCAGCAATTTCTCCCATGGCAAGGTCGATCTGCGCCGCGAGGAAATGCCGCCGGGCTGGTTTGAGGCCGCCTGCGCCGACTCCCCCCTGCCGTCGGAGCACCATCCGGACCCTTTCATTGCCGACCGGGCGCTTGATTGGTTGGGTTCGGTCGACCGTTCCGGCCCCTGGTTTCTTCAGGTCAACTTTTTCGGCCCGCACGATCCTTTCGATCCGCCCGCCGAGTATGGTCAAAAATATCGCAGTGCGGCGGTTCCGGACGCCATTCCGGCGAACTTCGACGGCAAGCCGGAATGGGTTGGCAAACGGTTTATCATGGATGACCCCGAACAGGTCCGGTTTTCCCGCCGCCAGTATTCCGGGGTGGTCGAACAGCTCGACACCCAGGTCGGCCGCCTGCTCGCCCTGCTGGAGGAGACCGGGCAGAGAGACAACACGATCATCGTCATGACATCCGATCACGGCGAAATGCTCGGTGATTTCGGACTCTATATGAAACATGTTCCCTACGAGGCCTCGATTCGAATCCCCATGCTCTTCGCCGGCCCCGGCATTCCCCGGGGCGCGGTGGTGGATGATCTGGTTGAGCTGATCGATCTGAACCCCACACTGTGCGAGTTGGCCGGCGCTCCGCCTTTGCCGGAAACCGACGCGCGCAGCCTGTTGCCGCTCTTCTCAGGAAAAGGAGGCGAACACCGGGACAGCATCCTCTCGGCCGAAAATCATTTCCGCTGCCTGCGCACCCGAAAATGGAAACTCGTGGTGAGCCACAATGATCGGGAGGAGTTGTACGACCTGGAGAACGATCCCCGGGAATTGCACAATTTGGCTGAAACAGAGGAATGCAGGGACACGCTGCGCCACTTGCGGGGGGAACTGGGAAAGCGCTGGATGGAAGGGATGTGGCGGAGATGAACCCGAGCACTTCATGGTCTCGCGCATCGAAAACCTCGCCGACGATTGGGAGGAATAAATAAGCTGACTGATAAATCAAGGAGGGCAACCGGTACGGCTGCATGGCTCCGCCGAAGGCCGCGTTTGGGAGCGAATCAATCCATGAATATATGCTATTGCCCGCCATAGCCGAAGGAGGTCGCGTGAAACTTCCCGGATTTTCCTTCGTGTTAATTGGTGTTTATTCGTGGTTAAAACACAACTGACAGGCGGAAAAATATCAAATGTTATTTTTATTATTTAATGCTTGAAATCAGATCGCCTGCTTCTAAAACCTGTGGCATGATGCTTCACACACATTCCCGACCCCTCATAATGGCAACCGCATTGATCGCCCTGAGTCTTTCGCCTCCCGCGTTGGGAAACACATCCCGGACGGAAAAACCTGTTAAGGTCGAACGCGATATACCGTATATGGGTCAGGATCAGGCTCAGCGAATGGATGTGTACACTCCGTCGGCACACGCCCCCCGGCTTCGCCCGGCGGTGTTAATCATTCACGGCGGCGGGTGGGCCTCAGGGCGCAAAGACGGTCCGCGCGAACGGGCCTTCGCCGAATTTATCGCCGGACAGGGGATGGTCGCCGCCAGCATCAGTTATACCCTGACCGAATACGAGGGGCGTCCCTGGCGATCCGAAAAAATCAAAGGCGCCTGGCCGGACAATATCCGCGACTGCAAAACCGCCCTCCGTTTTCTGCGGGCCGAACACGAACGCTTCGGCATTGACCCGAACCGCATCGCGGTCATGGGCGGTTCCGCCGGCGGTCATCTGGCCCTGCTGACGGGCTTGACCGCCGAACACGACGGATTAAATCAACTCGGCATGTATACCGATCAGTCCAATCATGTCAGCGGCATCATCAGCTTCTATGGGATTCCCGATGTGCGCCGCTGGGGCGGAAACAGTTTTATCGACGTTTCCCGGGAGGAGTCCCCCGAAACCTGGGCCATGGCCTCTCCCGTCGAACACCTCTCTCCCAACAGCCCCCCGATGCTGATCATTCATGGCGACGCCGATGAAACCGTGGCCTTTGATCTTAGCGTTGAATTCGTTGAAATTCTCAGAGCGAAAGGCCTTCCGCACCAGTTTTTGCGGGTTCCCGGTGGCCCCCACAGCTTTCGACTGTCTCATGGCAACCTGGATCTCCGTCCCGTCCTCACCCGTTTTCTGCAACTCTGTTTCGAGAATGAATGATGTCCCCTGTGAATCCCCATCTACTGAATTGGAATAAGCCTGTCGGATTCCCCGACCGATGGGAACACGCCATGCCCCTCGGCAACGGCCGTATGGGCGCGCTGGTCTTCGGGAGCCCGGTCTGGGAATGCCTGGTCCTCAACGAGGATTCAATCTGGTCCCGCGCTCCGGGCGACCACCGCAACCCGGAGGCCCACCTTCACCTGAACCGCCTGCGTGAACTGCTGGCCAACGGACAGGCCGAAGAGGCGGAGTTTCTGGCGGAACAGGCCTTCATGGGGGTTCCCTCCCGGGTGGAGCCCTATCAGCCGCTGGGAACGGTGATGATCAAACCGGGACCGGAAACCCACCGCGAGTACAGCCACTATCAGCGGAGCCTGGATTTGGAAACCGGCATCACCCGCGTTCACTATCGCGCCAGAGGACGCCGGGTGACCCGGGAGGTGTTTGTTTCGTATCCGGATCAATTGGTGGTGATGCGGTGGACGGTTGAAGGTCCCCCGCTTACGCTGATGGCCCATTGGGACCGGCCCGAGTCAAGCCAACGCACCCCGGTCTCAGCGCGAACCCTCTCTTTTCACGGCCGGGCCGGAAGTCACGGCACCCGTTTCTGCGCATGCCTGAATGTTGCGAACACCGACGGACACGTGAAAACACAGGGCGAATGGCTGATCGTGGAGGACGCGAATGTGATTGAATACCGGATCGCCTCCGCCACCGACTATCGGCATACCGATCCACCCGCCGCCGCAATGAAGGCACTGAGCGATGCCGAGGACTTCACCTGGGACGAACTTCGGGAGCGCCATGTCCGGGATCATCAGCGGTTGTTCAACCGGGTGAGCCTGCGTTTATCTCCCCGGCCGGAGAACCCGCGCACCATTCCCGAACAGCTTGACGCGCTCCGGTCCGGAGGGAAATTGGAACCCGATCTCACGGAGAACCTTTTTCACTTCGGACGGTACTGCATGATCGCGGGAAGCCGCCCCGGTAGCCTCCCCCTGAACCTTCAGGGAATTTGGAACGCCCGCCTCGATCCGCCCTGGAATTGCGACTACCACACCAATATCAATATCCAGATGTGTTATTGGTCCTCCGGTCCGGCAAACCTTCTTGAATGTCAGGGGCCTCTATTCGACTGGATGCGCGCCGCCCTCCCCTCCGCCCGGCAGGCGGCCCGCGATCACTACGACTGTCCCGGCGCGGTCCTGCATCATCTTTCCACCCCCTGGCATTTTGCCGCACCTGCGGACACCCCCTCCACCGGACTGTGGCCGCTGGGTCTGGCCTGGCTCTGCGACCATCTCTGGGAGCACTTCCTCTACACCGGCGACACCCGGTTTCTCGCCGAAACCGCGCTGCCGGTCTTTCAACCCTCGGTTGAATTTTTTCTGGCCTACCTGTTCGAGGGAGAAGACGGTCTGCTGCAAAGCGGCCCCAGTTCCAGCCCGGAAAACGCCTACCGCCTGGCCAACGGCGGAGCCGCCCGGCTCTGTCTCTCCCCGGCCATGGACATGCAAATCATCCGCGAACTGTTCACCCACTATCTTGAGGCCGCCGGGCGCCTTGAGGAAACACTCCCCTTCACCGAGTGTGTGCGGGCGGCCCTCTCCAAACTCCCCGCTCCCGGTATTCAGGCGGACGGCCGGCTGATGGAATGGTCGGAGCCAAGAGAGGAGGCTGAACCCGGTCACCGCCATATTTCCCACGCCTGGGCGCTGTTTCCCGCGCACCAAATCGATCTCCTCGACACCCCGGACCTGGCGAAGGCCGTCAACAAAACCCTGGACACCCGGCTCGCCCACGGCGGGGGGCACACCGGATGGAGCGCCGCCTGGCTGGCCTGTCTGTATGCCCGGCTCGGACGCGGCGACGATGCCCTCCGCATGTTGAGCACGATTGCCTCGCACTGCACCGATTCGCTCTTCAGCACCCATCCGCCGTTTAATATCGACGGGAACTTCGGGTACACCGCCGCCGTCTGTGAAATGCTGCTGCAAAGTCACGGCGGCGGTCTCCGCTTTCTGCCCGCCCTGCCCTCCGCCTGGCCCGAAGGAGAGGTGAAGGGACTTCAGGCCCGCGGCGGCTTCGAGGTGAGTCTCACATGGCGGGAGTCCAAACTGACCTCGGTGGAGATTTCCGCATCCCGCGATGGAGTCTGCCGCTTTCGCTCAGGCTCTCTATATCCGCGGGGCGCGGAAACGGCGGTCTCCAGCGTCACCCTTTCCGCGGGCGAGACGATTCAGTTAACCCCTTAAAATATCATGCGCCTGTTCGGACTCCATCTCCTCGATATTCTTGTTGCTTTCCAACCCCCAACCCGAAGCACCCCATGAAACAGCTCATTCACAAGATACCGGTTTTAACAGCGTTCCTTTTACTTCTCGCTCCTTCAGCACGCTCCGAATTGCTTGCCTATGAAGGATTTGATTACAGGCCCGGAACAACCCGGCTTCATCAGGCCGAAGGCGGTCCGGTCGGCGGCCGGGGATGGGAGGGCGGCTGGATCAATTTCGCGCAAGGCAACTTTGTTTCCGCAAGAATCAGCGCGTCGAACCCCGGCAATGGGTGAACACCCAAACCTTCCGCAGTACACGCCGTGCCGACTGGCTTCGGGTCTATGCCCGCGGAATTGAAGAAAACCCCGCGGTTTCCAGACTGGACGAAATCCGCATCGGCACAACCTGGGAATCCGTGACCCCCGTCAATAAAATCGAATTTATCCTGAATACTGATAGATCCTGAACTGAAGCAACCAAACCATAACACCCCGGAGTACACTATGCATCCCCCCTCACGTCCCGCCCGCCCGACACCGAATAAAACGCCCGCGGCAGCCGGGCTTCTATTGACACCGCTCGGCCCCGTTCTGACCTTATGCCTTTGTCTTTTTTCCGCTTCGGCGGTCTATGCGCAGGCACATTTTCAAGAACTGAAACCCTCCCCTCAGCCGATTCATGTCCGCGTGCAGTTTAAGAACAATCCCGCCAATGAGGCGGTGGTTTCCTGGACCACCACCCGGGCAACATCGGAAAACAAGCTCTATCTCTCCACGGATCCGAAGCGGGGCCGGCTGGAGGAATACCCGGTTCACTTCGCCAGTCAGCACACCTTCCCCTTCACCCTGCGGGATGAGGAGAAAAAGGCGGGGATGCACGCATGGTCACACAATGTGTTCCTGAACGATCTAAAACCCGCCACGTTTTATTATCTGACAGTGGTGTCGGACGGCGCGGCTTCGGAGGAGTTCCACTTCAAGACCGCCCCGGATGACGAACGGGACATACGGATTCTCATGGTGGGAGACAGCCGGACCCCCCGCAGGGGAAGGATCGACCGTGAAAACGAACGCAGACAGGTGAACGCCCTGATGGCCGGATTGCTGGAGACCCATCCGGATATCGTCGCCATGTTGCACGGCGGCGATTACACAAACCATGCGCGCTGGGGCGAATTTTACTGGTGGCTGAAAGACCACTCCGAAACCTCCACCACCTCCGAAAACCGTCTGCTTCCCGTCATTCCCGCCAGAGGGAATCACGATGTGAACCCGGAACTCCTGGAGTATTTCTGGTGGCCGGACCGTGTCAGGGACTTTTATTACACCAGCAACCTGAGCGGAACCACCACGCTGCTGGTGCTGAACACGGAAATAAGCCGGGGCGGTGATCAACGTCAATGGCTGGAGGAGCAACTGGCGAAACTCCGCCCGTTGAAGCGGTGGCTGTTGGTGATGCAGCATCAGCCCAACTATCCGAGCGCCCGCTCATACGAAGCGATGGCTCCGATACGGGAAGCCTGGGTCCCGCTGTTTGAGCGATACGGCGTGGATGCCGTGTATGAATCACATGATCATACCCTCAAACGCACCCATCCTGTTTATCAGGGGCAAATCAATCAAGAGCGGGGGCTGATCTACTTCGGTGACGGTGGCGGCGGCGTGCCGCAGCGCCGTGCCGGACGGGACCGATGGTATCTGGCGGTGAACGAGCGCTATCATCATGTCCATCTGGCTAAAATAACCGGAGAGGAAATTCATATTCAAGCCATTTCGCTTGATGGTCAAATTGTGGATGATTTTAAAATCACATTGGACCGCAGAGCCCTGTACCTCCGCGAACAGAAAGAGCTGGATTCAAACCAATGAAAGCCCGTGTGCCGATCCCTTCGGGAATCGCCGCGGCGTCTCTGCTCCTGCGAATCGCCATCATCATACACGCCGCGGCGACCTTCCTGTCTGTTTTCACCTATCAATTCACCCAATTCGGAACCTGGTTGTTTATGGAGGCCTTCCACAACCTCGATGATCCGGCTTCAGCGGCCTTTTATGTGGAGCGGATTCTGGTCTCCATCTATCTGGCCGCCGCGGTTGCCGTTGTCTTCGCGCCGGCCTGGCCGCTCCTGATTCTGATCTCGGGATACATCTTCATGGAGTCGTATTCAGGATTGCGCAACACCGGGCACCTGTTCAGTGAGTGGATGCCGGCGGCGTACATGCTTCGCTACTTGACCCCCTGGGTATTGATGGTGCTCACGGTGGGACCGCGGTTTGAAAAGACGCGGGCCTGGACCCGGCCCGCCGCCATGGGCCTGCTGCAATTGGGAATCGGGGGCGTCTTCTTTGTTCACGGCTGCCTGGCCTGGATGGAGCATCCGGGATTTATCGACCTGATCATCGGGACCTTCCGGAATCTGTTCCGCATACCGATGAATGAATCAGCCGCCGTCACGATCTTGAAAGGCATCGCCGTGGTCGATTGGGTTGTGGCTCTGGCCCTGCTCCTCTATCCGAATCCCCCGTTTGCGCCCGACTCCTTTTGGAACCGTTTCCCCAAAGCGGCGGCCGCGCGCCGCAGGCTGGTCCCTCCGCTGTTGTTTTGGCTGGCGGGCTGGGGCCTCGTCACCGCCCTCTCCCGCCTCACCGGTCCCGGACTGCCGGTCGGATTTTCCCAATATCCGGCTCTTTTAACCAGAGCCTCTCATTATCTGGGACCGCTGGCGTTGTATGTTTTATTTATCTTACCCGGACACCGTCCGCATTTTTCTTTAAATAAACCGGACTCCCCTCATGCTCCGGATTGAAGGGGAAAACAGGCACCGCCGTGAGGGTGGACTCCCCTGTGGCCTGGTCCGTGGAAACCGTCACTTTCCAAAAACTGTCGACGGCGGCGGCATCCTTCACAAACCAGCGGTCCATGTCAGGCGCGCGGGTTGAACCCAGGCCGTCGCCAATGTAGATCACGCCCTTTTCGTGGTCGATCCGGTTATTGCGGATCGGGTGACTTCGCTTGTACACGTGATCATGTCCATTGATCACCAAATCCACTCCGTATTTTTCATACAGGGGGACCCAGCTCTGCCTCATCTGCCTCTCCCATCCGCCATCCAGGGGACGGTGCGCGGGATAGGGACTGACGTGATGCTGAACAATGATCCACCTGCTGTCCCGGTGGTCCTTCAACACACGCTCCAACCATTCGGTTTGCTCCCCGCGGATGCCGGCGCTGTGACCCGAGTTCAGCGTGATGATTGTCAAATCCGGGCCGTATTGGAAAACGTAATATTTGTGCGGGGCCGGCAGGTGAAAGCGGCTGTAGAAAAAGGGAGCACCGTCATTTCTACCGTCATGATTCCCCTCGGCCGGAACAATCGGAATCAGCCGCCCGTCGGGCGCGGTCATCGCGGACTCATATTGGTCAAAAAAGAAATCCACAAAAAGGTCCACGGGCGTGTCGGTGTGGTTTTGCATGTCCGCATACCACAGGTCGCCGACCGCGAGGGTGAATTCAGGATTGATCTCGGCCACACGGCTCAAAGCCCCGCGAACATACTCGCGATCAGACGCTTCCATCCTAAGGCGGTGCGTGTCCGAGAAAACAGTGAAAACAATTTCTTCCGGATGTTCAGGCGCGGTTTTAAACAGAACGTCTTTCGGGCTTGTTTCGTGGGGAATCCGCAGCCGATAGAGAGTGCCGGTAGTCAACCCTGTCAGTTCCACCGTATTGATCCAGACTGTGTTCTCAACGGGCGGATCGGGAGCCTGCCGGTCAAATTTCACGGACACACCTGAAGCTGAAAAAACCGTTCTGTTCACCGATCCGTCCCCGGGCGTAAAGTACACCTTCGGATTTTCCACTTCGAGATCGGTTCGCCAGGAAACGGTCTGGGTGCTTTGGGGATCGTTTTGCCAGGTTAAAATCACCTGCCGCGGACGGCGGAATGCCGATTGAGTTAGAAATTGAATTTTCGCCGTTTCCCGGACAGAGAGATCTAAATCCACAACCGCAGTCACATGGACTTCCGTGCCGGACGGCAGATCGTCTCCGATGACAAGCCTCCCGCTCTCGCGGTGGAGGTTCAGCGCG
This sequence comes from Verrucomicrobiota bacterium, assembly GCA_020831625.1. Lineage (GTDB taxonomy): Bacteria > Verrucomicrobiota > Kiritimatiellia > SS1-B-03-39 > UBA6053 > PXAS01. The sequence continues at coordinate 11,776 of JAFIGD010000018.1, read as the reverse complement.
TCCGGCGCGGTCTGATCGAGTTCCCAACGGACGGTTTCACGGCCCAGACCCGCGGAATTTCCGAATTGATTCAACACCTCTGCCTTTAAATCCAGCTTGCCCGGTATGGGGGCCGCTTCAGGAACAATCAGACGCAGACCCGCGGCGTGTATTTCTTTTCCCGCCTCTTTCAGACTGACATCCCGTATGTAAAAATCAGCCGTGCCGCTGTTCCGGATACGCAATTCGTGTCTGCCGGAATCCCCGGATACAAAATCAAAGGACAGAGTTTGCCACCCGTCATCCACGTTGAGTGTGCGGGTTCCCTGTTCGACGGGCAGTTGCCGCGCCGGATCATGCAAAGACACAATGATGGTGGTGTTATCTTCGACAGATCTGAACCGGGCGGAAAACGTGTAAATTTTTCCCGCTTCAATGCGGGGGCGCTGAAGGATCCGGTTCCAGGCCGCCTCCCGGTTTTGAACAAAACCCGCCTTCCCGCCGGTCAGTTCATCCTGGACGGTCGTGAACAAATCGGGGATGCGGTCGGGAACGCCCTGCCAGCCCGCCGGGGTCTCCCCCGCCCCGCTCTGTTCAAAGTCCGGATTGACAATCAGATTGGTTTGCCCGTGACAGACTCCCGGTCCCGTTGCCAGGATCAGAAATATCGACGGAGAAAAGATACTTTTAAGCATGTTGCTGCGGAGGAATCGGGGAATAGACATAATATAATACTGTGGTTGCTAATGAGAAATGTAGGTGGTGGCATGCCGGGGCTAAGCAATGCTTTGCCCTGGGATCGCCGGGGATCTGAAACTGAAAAACCCGGCGGTGAGGCCGGGTTTTACAGGACGAATACGGGCCTGGCGGACGTTTTACCCGCGTTTTTTGTTGCGATAGACTAATAATCCCGCCCCCGCCAAAGCCATCAGGATTAAAGAGGACGGCTCGGGGATCGAAGAAACAGAAACATTGTCGATGAAGAAAGTGTCATTTGCAGTTGTGCTCGTGCTGTTATAAACAAAACGAATCGAGGAAAAGGAAGTGAGATTGTTGTGAAACCCCAGCCCGGTGAAATTGTAATTCGCGCTGGAGTCGGACAAACTTTGAATACTCAGGTCAAAGGTGTTATCTGAAGCTTCCGCAGCATTTGTGGTGATGGTATATCTGTACCAGATGTCTGGATCAATTACGGTGTTCAATGTCACGAATCCAGACCCTTCGTTCACTCGGGCCCCGTCTTCACCAGCTTGAGCATGCTTCATGGCCAAATTGATCCCCGGTTGAACCGGGTCCGAACTGCGCAGTTGAATGGTTGGATTGCTGATGCCGCTGTTTAGGTACATAAAATCAAACTGAATCCTCAAGGGTTCACTGTTTGTTCCCTGGCTGAAAGACCGCTCAATTCTGGGATTCGCAGTGCCGATACTGCCGCCGGTTGGCGTCAGTTGAACCCCTCTGTCATCTCCGGCAGCCCCGTCCGCGGACTGGCCGGCCGTCTCGACTGAAGCCGTGGTTCCGCCGATGGTCCATCCGGCGGGCGCCGATCCAATCGTGTTTCCTTCAAAGTCGTCGAAAAAGATTAAGGTCCCGTATGCGGGGATCGCGGCACAAAGCGCGATACATGCCGCCGTCGCGGCGGATTTCAGGGACCGCATCAGTGGCGGCGAACACAGTTTTGTGATTTGCATGACGATTACTCCGGTTGGTTGTGTTGGTGAAGAACAATTGAGTTCTTCAACAGGCTGAGAAATTTAATAAAAAATGTCAAAAATTATTTTTTAATTTTTTTAAGGCGACACCGTGATGTCAACTTCATCGATCAAATCCCCGTTTGCACTGTGAACCTTGACCTCAACGTGCGTGGGGTGCAGGGTCACAATGAAAGCGTGCAGAATTGATTGGGCCTCCTTGAGATACCAGGTCTCTTCGACGTTGTGTACCCTGCGGAGGCCGACCCCCCAGGCGCCGTCGCCGATATACACGACCCCCTCCTCCGGGGAGACGACTTCACCGTTTCGGATCGGATGCGTCCGCTTGTAGGTGTGGTCATGATTCTCAAAAGCGAGACGGACCCCGTATTCTTCAAACAGCGGCACCCAGTGCCGGCGAACCGCGGCGGAGGTCCGGTCATTGAAATCCCGGGCGGAGGGATAGGCGGTCACATGATACACCGGAAACAGGTGCCGCACATGCTGACGCTCGGCCAACACCCGCTCCAGCCAGCGGGTCTGTTCACCGCCGACCGGGGCGGTGTGATCGCTGTCGAGGATGATCAGGCTCAGGTAATCGCCGAAGTCGAGCACGTTGTAACCGGGGTGACCCGGGAACGCGAACAACGAGTAAAAATAGGGCGCGACGCTTTCCCGCCATTCGTCGGTCGGCGCGTAGTCGCTGTGCCGGAAGTAGTAGCCGGACCGCATTTCATGGTTTCCGATCGCAACCACAATGGGGGTGACCACACGACGCTCGTCAATCAGGGTGTTGTGGTTCGCGTCGAACCATTCCCGCCAGCGGTAAAGATTGGACGCCACGCCGTTGGCATAGGCCAGATCCCCGCCCCAGATGATGGCGCGGGGGTTGTGTTCCATCACCATCCGGCTGGTCCGCTCCATCGACTGCTGACTATGGCGGGTGTCGCCTCCGATGGCCAGACGTATCGGCTCATCCAGAGTGGCGGGCATGGTGCGGAAACCGTAATCGTCGTAGCCTTCAACCTGAAAACGGTATTCCGTGTCGGGCTCCAGGCCGGTCAGTTCCACGCGCTGGGTGAACTTCCTCTGCCACTGCGCGACTTGTTTCACGCGGGTCACCGCGGTGCGGTGCTCATCGGAACCGGTTTTCCAGTAGCGCACTTGCACCGGTTCGGGCGGGCGCTGCATGTACCATTGCGGAATCGTCACCACCCCCAGCGGCGTGCCGTCATCCAGCCGGGTCTCCATGGTTCCCCAGCGGTGCCCCTCCGGCGGCGCGGGAACGTTGATCGTCGCGCGGGTCTGATGTCTCCAGGGCGTGAACCCGCCGGAGGCGACCCGCGTCCGCCCGGAATACAGGTTGACCGTTCGACCGAGCAGCTCCCCGCCCGCTTCCACTTGCACCCGCACCGCGTCGCCCGGGGCGTCCACAGAGGTTCTTGTCTGCATGGGCGGGGGAACGGCGGCGTCCCGCGGGGCGAGTCGGAAGGCCACGGCCTGATGCTCACGGTGCGAATATTGGGGATGGCGAAGATGTCCCGCGTTCATCGCCGCCCAATCGCGGTCCAGATTGCCTCGCGGGCCGTCATGGTTGATCACATGCAATTGCAGATGCAGATCCATGCCCGCTTCGACATCGGTCCGGTTCAGATTCGACCAGGGCACCAGCATTTCGATCCGGTAGATTTTCCCCTCATTCGCGTGACGGGCGGCAAGTTCCACCTCCAGGTCGTCGGCATCCGCGACACGGCCGCCTGTATCGTGGAAGGTGTACCGGGCCTCGGGCTGGTCCGCCAGTCCTCCGGGCGAGGCGACCACTTGCAAACGGGCGTTCCCGTCCATGATATAGACGGAGAGGCTATCGCCGTGCACAAGCCTGTTCGTTTCATCCTGTTCAAACCGTTCCCGGGCGCGCACGTCGGCGAGAACAACCACGCCCTGCTCGTTCCACCCGAGCCGGGCCCTCGCCATAAACACCTCCGGGTCGGGAACATGGCGGTTGTGGTTGACCAGATACGGCACGGCCAGTCCACGGTCGGCCCATCCCCCTGAGCCGTCAACCCTCACCGGCCCGACATAGGGCAGCGCCTGCGGGCTTTCGTCCTCAGCCGACACATCCTCCACAGGGGGATTCGTGTGCCCCTCGCTCAGCCATTGGATCGTCATGGTGGTGGCTGGATCCCGTTGCCAGGTCAGGAGCAGCCGGTCCGCCCGGAAGGCCTCAAAGCTTGAGGCGTCCGCCCGGTGCCGGCTCAACAGAGACACCGCGGCAAAAACCGCCAGCGCTGTCAGCCGCGCGGGTGTCAAATTTCCGTGTGTGCGGGTTTGGGAATGTGTCATGGGGTGAATCTCCTTGGGGTATATTACAGAATCTGAGGGTTCATATGGATCGTGATGAGTGTGAATTCATGGTCTGAGAAATTTTTTGCATGTTCTACGGGGATACCGGGATGTCAACTTCATCGATCAGCTCGCCGTCCGCACTGTGCACCCTGACCTCGGTGTGTGTCGGGTGCAGGGTCACAATGAGCGCATGATGCATGGATCGGGCCTCTTTCAGATACCAGGTCCCGTCGACATCGTGCGGCTCGCGGAGGTTGCTCCCCCAGGCGCCTCCGCCGATATAGACGACACCCTCTTCCAAAGCGACGGCCTCACCGTTGCGGATTGGATGGCTCCGCTTGTAGGCGTGGTCATGATGTTCAAAAACGAGCCGAACCCCGGACTGTTCAAACAGCGGCGCCCAGTGCTGACGAATCGCGGCGGAAGTCCGGTCGTCGAAATTCAGGACGGAGGGATAGGCGGGCACATGATACACCGGAAACAGGTTGCGCACGTGCCGGCGCCCGGCCAGCACCTCTTCCAGCCAGCGGGTCTGTTCACCGCCGACCGGGGCGGTATGATCACTGTCGAGGATGATCAGGCTCAGGTAATCACCGAAATCGAGCACATTGTGACCGGGCTGGCCCGGGAAAGCGAACAACGAATAGAAACACGGCGCGACACTTTCCCGCCAGGCATCGTTCGGCTCGTAATCACTGCTCCGGAAGTGGTGGCCGGACCACACGTCAGGATTTCCGATGGCGGCCAAAATCGGCGTGACCACACGCCGTCCGTCAATCAGGGTGTTATGGTTCGCGTCAAACCACTCCCGCCAGTGCTGAAGATTGGACGGATCACCGTTCGCATAGGCCAGACCCCCGCCCCAAATGATGGCGCGGGGTCTGTGCTTCATGACCATCCGGTTGGTCCGCTCCATCCGCCGCTGATTATGGCGGACGTTCCCGCCGACGGCGAGGCGGACCGGTTCATCCAGGGTGGCGGGCATGGTGCGGAAGCCGTAATCATCATAACCGTCAACCTGAAACCGGTATTCCGTGTCAGGCTCCAGGCCGGTCAACTCAACGCGCTGAGTGTACGTGTTCCTCCACTGCGCGACGGGACTGACCCGGGTCACGGCGGCGTGTCGTTCATCAGAGCCGGCTTTCCAGTAGCGCACCCGCACCGGCTCGGGAGACCGCTGCATGAACCAGTGCGGGATCCTCACCACCCCCAACGGCGTGTCATCCTCCAGTAGGACCCGCAGGGTGTCCCAGCGGCGGCCCTCAGGCGGGGGAGGCACGTTGATCGTCGCCAGCCCCTGACGTTCCCAGGGGGTGAACCTGCCGGAGGCGATCCGCGTCCGCCCGGAATAGAGGTGGACCGTTCGCCCCAGGAGAAATTCGCCGCCCGTCACCCGCACCCGCACCGCTTCACCGCGGGCATCCACGCGGGGTTCCACACGGGTACCGGTAAGAATGAGCTTGGGAGCGGCGGAGCCCGGCGGAGCCAGCCTGAAAGCCGCCAACCGGTCCTTCGTGTGCCGGTAATGGGGATGGCGCGGGTTGTTTGCATTCAATGAAACCCAGTTGCGGTCCGGGGAGCCGCGCGGGCCGTCATGATTGATCACATGAAACTGCAGAAAGAGGTCCATGCCCGCCTCGACCTTATCGCGCCCCAGATTCGACCAGGGCACCAGCATTTCGATCCGGTAGTCTTTGCCGTCCTTTTCGTGGCGGACCGCAATTTCCGCCGTCAGTTCGTCAACATCCGCGGCACGGCCGCCCGTGTCCTGAAAAATGTGCCGGGTGTTCGGCTGCCCCTCCAGTCCGCCGGGAGCCACGACCAATTGGAACCGGCTGTTGTCATCCATCATGTAGAGTGACACGCTGTCCCCATGCACGAGTCTCTCCGATTCCTCATGTTCATGCCGCTCCCGGGCGCGCACGTCGGCGAAAACCACCACACCCTGTTCGTTCCAGCCCAGCCATGCCCTCGCCGAAAACGCGCTTGGGTCCGGAACCTGGAGGTTCATCTGGACCAGATACGGCACGGCCAGTCCCCGGCCGGTCCAGCCGCCGGAGCCGTCAAGGGGCACCGGCCCGATATAAGGCAGCGCAAGCGGCCCTCCGTCGTCAATCGGCTCAACGTCAACCGGGGGATTTATGCGTCTCTCGCTTAACCATTGTATCGTCATGGTGGTGGCGGGGTCCCGTTGCCAGGTCAGGAGCAGCCGGTCCGCCCGGAAGGCTTCAAAGGATTCAGCGGCGGCCGGAAGCGCGCCGAGGAACGCGCCGAGGAACGCGATGAACACCGCAAAAAAACGGCTCATTTGTTTATGCCCTGTAAACGCGCCGGGCGTTGAATAGTCTGATAATCTCATATAATATGTCTCCATAAGCGAATGGCGGCACTAAAACAAATTCCACCCGCCCCTGTCAAATATAAATATATTTATTTGTTGACCTCCAGCGTTGAATTCTGTTTTTTAGGAGCGTTTCACACGTCTCCACATTCAATCAACACCCATTATGAAGCTTCTTTTATATTTCCTCCTGAGTTTTCCCGTTTTGATTCCATACCTTCAGGCGGCGGACGCCGCAACGGCGGCCACCCGTCTCCTCGACATGATCCTATTGGATTCAGACCAACAGCGTCGAACAAACTTACGCTTTCGACCTGAACTGGTGCGGGTCCGGGAGTTGCGCGAAGAGGGAGAGGACGAAAAGGCCCTGGAGGCGTTTCAACAATACTTTATGCGGAAAATGGCGTTTCCCGAGGACTATGGAATCAGTTCGGCCCAGTTGGAACTGTCCGCCGAGGGTGTCGCGGGGTTTGACGCGTATCCGCCCCCCCTGTTGCGCCGGGAACATCTGAACTCGCTCCCCTTCATGGCGGCGGCGGATTTGCTGATGGATGGGAAAATCAGACGGAGGGACGCCGTTATCGATCTGGGCGAACCGTTTGAAGTGGACTGGTCGGATGAGGCCCGGGGAGACGGGGACCGGAATTTTCCCAGCGACATGCAGGGATTGAGGACCGGAGCCGCGTTCACCCCGCTGGCACTGGCCTTTCTCCACACCCGGGACCGGCGCTATCTGAACAGATGGGTCCGCTACATGGACGACTGGGCCCGCCACGCCACCTACTATGATCAACAGATCAATCCGGTGAACGTCCCCATGCAGGCGGCATCGGTAAATTTTAACGTTATTCATTATTTCCGCATCCTGCGCGCGCTGGCGAAAGCTCTGCCGGAGGAAAACGGCGGGATTCCTCCGGAGGTTTTCGCCCGGGTCACCGCGAAAATCGTGCGTGAATTCCCCCCGGTCAATTTCGCCTATACCCGAAGCAACACCCACAACTGGACCCCCACCGGCATTCCCTTGCTGATCGGACTGCTGATCAACGAGTTCGAGGTGGCCGAACTGTATTTCCGCGAGGGCCGCCGCCGGAATATCGAGGATCCCGCCTTTACGCAGAATCTTCCGGACGGCACGGAAACCCAGCAATGCCCCTGGTACAATGACCGGTATTTGTTGGTGGCATCCGCCACCGGACTGATCCGCGATCTTCACCGCATGGGAAGGCCCTGGACCCACCTGTCCTGGGCGGCGGACGTGCTGAATCACACCTATTTACTCCACAGCGGCATCGATGAACATTTAAGAGGCCGCGCGGACTTCCTGCTTCGCCTGGTCACCCCGCAGGGTGAAGGCCCCATCGGAGCCCGGGGAGACAAACGCAGTGTCACCGCCAGGGGCCGCGAAAGCATGCGGATGGTCCCCGATCTCCTGCATGATCATGAAAACCTCGCGGTGGCGATGGCAACGGTCGGGAACACGAACCACCCGCGCCCCTCTTTTTATGATGAATTCTGGCCTTACGGCGGCTTCCGCATCGTTCGACAGGGCTGGTCGGCGGATGCTGGATACGGGTTTATGTTCAGTTCACCCCAACCCGGATCCTATGGCGGTCAACGAAGCCGCCGCAACAACAACAGTTTCGGAATGGCGGCGTATGGGCAGGATATTATCGTGGACGGCGTTCACGGCCACTACACCCCCGGCGAATCCCCTTTGATTATCGACGGCATTCAGCAGTTCTTTCACGCCGGACTCTACGGGTACCCGGAAGGCGCCGGGCACAAAGCCTGGCTGCAGCGGTCCTGGCGGGAGCCGCATGACACCCGATGGCACAGTGATCCGTATATGAACATTATGGAGGGCTTTTATAACGGTCCCTTCGGTAATTTTTCCGCGCCCGTCCCTCTGGAGCGCACAGAACAGGACTGGAGCCACCGGCGATTGGTTTTCTATGCGCGCGAAGCCAATATCTGGGCAGTTGCCGACAGGGTGAAAGCGCCGGGCGACCATACCTTCACCCTGCGCTGGCGTCTGCCCGCCGCCCCGGCGGACGGCTCCTGGAACGTCTATGAGGAGGACGATTTAATCTGGAACCCGGAGGAGGGCCTCCTCCGCACTGTGAAAGACGACGCGGTGAACCTGGACCTCCACACCTTCGGCATTTCCGGCCTGACCGGCAGGCGGGAATATGAAAACCCCCGCGGCCGCAGGCTGTACGCGCACTGGCGGATGGACTTCGAATGGTCCGGTGTCGACGAGGACACGGCTCTCACCGCCATGCATCCCCGCGCCCCGGGACAAATGACTTTCGCGGAAACGGAGGACATCAGTGACGCCGAGCGCGCGGGCTTCCGGATCACCTCCCCGGACGGGTGGAACGTTTCCCTGCAAACCGCGCGCCGGATCCCCGCCAGGTTTTCGATCGGGAACCTCTCGGCCGATGCCGAGGCCCTGTATGTGATCCGGCATCCCGACGGTACCGGACGCGGCGCCCTGCTGGGTGCCGAGCGGCTCTATTCAGGGGATCTAACCGCGGTTCCTCCCCGTGCGGATTTCACGTTTGAACTGGATGCAAACGGTCTGAACAACCTCAATCCGGTTTACCGCCCGATCCACCCGGTGCGGATCGCCCCCGAAGCCGACGTCTTTGTGGAGAAAACCGAAATCACCCTGCACTCCGCGACGGAGAATATCGAGATCCGCTACACGCTGGACAACACCGACCCCACTCCGCAGTCCACGCTGTACACCGGCCCTTTCACACTGGAGCACACGGCCGTGGTCAAAGCCCGCGCGTTCCGGCCCGGTGTGTCGGAAACACCGCCGGTCGCCGACAGCACCCATGCCTCTGTCGTGTCCCGCGCCGTGTTTCGGAAAACCCGAATGCTCGAAGCGGTGCGGGCCCATAATCTCGAACCGGGTCTGGAGGCCCTCTATTTCACCGGAAACTGGAAGGATCTTGTCTGGTTCCTGCCCGGGCAGACGCCCGTTGACCGGCAAAGGGTTCCCGAGCCCTTCCGTTTCCCCCTCGGGAGCGACGGTGAAGCCTATGCCTATCAATACCGGGGATTCATTCAGATTCCGGAAAGCGGCGTCTACACCTTTCACGCCCCGGATGAGGCGGTATGGCCGGATATCGAAGCCGGCTATGAATTGAACCTGTTTGTGGGACATGATCAATACCGCGCGGGAAATCAATGGAGAAACACCGGCGTGCTCAACCGCTGGTATCCCGGCACCTCCGCGCACGGATTCGGAACCTGGTCCATCGCCCTGGAGGCCGGTCTGCATCCTTTCGAACTGCACTATGCGGATTTCCGCGGAAATTCCGTTGATCAGCTCAACAAACCCGGTATTCGCCCCTTCGTGTGGGCCGGGACGGTTCCGGATCTGCGGGTCAGCGGTCCCGGGCTTTCCACGCCCCGTCCGCTGCCCGCCGAATGGTTCCACGCGCCATCCGCATCCCCCGCCCGTTAAATAATTTCACAAAAAACATCAGGAGTCACTTTATGAGCACACTGTTTGCCGCGGAACCCCGACATCAAAACGATCTTACCGACTCCCTCGCCTGGTGGCGGGAGGCGCGGTTCGGCATGTTTATTCACTGGGGCATCTATTCCGCCACCGAAGGCTGCTGGAACGGGGTTGAATCCAAAGGGATCGGTGAGTGGATTCAGTCCCGGGAACAAATTCCCCTGAAGGAATACGCAACGTTTGCTGAAAAACTGACCCTGGAGGCTTTTGACGCCCGTGAATATGCCGCTTTGGCAAAAAAAGCCGGCATGAAATACGTGGTGATCACTGCCAAACACCATGACGGCTTCGCCATGTGGGATTCCAAGGTCAGCGAGTATAACATTGTGAAACGCGGACCGGCCGGAAGAGATCCCTTGCGCGAACTGGCGGACGCGGTGCGGGCGGAAGGCCTCGTCCTGGGGATCTATTACAGCCAGGCCCATGACTGGGAGGACCCGGACGCGGTGGGGAACACCTGGGATTATGACCCGAAGGACAAAATCATGGACCGGTTCATTGAAGGCAAATGCAAAGGACAGCTTCGCGAACTCCTCACGGAATACGGGGAAGTCGGACTCATCTGGTTTGATGTGCCCCAGGAAATCACCAAAGAACAAAGTTTGAACCTGAAGCGTTTTGTCAAATCCATTCAGCCGCAATGCCTGGTGAGCGGACGCATCGGACACGGTCTGGGGGACTACGGAAGCCTGGGGGACAACCAACTGCCGGCCGGTCGCGTGACCGGGGACTGGGAAACACCCGTGACGCTCAACGACACCTGGGGATATAAACGGGACGACCAGAACTGGAAGTCATCCGGCACGCTGATTCGACAATTGGTTGAACTCTTGTCCAAAGGAGCCAATTACCTCCTGAATGTGGGCCCCCGGGCGGACGGATCCATTCCGGAAGAATCCGTGAAGATCCTCAAAGAGGTCGGCGATTGGATGGAGATCCACCGGGAGGCGGTTTACGGAACCTCCCCCTCGCCGTTTCCAACCCACTTCAAATGGGGACGCGCCGCCGCGAAAAAAAATCTGCTGTATCTCTTTTTATTTGAAGCGAAAGACACGCTGGAAATCGCCGGACTGCGCAGCCGCACAGTCTGCGCCTCGCTTTTATCCCGGGATGCGGGTTTGAAATCCGTGGAGTTCACCCAAGCCCATGAAACGGATACAGATAAGCATCTGCTCAGCATCCGGCTCTCCCCCGAATCATTCACCCCTCCGGTTTCGGTGATCCGGCTGGAACTCGAAGGATCGCCCGATGTCATCTCCATTCCGTGCCAACAGCCGGACAACAGCATTCATCTGCCCGCGTATCTTTCCGAAGTCAGAATCGGAAAAGGATGTGGAAACACTTCGGAAACATCAGAGGAAGACACCGCCGTCGCCGCCGAGGCACACAATCTTCAGGCCGAACGCGGGATCGGTGTGGATGTATCCGGCGTCATTCAAAACTGGTTTGACACTGAAAGCGCTGTTCATTGGGATTTTATTCTGCACACTCCGGGAACCTATCAAATCGAATTACTCACGCTCGCCGCAAAATACAAACCTTGGGTTGGCGGGCACAAAGTGGCCGTTGAAGTCCCCGGTCAAATCACCCCCGCAACCCTTCACGCGGATTTTAAACCGGACATCCCCGGCCATGATTATTTTTCCGAAACCGGAAGCCGGATCGGAACGGTAGAGCTCCTTTCACCCGGAACGGTACGGATTACTTTGAAAGCAGAACATATCAATCCGGCGGATCCGGCTGGTCTCGCCGTGAGCGGAATGATCCTCCGCAGGGTCCCCTAAAAAAACGGTGCCTTTATTATAGCAACTTGAATCCGTGAGCTATTACCTGAATCCGTGAGATAAGGTTGGGGAATTCTCAAATTCGCCCTCGGACACTGTT
>JAFIGD010000068.1 GCA_020831625.1 Verrucomicrobiota bacterium | reverse complement strand
CCCCCCCCCCCCCCCCCCCCCCCCCCCCCCCCCCCCCCCCCCCCCCCCGGGGGGGCGGGGAGGTTGAAAATGCGTGTTGTTTCGACCGTCGCTCCACCGCCACGAGGGCGGTGGTGACGAACCCAACCCTTTGCGTTGGGATTCAACCATCAATCCGGGTGCTGAACAACCGCCTCAGCGGTTTTTGCGCAGCTTGCGGAAGCTTATCAACGGGAGCAGAAGGCCTATCGCCACCAGAAGCAGCGAGGAGGGTTCCGGAATCACCACAATGCCGTTCACCGGGTTGAAACGATGCAGGTTAACGTCGGCGATGCGACTGGCTTGGAAGGTTAAGGTGTCGCCTTCGCTTGCATTGCTGACATCAAAGAAATACCAGTCGGCGCGGGCGATGGTGGTTTCAGGCTTGGCGACTACCTGCTCCACACCGTTAATTCCCACGCTTTGCGGGAAATCCGGCGTGTCGCCCTCAGTTTGAATGATAGCCGACCCGACCAGAATCCCGATGCGGAAGCTGGAGGGCGTGCCGGCCTTCAATGTAAGGTTGCCCACATTTACTAGATTGTCGTGATTAAGACCGACATTGAAAACAGCGCCGGGCGTGACGGTGCCGCCCGAACCGTTTTGCACGGCGACACTGCCCGATTTTGGCGCATCGGCCGTGTTTGCGGTGAGATTGATGTCGAAATTCCCTTCCAAGTTGTTTCCCTGCAAAATGACTTGGGCGCTATTAGAACTCCCTCCGAAAAAGGCGAAGCCAAGGCTGCCCCAGCCCTGATCGTCCCAGTTCGCTTCATCCAGCACAAAACCGGCGGATGTGATGATCGGAGCGGCATGAAGCGGAGCGGAACGCATCGCAAAAAGAGCGACTGTGATCAAGGCAAGCCGTTTTGCGTTGGAAAAATGCCGATTTGTTTTCATTTTCTTGTTCCTGGACTGTGTTTGCTGGACTGTTTTTGGTTGTTTCGGAGTCAGCATGGGATTCACGGAAGCCACACAAGGGTGTGTATACAGCGAATGATACTCGAGCGGGTCGGAGAGCTGCAAGAATAAAAATAATATTTTTAGCGTCCGATCTTTCAGGTTACGCTGAAAAGCTAAGGCCGGGATTGAATCTTCAAAAGTTGATCGAGCAATTCCCGTCCGCACTTCGGCTCTGACGCATAAAGATTCCGGGTTTCGGATGGATCGGATTTCATGTGGTAGAGTTGGCGGTCTCCGGATGAATCCACAGTCTTTGATGCGGTCTTTGATACGGTCTTTGATGCGGTGGAAAAGCCGCCGCCGTCCGGGGAGTCGATCAGTTTCCAGTCCCCGTGACGAATGGATTTGTGTCCATAAAATGAACTGTGCACCAGACTTTTTCTTCCCCCGGGGGGCTTTTCGCCTTTCAGCAGCGGCAGGAAGCTGATGGAGTCCTCCCCGGAGCCCTCCGGCAACTCGTGTCCGGTGAGTTCCGCGCAGGTTGCCAGAAGATCGGTCAGACAAACCAGTTCGGAGCACCGGCTTCCGGTGGGGATAATGCCCGGCCATCGGGCCAGAAAGGGCACCCTGTGTCCGCCGTCCCACACATCCGCCTTCTGCCCGCGGTAAATGTGGTTTGAGCGGTGACCGTATTCGCGTTCAATATCAAACCCGTTTCCCCGCATGTGGGCGCCGTTGTCCGAGGTGACAATCACCAGCGTGTTCTCCCTCAATCCGTTTCGATCCAGGGCTTTTAACAACTGAGCGATCGACCAGTCGTGCTCGGCCACATAATCTCCGTACGCTCCGCAGGCGCTTTTTCCGCGGAAGGGAGGGCGGGGCACATGGGGAGTGTGTGGCGACGGCGGAGCCCAATACAGAAAAAACGGGGTTTCGGGGGCTTCCCGGGCATGGTCGGCAATGAACGTTTCCGCGCGGCGGGTGAACTCAAGCAGCGAGGTTTCGTGTTCCACACCGGGCGCAATGGCTCCCTCCCGCCAAAAGGCCGGTCTTGCCGATGCTGCGCAAACGTCTCCGGGCGCGTCAAGGACGTGTCCGTTTTCAAGGTAACAGTACGGGGGCATGTCCAGACTGGACGGCAAAATAAACGAATAGTCAAACCCGGCCGTGTGCGGGCCGTATGCCGGCGTTCTGGAATAGTCCACTCCCGGATCCGACAGACCGACGTGCTCCGGGGGGACGAGACCGCCGTCTTTCATCCGCCAGCCCAGCCCCAGATGCCATTTGCCGATACACGCGGTTCGATATCCGGATGAACGCAGAAATGCCGGCACCGTCAGCCGGTCATGTTCAATTAATTCCCGGGAGTAGCCGAACAGGACGCCCTGTTTGAGGCGGCTCCGCCAACAGTAGCGTCCGGTAAGCACACCGTACCGGGTCGGGGTGCAAACCGCGGAATTGCTGTGGGCATCCGTGAACACCATTCACTGCTCCGCCAGCGCGTCCGCGTTGGGGGTCGATATTTTCGATTGTTCGTTGAGACAGGAAAGATCGCCGTACCCCCAGTCATCGGCCAGGATATAGAGAATGTTCGGTGGTGAATTTATGGATCACCTTTTTTCAGAGGTTTGGAGAACAGTCGATTCCAACTCTAATCGACGTATGCGTTCTTTCAGAGTCGGACCGGCCTCAAGCCCGCGCGCGGCGGCGGAAGACCAAAGCGCCCAGCAGCGCCACACCCGTCAGCAGCAGGCTGGAGGGCTCGGGAATGATCTGCATGCTTTGCACATCCATGGTGAATGTGTTATTATTGCGTGTGTCTGTGCGGGTGCCGAACCCATGAAAATCACCCAGGTTGAGGCTCGTGCGGGCAATCGTATGGGTGAGGGTTTGCGAGTGTAATGTACCGTCGGTCAGAGTAAAGATAATATTCGCGTCTGTTGCGGTAAATGAAACCGCGGATTCAAGGGTGAAGCTGCCGTTTGTTATACTCTGACCGGTCCAAGCGGTCAAAGCACCTACACCAGCACTAAAGTTGTTTATTCCTCCGCCGATACGTAAATTGCTTTCCGCAGTCAGAACGACAGCAATTCCGGCAGATCCGATACTCGCTGCCTGGTCGGTATTTGCAAACATCACCATGCCAAAGCGGTTTAAATCATTCCCGCCTGTGTTTGTGCTTGTGGAACTGATTTCACTCGTGAAGGTGTAGCTGCTGCCCGCGGCGGTGCTCAGGGCGCTGGCGCCGCCAAGCTCTCTCATTAAAGCCGCGTTGGAGTAGGTCGGAGTAGAAGGCGAATTCTGTTGCAAATTCCGAATCGAATCGCTCTGTTCCGTCCAGGTTCCATATTCGGATGTGGCTGTGAATCCCGCATATCCATCATGATCCGACCCGAAAGTCACATCCAGAAATGCGGCATGGCTTAAAGCGCCAAGGCTCATGAGGATTCCGGCGGTCATCAGGGTACCAATTTTTTTCGATGTCATGTTCATTTTCCTGTGCGGGGTTTTTGGGGATTCACGGGGAAACACAAAATGGTTCTCTCACTAAATTAAGCATTAACACTTAAGCACAAAGATACGCAAGAATAAAATTATTGTTTTTTAAACGTTTGGCGTGAACTCAAGAACGGCGGGGTCAACCGGCTGTGTAGACCGGACTTTCCCCGTTTTTTGACAGGATAACAGGATAAACAGGATTCATGATAAAATCCCGTTCATCCTGTTTTATGATTACGATTACGCCTCAGCCTCAGGGCGGTCGTGCATGAATGGATCGTTGGCCATTTTCGGACCGGGGGTGCTGCGCCCGTTGTCCATCGCGGTTTGCAGAAGTTCGGCGAGTTCGGCGGCGAGTCCGGGGTTTTCATCCACGAGGTTGCGGGATTCCTTGCGGTCCTCCGCCATGTGATAGAGCTGCGTGGGCTTGCCGTCGCTTCCTTTTGACCAGCCGCCCGAACCCTCGCAGTTGAGAAATTTGCCGTCGCCTCTGCGAATCGCCAGATGACCCTTGATCGATTGGTGAATAACATACGGGTGCGTCGGTTCGGCGTTTAGGTCGCCGCGAAGCACGGGAAGAATGGAAAAGCTGTCCACGCCGGCATCCTCCGGGAGGGTCACGCCCAGAATCTCCGCGCAGGTGGCCATGAGGCTGTTGTGGCAAATCACATCCTCCGAAACGCGGCCGGGTTCGATCACGCCGGGCCAGCGCGCAACGCAGGGGACGCGGTGGCCGCCGTCCCAGGCGTCGGCCTTGTAGCCGCGAAGGGTGTAACTCGGATCGTGCCCCTTCTCGAGGAGGTCGGTGAGGTTGGCCTGTGGCGAAAACCCGTTGTCCGCGGTGTAGAAAATCAGGGTGTCTTCGGTAAGGTTCAGGCGGTCCAGCGTGTCCAGGATTTTCACGGCGGCGTCATCGGTTTCCATCATGTAATCCGCATAAGGCGTGACTCCGCTTTTGCCGTGCCACTTTTCGGAGGGCACGACGGGGGTGTGGGGGGACCCGAGGGGCACGTACAGGAAGAATGGCTGATCTTTTTGCGATGCCTCCTCGATAAAGCGAATACTTTCACGGGTGGTGCGGGCAATCACCTGATCGAGGGGGATATGCTCCACCACGGTGTCGTTTTCGGCCCAGGAGTGCATCTCGCGGGCGTGGTGGAAGCCGTGGAAGACATCAAACGTTTCTTCATCATCCGCTCCTGAAGCTGTGTTTACCCGGGAGAAGCCCGGAATGTGCGCGTTTGTTTTATGCATTGACCCGACACATAAAATAACAATGTCGAAAAAAGGCCGGGAAATTATTTGCCTTGTCCCGTCTGTTACGCTATTTCTCCGGCCGTGTCAAAAATATATTTTAAACTGCGATATATGTGTCGCGTAACAGGAGAATAAGACCCATGCCGATTCCACGCCGCCGATTGATTTCCGCCGTCCTCCTCGCCTGCGCCCTTTCCGCGACGGCTGAAGAGTGGGTCCTCCACGTTGCGCCCGAGGGGAGCGACGGGGCGCAAGGCTCGCTTGAAGCGCCTTTCCAAACGCTCGAACGGGCGCGAGACGTGTTGCGTGAGCGACGCCGCGAAAATCCGGACGCCTTTGACGGGGCTTCGGTGATTCTGCATCCGGGGCGGTATTTTCGCGGGGACGCCTTTACGCTGAACGCCGCTGACGGAGGCCGACCGGATGCGCCCGTGGTGTATCGGGCCAAAGAGCCGGGAACGGTTGTGCTGGATGGCGGCCGTGTGCTTGCGCCCGCCGCGTTCCGTGCGGTTGAAGATCCATCCGTCCTGGCGCGCCTGCTTCCCGCCGTCCGGGGCCGTGTGAAGGAAGTGGACCTGCGGGGGGAGGGCATCCGCGATTTCGGAGATTACGGCCCCCGGGGCTGGGGACGGGATCCGCTGCCGGCTCCGGCTGAACTCTTTGTCGACGGTGTCCCGCAACGGGTGGCGCGATGGCCGAACGAAGGCTCGGTTCCTCTTGGCGAAATTCTTGAAGAGGGCAGCCGCCCGCGCGATGGCGACACCGACAACCGCTCCGCTGTTTTCAAATACAACACCGGGCGCGCCGGGCGCTGGACAGAGGCCGAGGATCTTTTCATTTCCGGCATCTTCGGGGTCTCCTGGGCGCATGACATCATCCGCATTGCCGAAATCGACACGGAGAAGGAGACGTTCACGACGGAGGGGGCGCATATGTACGGCTTCCGGCAGCCGGGGTTTCTCCAGGTTGAAACCCACTATCATGCCGTGAACCTGCTGGAGGAAATCGAGGAGCCCGGCGAATACTACATCAACCGCGGCACCGGCGTGCTGTATTTTCTGCCGGTCTATCCGCTGGATCACTCTCTCATTCAACTTTCCCTGCTGGCCGATCCTTTTATGCGGCTGGATGAGGTGTCCCATCTCATCGTGGAGGGCCTGATCTTTGAAAACGCCCGCGGCGCCGGGGTGGAGGTCCTCGGCGGGCAGAGGGTGCAAATACGCGGCTGCACGCTGCGGATGCTGGGCGGAACGGCCATTCATCTGAATGGAGGAGAGGGGCATGTTGTGCGGAGTTGTGACATCTATCACACGGGTGTGGGGGGCGTGATCGCCGAGGGCGGTGACCGCCAAACGCTTGAACCGGCTGCGCACGAAATCCGCAACACCGACATTCACTGCTTCAACCGCTGGATGGCTTTTTACAATCCCGCCATCCGTTTCGGGGGCGTGGGGCACACCGCCGCGAACAACCATCTCCATCACGGATTGCACCAGGGCGTGACCTTCAGCGGCAATGAGCACCGCATCGCGTATAATGAGTTCAACCACCTGCTGCTGGATATCTCCGACATGGGCGCGGTGTATGCGGGGAGAAACCCCACCTTCGCCGGCAATGTCATCCATGGAAATTTTTTCCATCACCTTGACTCCGCGCACCGCGGCGGCCCGGGTGTGCAGGCCGTTTTCCTTGACGACGGCACCATGTACGCCACCCGGATTACGAACAACGTGTTCTATAAGGCCGGTTCATCCTCGGTCATTAAATTCAATTATGGTGGCGGCTCACCTGTGGCGAACAACATCTCCGTCCGCGGTCCGCGCAATTTTATTGACGGCGGGAGCACGGAACGCATGAAACAGACGGTGGGGCGCATCAACAATCGGCGGCACCCGCACAATCTGTATCAGCGTTACCGGGAGGTGCCGGTGGACCGGGAACCTTACCTCGGCCGCTATCCCTACCTTCACGACATGATGCGGGACGGGGCAGCACTGGAAACCCCGACTTGGAACAATTTTGTGACGCAAAATGAACTGGAACATTTCATGGATCCCGCCAATCTGGATTTCACGGTCCGGCCCGATTCCCCTTTGCTGAAGAGGGTCGCCGAAGACGTCACGGATGCGGTGACCGGACTGGAGAACGCCGCCGTTCCTTTTGAAGCCATCGCGTTTGACCGTATCGGGCTCCACCCGGACGAGCACCGTGCGCCGGGGCCGCTGCCTTTTGAAAAACTGGGGCCGACGGATGGCGCCGCGGTGGAGCCCGGCGGGGAGACGCCGCTTTGGTGGCGTCCGTCCCACAATGCCAATGCGTACCGGGTTCGCATTGCTTCCGACGCGTCCATGCGGGACATCGCGCACGAGGCTTTTGTTCGCGGTAAGACGCACGCCGCGATACCGGCGCTTGAAGCGGGAACCTACTACTGGCAGGTCACCGCGGTGATTGACCGTTCCCGCTCAAACCGCGGGGAACGCGCCGCGGACACGCCCGTCCGCTCCTTCGTTGTGCAGCCCTGAGCGGGCGGGGCTTACCGGGAGTTCAGATCCATCCGTTCGGAAACACCGTGGAAGGTGAGCTGTCTGGTCCGGTTGGAACGGTAGAGGAAAAGGAAGGTGCGGACCCTCGGGTCATGGGGCCAGTTTTCGCTGGTGTACGGGCGCCAGTTTCCCTCCGACTTTTCCAGAATGGCGACCGGCACGCTGGAGATCCGGTCGATGCCGGTCGCACTCAGCATTCCACTGCGTCCGGGGGCTATCACCACGGGGTCCGTTTCTCCGTATTGAATGGCGACGGTGGTGTCGGAGGCGTTGAGAACCATGCGGTCGCCGCCCCTGATCCGTGACCGGGGGGTTTGCACGGGGAGTACCGAATACTCGCCCGCCTCGCTTCCCGGGAGAAAGACCAGCAGGAGGTCTTCGCGCAGGTTTTCCGGGATCTCCACGGTAACCGCGGGCGATTCCGCGTCCTCCCGGTAAAAATCGAGATACAGACCGCTCCGGAGGACGCCCGTGAACGGCCCGGCGATATAGTGAATGGGGATGTCCACCGGAACCCGCTCCTCGTCCACGAGCAGGCTGTAGGACGGAGGGGGACGGTCTCCCGGATCAAAGCGGGTGATTCGGAATGTGACCCGGGGTTCGGGTTCCGTTTGGTCCCGCCCCCGGACAAAGGAGGCGGGAACAGCCAAAAGGGCCAATGTGATGAGAAACCGGACGGGAATCATGTGAATTCCCCTATTGGGTAATTTCGTCGGGATCGAGCCACCGGAAAGATGTGATGTGGAAGCGTCTGCCATAGGTTTCATTCAGGGTTGAGGTGAGGGCGGGGAGGGGCGTTTCCGGGGCGTCGGCCGGATCCAGATAGTCCGGAACCCGCTGCACGACGGCTTCACAATAGACTTTGGACACGGCGGCGCCGCTCACCGGGTCATGAACCTCGCCATAGCCGCGAACGATAAAGGTGTCGGACCGCGCGTTGAGGAGAGGGGCGAGGGTGTTGAGGATGTCCGCCTGGGAGATGTAGGCGGGGGTGCCCTGATAGCGGGAGCCGGTGGCCGCCTCGACAAACCGGTAGTTGGCGTCCGACACATCCTGCGCCGTGATCGGATTGTTGCGGTAGTGTTGGTTGATGAGTACGTCCGGGTCCTCCAGCGCGGCTTCAAGCGCCCCCCGCAGGGCAAGATCCCGGTCGCCGCTGAGGCGGCGGTTGACAAACTCTCCGAGGGAACGGAACGGGCCCCGTTCCTTGACCTGCCGGACCATGGCCTCCGCGAGTTGGCGGATGTCCGTTTCCGTCAGTTCCCGGTAGCCGCGCCAGCGCGCGGCCCCGTCGCCCGCCGTGTTGCCCGCGGCGGGTCCGATGGGCATGGTGTGGCGGCTGACCAAAAAGCGGGCGTTGTCCATGGGGGTCGGGACCCCGTCCTGCATGATCACGGGCCGCCGGAGGTGTGAGGAGGCGAGGACGGCCGTCCAGGCGGGGACCGACGTGGAGTTGATATTGAAGCCTCCGGCGGTCATCATGGAGGCGGCCGCTTTCCGGTAGGCGTCGGGCCGGGCGTTGCCGGAGGTGTCCAGAAGGTCTTCAACGATCGCGACGGGGTCGGCGTGACGCCGGGGACGGTAAACGGAGTTGGGGAGCGGTCCGCCGTTCACGTGGAAGTCCTCAACCGTTTCGCGGAGGCTTCGGGGGGTGCCGTGATGTTGGAAGACAGGCCCCTCCAAAGCCGCCATGGAGGAGAAAAAATAGCTGTCGAACAGCAGGTGATTGGCGGCGTAACTCCGGTCGATGATCGCCGCGGGACCCGTGGAGGTCTCAATCTCATCGTTGATATAAGCGCCTCGGTCTTCCCATGTCCTTCCGGACATGTCCCCGCCGACCCAATGGTAATATTGACCAAAATAAAACGGGAAGGATCTTCGCTTGATCTCTCCCGGCGCGAGCGCGGGCAGGGCGCGGGAATTGCCGATGGCGTGATTCTGGAAAAACAAGTTGTTCCGGTGCAGGCCTTCAACGGGATACTGGGGCAGGTGCTGGAGCTGGGCCAGGGAGGTCAGCGGCGCCATGGGGATTTCCTGGCCGACAATTTCCGTGAGGCCGGCGGCGGTGTTGCTCGGCCCGAACCAGGGGCGGTTGGGAAGAAGGCCTTCAATTTGGTTCACCTGCTCGAAACTCAGCACATAGGGGTGGGCGAAAAAGCCCTGCGAGGCCGAGTTGTCCATTTGGGCCCCGTGCATGCCGGTGGAGGTTCCGGAGGCGTAGGGGTAAGCGGGGATGTTGTGGAGCCAGGTTTTATTGGGCAGGGCCGGCTCGTCGAGGGTTTTCAATCTCAAATCCATACGGAGAAAGGGCGTGGCCATGTCTTCTATTTCCGCAAGAGTTTGGCTGTTGAAATTGTCCGTGGAGACAAAAACGCTCCGCGGGTTCACCTGTTCATGCCGCCAGCCCACCAGCCCGGAGAACATTTGCTCCGCGACTCGGCCGCCTTGATGACCGGGGTGCCGGGACCGCGCCGCCGTCCGGACGCTGAAGGTGGTCTGGATCTGTTGATATTCTATTCCGGTGGTTTCAAAGGTCCTGCCCCGGGTCTCAATCGTAATCCGGTCGGACGGACGGGCGGTGATGGTGGCGACTCTTCGGTTTAACCCCGCGGGAAGGACTTCCGGAAGCCAGGTCCCGGCGCCTTCCCGCATATTCAATCTATGGCCTCTGTTTGTCGTGTGATATTGTTTCGCCTCCCCCGGGGCCAGGATCACGGGTGGCGTGTTTATAGTATCGCCCCAGAGCACCTGCATAATCTCGTGGTCTTGCCAGGCCCAGTCGCCGCCCCGGGTTCCATGCCCGCTTAACTGCAGTTTGGTGTCATTCAAATAGACACTGTGTTCCAGGGGGAATACATGGAAATACGCGCTGAAATCCATTTCCTCGATGCCCACATTAAACGGATTCCACAGGGTGGCCACCGGATAGGCGTTGAAACGGATTTCCCATTCGGATTCCCCGCCCGGTTCCTCAGGCTCGCTTGTTCTCTGGGCGAAATATGAAACGATGAGTTGAAAGCGGACCATGACGGGTTTCACCCGCATGACCCCGGAATTCCAATCGGGGTTGTTCACCGGATGCTCCGGCTGAGCCTGCCGCAAATGGGCGAGCGGAAGGTGGGGGGAGGGCTGAATCTGCCGCCGGTGCATGTTGTACCAGTGATGTAAAAACTTCCACGGAAGCACATCGTGGTCTCCGGGGGGACTGAGCGCGATCTCCCCGTTGGGCCCGAGGGGCCCGTCCGGAACGCTGTTCTGGCCCCATGCCTGAAGCCAGTCAATATCCCGCCGCTCCAGAAACAGACTTAAATCCTTCCGCAGCCTGCTTCGGGTCACGTCGGCCAGAACGCTTTCCGCGTAGGGCGTCAGGTGATGAAAATAGTGACCGGGCCCTCCGGAGCCTACCGGAATCACCAGATCCAGAAGCCCCCGGGTCACCGAACGGTCTGTCCATTCCGAGTTGGAGTCGAACGAGTCGAAGCCGTCCAGCGCCCGGATCCCGTGCGCGCCGGGTGTCGCGTATCCCGCCAGCAGGTCTCCCGCCAGGGGGGTGTTCTCCGCGCGGTCCGGCCCGTCGTGAAGATTGATGCGGGCCTTCATGTTCTCGTCGCCCACCCACCAGGCGGTCTTGCCGCGGACTTCGTCGCCTCTGCGGACGGGCAGCCTGCCCGCCTCCGCCTCCGGGACCGCGCCGGCTCCGCCGCCCGCGGGGGCAACCATCCGCACGGGATCCGCCAGCGCTCCCTGCTCAGGGAAGTTAAACTGATGGAGCTGCGCCTCCACGGCGTTGGACACCAACCATTGACGGAAGGGGGCCTCCCGGCTGTAATCCGGGGTTTCGTTCAGGCTTTCCGAACGGGCGTCCCAGACTCCGGTGAGATGTGGATGCCGCAGGCCCTCCGGTCCGGGCGTTTCCGGCTGGGTGTCCAAGAGGCCCGACGGCGCTGTGATCCGGGCGTCCGGCCCCATCAGTTCCTGAAGCCGGGCCACCCCCAGCTCCACCCCCAGCCGCGCGTTCGCCCGCGCCTCCTTCATCAGTTGATATTGGACCACCGCCCGCAATTCCATACGCACATAGGCCGCTAGGCCGAGGGTCAGCATCACAAGCAGACTCATCACCAGCAGGGTGACCAAAAGCGCGGACCCGCGCTTTTCCACAGCAGACCTCGAAAATTGCGCTGTAAACGCGGGTCGGGTCGAACGTAAAAGATTCATATTAATATCTTACGCATTTTCTGAAGCCCTGTAAAATGAAAGTTGGGAATATTTCAGCTCCGTTTGAGAAGGACAGAAACTCCCGCGTACAATCGATCCGGGTGAGGGTGGGCTACGGCCTTTGGTTTCATAAAAAATAAATAAAAAATTTGACATTCGTTTTCTGTTTTGTTTAAATAGCGAACTGTGAATCAGCGGGCTCCTTCCCATTCAAAATTCAAACCCGGACGAAAAGGCGAGCGCATGAAAAACCAGATGAGAATGCAGAAGATGAATCGGAATTTTTATGTTAAAAACGTAATCGTCGTTTTGATGCTGGCGGCGTTTACGGGATTAACGAATCCGACAATGGCCGCAGGGCCCGGCCAGCCCGGCGCGCCATTGCTGTTCAACTGGGACGACGGCACCATGCAGGGCTGGATTACCATTTCCGCAGACCCTGATCTCGGATACGGACCCTGGAGTGGCTGGCCTGCCAATCATGAAGGCACCCATGGTATGTCACACGGGAATGTTGGTGATTCTCATATCACGGAATGGGTGCGTTCCCCTGAATTTATCATTGATCAAGTAGACGGTGACGGCTTGCCGACCAGCGACCTGACCTTTTTTATGCTGGGGGGAGGCAACCGGTTTAACAGTAACATTACAACCGGCGAGGGGTCTGGAGCCTTGATTCCCGCAAACTCCCAACAGGGGACCGTGGATGGCACCTACGCTCCCATGGGGGTGGCGTTGCGCGATGCGAAAACAGGTGATTTTCTATTGAGCGCCAATCGTAGTTCCAATGCTCAAAATATTAACAGTGACTGGGAACAGCTTACATTCACAGCCTCACAGTTGCAGGCGCTTATCGCGGATGATCCCGGGCGGGTGTTCACCCTGGATTTGATTGACGCCTACCATGGCGACTGGGGCTGGCAGTCGCTTGACACCGTTTCCGGGCCGGCCACCGTCATCCCCGAACCCTCCTCCCTGATGTTGATGGCCCTGGTGGGCTTGAGCCTGTTGGGCCTGCGGTATCGGAAACATTCCGCGGGTTGAACGCCGGAAATCAGGCTGAAAATGCGCGGCATTTTTCAGCCTGCATTGTGTTATTCAATCCAGTCTTCGATGATGAGGTTCGGTACGCGGTTGAATTCTTTGGTGTTATTTGTAACCAGAGTCAATCCTTGATACAGGGCATGTGCAGCGATCAGCATGTCATAGTTTCCTATCGGAGTTCCGGCACGTTGGAGGCAGGCCCGGATTTCACCGTATATGCGAGAGGCTCCCGAGGGGAAATCCAAAACATCCAGCGGCCCGAGAAATTCGGTGAGTGCAAGTTGGTTTTTTTCTGGTTTCGCACTGTTGGAAACCCCAAATTGAAGTTCACAAAAAGAGATTGCTGAAACACCCACATCACCGACGTGAAGGCACCGAAAGCGGTCGTAAACATGAACCGGTGAGCGCTTGATGATATAGATGCACGTGTTTGTATCGAGGAGGTATCGCATCCGTTAAAAGCCTTCCCTCGCAGGTTGTGTACCCTGATCACGATCAGCCATAAAATCATCGGTAAAATGGTTGCTTGCCTCGAACATCGATTTCCATGGATCATGCCTCGGAACGAGTACCACATAGTTTCCCAGATGGTGGATATAGACCGATTCACCGTCGAGTCGGAACTCTTTTGGCAGTCGAACCGCTTGGCTTTGGCCATTTTTGAATAATTTTGCTGTCTTCATGGAAAAAAGTATATATTTTTGGGTATATATGTCAAGATCGAATCTCTTCATAAATCATGAAGGGGTCAACCGGGATATCAAGAGTGTCTCCATCACCCTGACGGATGATCGGTTCTCCATTTTTCATGAAGAACAGAAAACTAGTTTAACCGCAGACCCAGGGATTCCACCATGAGTGTGAACAGGTCGGTATTGTCGACAAACGGTTTGATCCGTTCGCTTCCCGGCCCCATTGCGGCAAGTTCCACATGGTCGGACGTGTGGGAGCCTCCGATCCAGCTGATTCGCAGGTGCTCCGCAAGGATTTGTCCGACGACCCCCGGGGTATTGCCGATTCCGCGGTATGGGGTCACCCATTCTCCCCGAAGTTGGGCGAGAATGATTCCGGCCTGTTTGTCGGTGATTTCCACCCGGGTGGTCTGATAAAAATTCTTGCGGATGTTCCCGGTGCCGGCCTGTTCGGGATCTCCCCAACTGGCGTTCATCGAGGACATGGACCCTGTGAAACGGCCTACGTGTGCCAGCGTGTTTTCCCCCTTGCGGCCGCCGTCCTCCAGACCCGGATTGGCATTCCCGTGGTCGGTTGTGAAGATAAGAAGGGTGTCGGGATGACGTTCGCAAAAATCGAGCGCGACACCGATTGCGTCATCAAAGGCGAGCTGGTCGAAAAGCAAGCCGCTGATATCGTTTGTGTGGGCGGCATGATCCACGCGCGCGCCTTCAATCTGCACGAGGAACCCGGCGTCATCCTGTGACAACAGTTCCAGCGCGGCGGATGTCATCTCGGCGAGTGAAGGGATCTCTTCTTTGCTGACCTCGTGGTTTAAGCGGTCAATTTCATAAGGGAGATTGCCCGGGGCAAAGAGCCCCAGCATCTTACCGTGAGCCGGACGGGTGCTGAGCAGCTCGTTGCGGGTGCTGATCACCGTGTGCCCGCCCTGTTCAAACTCCGAGATCAGATCGCGCCGGTCCTCCCGGGCCGCGGGAGAAAACAGATTCCGTCCCCCTCCGAGGATCACATCATATCCGCGTTCAAAATACTGGACGGCAAAGCCGGGCTGATCGCCGCGGTTCGGACCGTTCGCGGCAAATCCGGCGGGGGTGGCGTGGGTCACTGTCGTCGTGGTCACCAAACCCGTTCGGAGTCCGTTGCGGCGGGCAATAAGGAGAATCGGATCCAACGCATCCCCGTCTGGAGTGGTGTTGACTCTCCCGTTCAACATTTTTTGGCCACATCCCCAAACCGAAGATGCCGCGGCGGAGTCGGTGACAAGATTATTTGCCGAGGAGGTGTCCATCAGCGCCCGCTGAACAGGCCGTTCCCGGTAGGAACGGATCCAGTTCGACGACCGGCCCTCCATGAGAACACGCAACTGATCGGCCATGCTCAAGGTTCCGGAACTCATGCCGTCGGAAACCATAAAAATGATGTTTTTCGCTTTGCCGACGCCTCTCCCGCGGATGATGTGGGGGCCTTGATCAAGCGCCATTCCCGGCAGCGCCGCCCCCGCTGCGGCTAAAACCCCCGCCCGCTTGAAAAAATCGCGGCGGGATGGTGAAAAATTCGGTGAGTCTGAGTGATGCATCTGTTTTTCCTTCAGGGGGTTTCAATCAAAGGGCTTCACTCTCCGACTCCCGGTGACCGCGAAGTTCCTCCGCCAGCAGCAGCACCGCGGCCGCAGTGCTCATCACCGGTTGAGCCAGGCCGTACCGTTCAATGAGACGGGCCCGGTTATGCGTTGAATTTCCCTCCAGCAGCGGGAAAGGCGTGAAGGCCTGTGCGTGGTCAAACATGCGCGTGTCATGCGCTGAAGAGGGGAGGGAGAGGATGCGGGCGCGGGTGACGGACGGTATCCACACATCAGAATGCTGCGAAGGGCTCCAGGTGCTGTCCCGGCTTTGCTGACGCAAAAGATGCGCCGCAAAATCCGCCCGCAGGTTTCGCGCCGCGTTCGGCATGTCCGGGCCGGGGTCGAGCAGCGGCAGGGCCAGGTTCATCCAGCCCAGATCCTTTCCGCCCGTCAGGATCCTGTCCCCCGCCAGCGCCGCGTCCAACTGATTCTCCAGAAGTCCGCGGGCCTGTATCATGGCCTCCGCGTGGGGACGAAGAACCTCCAACCCAAGGATTTCGCCGAGTTGCACCATCGCGGAGTATCCCTGCGCGATCGAAACCAGCGTTACTGGAGAGGCCAGTTCCGGAAAAGAGAGGTTTGCCGGCAGTGGCACCCCCGGCAACAAATCGATACCGTCGAACGCCCTGACGGGTTGATGCAGATTCATTTCCGGAAACGCGCCGGAGGCGTGGCGGTTCCGTTGCAGCGCCTGCGCCGTATCCAGAAGGATTTGGCGTGCAGAGGTCGGCTGCGGCGCCTGAATCCGGGGAGTTCCCCGGCCCGTTCCGTCCGGAGGGGATGGAAACGCCGGGAAGGCGGCGGGAAACAAGCCATGGTCTTTCGCGGTCCGCACCGCGTACAACACCAGCCAGGTGCTGTCCAGATCCACACTGATTTGATTGAACAGATATTCGGGCGGACGCCACATCCGGATGGGTTCCTGCGTCAGGGGATCTTCAAGTTCAATCCAGGCCCAGTTGGCTCCCGGACGGGAATGACTCCAACTGTAGGCCTTCAACTCGATGCGGGCGCGCTCCATATTCGCAAGGGCCTCGTCCAAACGGCGCCGCTCCGTTGCCCGCACCGTATCCGCTCCAAAACGCGCTACCAGTTCCTGATACATCAGACTGTACGCCGTGTACCGCTGCCAGTGAGCGGCCAAAAGAGGGGTGTTGACCGCCATGGGCCCCCAAAGTCCCTTGCCCGGGCCCTCCCGCACCTGCGCCATGAGGAGCTTGGCCAGCATATCCGGCACGAAGGCCTGATAGATCGGGTCTCCGCTTTCCGAAAATAACACCGCGATCCATGCCAAATCCACCGTTGCGTCGGGCAGGCCGTTGACACGCAGCAGGCCGCTGAAATAATCCAGCATCGGCGCGACCGCCCCGGCGGCGTCCGGATGCCCGCTTCGCAAAAGCGCGGTGGCGATCATGGCGTTCTGGCCCAACTGGCCCAGCCGCCACTCGTCAGGTCCACCCGTGTCGTAAACCGGTCTGCGTTCCCTTCTGACCACGCTGCCCTGGGGGTCACGCACCAGACGTGTTTCCATTCGGGTGCCGGTTTGTTTGCCGGGAACCTCCACGGTTCTGCGCTCCAGACCCGCCGCCTCGCCTCCAGAATCCGGACGGCGCGGAACCAGCACCTCGCGACGCTCCATACGGAATACAGGAACCTCCACCGGCACCTCCCGATACCGCTGATCCACCATCTCATGCCCGGTGATCCGTCTGCTCCGGGCCGGAGGGCGGACCCAGATCTCCTCCTCGTTCACCCGGTCCAGAAAATAGCGCACCGCCCGGTTCATGGCCAATTCGGCCGAACTTCTGTCCCCATAGGACAGGATTGGCACCAGGCAAAGGAGAAGAATCCCGACACTCCGTTTTTTACTCATGACATGATTTCCATTTCGTTTCAGGTACAAACGTCAAATTTAAATATTATTATTGTTTGGTTTTTATTCGGAACCGTCAAGCTGTTCTGTGTATAAAATTTCCGCCCATGATGGCGTATCAGTCCGTATGGAGTGGTGATATCTTCCAGGTGCAGTCGATCCGGCTGAGGGTGGGCATGCGGCCTTCCGTTTCATGAATTTGAATCCCCCAGTCGGGCCAGCCGCCCCGGCCGTTGTCGGTGAACGCTTCCGGACGATAAAAACCGGCTGCGGAAGGGACCACCTCGGCCTCTCCGATTTTCCGGAAGTTCACCCCGTCCTCCGCGTACTGGATGGTGCGCTGCAGGTCCCTGGAGCCGACGTAATTGATGAGGCATGCGACTCCGCGGCCCATGGGCCAGGCCATCACTTCATGTCCGGCCGGGATGACAGGGTTTTCGGGATGCTTGACATAGGGTCCCAGCGGATGCGCGGCCACGGCCACGCCGAGTTTGGTTTCCATGGGGGTGCGGTCCCATTGTCTACCCTTGTAGTACAGCCAGTAGAGACCGTCCCGGGTGATCAGCACACTGTCATCCACCCGCATGCTGTCAAAGGCTTCGGGATCGGGGGAGGTTTCCAATATGGGTTCCCCACTCACGCGTTCCCAGGGGCCGTCGGGGGAGTCGGCCACCGCCAGTCCCAGGGCGCTTTTGGTCACGCGATTGCCCTGATTGGTGAATGGTTTGGGCGCCCCGGTGTAAAATAACCAGTAACGGTTTTCCGCCACCAGGATATTCGGGGTGAAGACGCTTTGCCCGTCCCATGCGCCTTCTCCGCCGCGGGCGAGGGCTTCCCCGCGTTCGGTCCAGTCGAGGCCGTCGGGGGAGGTGGCGTACCACACGGTGCCGTCATAGCCGTGATGAATGCCTTTTTCACATTTGGTGTACCACAGGTAAAAGAGATCTCCGACCCGGATGATGTTGGCGGGGTCGCGCCGCATGATCATGGGGTCCGGCGGAAAGGCCGCCAGGTTCGTGGTTTCAAAATACAATCGCATAACGTCCGGGTTTTGCGGGTTGGGCGGGGGATCGATCATTTCGTTCTTAGTCCATGGGTTCAGGTTTCGGGATCAGTTCACGAATCAGTGTAAATGCTAATTAATAATTTTTATTTTTAATTTCAACTGTAATCAAAAAATGATTCATACGTTTCGGGGTTCCGCACGGCCGGGTATCTTTACTTTGGCAGGCCGGAGCAGGAGTTTCTTTACGCCACCGAAGCCGATCCGTATGAAAGGTACTGGTTTCTCTCCTCACGCCCCCGGATGGGGGCAAATCGCATAGCCCAAGGCAAGGGAGGCACGACCGCAGCCTTGGGATAGCGTCGAGAAGATTCACGCGCCCCGGATGGGGTGCAAGCGAATGTTTCAGGGCAAATGTGACACGGAACGGTTCGTTTGACCCCTCCGGGCCCCTGGAATATTTTGTCACGTTTTCCCTGGGCTGCGCTCCTTTGTCGCTGACCCCGGGCAATCCGCTCAAGCCCCTGGGGTTACAAAAAACCTAAAGCTGGTTTCATTCGGGACGGGTCCCGATCCCTGTTCGCCCCCGGTGTCCACTGATGTCTGCTGACACAAGCGGAACAGCGTTTCCCGCCGGGTTCGGATCGTGGGGAGCTTCAAGTTCCAACGCTGAAAGACATGGGATGTCTTTCAGCGTTGGACGGGAGGTTCTTCAAGGCCGCGAGCGGCGGCGGAAGGCCAGGGCGCCCGCCAGAGCCGACACCATCAGCAGGAGGGAGGCCGGCTCGGGAATGACCATGAGTCCCAGTGCATCCCCCGATGTGGCCAGATTGATTTCGTCCATCCACATGGCGCTGTGATTACCTGTCTGCGTAGACCAAACGGAATTGAAACTGAAAAAACCCGGAGTCGCTGCGAGGCTGACTCCGGTGACAGACATCGTGGGGGCATTCACATCCACTGTCGTCCCTTGGTTCACCCAAATATTCAGAACATCTGCGTTTGGGGTCTGCCCTTTGGTAAATTCACCGACCACTATAATATGAAAGATTATTCCCGCCTGTGTTAAAAGAGTCCCCCGATGTCGTCGCCAGTCTGAAAGTGGTTTAAAACTGCCGGTTTGAACGTACCTTTAC
>JAFIGD010000067.1 GCA_020831625.1 Verrucomicrobiota bacterium | reverse complement strand
CCAGGAGGAATTCCTGAAGGTTTGTGAGTCCGTCGCCGTCCGCGTCATCGTGAGGTTTGACGAGTTCACCGAAATGCCAAAGTTCCCAGCCGTCGTCCATGCCGTCGTTATCACTGTCCACGATGCCCAGGGTTGCCCGGAGGAAAAGCGGATTTGTCAGCCCGGCATTTTCACCCGGATCAAAGGAAAAGGACAGGCTGCCGCCCGGCCCGCGCTCCGCGAGCCACAGTGCCGGCACACTTTGCCCGGGCAGCGGATTCCAGCCGTCCACCAGGCTTCCGTCCAGCCGCCAGACGGTCAATGGACCCGGAACCGTCTCCTCTCCGAATTCCACCGTGACCTCCATCAGGTCCGGGCCGGCCGAATCCAGCACCACCCGGAACTGCGGCGGGCCTCCCCCCGTCATCATCATCATGCGGGGTTCGGGCTCCGGTTCCGGTTCCGCATAGGGCGAGCGGAACACTTGGACCACACGGCGGGTGGCCAGTTCGCGCTCGTAAAATTGAAGAACACTTTCGGATGAGCGTAGCGTCCAGTCGGTTGTATCGACATAAAACAGTTCTTCAGGCTCGCCGGTGAGGGGATTTTCAAGGCTGAGGGTTATGCGCCCCTGCCCGGGATGCTCCCAAACCAGCAGGGAACCCGTATTCCCCCTGGGCCAGATCGCATTTTGTAGTTCCGGGGAAAATGCGCCTGCGGAAGCGGAAAACCGCATAAACCAACCCGGATGCACTAACCAGCGGGTCCACGCCGCCTCGAACCAGCTTGTCGTTGTCGATTTTTCATGAGCCACTGTCTCGTTTTCCGTCTGATGAATCGGCGGATTGAGCCTCCATACCCCTTCGCGAAAGTCGAGATAGCGGTCCACGATCTCATTCAGGCTGTGGAGCTTTGGATCCTGCCTGCCCCATACTTCTTGAGACCGCGCCAACATCGGCATCATCAACAGCACAAAAATCGGTAGGGCGCGGATATTCATAAAAATCTCGCATAGAAAAGGTGAAGATTGTGAACACAATCAACTCTAAAACAAAAGTCAAGTTCTCCGGCAGAAGAAGGGGGAAATTATACAGGGATTTGCTGATTGCTTTTGGTCTGAAAGAATAGAATCGTATCAAATTGGCTTAGGCTCAGGAACTAAAGGCACATTGTTTATGTGGGGTGGCTGTCGTGGAATGAGATGTTTCGCAGCCCCGGGGCAAGCCCGGAGTTGCGAGGAGGCAGATATGTCTGCGTGGAACGGGGCGAGCCCGGAGTTGCGAGGTGGCTGCGTGTGGAACGGGTTGAGCCCGGAGTTGCTTGGGGGAGGCCTAGTCCGCGAGTAATTCGGAGTTGTTTCTTAACTGCGCG
Organism: Verrucomicrobiota bacterium; assembly: GCA_020831625.1. GTDB lineage: Bacteria > Verrucomicrobiota > Kiritimatiellia > SS1-B-03-39 > UBA6053 > PXAS01. The sequence goes on along the minus strand of JAFIGD010000067.1, from coordinate 17,810 downwards.
AGGGTCGGGGTTCCGAGGAGGAACATGGCGGTGCGGAAGGCTTTGCGGAGGGATTCGATTTTGGCGATGACGGCTTCGGGGGATTCCATGGCCGGGGCGATGAAGGGCTTGGCGAGGCCGGCGAGGGAGGCACCGAGGATGACGGATTTGACCATGTCGAGGGCATTGCGGATGCCGCCGGAGGCGATGAGGGTGAGGTTCCCGGTTTCGGTGAGCGGCGCGAGCGCGCGCAGGGCGGCGGGCGTGGGAATGCCCCAGTCCTGAAAGAGGATGCCGAGATCGTTTTCGGGGTCGTCGTGCCGGTGATGTTCGATGCGCGCCCAACTGGTGCCCCCGCGGCCGGCGACGTCGAGGATGCGGATGCCGTTGGCCAGCAGGAGCATGGCGTCGGGCACGCTGATGCCGCTGCCGATTTCTTTGATGAGCACGGGGACGGAAAGGTCTTTGGCGATCTGTCCGATTTTGGCGGCGAGGCCTTTGAAGCAGGTGTCGCCTTCGGGTTGCACCGCCTCCTGCAGGGGATTAAGGTGCAGGTAGAGGGCATCGGCTCCCAGAATTTCGACGGCATCGCGGCATTCTCGGATGCCGAAGCCTTTGTTGAGCTGTACCGCGCCGATGTTGCCGAAGAGGAGGGTGGTGGGGGCGAATTCGCGGAGGGCGAAGCTGGCGCGGGCCTCGGGGTGGGTGAACATGACGCGCTGGGAACCGACCCCCATGGCGACGCGGCAGTGTTCGGCGGCGAGGGCGAGGTTGCGGTTGACGGTGCGGATGCGCTCGTCGTCTCCGCCGGTCATGGAGGAGATGAGCAGGGGAAAGGAGAGCTTTTTGCCGAGAAAAGTGAGGGAGGGGTCGACCTTGTCGAGGTCGAGTTCGGGAAGGGCGCGGTGAGTGAGGTGTATTTGGTCGAAGGCGCGGCCCTGGCGGTCGGTTTCGGGATCGCGGTTGAGGATGTCGATGTGTTCGACCTTGCGGCGGTTGGTGGAATCGGAGGGGGTCATGCTTCGGCGCGCTCCAGACGGAGGTGGGCGTCCATGAGTTCGCCGGGATTGGTGAGGGCGGCCATGAGGGAGAGTTCGCCGCACCAGGCGGCGGCGGCGCAGATGCGGGCCAGCCGCCGGGCGTTCTCCCCGGCGGGCCGCTCCGCGCGGCAGCCGAGGCGCTGCAGGTTGTCCTCCACGAAGGGAAGGCCTTTGCCGTTGCCGACGGCGCCGAGGATGAGGTTGGGGAAGGTGACGCTGAAGTAGAGGTCGTTCCCCCGGGCTTCGGCGTGGGTGATGGCCTGGGAGCCTTCAATGATGTTGGCCGCGTCCTGTCCGGTGGCGAGGTAGAAGGCGAGGAGAATGTTGGCGACGTGGGCGTTGGCGCTGCGGACCCCTCCGGCAAGGAGGCTGCCGATGAGATTTTTGCGGACGTTGAGTTCCGCGACCGCGGCGGCGGTGGTCTTGAGGTGGCGGCGGAGGATTTTTTCGGGGATGAGGGCCTCGGTGACCACGTACTTGCCGCGGCCGAGAATGCCGTTGACGGCGGAGACTTTTTTGTCGGTGCAGTAGTTGCCGCTGACAGAGACGTGTTTGAGATCGGGAAAGGTTTCGAGCAGGGCGTGCAGGATGCGGTCGGCGGCTTTGGTGGCCATGTTGTGGCCGGAGGCGTCGCCGGTGTGAAAGGCGAAGCGGAGAAAGAGGAGGTTGCCGACGATTTGATGATGGGTGTCAATGAGGCGGGCGAAGCGGCTGGTTTCGGCGGTGAGGGCTTGCAGGTCCTCCCGCCGGTTGCGGGCATAGGCGGCGACGCGGAGGGCCTCGGCGGCATTGGGGGCCTCGAGAAGGATGGAGCGGGTCATGCGGTCATCGATGAGGGTGCAGCGGATGCCGCCGCAGGGGCCGGAGACCAGGGCCCCGCGGCGGGTACTGGGCCAGAGGGGGGATTCGTAGGTGGCCAGGGGAACGTCCAGTGTTTCCGGACCGCCTTCGGAGAAGAGGGTCAGCGGACCGATCCACTTCAGGGGGACGGAGGCGAGGGCGTCGGGTGTTGTCGATAAAGGCATGACCGACATATGACGCATGAGCGGAAAAGGTCAAGTTTGGGGTTGTCCGCCGACGGCGTTGATGAGCCGGATCCAGTCCTGATATTCGTCGGGGGACGTTGCGGCTCTGGCGATGTCTGACAAGATGTCGGGTGCAGTGGCGCGGGCATCGCCGGGGGCGCATCCGAACTCCTGACGGAACTGCCGGTTGAAGGAGGCGATGTTGGTGAACCCGTGCCGGTAGGCGATTTCGGCGATGCGCAGGTGGCGGAGAGCGGAGTTGTGCAGGTCGCGTCGGCAGGCGCGGAGACGCTGTTGCCGGATAAAGGCGGCGACACCGCCGACCGGCTCCATCACCCGGTAGAGCTGGGCCTTTGAGACGCCAAAGTGCCGGGCGATGGTCACGGGGGACAGATCGTTGCTGGCCAGATTTTCGTGGATGTGGCGCCGGATCCGGGGGATGAGGCTGGCGCCGACAGCGGGGGAAGCGGGGTCACCGATGCCGCGGGAGATTCCGGGGGCCTGGCTGAACGCGGCCGCCACGAGCGAGAAGGTGGCATCGCTCAGGGGATCCGCGAGGCTGTCCGGGAGGCCGCCGGCGGAGCTGTGAAGGGTGAGGAGGTGTTCGCGGAGGATGTTCACCCCCGGAAGGTCCCGGGGCAGGGGGCGGCCATGATACCGCGCGATGCCCGGGACATAGGCCTCCAGGCGGTCGCGCGGCGCGAGCAGGGACAGGTTGCGGAAGCGGGAGTTGATGTTGTCCAGCGGGCGCGCGAAATCAAACACGATCAGGTCTCCGGGCATTCCGCGGGTGCTGTCGTTCCCGGTGCGGAAAAGCACTTCACCTTCAAGGAAAAATTGGATCATGAGGATATCCACGCCGTCCCGGATAATGCGTTCGCGCGGACGAACATAGCGGGCGGTTTGTGACTCGAGACGGGCGAGGAGCATTTCGCCGACCCGGTGGACGTGCAGATCGGCAAAAAAGTCCGCCTCATTCGCGCTTTGAACCTCCTGAATCTCGAAAAGAACCTCAATCGATTCGCGCCAGGCGGCGAAGCGGTCTTTCCGGGGAAGAGAGGCCGTTGAAAACTGCGAAGTGGGAAGAGAATTCATGGTTTGACCGCGCTCTGGCGTAACGCCCCCTTTTTTTGGGATGGAGCCTCAACGCGAATGTTTGGAGACAAACGGCAAAGGATAGGCTCTTGCCTATGGATAACCTTTTAAGCTATTTTAATTACTATGACTTGGCTTCTACTGTCAAGACCCCGCTTTCCACAACTCTCTGTCGGTGAAATCATGAAAACAGAACGTAACTTCGTGTCCTTTGTTTTATCAAACGTCCGATTTAATCCTGCGGGCGCCGGGACGCGCTGCGCGGCGTTTCTCCTCTTACTGACCCTGTTCTCCCCGGCCGCATGGGCCTCGGTCTTTCGGGTGAGCATGGCGAACGTGTGCTTCGCCGAGCGGATCGGCGACAACCTGGCACCCGCGTGGAACGCGCCGATTGACGGTGACTACGAGACCTGGGATCGTCCCGAGGCACCTCAGAGCGAGTCAGATGAAATATGGGTTTCCGTGTCGCCCGAAGTCATTGCCGCGGACCGCTTTGACTGGGTGAATGTTGAAATTGGCGGTTTGTCACCGGGTCAGACCGTTTTGATCGAGCGTTTTCTGGTGGATAACGATCAAGGCATTGTCAACGGAAATGCGGTGCTGGTGGAGAGTCATCTGGTGCAGGAGGGCTACCGCCCGATGGTTGGGGATTTTTTCTTCAACACCAATCAGGTTCTGGACTGGGACGGAACCTTGAACGGCACCATCGAAACGCAGCTCGGCATGTTCGGCGGCATGTCCAACATGGCCGGCGAGTATGTGATCCGCGTTTCGAGTCCGACCGATGCCTTTGAACCGGAGGAGGCCTCTCTCACCATTGATGAAATTTGGACCAGTGAGTATTTTTATGGTGATGTGGTGGATGAGGAGGGTGATCCCATTCCCCACGCGATTGTCGGACTCCTCCAGCAGTTGGGCTCGTATTCGGATATTCTTTTCGCGAAACAGGCGGATGAGCACGGGTACTATTATATTGCAAGCCCCTATTTCCCGCTCGAAGTGGATCTCGTGGCGGTGGCGCCCGGCTTTGTCGGGCCTTTTCAAAGAGGCAACAACCGCTTGATCGACTTCGATGACGAACTGGAACACGACATTGTTCTCACTCCGGGAACGGTGGAGATTGCGGGGCGGGCGGAGCGCAGTGCGGACGAAGAACCGATCGCGGGTCTGCCGGTGACCTTCCTCACGGTGGACGAAAAGGGCATCGTCGACGGCCGGCTGATGACCCACACCTGGACGGACGCCAACGGAGAATTTTCCGTGATGGTGACGCCCGACCGCTGGCTCGTGCTGGTCAAAAGCTACGAAGCCTCCTCCCGCAACCTCCTTGAGCTGCCGAATGCGCCGGATCTCATCGTCGACACGACCGATGGAGCACAAACCGGGATCACCATTTCCTTCGTCGAAGCCGACAGTGTAATTGGCGGCACTCTCCGGGATGAGGACGGCAACCCGCTCTGGAAAGTTCAAATGAAGGCGCTCAACCGCGAGACCGGGCAGACCACTTCCGGCTATACGCTGCAAAACGGGGTGTTCACCCTGCCCGTGACCGCCGGGGTCTGGGAAGTGACACCGTTTTCCTATGACTTGGAACGGGCCGGCCATCCCGGCGCGCGGGAGACCCGCGTGAAGCTGACCGCCTCCAACCAGTCCGTGGAATTTGTGCACACCGCGCCGAAGCGCTCCGCCATTCTCGAAGGAACGATCACCTATGATAGTGCCGACCTTGGGAAAAACGGTGAGCCGGTCGGCGGATTGACGCTTTGGGCGCAGAATATTGTGAACAGCGAACTGAATTCCGTATTCAAGTCCACCTACAACAGCAACGGTTCGTTCAGCATTCATCTTTCGGAAGGGCACTGGTTCGTGATCCCCGATCCCCGGGAAGCCGCCCGGCGGCAGTTGCTGCTGAAAAATCTGCCGCTGCTGGATGTGGTTCATGATGACGATGAGGTGCAGTCCATCGAGCAGGATATTCACGTGGTGGATCCGGAGGTCATCATCACGGTCACCATTCTGGATGCGGATGAAAACCCGGTTCCCGGCATTCCCATGCACGCGCATCTGATGACGGACCCGGGAGAGGACACTTTTGACGCGTTCGGACTCACCAATGAAGACGGCGTGGCATACATCCCGGCCAAGAGCGGGCATTGGCACCTTCATATCAGTCACTCCACCCTGCGCCGGGCCGGATTGCAGGAAATACCCGAGCAGCACCTCATGGTCTCCGAAACGTGCGGGGCGCCGCCCGAAGTGTGCAGTTGTCCTTCGGTGAAACTCGAAGTCACCGTCCCGGCATTCACCGACGAGCCGCCGGAACTCACCGCCACCCGCGTGGAGAACGGCGGCACCCTGGTGATCGAGGGCGAGGGAGAACCCGGCCGACTCTACCACGTGCAGGGTTCGTTTGACTTGCAGGACTGGATATTCGTGGGGAGGGTCATCGCCCTGGGCGGTGAATTCAAGATTACCGACCCCAAAAACACCGCATTCAAGGAAGAGTTCACCGGAGAGCCCGGCAACCGGATATTCTACCGACTGACGCTCCCGGAGGAATAAGCCTTGTGCGGCAGCGGTTTCGATATGTGATTCAACCACGGATGGACGCGGATGGACACGGATGGACACGGATCTTTGGGGCAGGAAACGTTTCTGGAGGGGCGGCATTCCTGCCGCACACCTTGCGAACATTTTTTGCGGCTGTGGTCCGGTTGGGGGTGGTGTGGTTGAAAATTTTTAAGGGTCTAAAGCGTTATGCATCGCCCGCGTTTCTGGCGGTTCTAAGCGGTTTGTTTTGTGAAATCGGCTATTTCCGCTGGTGGCCGGCGATCCTCCTGACCCCGTTGCCGCTCGGTTTTGCCTTCGCCCGCTGCCGCAGCCGCTGGGGAGCCGTTTGTCTGGGTTTTCTCGGCGGCTTTGTGGCTCTGCGCATTCAGCAGGACAAACTCACGGTGTATAACGTCGTGGCCGCCAATCTTCTGGTTTTTCTGAATGCGCTGACGCTGATTCCGGCGGCGCTGGCTGTCTATGAAGGACAGCGGCGGGGATGCCGCATGGCCTGGGTGCTGCCGGTGGCCTGGGTGGGTGCGGAGGCCCTGCGCATGGCCGGTCCCTTCGGCCTTCCATTCGCGGTGCTGGCTTTCGGATGTCATGAACAGCTTTGGATGATCCAGGCCGCCGATCTTGGCGGACCGATGCTGCTTTCCTTCGCCATCGCCGCTGCCAACGGGGTGATGCTCGACGCCCTGCTGGCCCGCGGGTCCGTCAAAACGCGTCTCCGCCACGCGCTGCTCCCCGGCGGTCTCGCGGTTGCGGTTGTCTGGACGGCCCTTTTCGCGTACGGTCATTTCCGTGTCCGTGAGATCGACCGGGCGCTGGAGCCCGGCCCGCGCATTGCGGTGCTGCAGTCAGATGCCCTTTTGTTTCAGGATCCCGCGAAAAACTATGACGGACGGGTGCTGCTTGCGGATTTGAAACGCATGAGCGAAGAGGCCGCCCTCGCCCCCGAACCGCCGGATCTGATCCTCTGGCCGGAAAAAGCGGCGGACATCCCGCTGTTCAATGAGGAATTTCTGCGGGCGGAATTCCACCCCGACATGGTGCCGGAGGCGAACCGCGCCGAAGCCGAACACGATCCTGCGGCCTTCGAGGCCGAATGGATGCGGTTTCGTGAGGTGCGGGCCGGCCAGCAGGCCGGATTTATCCAGTGGGTTCACGGACTCGGCCTGCCTGTGCTTGCGGGCCTGTCCGATCAGCGTCCCGGCGGCGGAGAGTTTCCAAACTATTTTGAAGAACGCAATGCCGCGACTCTTTTTCTGCCCGGCGCGGAGGAGGAGCCGGTCAGTCAATTCAAGATGCGGCTCTTTCCCGGCGGGGAGTATATTCCCGGCGGAACCGGCGCATGGCTGCGGTGGGCGGGCTGGATTCCTCCGGTCCGCCACTGGGTCGCCTCCATCGGCAACCTCGTCCCCGGAGAGGAGCGTGTGCTCATGCGGATCAACGGGCGTCCCTTTGTGGTGGCGATCTGTTCGGAAATTCTGCATTCCGAAAGCGCGGGGGTTTTCGCCGACGCGGAGGAGGATGTGCAGCCGGTTATTCTCACGCAGGCGAACGAGGGACGTTTTCACCGCAATCATTCCATTCTGGTCAGCAAAATGGCCATGGCTTTCCGGGCGGTGGAGGCCCGCACCACCGTGGCCCGGGCGACCAACGCGGGTGTTTCCGGCTTTGTCGATCCCGCCGGACGGTATACCGGCATGGTCACCAACGAAGCCGGTCGTTATTTTCCACGGGTGGGCGCACCCGACTCCGCCGCCATCGACGCGCTGCTTGATTTTCGTCGGGAACACGGGGGAGAATCCATCGCCGCCGATCCCGCTCTCCTTTCCGAACACCGGCGACTCGTCGCCGAGATCGAACGCCTGCGCGCCCTCGCCGGAGTTCAGGGGGTTTCCATACAGGACACCACAACCACCTCCGTTCGGACGCTGTACCAGCGGGGTGGACACCGTTTTCCCGCCGTCATCACCGCGGTTTTCGGCCTGGTCCTCGGGATCTTTCTACTTGGGAAAACCACGGATGCACACGGATGAACACGGATCATTCATGGAAAAGGTTTTGTCTGTTCGCACAGGTTGCGGAGAGAACTACACGCTTGATTTCTGACCTTGAAGTTTTAATTCCGGGGAATGAATTCATTGAATGCCAATGCGCCCTCCACACATCAAATGACGTTTCCGGAACGGACCCGGAGTTCCTTTTTGATTTGTAACCGGATATAAGATGAAACCGCTCAAAATGGATCGACTGCGGGAGCTGTTCCGGGTGATGCTGACGGCGCGGGTACTGGATGAACAGGAAAAGGAGCTGGTGACGCGGGGGGAGGCGTTTTTCCAGGTGTCGGGGGCGGGTCATGAGGGGAGCGCGGCGCTGGCGGGTCATTTGATTCCGCAGGATGTTCTGTGCTGTCATTATCGCGACAAGGCGCTGATGCTGGCGAGGGGCGCAACCCCGCGCATGTTCCTGGACAGCGTGCTCTGCCGGGAGACGGGTCCGTCGGGCGGGCGGCAGATGAGCGCGCACATGAGCGACCGGGCGCACAACATCCTCAGTATTCCCGGTCCTGTGGGAAACAACGCGTTGCATGCGGCGGGCGTGGCGGCCGCTGTCCGGGATCGGGATGAGCGGCCGATCGTGTTGTGCTCCGCGGGCGACGGCACCACCCAGCAGGGGGAGTTTCTGGAGGCGGTGGCGGAGGCGGTCCGCTGGCGGCTTCCGGTTTTGTTTCTGATCCACGACAACTGCTGGTCCATCTCCGTGTCCACCGGCGGGAACACCTTTTTTTCGCGGCCCGACGGTGAGGCGTCCGAGTTTTACGGCATTCCGATTCAGCGGGTGGACGGATGGGACGTGCCCGCCTGCGACCGGATGTTCGCTAAGGCGGTCGGGGAGATGCGGGAAACCCGGAGACCGGCGCTTGTGGTGATGCGGGCGGAGCGGCTGTCCAATCACACCAACGCCGATGATCAGCGGGTGTACCGGAATGCGGCGGCGCTGGAGGAAGCGGCCGTGGAGCGGGATCCGCTGATCAATCTGGCGAAGGCGTTGATCGCGGCGGGTATCCCGGAGGAGGACTTGACCCGGGACCGGGAACGTGTCCGGGCGGAGATGCGGGAGGTGACGCGGGCGGCGTTGAGTTCACCCGCTCCGGAACGCTGTTTGGAAGCAGTTAGTCCTTTGTCGGAAGGGTTGACGGAGTATCGGGGTGATTCGCAAAAACCGGAACTGAACATGCGGCGGGCGATCAACGAGGTTCTGCGGCTCCGGCTTGAGGCGGATCCGGGGGTGTTTCTATATGGTCAGGACATTGAGGATCCGAAGGGGGATGTGTTCGGGGTCACCGCCGGGTTGAGCACACGGTATCCGGCGCGGGTGGTGAACGCCCCGCTTTCGGAGTCCACCATTGTCGGCACCGCGATTGGCCGGGCCCTGGCGGGTCAAAAGCCGGTGGCGTTTCTGCAGTTCGCGGATTTTCTGCCGCTGGCGTTCAACCAGATCGCCTCCGAACTGGGCAGTATGGCCTGGCGGACCCGGGGGGAGTGGGAATGCCCGGTGATCCTGATGATCACCTGCGGGGGATACCGTCCGGGGCTGGGGCCCTTTCACGCGCAGACCTTCGAGTCCGTGGCCGCGCACACGCCCGGTGTGGATGTGATGACGCCCGCGACGGCGGCGGACGCGGCGGGCATGCTCAACGCCGCGTTTCAGTCGGGCCGTCCCACCCTGTTTTTCTATCCGAAAAACGTATTGAACGACATGGAGACCGCGACCTCGCGGGATATCGAAAAGCATTTCGTGCCCGTCGGCCGCGCGCGGGTGCTGCGGGAGGGCGGTGATCTGACGCTGGTGGGCTGGGGCAATACGGTTGCGTTGTCGCTGGCTGCGGCGGGTCATTTGGAAAAAGCCGGGGTGGAATGCGAGGTGATTGATCTCCGGCAGATTGCGCCCTGGGACCGGGAGGCGGTGCTGCGCTCGGTCCGCAAGACCCAACGGCTGCTGGTGGCGCACGAGGACAACATCACCTGCGGTTTCGGGGCAGAAGTGGTCGCCACAGTGGTGGAGACTCTGGGACCGCCGGTGCGGGCTCGGCGGGTGGCGCGGGCGGACACATATATTCCCTGCAATTTTTCGAATCAATTGGATTTGTTGCCTTCGGTGAACACCCTTCTCGAAGCGGCGGCGGAGCTGTGTGATCTGGAGTTGAGCTGGTCCGTGCCGGACGCGGCGGAGACGGATTGCTGTGCGGTTCGCGCGGTGGGGTCCAGTCCGGCGGACAAGACGGTTGAGATCATCACCTGGAAGGTGGAGGCGGGGGAAGCGGTGGAGACCGGGCAGCTTTTGGCGGAGATGGAGGGGGACAAGGCGGTGCTGGAATTGACCGCGCCGCTGGCGGGCCGGGTGGTGCGGTTGCTGGCGGAGGAGGGGGCGCGCATTCCGGTCGGCGCGCCGGTGTTGGAGATCGCCTCTGCGGTGAATCTTTCGAGGTCGGTGCAGGCGGAGCGCCGGAACGCGGTTCCACATTTGCATCCCCGCGCGCCGCGGCGGAATGAGCGGGACACGGGCTCTTTGTCCGCAGAAGTGTATCTGGGCATCCCCTGCGTGGCCAGAGGGAGCCGACAGGTCGGCAACGCGGAGCTGGCCGACGGATTTGCGGATCGGTCGGCGGAGGATATTTTCAGTCGCACGGGGATTGAATCCCGCTGCCGGGCGGCGGAGGGTGAAGAGGCGCTGTCTCTGGCGGAAACGGCGGTCCGCGCGGCGCTGGTGCGGCATCACCTGACGGTTTCAGACCTGGACCTCCTGATCTGCGCCACCGGCACCCCTGCGCGGACAACGCCGTCCATGGCCTGTGAGCTGCTTTCAAGGCTGTCGACCGGGGACGATCAGGTCCAGGCCTTTGATGTGAACGCGGCCTGCTCGGGGTTTCTGTATGCGTTGCAGATAGGACACGATCATCTAAGCGTCCGGGGACAGGGGAAGGTGCTGATTGTGACCACGGAGCACCTCAGTCCATTGCTGCGGGAAGACGATTTCGATACCGCGATTCTTTTCGGGGACGCCGCGACCGCGACTCTGTTGAGCACCAAGCCGTTCTCCACGCCGTCCGTCCGCCTGCGGCGACCGTTTCTTTCCGCGCAGGGGGATCGGGAGCACGCGATCACGGTGCCGTTGGGGCCCGGGGACGGGGGGATTGAACTGAAAGGACGGACTGTGTTCGCCAAAGCGGTGCGGCTCATGTCCGAGGCGCTTCGGGAGGCCTGCGCGCAGGCGGAGCTGCGGGTGGAGGATTTGGATCTGATTGTGCCTCATCAGGCGAATCAACGCATTTCGGACGCGGTGCAAAAACGTCTGCACGTTCCGGCGGACCGGTGCTTCAGCAACATCCGTCTGAACGGGAATACCTCGTCCTCGAGTATACCGCTGGCACTGCATGAGCTTTTTGAAAAGGGCACGGATGCCGAAATCATCGGGTTATGCGCCTTCGGGGGCGGGTTTACCTTCGGGGCTGCGGTTTTGGAGGTGTATTGATGTGGTGGGGGCGGGCAGACGATGTCTGCGTTAGGCTTTTGCGTTCAGATTCCCCTCGGCGGCGGAAGTCAGTTCCCGGTGCAGTCCGGCGATGTGGGCGTGGGCGTCCTGGGCGAGTTGTTTGCGGGATTCGGCGAGGACGGGTTGATCGCTGAAGTGGAGATGGGCGGTGTAGCTTCGGGTGGAAAGCAGGGTTTTGGCGTGGGTCCCGAAGGGGGTGTTGCCGGACCAGCCGATGAGTTCGGAGGGCGGCGGAGCCTCCGGCGGGGTGCTGTAGGCGATGGCGGCGCAGTGGACGGGGATGCCCAGATCGATGGCGGGCTGCAGCAGAGAGGGCTTGAAGGGGCGCACGGCGGTGCCTTCGGAGGTGGTGCCCTCGGGAAAGAACACGATGCCGCCGCCCTGGCGGACGAGATCGGCGATGCGTTGGTTCACTCGCTGCGCGTCGCGGCGGTTGTCGCGGTCGAGGAAGAGGGTGTGGGTGTTGCGGCAGAGGGAACCCAGAACCGGCCAGTCGGCGACTTCGGCTTTGCTGACGAACCAGCCGGGACAGTGGGAGCAGAGGATGAGAATGTCGGTGAAATTGATGTGATTGGACACCAGAAAGAAGGGGGGGCGGGGCGGGGTGCCCGTCACCCGCATGGACATGCCAATGATTCGCGCCACCGCGCGGCAGTAGGCGCTCATGCCCCCGCAGATCAGCCGGTAGCGTTTTTCCGGATTGTTGCGGGTCAGGACTCGAACCGTTTTGGCGTGGATCCACAGCAGGAGCGACACGGTCAACATGCCGAAAATCCGGAGAGCAATACGAAGTTTCGGAATCATTTGCGTTCAGGTGAAGTCCATTTTGACGTCGCCGTTTTCGAGTTTGAGTTTGGTGGAGAAGGGTTTGCCGGCTTTGCTGGTGAAGCCGTCGAGGGTTTCGGTGCGGCCTTGGGTGAGCAGGTCTTTGACAATGGCCTGGGTGATGTTCTTTTTGGCGATGGTTTTCCAAATGCGAAAGGGGCATCCCTGTTTCCAGTTGCTGCAGCCGTAGGCTTTTTGGCCGACGACGACATCGCCGCCGCAGAGGGGGCAGGTGCCGAGGGATTTCTGGTTCACGGCGGCGCTTTGGGTTTTGACGGGTTTGGGGGTGAGGGTGCCGTCTTTCTTGAGATGGAGGACTGCGAGAACGGGCTGTTCGTCGAGGACGACGGGGACGGGGCTGAGGGTGTGGCCGATGTCGAGGAGTTCGCGGGCGCGGCCGGCGTCGAGCGTGGTTCCGAGGCTTTCTTTCCAGAGGACAAATTTGCATCCGTCTTTCCATTGGCTGCAGCCGTAGCCGCGCCGTCCTTCGATAATCGGGGCGCCGCATTGCGGGCAGGGGCCGAGACCGCCGTGGGCGGTGTCGTCCTGCTGGGTGACGATGGCTTTGGCGTGCTCGCGGATGCCGTTCATGAAAGCGACAGGGTCGCCGTTTCCGGCCTCGATTTCTTTGAGGCGGGCCTCCCAGTCGCCGGTGAGTTCGGCGGAGGTGAGGCTGGGATCGCGAATGAGGGTGAGGAGGTGGCGGCCGGCCTCGGTGCTGATGAGATTTTTTTTCTGTCGGAGAATGAATTTGCGGGCGATGAGGGTTTCGATGATGGCGGCGCGGGTGGCGGGGGTGCCGAGGCCGCGCTGTTTCATGGCTTCGCGTAGGGCGTCGTCATCGACCAGGCGTCCGGCGGTTTCCATGCGTTTGAGGAGGGTGGCTTCGGTGTAGCGTTTGGGGGGCTGGGTGGTTTTGGCGAGGATGCCGGGTTCGTGGGGGCCGGATTCGCCGGGCTCCATTAAGGGCATCTCCTGATCGGCGTCCTCGTCGTCGGCTTTTTTCTCCTTTTGTTTCTGCATGTGGGGGTAGAGGGCCTGCCATCCCCAGTCGGCCACCACGGTGCCTTTGGCCTGAAAGGGCTCCTCGCCGACGAGGGCGTGGACGGTGGTGATGTTTTTGATGCAGGGGGGATAAAGCGCGGCGAGGAGGCGGCGGACGACGGCGGCGTAGACTTTGGCCTCCAGGCCCTGAAGATTGCGGACCGGTTCGCGGGTGGGCAGGATCGCATGGTGGTCGGTGACCTTGGTGTCGTCGACGATGCGTTTGGTGAGGGGGAGTTTGTAGAGGTCGAGGGGTTCGACAAAGGATTGGTATTCCGGCGGGAGGGAGCGGAGGAGGTCGGGCAGTTCGGCGGCGATGTCTTTGCCGATGTGACGGCTGTCGGTCCGGGGGTAGGTGAGGACCTTCGCCTCGTAGAGGGTCTGGGCGGTGGCGAGGGTTTGTTCGGCGGTGAAGCCGAACCAGGTGTTCATGTCCTGCTGTAGGCTGGAGAGATCGTAAAGCTGCGGGGCGGGGATGCGCTGTTCTTTGGGGACGATTTTCTCGACGGTGAGGGGCAGGGGGCGCAGTTGTTCGACGAGGGCGAGGGCTTCGGCCTCGGTTTTGTATTTGCGGTCGGGACGGATAAAGCGGGTGGCGCGGTAGTCGGTGACGACGCGCCAGTAGGGCTCGGGCTTGAAATTGTCGATTTCGATGTCGCGCTCGGCGATGAGGGCGAGGACGGGGGTCTGCACGCGGCCGACGCTCCAGAGGAGGTTGCGGGAGCCGTATTTAGCGGTGTAGTAGCGGGTGGCGTTGAGGCCGATGATCCAGTCGGCTTCACTTCGGCAGCGTGCGGCCTGATAGAGCGGATCGAAATCGTGCCCGTTGCGCAGCTTGCGGAAGCCCTCCTCGATGGCGTCGCGGGTGAGGGACTGGATCCAGAGACGGCGGAAGGGTTTGTGGCCGGCTTTGGCCCAGGAGAGAATGTAGCGGAAAATCAGTTCGCCCTCGCGGCCGGCGTCGGTGGCGCAGATGATTTCATCGGCCTGTTTGAAGAGAGCAACAATGGCTTTGAGCTGATCCTGCGCACCTTTGTCGCCCCGGGGGCGGATTTGAAAAATTTCGGGCAGCATGGGGAGGTTTTCCACCCGCCAGGCTCGCCAGTTGGGATCGTATTCATGGGGTTCGCGCAATTCCACGAGATGCCCGAGGGCCCAGGTGACGGCCCAGCCGTTGCCTTCGATCCAGCCCTGTTTGCGCTGATTCGCGCCGAGGACGGCGGCGAGATCACGGGCGACGGAAGGTTTTTCGGCAAGGACAACACGCATGGGTTCCTAGATATGGGAATGGTGAACCGTGTCAACGATTGCCTGCCGTTTGATTGCGGTTCATCGGGGATTGCGCCGGGGTTTATTCATAAACGAATCTCAAGGGCGCTGGACATGCCGGAAAAAAACGCTAGGGTGAACCCTTAACGTATGAAGATCCTGTTGATTTCCCCCCGGTTACCGCACGCGCACGCTTACAGCGGCATGCAGATGGTTTATCAGCGCATGGCGCGCCTGATTGCGCGGGGACATGAGGTGAGTCTGGCCTGTTTTATTGATGAACATCATGACCGGCCTTTCATCGATACCCTGCATTCCGGGCTGCACCGGGTTGAGATCCTGCAAACGCCTTTCGTGAATGGACTGTTGCCGAGTATGTTTACGGACGGGCGTTACAGCGCGACGAGTTCGTTTTTCCGTTATCAAAGCGATAAGATGCGTAAAATCGTGGGGCAGATGATTCTGGAGGGCGGTCTGGATGTGGCGATCGCGGAATTCACGGCGATGGGACAGTTTTTTTATCATAACCCGCATTTGCCCGCTGTCCGGCGAATCATTTCCTGTCATGATTCACCGACGCTGGGCAGCCGGAAATTGATTGATATGCTTGAACCCAGTTTGGTCTGGGGCAAGCAATGGCTGGAGTACCGGCACATGCGGATGATGGAATTCCGGCTTTATCACAGTGTGGACCGGGTGTTGACCCTGACAAATGAAGAGCGGCTGGCGTTGTTGGAGGAGGATCCGACGGTTCGGATCACCGCCGTGAGTCCGGGTCTCCGGTCTGAAATGTTTGTGCCGATGCCCGAAATTGAAAAAGAACACGCCGTCATTATCACCGGACGTTTCAGCAGTGATCAGAGTCATTTGGGCGCGACGTGGTTTTTGCGGAATGTCTGGCCGGTGGTTCGCCGCCGGGATCCGCAGGTAAAGTTGTATTTAGTGGGGCGGGACCCGACCTCAACCATGAACCATTTGGCGAATCGCGATGACCGGGTGGTGGTGACCGGAACGGTGGAGGATTTGCGTCCTTACCTTGCAAAAAGCAAGCTGTATGTGTGTCCCGTACTGTCTGGGTCCGGGGTTCGCGGAAAAATTCTGGAGGCCATGGCCATGGAGCTTCCGGTGGTCAGCACTTTGGTCGGATCGGAGGGAATCGCGTTTGAACAGGGGCAGAACGGCTTTCTTGCGGATTCTCCGCGGGTGATGGCGGATATGATCTGTCATGTGTTGCACGATGACGCGTTGCGGGAAAAGCTGGGAAGCAACGCGCGAAAAACCATTGAGGCGCATTTCACCTGGGATCACAGTTTGGATTTGCTGGAAAGCGTTCTGCGGGACGTTACCTCAAAACGCAGCTATCACATTGTGGCGTAACCCACTAAATATCAAGGTGTTTTGCTTCCGCGGACCGACCCGAAGAGGGATTTCGCGAATTTGTTTTTCCCGTCTCCTCTGGCGTTAGTGACTGCCGGGCGTTCATTCTGGGGCTTAAGCTTGAGCTTTTTGTTTTCCGAATCTGGCGTGGAGGATTCATCCGGCACGCTGCTTGATCCGGGGTCTTTGCCAAAGGTTCTGGATGCGGAGGGTGAATTCCTGCTTGCTGAAGGCGTCGACGCGGAACGTGTGCTGACACCAGGTTGTCCCGCCACCTGCTTGAGTCTGGCGTTTTCTTTGGAGAGCGCTTCGATCTTGTCCTGCATGGCTTTGGTTTTACCCATGATATTGGCGGCGTCCATCATCACACTTTTGGCCTGAGTCAATTCCTGAGCGATCGCCTTTTTCCTGGCCTCTAATTCATCGACCTCGGCAATCAGTTCACCATTTTCATTTTGCAGGCTCTGCGCATGCTGCATCTGTTCGAGTTTTGCGGAAAGGGTCTGGTTGTTCCGGAGCAGTTCTTCCCGTTCCACTTCAAGGCCCTCCAAACGGGCTTTCAGAGATGTCGCGGTATCCATGCCCCGCTCGGCTTCGGTCAACTGAGCGCGGAGGGTTTTGATTTCCTCCTGAGACTGACTGAACTGCAATCCGAGTTGTTGAGCCTCCATTTTGGCCCGTTCGGTTTCCATGGCTTTCCGCTCCAGTTCGCTTTCCCGCGCGGTGAGGGAATCCTGCAGTTGTTTGAGTCCCGCCTCCTGGTCTTTATTCTGGTGATGGAGTGCGGTTTCGGCCTCATTGGCTTTCTTGCGGGCCTCGACCAATTCAGGCTCCAGTTCGCCCAGTTTGGTTTCCAGTTCCTGAATTCGGTTCTGCAAAGCCTCGGCCGCTTTTTTATCATCGGGGTTCACCGCGAGATCAGCGACTTGATCCCGCAGTTTTTTGTTTTCCTGTCGCATGTCCAGCATGGAGGCGGTGGCTTTCTGCAACTGGTCCGCAGTGGAACTTAACTGCTGGAAGCTGTCTTCCGCCTCCCGTTCCGCTTTTTGGGCCCGCTCCCGCTCTTCGTTTAACTGTGACTGAATTTTGTTCAGATCGCCTTCGAGCTGACTCCGCTCCTCTTCGAGGGAGGCCAAGCTGGCCTGCATCCGTGTGCGCTCCGCTTCAAGATCTTTTTTCTCTTGCTGGATAATGTTGAGGACGGAACGGATTTCATCCCGCTCGGACCGGGTGTTTTCAAGATCGGATTTGGCACTGCTGAGATCGGCTTCGAGTTTGGCGCGGGCCTCGGCGAGTTCGGCGGCCTTGATTTCCGCTTCGGCTTCGAGCTTAGCCAGTTTGGCTTGAAGCTCGTCGCGCTCGGCTATGACACTGTTGAGATTGGTTTCAAGTTTGGTGCGGACTTCGGCGAGTTCGGCGGCCTGCAATTCGGCGTCGGCTTCAAGATTGGCCAGATTGTCCTGAAGCTGGTCGCGCTCGGCTTTCACGCTGTTCAGCTCTGCCTCGAGGTTGGCGCGGACTTCGGCAAGTTCAACGGACTGCAATTCGGCGTCGGTTTCGAGATTGGCGAGTTTGTCCTGAAGCTGGTCTCGTTCGGCTTTGACACTGTTGAGATCGGCTTCGAGTTTGGCGCGGGCCTCGGTAAGTTCGGCGGACTGCGATTCGGCGTGAGACTCCAGTTCGGCGAGTTTGGTGTGGAGTTCTTCGCGCTCGGCTTTGACGCTGTTAAGTTCGGACTCGAGTTTGGCGCGGGCCTCGGTAAGCTCGGCAGACTGCGATTCGGCGTGAGACTCCAGTTCGGCGAGTTTGGCTTTCAGCGCGTCGCGTTCGGATTGGACGCCCTTGAGATCGGACTCGAGTTTGGCGCGTGCCTCGGTGAGTTCGGCGGACTGTGATTCGGCGTGGGACTCCAGTTCGGCGAGTTTGGTGTGGAGTTCTTCGCGCTCGGCTTTGACGCTGTTAAGTTCGGACTCGAGTTTGGCGCGTGCCTCGGTGAGTTCGGCGGACTGTGATTCGGCGTGGGACTCCAGTTCGGCGAGTTTGG
>JAFIGD010000066.1 GCA_020831625.1 Verrucomicrobiota bacterium | reverse complement strand
AAAACCCGGTCCTGACGGACCGGGCTGTGTAAAGTCGGGCCCTTGGCCCTGCATTCGTTTCATCACAATCCTAACTGCAATCCTAACGCGGATTTCATCCGCAACCGAAACCACCACCCGCTCGAAAGCTTGTTGACGGCCACGGACCTTCACCAATTCCGGGATGCGCCCCCGGCCTCCCGATCCCCCAACCTGCCGCCCGGCATCTTTAAATTACCTGTTAATATATAAAAGTCGGACCGCAGGATCGCATCCGCAGATTGACATCCCCCCGGAGAGGACGTTAAACCGTCCCCATGCCCGCAGATGCCCCTCCTGATGCTTCAGCCGACACGACCTGGCAGGTCTTTCGGCACCTGAATGCCGACAACGCCGCGCTCTACCGCGCTGTGCTCGATCTGTTCATGAAACAAAAACAAAGCTTCGTCCTGCACCTCAAAGAAATCGAGGTCCTCGAACGATTGCGCGCCAGCGAAAGCCCGGTCCATGCGGACGCCCTCTCCGTGCGCGCCGCCCTCAACCAGCTCTGCGGCTGGGGCAACCTCATCGCCCGTCAGGATCAAAGCGAAGCCCGCACCCTCGAAGATTACCGCAATCAGAACTTCCTCTACCAACTCAGCGCCGAAGGCGAAGCCGCCGAAATCGCCCTGCGACATTTCCGCGACCACATCGAACAGCCCGGCGAACTCCAGGCCGGCGCCCTGCGCGACATCGAAACCGCCCTCCGTGAAATGACCGCCCTCCTCCGGGACGGCGCCGACGACAAACTCCACGCCGCCTTCACCGGTCTTTTCGCCCGTTTCAAACAACTTGCCAATCAAGCCGAAAAATTCATGAGCGGCCTGCAACGGGCCATCGAACTGCAGGATCTGGAACTCGATGCCGTCCTCGCCTACAAAGAGCGCCTCATCGACTACCTCGAACGCTTTCTCAGCGAACTCACCCTCCGCACCCCCGCCATCGCCACCCTTTTGCTCGATCTCGATGCCGCCGGCATGAACGCCGCCCTCCGCCGCCTCGCCGAACGCGATCTCGCCGACCAGCTCGACCCCGGCCCCGAAACCCGCGCCCGCCTCGAAGCCGACTGGCGGCACCGCTGGCAGGGCATGCACACCTGGTTCCTCGGCGGCAAAACCCCCTCCCAGGCCGACAACCTCCGCAGCTTCGCCCGCGGCGCCATCCCCGAACTCCTCTCCGTCCTCGGAACCCTCACCGAACGCCGCAACCAGCGCCAGGACCGCGCCACCGATTACCGCACCCTCGCCCGCTGGTTTGCCGAATGTCCCGACGACGAAGCCGCCCACCGCCTCTGGCACGCCGGCTTCTGCCTCCACTCCGCCCGCCACCTCACCGTCGACCGCGCCACCCTCGACCGCTTCGACGACCTCCGCCAACCCGCCCAAACCTCCTGGCTTGACGCCCCCGGCCTCGAAATCGCTCCCTCCCTCCGCGCCACCGGCCGCAGCGGCGGACGCGGACGCTCCGCCGGCATTCCCGACCACGCCGAGGCCCGTGCGCTCCTCCACGAAAAACTCGCCCGCGAAGCCGCCCAGCTCCGCGAGGCCCGCCGCCTGCTCCTCGCCGGCGAACGCCAACGTCTCTCCGAGTTCACCGATCTCAACCCCCTCGCCTTCGATCTCCTTCTCGACTGCCTCGGCGAAGCCCTCGCCCGCGGCGGCGGACAACGCTCCGTCACCGCCCAGTCCGCCGACGGCACCCTCAGCATTCACCTCGAACCCCTTCACGACGCCCCCCTCATTCATCTCCCCACCCCGCACGGCATCTTCTCCGGCCCCGACCACGCCGTCCGCATCGAAGAAACCCTCGCAGAAACCCTCTCGGAGGTTCCCGCATGAACCCCTGGGAAGACGATCTCCACCGCGAACCCTTCCGCGAAGCCGTCCGCGCCCTCCTTCGCCAACCCCTCCTCCAAGCCAGCGGCAAAGACGCCGAAACCTTCCGCCTCGTACGCCGCCACGCCGACGGACTCCGCCGCTGGTTCATCGAAGGCCCCGGCTGGCCACTCCTGATCGAAAGCGAATTCGCCCGCCTCATCAAATACCCCGGACGTCCCGGCAACCCCGACCATCCCGCTCTCGATACCCGCCGCGGACTCCCCTTCAACCGCCGCCGCTACACCTGGCTCTGCCTCATCCTCTCCCTGCTCGAAAAAAGCGAACGCCAAACCACCCTCGGCGACCTCGCCATCGAGATCGAACGCCTCGGACGCGGCGACCCCGTCCTCACCGAAACCGGCATGGAACCCGTGTTCGACCGCCGCGACGCCCGCATGGACCTCGTCTCCGTCGTTCGACTCCTCATCGACCAGGGCGTACTGCTCCGCATTCACGGCAGCGAAGAAGGCTACATCCAGGACAGCGGCGACGTCCTCTACACCCTCAACCGCGCCCTCCTCGCCCGGCTCCCCGCCTTCCGCCGCAGTCCCAACACCCTCGCCGACAGCCCGCCCCACGAACGCCCCGGCCATCTCCAGGACGAACTCGGCGCCATCGCCCCCGAGGCCCGCCCCCGCGCCATCCGCACCCGCCTCATGCGCCTCCTCCTCGACACTCCCGTCGTGTATTACGCCGACCTCGACCCCGCCGAGCGCGACTACCTCCAACCCCAGCGCACCCGCCTCCTCGATTTTCTCCACGCCGGCACCGGACTCCTCCCCGAAATCCGCGCCGAAGGCATCGCCCTCACCGACCCCGAAACCGGCCTCACCGACCTCCGCATGCCCGAAGAAGGCACCAGCGGCCACGCCGCCCTCCTGCTCGCCGACTTCTACGCCACCCACCTCCGCGGCCCCAACGCCCAAAGCGCCATCCCCTACAGCCGTTCCGAACAGCACCTCCGCCAGTGCGCCAAACAGCACGCCCACCGCTGGCGCCGCGACACCCGCGAACCCGCCGGCCTCCGCCAGCTCCACCGCGACGTCGTCCACCGCCTCTGCGCCCTCCACCTCCTCCGCCAAACCGCCGACGACCTCCACCCCCTCCCCGCCATCGCCCGCTACCGGCTCACCGCCGAAAAATAAGCCACCCATTCATTTTCCGACCATCGGAAAATCCAAACCAACCTTTTCCGAATGTCGGAAAACTCGTTTATCGCGCAATTCCAGTGCCAATTGTGTTTCGAATACTGAGCAAAAACGCGGCGCGTAGCGACGGTCCACGCATAGCCGTGGGTTTCACCCCCCTTTTTCGGCATTCCGAAAGGATGGCGGAAAAGGGGAAAGGAGCGCCGATCGCCGCATCGGCGGGGCGCAGGGGGCATGCCTTTGCTTTTGTCCCAAGCTTTATCCCCACCTATTTTCCGATTTTAACTTGAAATTCACAAACTTACTTTGCATATTTCAAGTATGATTACCCGATCTGAGATCCGAAACAATATTGAGACCGGTTTGCGGAGAAGTCCGGTGGTAGCGTTGTTGGGGCCTCGTCAATGTGGGAAAACCACCCTTGCAAGGACTTTTCTTTCTTCGAAAACCACCAACTATTTCGACCTGGAGGACCCGGTGACCTTGCGGAGTCTGGAAGCTCCGAAGTCGATCTTGGAATCGTTACAGGGTTTGGTGGTCATCGATGAAGCGCAAAGGCGTCCGGATTTATTTCCGGTTTTGCGGGTTCTGGCGGACCGGGAGGAGAATCCGGCCCGGTTTCTCCTGCTGGGAAGTGCCTCGCCGGATCTTTCCCGCCAAGCGGCGGAATCGCTGGCCGGACGGGTGGAAGTTCTGGAGATGGGCGGATTTTCTCTGCGGGAATTGGGGGAGGCAAACGGACGGTCCTTATGGATGCGGGGAGGGTTTCCCCGTTCCTTCCTGGCGAAAACGGAAGCGGACAGCTACGTCTGGCGGCGTCAATTTATCCGAAGTTTTTTGGAGCGGGATCTCGGGCAGATGGGGTTTGGCATGTCCCCGGCGGCCATTGGCCGGTTTTGGACGATGCTGGCCCATGTAAACGGACAAATTTGGAACGCCAGCGAGTTGGCGGGCTCAATGGGATGTTCGGGGCAGACGGCCCGGAATTATCTGGATGCACTGGAGCAGACCTATATGGTGCGCAGATTGCAGCCGTGGTTTGCCAATTTGGGGAAACGGGTGGTGAAGTCCCCAAAAGTGTACATACGGGACAGCGGGTTGTTTCACGCGCTCCTGGGCGTGGAGACCTATGCGAATCTGGTGGCGCACCCCAAACTGGGCGTGTCTTGGGAGGGGTATGTCCTGGAGCAAATTTTTAGAGTCCTTCCCGATGAGGATGCCTATTTTCATGCCGTCCACAGTGGCGGAGAACTGAACCTCTATCTCCCAAACCGCGATATGGGCATCGAAATCAAACATAACGACGCCCCGTCACTCACCCGATCCATGAACATCGTCCGAAAAGACCTGAACCTCAAAAAACTCTTCGTTGTTTATCCGGGAACGCGCCCCTATACACTCTCCGAAGACATTCAGGTTCTCGGCTTGCCGGACATGCTGGAGCAATTGCGCGGCGGGTAAACCGACGGGGTGGGTTTTCAAACATGAAGATGGAATGGACACAGGCCTGAATGGCACTCAGTTAAGGGACTCTGGAACCGATTGAAAACCCCAAAGGGGTTATGCATACCAGCCCGGGGCAACGCCCCGGGTTGATGAAGAAAACAGAGTGGCGTTCTGAAGGAACGCGGCATAACACGCCTTAAATGCGGTGTTCCTTCAGAACACACCCTTGTTCCGACACCCTTTCCAGGGGTTGCACCCCTGGCTGATATGCGTCGCTCCGTTGGAGCTGTTCTCCTTGAAACACCTCTTAAGGTAGCACCATTCGACCCAGGTCCGATTTTCCTTGAACGGACAAATCATCGGGAACATCTCCGATATACCTTGACGCTATAAAATGATGCGTATTAAACCGGAGCCATGAAAACCGTATCCATTCAGCAAACCACCCCCGTAAAAACAGAGACGATTCGATTCCCTGATTTTTATAAAAGAGCCCGGAAAATCTGGGGCAAAACCTGGACAGGCACCTCCACGGATGCGTTAATTCGCGAGACACGTGGCGAACAGTAATGGTTGATAGCGCACGTTGATGCCCACCCCCTTTCCGATCCCCGAACTCCCCCGCTGGCAGCCGTTGCGCAGCGGACTGCTGAACCTCTACCGCTACGACCGCGAGGAATTCTGGTTCGAAAAAGGCCGTCTGCTGATCCGCGGCAACAACGGCACCGGCAAATCCCGCGTGCTCGCCCTCCAGTTCCCCTTCCTCCTCGACGGCGAAATCTCTCCCCGCCGCGTCGAACCCGACGCCGACCCGGCCAAACGCATGGAATGGAACGTGCTCACCGACAAGTACGACAACCGCACCGGCTACACCTGGCTGGAATTCGGCAGGATCTCCCCGGACGGCGAAACCGAATACCGCACCATCGGCTGCGGACTGCACGCCACCCGCGGCAAAGGCGCGCCAACCCGCTGGTTTTTTGTCACCCGCCAGCGCATCGGCGACGCGCTCTTTCTCGAAACCAGCGCCCAGGTGCCGCTCACCCGTCAACAACTTCAGGAAGCCATCGGCGAACAGGGAACCGTCTTCACCACCGCCCGCGATTACCGCCGGGCCGTCAACGAAGCCCTCTACCAGCTTGACGAGGAGCGCTACGAGGCCCTTATCGAACTGCTCATCCAACTGCGCCAGCCTCAGCTTTCACGTCAACTCGACGAAGGCAAACTTTCCGACGCCCTCTCGTATTCCCTGCCCCCGCTGGATGAATCCGTCATCCACGCCGTGGCCGAATCGTTCCGACAGCTTGAAGAGGAACGCGTCGCCCTCGAAAACGATCAGCGGGCGGTGGATTCCGTGACCCGCTTTCTGCACATCTATTCCCGCTACGCCGAACGCCAGGCCGCTGAACAGGTCGCCAATCTCCTCGCGGGCCAACTGCACTACGAAAAAGCGCTTCGCGCGCGCAATCAGGCCAAGGAAGCCCTCACCACCGCCGAAACCGACCACCAGACCGCCCGCGCCGAACTCGAGACCTGCGAACAAAGCATCACCACCCTCGAAACCGAACGCGACACCCTGCTCTCCCGTCCGGAACTGCAGGATGCCACCCGCCTCACCCGCGCCCGCGACGATGCCCGCAAGGCCCGGGGGCACGCGGAATTTTCCGAATCCGATCTCCGCCAGGCCCGGGAAACGCTGGACATGCGCCGCGCCGCCCTCTCTGAAGCGCAAAAGCAACTCGAACAGGCTCAATCCCGCCGCGACCATGCCCGACAGCAGGCCGGCCAGGCGGGCACGGATCTCATCACCCCCCGCGAGTGGGAGGCGTGGGACGCCGGGGACATGACCGCCGAATCACTTTCGAAAGCGTTGCAGGCCTGGATACGCGACCGGCAAGAGGCTGTTTCGGTGCTGGAAAAACTCTCCCGCGAACTGTCGCAGGCCGTTCAGCAGGAAATTCGGGCGCAGGATGCCGCCACCCGACAGCGCGAACGCTGGGAACGCGCAGAGGAAGCCGCCACCCGCGCCCTGGCCGAGCAGACCCGCCGCGTCGAGGAGCATTTGGAGGCCCTCACTCAATGGCTGACCGACTTGCGCGTGCTGTCTTTCCCCGATGCGGGGGGCCTGGAAAACGCGGAAGCCCTCTGGTGCGAAACCCTCGACGGTCCCCCGCCGCTGACCGCCCATCGGCAAAAGGCCGAGTCCGCCGCCCGCGAAAAGCTTGCCACCCGCGAAGCGCAGCTGCGTCAGGCGGCGGACACCCTCGCCCGCGAAACGGCGGACATGCGGGCCGAGCGCGACACTCTGGCCCGGGGCGTGGACCCGGAACCCGCCCCGCCCCGTTTCCGAAAGCCGGAGGCGCGCAAAGACCAGCCGGGCGCACCTCTCTGGCGGCTTCTGGATTTTGTGCCCTCGCTTTCGGATGCCGAACGCAGCGGCGTCGAAGCCGCGATGGAAGCCTCCGGTCTCCTGGACGCCTGGCTCGACCCGGACGGCAGCCTGCGGGAGGACAGTTCCGGCGACCTGCTGCTCGATCTGAACGCCCTTGTCCCCGTGTCCGGCCCGGCCCTGTCCGACTTCCTGCAACCCGATCCCGCCGCCTCCGGCGTGCGTCCCGACCTGTTGCAAACCCTGCTCGCGGGCATCGGCACCGGCCCGGAAACCGGTTCCATCTGGATCACTTCCGGCGGACGCTGGCATCAGGGCGCGCTCACCGGCAACGCCCGCAAAGACCACGCGGAATACATCGGGGCCTCCGCCCGCGCACAGGCCCGGAAACGGCGCATGGAGATTCTGGATCAAAAACTGGCCCAAGCCGCGGAAACCGAACAGGAGCTCCACCGACAACTCGCCTCGGTCGAAGAACGCCGCAAAACCCTGGAGGCGGAACTGACCGCCGCCCCGGATCCGGCCCGGGTTCAGGAAGCCGCCCGCATCGTGCGCAGCGCGCGCGAAACCGCCGAGGCCGAACAGAATGAACGGGTCGCCTGCGATCAAAAAGCCCTGGCCGCCCGCGAAGAGGTCGGCCGACAACGCGAAGCCCTGCACGTCACCGGAAAAGATCTAAGACTTGGCGCCTGGATGGACCGGCTGGACCGCCTTTCTCCCGCCCTGCAGGCCGTCCGGGAGGCCCTCCAACACTGGCACCGCGCCATGGAGGGGACCGGGCGGGCGCGCGCCGACCGGACCCGGGCGGAAACCGAACAGACCCGCGCGGAGGCGGATACCGCCCGCGCAGAAGCCCGCGCCCGTCAGGCCCGTGAAAACGCCCTGCGCCTGCAAACCGAAGCCGATACGCTCGACGCCCAGGTGGGCAAAGGCATTCAGGAAATCCAGCGGCAACTTGAACAAACCAAGCAGCGCCTCGAAACCGCACAGTCCGCCCGCAAAACCCTCGACGAAGCCGAGCGCCGGGTGCAAGCCATCCGCATTCGCCATGAAGCCGAGCTGGAACAAAAAGAAGCCAATCTCCTTCGCGACACCGATGCCCGCGACACGCTCCGCGGCACCTTTCTGGAGATGACCGCCACCGGCATTCTCGCGGAAATCGAAAACGCCCCCGCGCCGGATCAGGATCCGCAAACGCTCTCCCTCACCGCCCTGATCGACTGGACCCGCGCCCTCGCAAAACGCCTGCCGGAGCCCTATCAGGATCCCGACGCCATGGACAGGCTCCAGCGCGAACTCTACCAGGCCATTCAGGCCCTCACCGGCGACCTCACCGCCCGGAATTTACATCCCGTCAACGAACCCCGCCACGGCCTCAACCTCGTGTTCTGCGAATACCAGGGCAAACCCCGGGGCATGCGCGAACTCCACGTCATTCTGCAGGAAGAAACCCTGCACCGCCAAAACATTCTCAAAGCCAAAGAAAAAGAATTCATCGAGCGCTACCTGATCGACGACATCGGCGACCGCCTACACAACATGATCCTCAACGCCGAGGAACTCATCCGCAACATGAACGCCGAGATGGAATCCCGCCCCATGAGCACCGGACTCAAACTGCGGCTGGTCTGGGAACCGGCCGCCGATGCGCCCGAGGGCTTCCGCGAGGCCCGCAAACGCCTGCAGCGCTCCAAAGCCCTGCTCACCGCCGAAGACCGCCGACAACTCGGCGACTTCCTGCAGGAGCGCATCACCCGCGAAAAAGAAGAGAACGAAGGCGGCACCTGGCGGGAACACCTCGCCCGCGCCGTGGACTACCGCCGCTGGCACCGCTTCGGGGTCGAACGCCATCAGGGCGGCGGCTGGCAAAAACTCACCCGCCGCACCCACGGCACCGGATCCGGCGGCGAAAAAGCCGTCGCCCTCACCTTTCCCCAGTTCGCCGCCGCCGCCGCGCACTATCACAACCTCCCCCACGCCCCCCGCCTCATTTTTCTCGACGAAGCCTTCGTCGGAATCGACTCCGACATGCGCGGAAAATGCATGGGACTCCTCGAACACTTCGACCTCGATTTTGTCATGACCTCCGAACGCGAATGGGGCTGCTACGCCTCCATCCGCGGCCTCGCCATCTGCCAGCTCGCCGCCATGCACGGCACCGACGTCGTTGCCATCAGCCGCTGGATCTGGAACGGCCACGCCCGCGAAAGCGCCGCCACCCCCGAACCCGCAAGGCCCCAGCCCGACGAACCAACCGAACCGGAAAACGATCTTTTTGCAGACCCACGGTAGTTGGGGGTCACGTCGGGGTTCAGTCGGACTCGTCGGACCCGTTGCCGCTTCGCTCTAAAAACACCCGGTACACATTGAAGCCTTGAAAGAAATTGACTAATCAGACCATATTTGGTATATCAGACCATTATGATCATCAGTTTATCCGAAGCAAAAGCCCAGTTATCTAAAATTGTCGATCTCGCCTACCGGGGTGAAGAAATCGTGATTGCAAAACACAACACCCCTCTGGTCGACCTGGTGCCGCACAAACCAAAAGGAAAACGGAAACTGGGGCGGATGCGGGGCACATTCTCGCTGCCGGACAATTTTCTGGACGAGTCCCATGAAATCAATGAGATGTTTTATGGGGATGACGCGTGAAAGTTCTGCTGGACACCCACATTTTTTTATGGGCGGTTTCCGAACCTGAGAAGCTGCCTGTGTCTTACCGAAGCATCCTGGATTCCCTGGCAAACGAGTGTTTGGTCAGTTCTGTGAGTATTTCGGAAATCATGATCAAATGCTCCATTGGCAAGCTTGATTGCCCGTTCAACCCAGTGGAGGAAGTCAAGGAGGCCGGTTTCGAACTGATCCCGTTTAACGGCGAAGACGCTCTCCCTCTCAAGGATCTTCCTTTCCACCACCGTGATCCGTTTGACCGAATGCTCATTGCCCAAAGCATGACCCGCGGCCTTCAGATCATGACCTGTAATGCGAAATTTTCCGCTTACAATTGCTCCGTGTTGGAGATTTCCTGAATCCGGAGATCATGGAAACGAATTCCCGCATTATGACCGACGCCCCCGACCGACTGCGCTCCCTTTTTGGCGATCCCGCCTGGACCTGGCTGCGGAACCGGATCCGCAAAGCCCTCGAGCTCGATAAAGAATTGCCGTCCCGCTTTGTGCGCAACAATCCGACCGAGGCGGAACTCCGCGCCGCCCGCAGCCTGATGGGCCGCAGCCTGCAATCCCCCAAAAGCAAGAGCCTCAGCCTCCCCCGCGACGAACTGCTGGCCCTTCTCCGCACCGCCGGACTCTGTGACAGCCTCCGCGAACTGGTCGAAATCGTGGACGGCCCCGTCCACCCCCGCGCGGCCCTGCGGCGGGAGCGCGAAGCCGCCTGGGACGCGCTGCGACAAACCTGGCCGCACGCCCCCGCCGATCCCGACCCGTTTTTCCAGGGACTCCGCCGCCTCGCGGGCGGCGACCCCGAAAGCGGTACCCGCCTCCTGGCCGATCTCGACCGCCTCCTGCGGGAACTCCGCCCCGAAGATCAGCTCCCGGTCCATGCCGCCGCCCGGATTTTCGGGGACAGTCACGCGCTCGACCGCGACCGGCCCGTCACCCGCCTGCTGGCGCTTCATCTCAATCATCCTCCCGGCGAATTCCGAAGCCTTTGGCCCCGGTTCGGTCTTACAACCGACGAAGTCAGCAGCACCGTGCTCATCTACGGGCTTCGCTTCGCCGAATCCCACGCCGCCGCCCGGGCCGGAACTCTGCTCGCCAACGCCGGCATACCCCACCGAATGCTGCTGCGTCATTTCCGTACTCAGTTAAGACCTGTCGCTCCTGCGGTGTACGTGTGCGAAAACCCGGCGGTGCTCGAAGCCGCCGCCGAAAACGGGGTCCGGGCCGCACTGGTCTGCACCGAAGGACAGCCCTCCCACGCCTGCCTGAAGCTGCTCGACGCCTGCGCCGCCGCAAATCTTCCCCTTTTCCTCCGCGCCGATTTCGACGCCGCCGGCCTCCACATCGTCAACTTCCTCCACCGCCGGTATCCCTCGGCGGGCTTTTGGCATTTTGATCCCGAAACCTACACCGCCGCGCCGCCGGGACCGTCTCTGGAGGGAGACCTTCCGCCCACGCCCTGGAACCCCGGCCTCTCCACCGTCATGACCGCAGACGGACACGCCGTCCACGAGGAACAAATCCTGGCCCGGTTACTCGATGTCATCTCCCATTAGGATCAAAGCTTCCGCAACATCAGGTCCACGACCAGATCGTTCCCTGAAAATGGGAAAGTGCCCTGGTATTCAAAACGGTTGGCGGGTACAGAATGGACACATTCAAAGCCGCATTTTTCGTGGCACGTTCTGGACGCGGGGCCGGTGCATTCGGCAAAGGCATGACGAAATCCGCGAAGGCGTGCCTCCGTCAGAGCGGTTTGCAGGAGCCGGGTGGCAAGCCCCCGTCCCTCATAACCCGGCGCGACCCCCAATGCGGCCACATGCAGACAGGAACCCGGCTCCCACACCACAAGATCGGGTAAAGGCCGGCGGATCTCACTCAGAAACCCGCCGACAACCGCGACCGTTTTCAGTTCGGCCTCCGTCAGGTTTTCCGGCAGGGCCTCCGCCCCGGGAGCCGCCGGATCGTCGCACACCACAAACGCCACCGCCCGATTTCCCAAATTTGCATCGCGCGCCACCCAGCTCAACCCCCCGGACTGCGCCTTGCCGCCGTGCATGACTTCCGCAATCGTCCGCATACGCCCGCGGCTTAATCCGATCAGCTTCGTGAGCGGCTCCCGGCCGTGGAAAAGATCCACAAACAAATCCAGCAGTTCAGGCTGTCCGGAACACGTCACTGGCTCGATGTGAAGTTGAGAAATGTTTTGCATGAGAACACGCGGGAGTAAGGGTTCAGAACAATAACTCTGGAAGCTGCAAATTCTATGCCGGGTTTCAAATCGGATGCCAAGGTCAATTTAAGGAGAACTTCAAATTTCAGAAGCTTCCGTATTCTGCAATCTTGCCCGGCGTTTACCCCTGATTCTTTCTTTACGGCAAAGCCGTTTTTCCTTGAAGTTCCCTCTCAATCCGGGGAAATTCCCCCGCATGAAGATGGACCCCCTTGAAACGTCTTTGGAAACCCTGCTCGACGAACAGATCAGGCGGAAGGATATTTATTCCACCGTCTTGTCGGTGGTTTCCGGAGACGGAACATTCCGATGGGAGGGCGCACGGGGCGTGACCGCGCCGGGCCATGCGCCCATGACTCCCGCGACCCCCTGGTTTATCGCGAGCATCACCAAGCTGTTTATTGCCTCGACGGTATTGCGGATGGTGGAGCGGGGAGAGCTGAGCCTCGGGGACCGGGTTGTGGACCGCCTTCCCCCTTCCCTCACGCGCCAGCTCCACGTGCTTGACGACAGAGACCTGACCGATCAGCTCACCCTCGAACATCTGCTGCGTCACGCCTCCGGGCTGCCCGACTTCATCGAAGACTACCCCAAAACCCGGCGCAAAGCCGGCATCGACCGGCGCAGTCTCGTGGAAATCCTGCTGGAGGAGGGCGACCGCTCCTGGACCCTGGAGGATACCGCTCAGCGGGTCCGCGAACAGCTTGCACCCCACTTCCCGCCCCAGGTGCTGGATGGACGACCTATCCGCATCCGCTACGCGGACACGAACTACCAACTCCTCATCGGCATCATAGAAGCCCGCCGGAGCAAATCGTTTTCCGATGTCTTGCAGGAACTGATTCTGGATCCGCTGGAACTCCGGAACACCTGGCTTCCCGGTCATTTCCCGGGAAACGGACCAGAGCCCGCCGCAGCCGCGGTTTACGCCGGTGCGGAGGTTGTCCGATTTCCAGCATTTCTGGCCGCCATCGGAGACCTGAATTCAACCTGCGCGGATCTCCTCCGTTTTTTTCAGGCCGTGGTGGAAGGGCGGCTTTTTCAGGAGGCCGACACCTGGGAGCGCATGCACTCGCACCCACACCGCTTCCCTTTTCCGCGCGACCGCGCCTCGCTGCGGCAGCCGGGTTGGCCTATTGCGTACGGTCTCGGGGTCATGCGCTTCCATATTCCCCGCTTGTTCACGCCCTTTCGAAGCATCCCGGAGGTCATCGGGCATACCGGATCCACCGGCACCTGGCTGTTTCACGCCCCGGAACCGGATCTATATTTCGCGGGGGCGGTCAATCAGATCACCGCCGGTGCCGTCCCGTTCCAGGTCGTTCCCCAAACCCTCCGGATCCTGCAACGCAGGAGGTCTTGAAATCCGTGGTTCCAAATGCCCGTAGCGTCAGGTCTTCGGACGCCCAAGGGTCACCACCCCGGCGGCGGCAATGAGGTAGGCGGCGGCGGAGAGGAGCGAAAGGCTGGAATAGCCGGATCGGAAGGCGATCAGCGCGGCGGCGGGTCCGGTCAGCACCGCGAGCGAGCTGTCAATTCCGCAGGCCCAGGGCACCTGACGCCGGGAACGCTGGTTGAGCATCCGCAGGCAGAGCGGAAACGGAAACCCCATGGGGATCGCGGTCAGGATCAGGCCCGCGCCGCCGACACCATAGCGAACCACCGGGGAGCGTCCCATCAGCGACGACACGATTCCGGGCAGTCCGAAATACAGAAGGACCTGCACGGCGGCGATGCCGAGCAGCAGCGGCAGCAGCTTGCGCGGCACCGCCTCCACCCGCCGGCTCCAGGCGCTGCCGATCCCCATGCCGCACAGCAGGGTGGTCATCACCAGCACCGCGCTCACCACCGGATGACCCCAGAGCAGGGTGAGGCGCTGGATCAGCGCCACCTCGAAAAGCATGAATCCGGCCCCGAGCCCGGAAAAGGTCAGCAGAGTGAACTGCGAGCCGGTTAATTCCCGGCGCAGCGGGATCAGCGGCCCCAGAACCAGCAGTGCCACCGCGCCGGCCAGCAGCCCAAGCAGGGCGCGGAGCACCGCCGGCCCGCGCTCGCTGAGGCTGAGCTGCTCCAAATCCTCTCCCCGGTCTCCGGGACGCAAAAACTGATCAAAAAACGGCTGATTGTCGGTGGGCGCCCGCACGTCAAAGCGGTAGTGTGCCCGCACCGCCGCCGCGTCCGGCCCCAGCAATCCGGCGATCAGGGTGTCCAATTCGTCTTCGGCGCCGCCGTGCAGCCGGTCTTCGCCGGTCACCGGCCACAGCAGATCAAAACCCTTTTCGCGGCAAAAGGCGGCGATCCGCTCCCGCGCGGATTCGGGGAGCGGCCCCGGGGAGACCAGAACCGACATGGAGCCCCAGCCCCGCACCGCCGTCACATGATCCCCCGGATCCGCGAAGCCCCCGGCCCGCAGCGATTCAGCGATCAGATCCACCAGCCGGGGGGCGTGGCGGAGGGGCTGATCCAGCCAGACCGTGAACGCCAGCCGGCCGTCCGGCGTCAAGCGCCGAAACGCGGAGCGCAGCGACTCCACCGTGAACAGGGTGTCTTCGCCCAGGGTTTGCAGACCGGTGGGCCCTCCGAACTGGCCCCGTTCGGGAAACACAATCAAATCCTGTGGCGGCAATCCGTCCCGGGCCAGAAACAGGCGCGGATCCTGCCGCACCGCGGTCAGCGGCAGCGGCTCCAGCAGTGCATCCACGGCCCGAAACACATGGGGATGGTGTTCCACGGCGGTAAGCCGCGCGTTCCCCCCGGCCAGCATGGGCGCAGTGCCTCCGGGCGACAGAAACAGAATCCGCTCCGGCGCGCCCGCCACATAGGGAAGCGCCTGCGGGGTTTGCAACAGAATGTCGGCGGCGGGATCGTCCGGGTTCAGCAGCACCCCCGCGGTTTCGCCGTCGACAAACACATGCGGCGGCGCGGGCACCGGACCAGTGTACCGCAGGCTCAGATCGGGCGCATGACGAAGCGCGGGCGAGGTCACCCGGTCCACCCGCCCCAGCGGATGGGGAAACGGACCCTGACGTTCCGCCTCCGGAAGCTGAAGCGCATAACTCAGGGGTTTGTAGGGAGAACGGGGCAGTTCCGGGGAGGCCAGCCACGCCCCCGCCACCACCAGTGCCGCCGGCGCCCAGGCATACAGGGGCGGCCGGTTCAGAAACACCGTCAGCAACACCAGCACCGCCAGCGGAGCGGTCAACTGTTCCGGCTGCAGAACAAACAGGCTCAGCCACGCCGCCCCGGAGCCGAGCGCGGAGCCGAAGAGATTGACGGCGTAGAGCACATGAATCCGGTCCGTTTCCTCGGAGAAGGCGATCGACAGCGCCGCCGCGCCCCAGAAAAAAGGCTGAAAAAAGACCGCGCCCAGTCCCGACACCCGCAGCCATTGCCCCGGCTCCACCTGCAACAGGTCCACCTCCAGTCCGTCCAACAGCGGGCGGGCGAGCAGGGGGAGCACGGCAGTGGTGACCGCGAAAAGCAACAGCGCCGGCGTGAAGAATTTTTCCAGCGGGGCGGTGCCGCGTCTGCGGATCAGCGTGAGCACCGATCCGCCCGAGCCGAAGCCCAGCAGCGCGATCGACAGAACGATATACGCCAAGTGGTGCCCCTGCGTGTAGGCCAGCAGCTTCATCAGCGCCACCTGCAGCGCCAGCAGGGCCGCCGAAATCAGGAAAACCGGCAGCGGATAGCGGAGACCGGAGGCGGAGAGCTTAGTCACCATTGGCGCGGGTGAACGGCACAAAGCGCACGGGCAGAATATTGCGGGTGCTCACCCGGTCTCCGTCTTTTTCCACCAGCACCAGTTGCTGGGTGCGGAAGCGGGAGCCGACAGGAATAATCATGCGGCCGCCGTCCTTGAGCTGCTCAATCAGCGGCGGCGGAATATGCGGGGCGGCGGCGGAATATGCGGGGCGGCGGCGGTCACCACAATCGCGTCAAAGGGCGCGTGCTCCTCCCAGCCGTAATATCCGTCGGCGTGCTTCACGGTCACATTCTCATACCCGGCCAGCTCCAGCCGTTCCGCCGCCCAGACCGAGAGCGGCTCCACAATCTCCACTGTGTACACCTGATCCACGATCTCCGCCAGCACCGCCGCCTGATATCCCGAACCCGCCCCGATTTCCAGAACCCGGAAATCTTCACGCGGCTGAATCAATTCCGTCATCAGCGCCACAATGTAGGGCTGGGAAATGGTTTGACCGTGACCAATGGGCAGCGGACGGTCCGCATAGGCGTCCCGGTCCCGCGGCGGCGGAATAAACAAATGCCGTTTCGCCGCCCGCATCGCCTCCAGCACCCGCGGGTTTTCAATCCCCCGGGTCATCAGTTGCTGATTCACCATCTTCATACGCTCCTCCTTCCGGTCCTCCGCATCGGCCCGGCTGATCACAGACAGCCCGAGCAGACCCCAGCAAAGCAGGGATGTCAAAAGTTGTTTTTGTGTCATGCCTACAGTCTACAGGCTCCGGGCATGAATTTCCAATAGAAATCCAGTTGGAATCCGAAACAGAGTTCCTTCCCCGAAATCGTCATCCCGCTGATCCTGTGATTCCACTTGACCGTTCACCCGCTTTCGGACACCGTGAACCGCATGATGCACCGATTATCATGTCTGGCCGGAATGGTCCTGCTGTTCGCGGCGGCAGGACTCAGAGCCGAGCCTCCGCAAAGCACCCTGGAGGTGCTTCGGGAACTGGAAAGCAAACGGGTCCGTATCCGGCATCAAATGACCCAATTGCCGCAGGTTGTGGAGACCCAAACGGAACAGGTCATGGCCCGGTTGGATGCCTTCTGGGCCTCGGAGGCGCTGGCGCTCGAGGTTGAAGCCTTTCTGGAGGCCGTCGAAACCACCATGAGCGGAGTCGGCATTCCCGACCGCCATTCCAATATGGACGTGGTCGGCGCGCTGTACGGCTCCATGCGTTCCTCGGAGGCGATTGACCGGATCATCGTGGACTACACCACGGCACTGAACGAGGCGGTTCAGGATCAGAAACAACAGTTCACCCAAACGCTCGGCCGCAAAATGGCCGCAGAATTGCAGACGGCCTTTGACGGGGCGGAAAAAGAACTCGCCGCGCATTTTGATCAAATCCTGGCCGGTGAATTCGCGCATTGGCCGGATGTGTTTCAAACGGTTCATCTCGACGAGCTTGCGGTGGGGCTTCCGGATGTGGAGACCGGCCCCCATCCGCTTCAGGTCGCCACCGTGGTCGCCACAATCGTTGCCACCCTCGCGGCCGCAATCTCCAAAAAAATCAGCGCCAAGGTCGGCGCGAAAGTCGCGGGCAAAGTCGCCGGAAAAGTTCTGTTGGCGAAAATTCCGCTGCTGGGCTGGATCGTGATCGGCGCCTGGGTCGCCTCGGATTTGCAGAACGCCCGCGCGAATCTGGAAAACGATATCCGCAGCGAGGTAATCGCCGCGTATCGGGAAGAGGTCGTTCCCCGCAAACTGTGGAGGGAATCGGTTGAAGGCGTGACCGCCAGTTCACGCGCGCTGACTGAAAAACGGGTCCGGGAGCAGTTGGAGCGCTGGACCGGAGAATTCCGCAGCCTGCTGGACACCTTTATGGACACCGCCCTGCTGCTGGAAAACCCGGCGTTCGCGGCGTTTATCGAAGAACGGATTGAAAGCGGCATGTCGGTCCGGGAGGTGGCGGATCTCAGCCGACAGATCCATGTCTGTTTCGGTCCGCTGGTTCACCGGGCCCCCTCCGTGGAGGTCATGCTCGATATGATGGTCCTCGCCCCGTCGCGGGAGGATCTGACCCGGCTCCGCATTGCGCTGGGTCCGGTGATCTTCGAGGTGTATGCGGAGCACGGCCGCGAACTGCTCCACGCCCTGTCCAGCCTCGGACCGCAGCGGCTGGCCGACATGATCCGTCAGGATCAGGACTGGCGGACCTTTCACCGCTTAAGCGAACGCTATCTGCCCGCCAATGCGTCCGAACAGGCCCGGAACGGATTCCGGCTCTGCATCGAACAAAACATTCCGCTGGAGGGCATCGCCTCCCCGGACTTCTTTGAAGCCGTGGCCGCCCACCGCGAACTGTTTCTCTTTCTGGCGGAGCGGAAAACCCCGCCCGCCCGCATGTCCGCCCTGCTTCAGCGGCGGTCCGTTCCGGATTTTTTGACACAGGTCTTACATCGGGATCCGGTCCTCGCCTCCGCGCTGGTGATCGAACTGGATCCGGCCGCACTCGCCCGCCTGGCGGCGGCAAACCGGCTGTCACCGCTCCTGCAGACCCATCAGGTGTCACAAACCCTTTCGCCCCGGTTCCCGACCGGCGCGCTGGTGCGCAAAATCGCGGACGATTCGGCCCTGCTGAACATTGCGGAGGAATTCGGCATCAACGGGCTGAAAATCTTCTTCGCATATGTCGGACCCGACAGCGGCACCGCGCACACGCGGCGCGCGCTGGAGGCGCTGGCGCTGTATCGACAGGGAGCGCCGCTGGAGATATGCATGGACACGGAACGCCTGGCCACAACCCAGCGCTATTACAGCATTCCCATGATCGGCCCCGCGCTCTATGCATTCATGTATCCGGTCCACCGCGCCCTGCCGGTCTTGGCGTATCTGCTGATTCTAAGTGTGCTCCTGATCCCGCTGGTCTTCATCTTCCGTCTGTTGCGCCCGCGCACCAAACGAAACCGCCGGCAAAAAAAACCGGTTTACCGGCCGGTCGAGGCCGGCCGACTGACGGAACATGCGCTGGAGACCGTCCCGGAAATCGAATCCAGTGACGACGAAAACGAAAAGGAGCCTTATGAGCGAAAACGACTCCCCAAGCCCTGAGTTTTTCATCAGCACCGGAGGGGATTATCCCGGGGCGCATGACGTGCTGGGACTCGTCTGCGCCACCGTTGTTCACAGCAAATCGCTGGTCGGCGATATGACGGCCAATCTGAAAAACTGGACCGTTGGAGGAGAACTGCCCGGATATTCCCGTCTCATTCAGGATGCCGCGGATCTCGTCATCGACCGCCTGAAAACGCAGGCCCTTGCCAAAGGCGCCGACGGCATCATCGGCTTCCGCCTCTGCACCACCCAGGTCTCCGAAGGCGCCGCCGAACTCATCGCCTACGGCACTGCGGTCCGGTTCCTGTAATCATCGTCATCGGATAAGTTCCTGGGCAAAAGAAGGAAAGACCACGGATAAAAGACCACGGATGCTCCGGGGCAACGCGTAACAATGTGGAGGGGCGGCTTTCCAGCCGCACACGAGGTGCCTTTTGAGGCGGAGGGGAGTGTATGGGTTTTCCAACACAGCATCCGTGATCTTCCGTCACCCTGCCCCACGGCATCCGTTGTCCGGCGCAGCTATCCGTGGTTCTATCCCCTTTTCAGGTGGTTTGTTGTTAAATTTCAGCATGTCCCTGCCTCACCGACAACAAGAACAAAGCCGCGCCGAGGACAGACACTGACTTAAGGGTGTATGTCTTCACGCCCCCGGATGGGGGCAAAGCGCATAGCCCAAGGCAAGGGAGGCA
>JAFIGD010000065.1 GCA_020831625.1 Verrucomicrobiota bacterium | reverse complement strand
GTAAAGGTACGTTCAAACCGGCAGTTTTAAACCACTTTCAGACTGGCGACGACAGAAACCGCCGGGCGCTTCATATCGAGCACCAGCCCGCGGTATTCGACATCCTCGACATGGTCATTGAGAATCTGCATCATGCGTCCGTCGTACAGAAGCGTGGTCTTGGAAGCCCCCTCAACGCCGCCCCCCTGCAGCCGGAAGTGCCTGACCCGGCTCAGCAGGATGCCGACAGGAACCGGCTCCGTGGAATCCATCGAATTCGAAATGAACAGCGTCCTTCTCTGAACCTTGTTTATGTTGAAGGTATGGATACCGGGGAGAAAGGTGATGACGATTGGTCGTTCCGCCGTCCCTTCGCCGGAAGGCATGAGCGTCTCCTCCTGCACCCCCGGAGCGATGGTCACGGTGTCCCCCGGCGCCAGTCTTGCCGCGTTTAACCGCCCGAAAGTCTTCCAGGGCCGGCCGGCGGGATTGGCATCATTCCCCTCCAAGGGATCAATAAGATAACGAATTAAGGGCATCTCTCACCTCTTGAATACAAACGAGTTCCGCCGCCACCGTATCGCTCTCGTCGATCACATCGCCAAGACAGAACATCAGGTCGAGATCGTGTTTCTTGAGTTCCCCAGCCGCAGCCGTCACCTTTGTCAGCGATTCACTGCAGTGGCGACTCCCCACGGTGATGGGGGCATAATGCAAGTCGGCCACCAGACCAATACGAATGATGGGGGGCATATTTATCCTTTTGTCGGACGCCTACCCGCACTGACTTGTTCAGTGGCGGATTTTGCTGGCATTATTCGTAGTGAGACCACATTCTTAAAACCAGAACCGTTTTCTGTTCCTCATGCACTTCATATACCAAACGGTGTTGAATGTTGATTCTGCGGGAGAAGCATCCCTTGAGATTTCCGGACAGCTTTTCATAGGGCGGTGGATTTTGAAAGGGATTTTCCACCAGAAGTTCAATCAGTTTCTGCGCTTGAGGTTTGAGGTGGCTGGCTGCGAGTTTTTTCGCATCTTTTTGAGCCATTCTGGAAAAAACAACCCGGTACTTCACCAGTCCAAGGTTCCGGATGCCTGTTCGATGCCTTCCTCACGGGCCTTCTGGATTGACTCCACCATGCCGGGGATGGAATTCAAATAGAGGGTTTCCTGTATGGAACTCCAGTCTGACTCGGAGAGCAGGACCGCATTCCCCCGCTTTCCAGTGATCTGGATGGGTTCATGTGAAGCATTCGCCTCATCAATCAGGCGGTACAAATGATTTCTTGCTTTGGTGGCGGATATTGTGGTCATGTCAAATACGTACGTTTTCAAGTACGCTTTGTCAAGCGGTCATTTTTTTTGGTCAACGTTCAGGCTGTGGGACGCGAAGCGTTCACACCAGACCATGGTTGAAACTCATGCGGAGTGAAGGGCTTCAAGAACCGCTTCCGGGTTTTTCTCCAAAACCTTCAGGAAGGCTTTGGCGGGGCCCTCCGGTTCACGCCGACCTTGTTCCCAGTTTTGCAGGGTCGATTTGCTGACACCAATCAGCAGAGAAAATTCCTGTTGGGATACGTTTAGTTTCTGCCGGATGTTTTTGACATCCACAGGTTTGAAAGCGTGAATCCTGGAAGGTTTCTTGATCCCTTTCCGGATATCACCGGCCTCCAGGAGGCTGCCTTGTAAGTCTTCAAACAGTTTCGCGTTCATTTTAGGTTGTCCTCAACAATTTTTCGAAGGATTTGTTTCTGTTTCTCTGTCAGATCGTCTTTTTCGTTTTTTCCGTAAGCCAGCAACATGTAAATCTGGTCCTCACTCACATACCAGTAGTAGATCACCCGAATCCCGCCTCGTTTCCCCTTGGTTTGGGTTCGCCAGCGAATTTTGCGCAATCCACCCGTTTTCTGAATCAAATCGCCCGCAGCCGGATTGAAAACAAGGTCTTGTTGCAAAGCCTTGTATTCCTCATCCGGCAGTAATTCGGTAATCTGCTTCGTGAAAACGGAAGTCTCGTAAAAGATCATGGGCAAAGCTATACGCCAATGGCGTAGTTTCGTCAAGCGGTTTCTTTCAGTGTTTGAAGACTCAATCTGTCTTCATCTGGCCTTCGATTATTCTGTGCTTATCGAGAAAGCTGTCAAACTCGCTCTGGTTATGAGCCTGCAGTGATTGACGGACAATTTCTATAAACGCATTGTCAAACACAGCCTTATGCTCGCGGCCGATCCACCAATGATAATTTTGGACGATTTCTTCTTCCGTGTCATTGTGACGAACACGAAGCCGCATGGTCCAACCTCGTAAAGGTGCTCCCCGTGGCGCGGGCGAGGTCTGCTCGAACGCATCCGTCTCAAGCAAAGCTTGCATGATTGCTTCTGCTTCCCCGGGATTGATGTCCAACCGTACCCAGCGGGGATTGGGGCCAGCGCCAGTCTGACCGACACGCATGCCGATGCCATAAGGAACCTCCAAGAGGTGTTCAGGCATTGGAAAGTAGGAGATTGACAAACGCCACTTGTCAGGCAAGCCTATCAAGGAAATGCGGTCGCCAGCCGATGGGTTGGTTGCGCAACCTGCAATTATTAGTATTAGGCATGGCAAAATGCAACGTTTTCGGAATAGGGCAATATTTTTCAACGTGGTCCTTATATCATTTTCTCTTTCAACGGCTCAGTCCACCGGACCCGACGGAGGAGGGTTCGGTGAGACTGGTTTGTTCTGATTTTTTCTATGCAATCTATCATATCTGTAAAGCCAAAAACCGTCACCTCGAATAGCAATGTTACCAAACTCAAGTGCGAATAATAGTCCGATTAACATACTGTATATGCCATGTGAGTATCCGTTTAAGATGGGGTTAACCGAGGACCATATTCCGTAAATTCCCACCATGGCAATCAAACCCGCAACAATGCGGAATGGAGTTCTAACCTTCGAGTCAGACTTGTTCGTTATTTGTGTATTCATATTCTTCCACTCAGAACCAGTTATTCCACGGACAGTAAAATTGCATCCACATACGCAACACATGCATATAATGCACCTACATGTATAGACTTCTTGCATCTATATATATTAACATTCATTCGAGGTCTCCAAGGGTTTTGGGTTGGAATTCTTTGCTCCCGGATCTCCAGGGCACACGGTGGATCGAGTTATCATGTTTTTATGATGCCAGAGGGGCCCGCACATGTCCGCAAAAATCGTGGGGAAGTTTTCCTCCCCTTTCAGCGGGGGCCATCGGGAGACGGGTCCGTGCGCGCCAAATGCAAAAAGACGCTGGAGGTCCATGTGTACGCTTTATCGCGGAGGGGTGCGCCGGTGTTTGCGTCGAAATTTTCCGCGAATCCGGATTGGGCACAGAGCCTCAGAAAACGCAGCCGGATCGTTTCCGCCAGTTCACCTTCCCCCGCCCGCACCAGGCCGTCTTGGATCAACAGGGTGGACAGAGCCCAGACCGGGCACCGACAGGTGCGCGTTTGCGGGGGGGGGGCGCTGTCGCGACATATCCGTCCGCCCCATCCTGGCGGCAAAATGCGTATACTCGTCAGCTCGTCAGACTCGGGGCTTGCAGCAGAAAGAGGATGGCGACCACGGGTGCAAGTAATGTGCCAACGCATTGGAAACACAATCGTCCCCCGTTCTCGTCGCGGTTCTCGTTCACCGATTTCCCATAAAATTAAACGCCGCCTACAACGCTTTGTCGCGGGGCAAGTCGTCTCCCTGCCAGATCCTGCAGGAGGTCCAGGGGGTCTCCGGGCCGCTCCAGAAGGGATGGGCGGGGGGCAGGCCCAGGGGCAGAAAGGCGGCGGAGCAAAGATAGAGGCTTCCGGTGGAAATGTAGCCTTCGGCGAGGGAAGGCTGATGCCCGGCGAGGCCGAGGGTGAGCCAGC
Source organism: Verrucomicrobiota bacterium (assembly GCA_020831625.1). Taxonomy (GTDB): domain Bacteria; phylum Verrucomicrobiota; class Kiritimatiellia; order SS1-B-03-39; family UBA6053; genus PXAS01. Next base: position 15,800 of record JAFIGD010000065.1, on the reverse strand, counting down.
CCCCGGCGTCGAAGGTGCCCGGGGCGTCGAGGGTTCGGCGGAGGACGGCGGTGAGGGCGTCGCGGACCTGCGCGGGGGGAAGGCTGTCGGGAAGATCGTCGCGGAGAGCCTGTTGGGCGAGCAGATGGAAAGCGCCGGCGCGGTAACAGAGGGAGCGTCCCACGGGAGGAAAGCTGCCGTCGGGGGCGATTTGGCGCTCCTGAATGACAGCGTGGCGGCGGGCGCGGGGTAGAATGCGCTCGCGCAGGTTCTTGAAACCCTCGACCGCTTCGACGATGTCGACCAGCATGGGGTGAATGACATAGCTGTTGTAATAGTCGCAGTGGTATGGGGGCCCGTCGCCGTAGACGCCGTCGCCGAGATACCACTGTTCGTGCTGGCGGAGGGCGTAGTCAATGCGCATGGGGTCGGCGGGTTCGCCGATGGATTCAAAGAAGGCCTCGATGGTGGCGGAAAAAAGGAGCCAATTGTTAAAATGAGGGACGTGTTTGCGGGTGGCGCGGAGTCCGGTGAGAATATCGGCGCGTCCGCTGTCGCTGAGGGCGTTCCAAAGATCCGGCCCGGCGCGGAGGAGACCCTGCGCGAGAAAGGCGGCGTCAACAACGGGCTGTTTGCCATGATCGGTGAAATTGACCTGAGAGGCGAGCTGATTGAGTCCGGTGACGACATCGGCGAGGAGGGCGTCGCGCCGGGCGGCCTCGTCCCCGTCCAGTCCGGGACAGACCAGCCAGGGGCTGATGCCGCAGAGCGAGCGGCCAACGGCCTCGAGGTGGGTAAAGTCTTGCGGATTCCTCTTGGCATCGGGCGCGGTTTCCACGGGAAGGTCTTCACGGAGGGTTCCGCGGGCCAGGGAGCGGAACACGGGGCTGACGACGCGTTCGAGGGCGTCGATCCAGTACAGGCGGGTGGTTTCGGGAGATGTGTTCATAAGGCTAATGGCTCCTTGGGCCAGACCTTGAGGCAGATCTGCTTATGCTCCGTCAAACAGAAGGGCCCGGGTGCCGGGTTGTCTGCTGAGCGCGTCTCCCCAAGGGTATCGGTGTCCAGTCGATAGGGCGTTCCGTCCGGATCCTCGAAGGGGGCGTCCGGAATCGTTGCCTTGCCCAGGGTTTGGGTGGTGATCCTCTCCCGTTTGGCTTTCAACCCCCACGCGGGATCGACCGCCATCTCCAGCCACCATCCGTCATCCTCCCGGCGCAGTTTCACAACGGGATCAAAGGTCTCGTCCACGAGTTCGTTGCGGTCCTGGTTGCCGGGACTGGAGCCACCCAGATAGACGTTCCCCGCGGCCTCCAGATGCCCGGGCTCCCATTCGTTGTAGACAGACAAGCCATCGGGGCCTGCGAACAGGTTGTTGTAATACCGCTCGTCATCGCCGACGACCTTGGACAGTCCCAGAATCTCTGTCGAGTGCGGCCTGAGGTACGGCGTTTCCCGGTTTTTCTCGGGCCGAAGTTTGATTCGGCCCAAAAAGAGATTGTGTGCGTAGGCCCCGCCGCCGGAGGCCTCCAGCAGGTTGAGGTCCGAGAGAAAGAGGTTGTTGTCCACCAGGAACGGCCCATGGTTGACCTCCACAAAAAGATCCTGCCGGTGATTGTCGTGCAGCAGGTTGCCGGTCACCCGGGTGCCCTGCGCCATCCAATCGAGCCATATGCCGCCGAAACCGCCACAGCGATAAACGTGATTGTGGCGGATGACGGTGTCAACCGCGCCGTGGAACTTGATCCCGGCCATCTCCTCCCCCGCCAACATGCCGCGCAGATTGATGTCGTGGATGTCATTGCCCGTGACCGTGGAGAAGGCCGCGCCCATGGATCCGACAATCCCCGTCTGCTCGCAGTGGCTGATGCAGTTGTTGCGGACGATATGAGAACCGATGTTTGCCTTGGACCACCCGTTCTCGAGTGCCCGCTTAATGGTGCCGACGTAGCCCTCGGCGGACTGGGAACCGTCGTTGTCCCATGTATCGCCGTACTTGCCCAGGCTGACGCCGCTGCACTTGGCGTAGCGGATTGTGTTATCCTCGATGACCCATCCCTTCGACCAGTGGGTGCCGATCAGACCAACCTGCTCGGCGGTCGGCGGTGCCCAGTTGTTGGCGGCATGTTCCATCGTGAAGCCGCGGACGGTGATATGATTCACACCCGGTTTTACCGGATAGAACACCGCTTCGCGGACATTGATTTCCACGGTTTCCCGGTTGGGATCGACGCCCGTAAACTGCGCGTGAATCGTGGTGTGCTCCGAATCGACTTCAGCAAACCACAGCGGATGTTCCCCGGCGGGCTCCAGCACGGTCTCCCGGTTTTGCGCCTCCTTGAGCCAGTGGCCGTTCAGGTACACCTCGCCGATGTGGTAGACGAGGTCCGGCACGCCCCGCGGTATCGGTGTAAACCAGTCGCCGTGGACCGTGATCTCGAAAGGATTATGGCCGCCGAAAAAACGGTTCGGCACGTTGGCCTCCCAGGTGTCGTTCCGCACCTTCGTCCAGCCGGTGAGAATTTCAGAACCCTTGATGACCACCGTCTCTCCCGGAGCGGCCTGGTAGGTGATGCGCCTGTCATCCGCCGTCCCGCCGCGCGGCGGATTCACACGCTCCCGGTAGAGGCCTTCATGCACCGTGACGGTGTCGCCGGGTTGTGCCAGATCGGCTCCGGCTTGAATTGTGCGAAGCGGTTCCTCCGCCGTGCCCGGATTGGCATCACTGCCATTCAATGCGATATGATATTCCATAAAGTTTCCTTTATTTTTTTTCAGTTCTGGATTTCATTTCCGCCGGGCGCATTTTCCCGAATGAATGGATCAGTGTTTATCAGTGTGCATCAGTGGTTCAACTTTGCTGATTCTTTTCTGCCAACGTTGCGGATCACGCCGGTTGTACGCCGTCGCTGGCCGCCGGCGTGCCGGATGATTTCCGGTATCCCGCGTTGATATAGTTCTTGTCCGCGTTTGGACCGTGGCCCAGCTCGGCCAGCCTTGCACGAAACGCACGGACGGCATCCGCATAGTCCGGAGACTCCACAACATTGCTTGTCTCGCCGGGGTCCGCCTTCAAGTCAAACAACACCTCGGGAATCTTCTCACCGTAATACTGGTATTTGAGGTCGTCCCGCTTGATCATGACATGCGATTTCCCATGCTGGCTGACCGATTCATTGTTCCACCCGCTCGTTTCACCCTTGAGCAGGGGCACCAGACTGCGGCTGTCAAGATTGTCGGGAATCTCCAGGCCGGCCAGATCACAGAGGGTGGCAAAGAGGTCGCAAAGGTTGACGTTTTGATCCACAACGCGGTGAGCGAACTGCCTGGGCCACCGGATGATCAAGGGAACCCGCGCACTGCCTTCGTAAAAGCGGGTCTTCTCCCAAATGCCGTGTTCTCCAAGCATTTCCCCGTGGTCCGAGGTGTAAACGATAATCCAGTCATCCAGATCTTCGCCCAGGGCCTTCAACTTGTCCAGAATCTGCCCGAAGTACGTGTCGACTTGGTCGATCATGCCGTAGTAGGCCGCCGTCGCCCGGCGAATGCCCTCCTCCGAGGCATGGACCGGCTTGTTCTGCTGACTCAGCGACAGTACCGGGTGGTCGCAGGGTTCCTGCAGGTAGACCGGCACACGGTCCAGATAGTATTCAAACCGCTGCTCGTCGGTGAAGAACGGATAATGCGGCTGCACCAGACTGAGTTTGAACAGAAGTGGGCGGTGGGACTGGGGACGCTGATATTCGGGGTCAGCAAAGTAGCGGTCAAGGTAGTCCAGCGCGGAATCGACAGCATGCGCGTCAAAGATCTGATACGGGCCTTTGGCGGCGCGCGCCTCCTCGACTTCGCGCTGGTTGGACCATTTGCCGGTTTCGGGAGCGGGCGAATACCGTTCGAATTCCTCCGCGATGGCGCCATCTATGTAACGGTCCGACACGTTGGCGTCGGGCGCAATGCGTTCTGTCCATCCCTGCATCTGGTCCTGGCTCATATGGTGCAGCTTGCCACTACAGACCGTTTTGTACGCGTATCGGGCGAACTCGCGCGAAAAGGTCCGGTATCCCGGTTCGAGATCCCTCCATCCCTCACAGTTGCAGGTCTTCGGCAGTTGCCCCGCCATCAGACATTGCCGGGCCGGAACACAAATCGGAGAGGGGGTGTACGCGTTTCGAAACACCACCCCCGTTTCCGCCAGACGGTCAAGGTTCGGGGTGCGGATGATCGGATTGCCCTCGTAACCGGTGACATCAGCACGATGCTCGTCACTCATCAAAAACAGGATATTGGGTCTCTTTTTCATGTTGTTTTCTCTCATGCATGGATCCGTGTCCATTCGTGTCAATCCGTGGTTCGATTCTTCTGATTCCGCCAATGCCAACCGTCTCTTACACCCATCGCTCCATGCCGGCGGCGGCGACCATCAGGCCAAACATCTCGTAATTTTTTGTGAAGGGCTTCACCCGCTCACTTCCGGGACCGATGGCGTTCAGGTAAACATATTCCGCCGTGTGTTGGTTACCGATCCATCCGAAATCGTGGTAATTCGCCATGACTTTCGCCAGGGTTGCGGTCAGCGGACTGTGCCGACTGTAGGCCGGCTCAAACTCGCCCCGCATATGACGCACAATGTGTTCGGCATGTTCTTCGCTGATCTCCGTTCCGAACACGGTGTCAATGTGCCGGACCACCTCCGCAGCGGACTGCTCTTTGTCCAGCCGCCTCGTGAGCGCATCAAACGAACCGCGGATGCGGTCCATCGCAAGGAAGTTAGGGTTGCCAAGCTCCACCCCGTTGCTCATCCCGGGGCTGGCGTTTCCATGATCGGTGGTGACAATGACGAGGGTGTCGTCACGCTCTTCGGCGAATTTTAACGCCACCCCCACCGCATCATCAAAGGCCAACTGATCAAACAAGAGACCACCCGTGTCGTTTCGGTGCGCCGCGTGGTCGACCCGGGCACCTTCGATTTGGAGCAGAAAGCCATTCGGGTTGCTGCTCAGACGGCGCAAAGCCACCTCCGACATCTCCGCCAGACTCGGGACGGTTTCGTGCAGGTTGCCATCGCCATGCAGGCGATCCACCTCGAACGGCAGATGGGGTCCCGAGAAAAGCCCGATCAACCGGGGATCTTTCCGCTCAGATTCAAGCAACTCTTTCCGGGTCCGGACATATTCGTACCCGCCCGCCTCGATTTTTGGAACGAGAGATGGATTCCCCCCCCTTTCCCTGACAAACCTGAAACCGCCGCCCATCAGCAGATCGTAATCGCGTTCCAAATACTGCTCCATAATCGTCCGCTGGTCGCCACGTGCGTCAACATTTGCCGCGAAACCTGCCGGGGTCGCATGTGTCACGGTTGCCGTGGTGACCAGACCGGTGGCTTTGCCCGCATCGCGGGCAACCGCGAGGATGGGTTTGTAGGCTTCACCGTTCGGCCCCATATTAATGCGTCCGTTATCGACGCGATGACCGCAGCCCCAGGCCGAGGAGGCGGCGGCGGAATCCGTCACTCTGTTGTTCCGGGAAGCGGTATCCATGATCCCGAAGCGTCCCCGGCCCTGTTGATAGAGCATTCCCCAGTGCGTGTGGCGTTCCTCTTTCCAGAGTTTAAATTGGTCGGCCAGCGAAAACGCTCCCGCGCTCATCCCGTCTGACACGAGGAAAATGATGTTTTTTGCCCGTCCGCCCGCAACGGAACCTGCAATATTTTGCGCTCTGGCCAGCGGTGCCGCGGCCGAGGATCCGAGAAAGGCCAGGCCAAGGCTGCTGGTCTTTAGAAAGTCTCTCCGGTTTACGGAAGAAGGTTTCGGTGTGTTGGATTCTGATTTTGAAGTATTTTTCACAACTAGTCCTTTCGATTTAATTTCTCATAACGTTCGTTTTACTTGCGTACAAAAAATAAGATTAAATGTACAGAAAAAACATGTAACAAATAGATGTTACGGGATGCGCCCCCGAAACCTGACCAGATTGAAATCCGATTTTGCCGGGATAACGTTTTGCCTATACGCTGCCCTCTTTCAATCCGTGATCCCGGTCCCACTGGCGGGCCAGCTCATCGTCGAACGCCATCCCGGCTTTCGAGGGCGGAAGCACCTTGGTATTCCCTCCCCCGTTTTCCAGGTTGATGTCCATGTTTCGCGCATTGATCTTCCACGCGCCGCGGGTGAAGTCGGGGATGTCCACGGAGGCGGAGCGGTTTTCAGCGGACCAGGCGGTCAGCGGCGCAATGGAACTCCACGCGGCGGCGTCATAGACATCCTGCGGCATGGGCAGTCCGTTGCGCAGGCAGTCGATGATGTGCCAGTTCATGCGGAAGTCAGAACCGCCATGGCCGTGGCCCTTGGAAACCTGCTTCAGCCGGCGCAGAATCTCCGGCGTATATTCATCATATAGACGCTCGTATTCCTCCTGGCCGTTGCCGGCTTTCCGGTACCAGCGGTGGTCGCCTTTTGAAAAACGCGGCGGATCCGGATCGAACAGTGCCGCACCCTTGGTTCCGTAGATGCCGTGAATCAGGTTGTGCGGCGTGGGCGTGTGGGGATCGTACTGCACCATCATGGTCTTGCCCATGACCGTGCGGATGAGGGCAACGCCCATATTTCCCCGGTAGGGTTTCCCCACGAACTCCTCGTAGAACGGGTCGTCCGCCGCCCGTTTTTTCGCCTCGGGGCCGTAGCTGAAATCCCGCCCCTCCATGTACACCAGATACTCCATGCGGTCCCCGCGGTTGATATCCATCGCAGTGGCGATCGGGCCCAGTCCGTGGGTGGGATAGAGGATGCCGCGCCGGCTGGCAAACTCCCGCAGCCACCACATGTCGCTGTAGCCCCGCTCCTGAACTTTGCGAAAACATTTCTCCAGTTTGCTGGTGTTGTAGGCGCCTTCGGCATGAACGATGTCGCCGTAGAATCCCCGGTAGGCCATGTTGATGGTCACCAGATGGAAATCCATGTACGAGTAGTTTTCCAGCATCATGAAATGCTTCCGGGTCTCCTCGGCCGTTCGGACCAGCTCCCAGCAGTCCTCAACCGTCCAGGCGGCCGCCACTTCACAGCAGACATGCTTTCCCTGCCGCATGGCATACAGCGACATCTCCGCATGGAGCGGAATCGGGGTGCAGATGAAGATCAGGTCGAGATCCTTCTGCTCGCACAGGCCCTTCCACGCGTCTTTGCTGTCGGTGTAGATCTCAGGATTGTGGTCGGTGTCCTGAAACCAGACCCGCGATTTCTGGATTTCCAGCGGATCCTTGTCGCAGATGGCCCGGATCTCCACCCCCTCGATCTGAACCAGCGCCTTGATGTGATTGTCCCCCCGGCCCATGCCGAGCACGCCGACACGCACGGTGTCGAGCCGGGGTGCGCGGAAGCCAGCCATGTTGAAACGCTGAACAGAGGTCTCTGCGGAAATGTCGTCGTTCTGACTCATGGTTTGGGGTGCCCTTCTCTTGCTTTGCGGTGTGTTTAAGCCGTTTTCATCGTTGATCCGGTCCAGAGCTTGACCCGGTTTATCAAGGATGCTAATGTAACAAATTATTAAACATACACTTTCTTACATCGCAATAAGATTCCGGAAGAGAAATCAGAAAACGTTTTTTTTCACTGAACCCCACTCATTCAGGAGTATCCCATGCCATCCCCCAAAGTCACCCTTATCGGCGCAGGCAGTCTGTTTTTTGGTCGAAAAGCCATCTGGCAGATGGTGCATTCCCCTCACCTGCGGGAGGGCACGCTGGCCCTGGTGGACACAGATGCGGAGCGGCTGGATAAAATGAAGCGTCTCGCGGAAAAGGTGGTGGCCCATCACGGAGTGCCCCTGACCATCGAGGCATCGACGGACCGGCGCGCGGTGCTGCCGGGCTCTGATTTCGTGGTTTTGAGTTTTGCCCACCGCAACGCGCATTACCGGGGGGTGGACTGCCTGGTGTCGGAAAAATACGGGATTCGCATGTGCTCCGGCGACACCATTGGCCCGGGCGGCATTCTGCGTTCCATGCGGGAACTGCCCGAAGCGCTGCGGGTGGCGGAGGATATCCGCGAACTGGCCCCCAGCGCCTGGATGGTCAACTACATCAACCCCACCTCCGTGCTCGGCATCGCCATCAAGCGCAACTTCCCCGATCTGAAAAGCTTCGCGCTCTGCGATGCCCAGCACACCTTGAAAATGCAGTACGCGAAGCTCGTGGGAATCATTAAATCCCGCGAGGAATGGACACCGGAACACGATGCGGAGTTCGAGCTGCTCACCGCCGGCGTCAACCATTTCACCTGGATGCTCAAGGCTGAATACCGCGGAAAGGACATGATTCCGGACATGGTTGCGGCCCTGGAGCGGCGGTCGGCGAAGGAGAAGAACGCCGACGAGAACGATCCCGCCTACAAGGGCTCCAAAGGACACCTCAATGACCACATTCAGTTGGAGCTGTACCGGTCCTTTGGGGCCTTGGCCACGGTTCTGGGTCACACCAAGGAGTATCTGCGCTTCTGGCAGGGTCACGGGGTGGTGGAGGACGCCCTGCCGCCGCTGATGCTCTTCGATCCGGAGGCGCGGGCCAACTGGACAAATTCCGTCTGGAAACGGGTGGACGCCTATCTCTCCGGCGAGGTCCCGATCGGGGAGTTCGACACCGAATTCGGCCCCGATCCCGCCACCGACATCATTGAGTCCATGTGGGGCGGACTTGGCAAGCGCTTCTTTATCAACACCTGGAACAACGGCGCGGTCACCAACATGGCCGACGACGCGTTCCTGGAGTTGTACTGCGACCTGGACATTGATGGCCCCCGCCCGCTTCCCGCCGGGGAAATGCCCCGCGGCGTGCGCGGCTTGAGCGAGCAGGTGCTCGACACCCATGAACTCACCGCCGAGGGCGTGGTGAAGCGTGATCTGAACCTCATCCGCCGCGCCTTCCTCACCGATCCCCTGACCAACAGCATCGCCGACACCGACGCCCTGATGCGGGAGTTGTTCCAGGAAGAGCGCGAGGCGCTGGAAGCCGACTGGGATCTCTCGTTTTAGTTCATCCATCCCAGTAAATTTGCAAAAGGAAATACCGCATGCATCGGAAACCCATTCAGAGAAGCGTATACGGATTCAATCCCGGTTGGAGATTCCTCAAAGGCGACTGTGAGGGAGGCGAACAGCCGGACTGGGATGACAGCGGCTGGCAGGGGGTGGATCTGCCGCATGGACTGGAAATTCTGCCGGTGAACGCTTCCGGGAGTATCAATTATCAGGGGCCGGCCTGGTACCGGAAGCGCTTCACGCTTCCGGAATCGGTTGACGACCGCCGGGTGTTTCTGCACTTCCACGCCATCATGGGCGTTGCAACCGTCTGGGTGAACGGGGTGCGGGTCTGTGAACACCTCGGAGGGTATCTGCCTATTCATGTGGACATCCGTGATCAACTCCGGGACGGAGACAATGTGGTGGCGTTGCGCTGTGACAACCAAAATAATCCGGACGTTCCGCCGGGGAAACCCCAGGAGGTCCTCGATTTCAGTTATTTCGGCGGCATCTACCGCGATGTTGAACTGATCCTCTGTCCCGCGGCCTATCTGACCGATGCCAATGATCCCCGGTTTGACACGGGCGGGGTGCATTTCCGGACCCTTCGGGCCACCGAAGAGGAAGCCTCCTTTTCCTGCCGGGTCGGCTGCTTTTCCGATGAAGCGGTCGATCAGGCGGAACTGGAACTCCGCCTGATTTCCGCCGGCCAAGAGGAAGTCTACCGTCAAACCCAATCCATCCCGCTGTCCGCCGGCGAGGCCGGAACCGCGTTCTTTGAGGGCAAGGTCCCCCGGCCGGATCTCTGGTCTCCGGATGAACCCGCCCTGTACCGCGTGGAGTGCAGGCTGAGCGTGGCAGACCGCATCGAGGATCAGACCTCTTTTTTCACCGGACTCCGGACCATCGAATGCGCGGGACGCGATGGGCTTCTGCTCAACGGGAAACCCTTCGGGGACAAACTGTTCGGGGTCAACCGGCATCAGGACTACCCCCATTTGGGGAACGCCATCGGCGCCCTGCTGCACGAACGCGACGCGGTCAAATTCCACAAGGCCGGGCTCAATTTTGTGCGCAGCGCCCACTATCCGCAGGATACCGCGTTTATGGATGCCTGTGACCGCCTGGGGATCCTGGTGATCGTGGCCACTCCGGGGTGGCAGTTTTTTCGGTCGGAAGGACCGTTTATCGACCGGGTGATGTCCGACATCCGACAGATGGTCCGCCGGGACCGCAACCGCCCTTCCGTGTTTTTGTGGGAGCCGATTCTGAATGAAACCAACTATGACGAGGCGTTCGCGCTTCGGGCTTTCGCAACCGTCCGGGAAGAGGATCCGGACCGCCCCTCCGCCGCGGATGCCGGCACGCCGGGAAGTGAGGCCTGTGAGGTGAGTTATTGCGCACGCCTCCGGGACGGGGAGGAAAGGCCGGTCGTGACCCGGGAGTGGGGGGATAGTCCGGATGACTGGCGCAATCAGCTGGGCCGCGCGCGGCAGGCGTATGAGCTGGGCGAACATGCGCAGACCGTGCAAGTGCGGCATTACATGGCGGTGGAGGACTGGCCCGACCCGGGCAGCACAAATCTGGCCTCGATTTTTCACCGGCCCGCGCAGCATCTGGGCGGGGCGCTCTGGGCGGGAATCGAATGCCAGCGGGGATACCATCCCGACTATTTCGCCGGAGGAATTCTCAGCCTGTACCGCGAGGAGAAGTTCAGCTATTATCTGTTTCAGTCGCAGCGGGGGCCCGACCGGCGGGTGCCGCCCATGGTCTTTATCGCCAATGAGATGATGCCGTCCAGCTCTCAGGATGTGCTGGTGTTCACCAACTGCGAAGAGGTGGTGCTCCGGCTGGATGGCGAGGAGGTGGGCCGCCAACGCCCGGCGCCAACGGAAATGGGGCTGCCGCATCCTCCGCTGTGCTTTCCGCAGGCGTACACCTGGGTTCGCACTCTGGATCGGAAAAAGGACCGCCCGCATCTGCTCGCGGAAGGGTTTGTGGGCGGTGAGAAGGTCTGTGAGCACCGGGTTTGCCGCCCCGGGCGCAAACACAGGCTGAGCATCCGCGCCGATTTCGAGGGTATCACGCCCCGGGCCGGCGGCGAGGTGCTGCCGTTTTTCGTCGATGTGCTGGATGAGCACGGCACCCGTTTTCCGCAGGCGGACGAGTGGATCGAGGTCGAGGTCCGCGGCGGGGGAACCCTGATTGGCGACCGCTGCGATGTGTTTCTCAATCCGGTGAAAGCCCGATGCGGAACCGCCCCCGTCCTGGTCAAAACCGGGCCAGCCCCCGGACGCATCACCCTGGCGGCCCGGGTAAAGTATCCCGGCGTCCACACCCCCTCCCCGGATGTGTATCATGTGGAGACGTCCCCGGCCGGTGCTCCCCTCTGCTTCGATCCGGTGTACGCGGCCGAGTCCGCGAAAACCGGGCCGGAGACGGCAGTGGGAAATTCCGGAGCCCCCGGCGACTGGGTGGAGGCGTTGGCGGAGGTGGAGCGGGATCAGCAGGACTTCGCGGACACCACGGCCCGGCCACCGGTAGTATAGAGAGTTGGATATTTTCACGACACAACCCCATCAGCAAAAGGACATCATTTGAAATCATTATCTTCCTTTCACCCCGGGGCCATTTGGCCCGACAACAACGGAGTTCACATCAATGCCCACAGCGCCGGGCTGCTGTTTCATGAGGGGCGGTACTACTGGTTTGGAGAACACAAGATCGAAGGCAAAGCCGGCAACCGCGCCGAGGTGGGCGTTCACGTCTATTCGTCCGATGATCTGCTGAACTGGACCGACGAGGGCATTGCGCTGGCGGTGTCCGAGGATCCCGAAAGCGACATTGTCCGGGGCTGCATCATTGAACGCCCGAAAGTCATCTACAACGCGAAGACCCGTAAATTCGTGATGTGGTTTCACCTCGAACTGAAGGATCTGGGGTACCAGGCCGCGCGGGCCGGGGTGGCGGTGTCCGACACGGCCACCGGCCCGTACACCTTTGTCCGCAGTTTCCGTCCCAACGCCGGCGTCTGGCCGCAGAATCTGCCCGCGGAGGAACGGGATGCGGACAGCATCGCCAAGGCCAAAGTCTCCGTGGGGACAAAGACGAACGATCCAACCGGGACCCTCACGCCGCTTGCGATTCACCTCGCCCAGCACGAGGGCGGTCAAATGGCCCGCGACATGACCGTGTTTGTGGATGATGACGGCAAGGCCTACCATCTGTACACCTCCGAAATGAATGCCACCCTGCACATCTCGCAGCTGACCGACGATTATCAGGACCATGCCGGGATCTATGTGCGGGCGTTTCCCGGACGGTTCATGGAGGCTCCGGCCATCTGCAAACGCGGCGGCCGGTATTGGTTCATTGCCTCGGACTGCACCGGCTGGGACCCCAATCCGGCCCGGGCGGCGGTGGCGGATGCCATCCTGGGCCCCTGGACGGAGCTGGGCAATCCCTGCGTGGGCGTCAACCCGGAAAACGGCTTGGGACCCGAGAAAACCTTTGGCGGACAGAGCACCTATATCCTGCCTGTCGAAGGAAAAAAGGACGCCTACATCGCCCTGTTCGACATCTGGCGGCCGGAGAATGCGATCGACGGACGCTACGTCTGGCTGCCCATGCGGTTTACGGAGACGGGCTTCGAAATTGAGTGGCGCAGTGAATGGTCCCTCTGATGCGGCCGTGTCCGCGGGAACCGGTGCTGAAGAGTGGTACCGCTTGTGGCTGCGGTATGTTCCAGTTTCGGATGCAGGGTTGAGGGAGGCGTATCGGAGTCATGCCGCTGAAGTGGTCGTGGAGGGGTCCACGCCGATTGCAGCGTCCATGCGCGATGAACTGCGCGCGGGCTTGTCCGGGCTGTTGGGGGTGGAGGTGCCGGTTTCCGCGGAACCCGGCCGTGCCGGCGCGGTGGTCGCGGGGTGTCCGGCCACGTCGCCGCTGGTGGCGGGACTGGGCTGGGGGGACGAACTTGCCAAGCTGGGACCGGAAGGGTTCATCATTCGTTCCGCGCGGATCAACGGGCATCCGGTGACAGTGATCGCGGGCGGAGGCGAGCGCGGCGCATTGTATGGAGCCTTTCGGTATCTGCGTCATCTGCAGTTGCAGGACGACCTGTCTTCTTTGGAGATCAAGGATCAACCCCGCAACAATCTGCGGGTGCTGAACCACTGGGACAACTGGCACCCCACCCGGCACGACATGGTGGAGCGCGGATACGCGGGCAGCACGCTTTGGCAGTGGGACGAACTCCCGGACACGGTTGATCCGCGCTACCGCGACTATGCGCGGGCCAACGCCTCCATCGGCATCAACGGGAGCGTGATCAACAATGTGAGCGCCCATGTCGAGTTCATCCAGTCCGAAAACCTGCCGAAGATCGCGGCGCTGGCGGATGTCTTCCGCGCGTATGGCATCCGCCTCTATCTCTCTGTCCGCTACGACAGCCCCATGGTCCTCGGAGGGTTGGAGAAATCCGATCCGCTGGATCCGTCCGTGCAGGCCTGGTGGCGGGAGAAGATTGCCGAGATCTACGGGCATATTCCCGATTTCGGCGGGTTCCTGGTCAAAGGGGACTGTGAAGGCCAGCCCGGCCCGCTCAGCTACGGACGGAGTCATGCGGTGGGGGCGAACATGCTGGCGGACGCGTTGCGCCCGCACGGCGGCATCGTGATGTGGCGGACCTTCGTGTACGGCAAGGAGCTCGACCGCATCGGCGGGATCTCCGAGGATCGGGTCAAACAGGGATTCGAGGTGTTTTATCCCCTGGATGGTGAATTTGCCGACAATGTGGTTGTGCAGGCCAAGAACGGCCCGCTCGACTTCCAAGTGCGCGAGCCGGTCAATCCGCTCTTCGGACAAATGCCGAATACCAATCTGGGCATTGAAGTGCAGATCACCCAGGAGTACACTGGCGGCAATGTGGCCCTGTGCTGGCTGATTCCGCAATGGAAAGAAATCTTTGATTTCGACACCCTGGCCAAAGGACCCGGATCGACGGTGCGGAAGGTGGTGGAGGGATCGTTGGACGGTCACCCGCTGTCCCTGGTGGCGGGGGTGGCAAACACGGGCACCGACCGCAACTGGACGGGGCATCCGCTCGCCCAGGCCAACTGGTATGGATTCGGGCGGCTGGCGTGGGATTCCTCGCTGGAACCGCATTCGATTGCCGACGAGTGGACGCGGATGACGTTTTCGCACGATGACAAGGTGGTGCGGGGGATCACGGGGATATTGCTGGGATCCTGGCGGACGTATGAACAGTTCACCCAGCCGCTGGGATTGAACTTAATGGTCGAACGCGCCAGGTGCCGTCTCTATCCGGAGCCGGTTTTTCGGGAGCCCTTCCACGGCGCGACGGAAACGGGGGTGGGCCGCGACCGCACCCGCGGCGGCACCGGCTATGTGGATCAATATCCCCCGCCGGTGGCGGATCGGTTCAATGACCTGGACACCTGCCCCGAAGAGCTGCTGCTCTGGTTCCATCATGTTCCCTACACGCATACGCTGAAATCAGGCGAAACCCTGATCCAGCACATGTACGCCTCCTACCGCGGGGGTGTGCGCGGGGTCGGGGTCCTGATCGCCGCCTGGGATGCCCTGCAGGGACATGTGGATGCGCAGCGGCATGACGATGTGCGTCAAAAGTTGCAGGAACAGTTGAAACTGGCCGAGCATTGGAGAGACACGTGCATATGCTATTTTTCTGAAAAGTCTGGCATCCCAGAGATAGCGGATGAACAGTGAACACATCTGTAGTGGAAAAAAACATATGCCCCCGGACATAACCAGCATACCGAGGCCACATTCCTTTGAGATGGGAACGGGCCGTCTGGAACTGAAGCAAGAGGCGGATATCACCTGCCAGGGCGAGGGCGCGCTGAAGGTGGCTTAACATCTGTCACCTTCATCTTACCGAAGACCAGGGCTGGCGAATCGAGATCAAGAAGTATCCCCGGCTGACCGAAGTCGGTTCCATGCGGGAAGCAACGCTCATCGGTCACGAACGCGACCGGCCGCGGCGATATGACAAAACGCCGTACGGCGGAACCTACAGCCAGGAGGATATCAAAACAATCGTCGCGTTTGCCAACCGCCGGCACATCACCCTGGTTCCTGAAATTGACATGCCGGGCCACATGGTTGCGGCCATCACCGCATATCCGGAGCTGGGTAATTGGGGTTCCCCCGCAGTTGCGCCCTCTCCGAGGTGCTGTGGCTTGAGTCTGAAAAGAAGGACCTCCCGGACTTCCTGATCCGCCTGAGGAGCCATCGTGACCGGCTGAACAAACTCCGGGTGAATGCCCACCCGGGACATTCGTAAGAAATGCGCTCGCATGTGGATTCTCATAAAAAAAACCGGAGAGGTCTGTTACGACAGCCCCGTGTGCTTGCACTCGGGGTTCTCCGTGCCTAAAACACATCGCGACTCCGGCGGGGGTCGGATACCTGGGGAGAATGCCTGCATCCGAACCCTCCCCGCGCACACGGAACTGCGGGTGCAAGCACCTTTGCTCCCTCTCCGCCCCCTGCCGGGCATACACGTCAAGCTAAGGAATATAACCAATTTCTATTCAAACATTTATGTATAATTCATAGTTTGACTTTGCTGAAATAGGTTGCCGCCGGGCTTGTCCCGGTGGTGCCACAACGTTGCGTCCGATCAGCTCCATTTCTGATTGAGGCCGCCCCTTCGCTTGTCGGAGGGGTGTCGCCACGACTTTCCACGGGGGGCTTGAGGATACAGGTGGTTTCTCAGTCGTCGCGACACCCCCGTGGCAAGCACAGGGGCGGCGATTCGGGCTTAT
>JAFIGD010000064.1 GCA_020831625.1 Verrucomicrobiota bacterium | reverse complement strand
AATTCCAGCCGACCGGCATGGCTTACAAGTTTCCCCGCGCAGTACACCAGATTTTGCGAGACGGTTTTGATGCTCCACCGACGAACCCGAATCCGGACGGGCGCAGCCTCAGCCCTTTGGATGGCTTCCTGGCTCAGAGGTTGAACGACACCATGGCGGTAGAGCAGCACAATCTGGTTCACGCAAAATTTTCCAGAAGGCAGATGCTCAACATCCAAATCACTCTTCAGCTCGGAGTGAAATTGTTCACTGGTGCCATGGTCGTGATATAAGGCGATCACCGTGTCCGCATCGCAGGGAAGATTCGTCCAGTACGTGGAAATCTCAAGTTCAGGGATCAGGAGGAGATTTCCATCCGGGTCCGTAAGCCGTTCGGTCACTTCAAAGACCACGGGCACTTCGGAGCCCCCGTTTCCTTTACCGGGCCGAAGATGGCTGACAATCCCACGGTACACCCGATTACCCGGACGGCTTTCCTGAAGCGTTCCCACTCTTCGGGCCAGCGCAAACCATTGTTCCGGACTTTCCTTGCGGGGGTTCCGTTTGACGATATACCGTTCTTTGCTGAGTTCGGCGAAGTTTTCCCAGGCATCGTTCCCGCTGTCGAGTCGGTAGAGAATGTGCCCGTTGAGTCCCAAGGTTTTGATGTCTGCGCTGAGCTGGTTGAGAAAAGCAGGGGTTCCGGCCTGGCAGTGTTGTTTGCCTGGGCGCTGACATCTCACGGATTCAGGTATTTGTGAAGAAAGCGTGGTCTATTACATATTATGTCTTATGCCGAAATATCTGGAGATGTTTGAGGTGAAAAAATGTTTTTTTTGCGACTGGGGGGGGGCAAGGGGTCGCAGGTTTGAAACGGAGCGAAGCGGAGTAGGCCCGCCCGAAGTGGCGGGAGGGAGAAGCCCGTCAATCCTGTCGCTCCGACCATCTTTTTTAGGCCTTTTTCCTGGCGAAAAAGGCCTTTTTTCATCTTTACCCGTTCGCGGCCAAAATCGCTAAATTCTCGAGAGTTTGGGTCAAAGGTCTGCCCCACATTTGCTTGATGGGTTTTCGATGCGGGGCGATGGCTGTTCAGGGAGATCAGGGCAAAGGGCAAAACGAGATCATACCCTCAAAAACAGCTGTTTGTCGGGCCGAACGGGGAAAGATGGGTTAAGAGTAAGAAAAGACATCCGTGGTCTTCGATCTGTGGTCTCCCCAACTCCTGCCCCACACTCGTCACTCGTCATTCGTCACTCGTTACTCCCCCCACTCGTCACTCGCTGGGTGCCATTTGCTTGGCCCGCAACACATCCTCGGGATCTTTGTCGTGGTCGGTGAGCTTCACCGAAACCACCTTCGAGATTCCCTTCCGCTGCTGGGTCACGCCGTACAGCACATCCGCCGCCGCGATGGTTTTCTGATTGTGGGTAATGACAATGAACTGTGATTCTTTGAGGAAGGCCTGCACCACCCCCACAAAACGGCCGATGTTCGCGTCGTCGAGCGCCGCGTCCAACTCGTCGAGAATACAGAACGGACTCGGTTTAACCATGTATAGCGCGAACAACAGCGCCACAGCGGTCATGGTCCGCTCCCCCCCGGACAACAGACTGATCACCTGTGGCTTTTTGCCGGGCGGTTTGGCGATAATATCAATCCCCGCCTCCAGCACATCTCCCGTGTCCACCAGTTCCAGATACGCCTCTCCGCCACCGAAGAGCTGCTTGAACATCCCCTGGAAATTTTCGTTTACTTTGCGGAAAGTCTCGTTGAACAATTCGGTCGAGGTCTGATTCAATTTCTGAATCGTCTCCATCAGCTCCGCTTTGGATTTCTGCAAATCCTCCTGTTGTGCGCACAGGAACTGATGCCGGTCCTCCTGCTCCTGGAACTCCTCAATGGCGACCATGTTCACCGGCCCCATATCCTCCAGTTTTTTCTTCATGAACTCGACCGCACGCTCCAGTTCCGCCCATTCCGGAGCCTCACCCTCCTCCCACTCCGGCTCCTCGGCGTTCTGGATCTCCGGCAGGGTCACATGATAGGTCTCGGTCACCCGCTGGGTCAAATTCTCCAGCCGCACCCGGCGCTGCGCCAGATCCACATCGATTTTCCCGTGCTCACTCTGCAGCGCCTCCGACTGCCCCCGCAGCTCCCGCAATCCCTGCTCCAGCGCCTGCAGTGTCGACTGACGCTCCTGCCGCATCGCCCGCGAGGCCTCGATCCGCGCGTTGCGCTCCGCCAGCTTCTCCTCCAGCGGCGGAATCGATGCCTGCGCGGTCCGCACCGCCTCGTCCAGCTTCAACACCCGCTGCTCGTAGGTGTTCACCCCGGCGCTGCGCTCTTTAATCGTGGTTTCAAATTCCCGGATCCGGTCTGACAAATTCTGTTTCTGACGCTCCAGCAGCTCCACTTTCTGACGGTGCTCCGCAAAACGAATCCGGTGTTCCGTCGCCACCTGCTGCGCCTGATTTCGCTGTGCCTCTGCCTCCTCGTACGCCTTGGTGGCCTGCTCGATGCCCTCGCGGAGCGCCTCATGCTCAGCCCGCGCCGCCTCCAGAGCCTCCGCAAGCTTCGCCCGCTCCGCGTCCGACGCTCCGTGCGTCTCTTCCAGCACCTTCAACTGATTTTTCACTTTGCCAAGACGATCGATCCCCTGGGACAGTTCCCGGCTCAACGTCTGAAATTCCGCATCCCGGCCCGCGTGATCGCGCTGCGCCTGTTGCAAGGCCTCCCGCGCCGCACGCAGACGGTCCTGCAAACCGGACTCCTCGCCCTGAGCAGCCTCGAGCAGCTCCCGCACCCCGTCCGCCGCCGCTTTGCGCTCCTCCAACTGCGCCTCAGTCTCCGAAATCCGCGCCTGCAGCGCCAGCGGATTGCCCAGATCCTGATCGGCGGCGTAGCATTCCAGCACCCCGTCGCCCGAAAGCAGATGACCGGCTGCGGTCACATAGGTCATCCCCCGCGGCGGCAGCCCCGCCGCCCGCAAATCCTCCACCAGAAACACGCCCGCCAACAGACGGTCCACCAGCGGCGTCAGCGCCGCGCCGCACTTCACCTTGGACCGCAGCGGCACCCCCGGGCCTTCGCCCGTCTCCGCTGGCTCAATGCCGTTGACCGCCAGCACCCGGGCCGCGCCCGCCTTGGCACCCGCCAAAGCCTCCAGCACATCCGGCAGCGACGAGGCCTCCTGCACCACCACCGCATCCATCCAAACCCGCAGCACCGATTCCAGCGCGGTCTGCGCCTTCTTTTCCGCCCGCAGGCTTTTGGCCAGTTCGCCCAACACCCCGGAACGGTCCAGCCCCGCGATCGGCTCCCCGCCCAGCAACGCCCTGGCACCGGCCGGGAAATCCTGTTTTTCCGCCTCCTGCGCCCGCAGCACCTCCAGCGTGGCCCGCAACCCGGCCACGCCCTGCTCCAGCTCGCCCAACTCGCGGCGGCGCTCTTTCAGGGCCTCGCCCTGACGCTGCTGCTGTTCCAGCAGCTTCGCCACCTTCTCCCGGCCCGCGGATTCAGCACGCGCGCTTTCCTCCAGCGCGGCTTTCAATTCCGCCACCCGCGCCTCGCGGCTCACATTCGAGGACTCCAACTCCCCGGCCTCCTCGCGCAAACGCTCCTGTTGCACCAGCCGGCCTCGCTCCCGCTGATCAAAATCGCGGATCTGTCCCTGCAACCGCTGCTGCTGCTGTTCCAGCGCCAAAGCCCGGCCCCGCTTTTCCGAAAGACCTTTCCGCTCCGTCTGACTGCGCACCTCCAATTCCCTGACCTCCTCCAGACGCGCCTTCAGCCCCGCCTCGGCATCGTCACGCAGACCACCGGCCTCCACCCACTGCTCCTCAATTTCCAAAAGCCCCTGACGATGCTGATCAATCCGCGCCCGGGCCTCCTCCGCGTCCCGGCTGTCGCGGGTCGCATAGGCTTTCATTTCCTCAATCCGCTCCCGATTGATTTTCACCGCCTGCTTCGCCTGGTTCAGTTCGTTGCGAATCGTCACCGCCGCCTCCATCACCTCGGCAATATCCTTGTCCGCCCGCTCCAGCTCCTCCCGTGCCGCGGTCACTTTGGCCTCGTCCGCCCCGATCGTCGACCGACGCGCCTCCATCGCTTTTTCCAGTTCGTAGGCTTTCACCTCCAAATCGCCGATCCCCTCGCGCATGGTTTCCAGGCGGTGGCGCGACAGCCACAAATCCCGTCCCCGCAGCGCCTGCTGAATCTCCTGATACCGCCGCGCCTTGCCGGCCTGACGCTGCAGCGAAATCATCCGCCGCTTCACCTCCCGGATCACGTCGTCCAGCCGCTGCAGATTCTGTTCCGTGTGCTCCAGCTTGCGCAGCGCCTCGTTGCGGTCGGTTTTGTATTTGGTAATCCCGCTGGCCTCCTCGAACACAATCCGCCGGTCCTCGGGACGCGAACTCAAAATCTGGTCGATCTTCCCCTGCTCCAGAATCGAATAACTGTTGCGCCCCACCCCGGTGTCCATAAACAGCCGCTGAATATCCTTCAGACGGCAGTTCTGTTTGTTCAGCAAATACTGACTGTCCCCGCTGCGGAAGAGACGCCGGGTGATGTTCACCTCGTTGTAATCCATGCCCAGCGCGTCCTCGCATTCCGCCAGAGTCAGGGACACCTCCGCGAAATTGGTGGGTTTGACCCCGTCCGCACCGTTGAAAATCACGTCCAGCATTTTGCCGCCGCGCAGGGCTTTCGCGCTCTGTTCGCCCAGCACCCAGCGCACAGCGTCCGCGATGTTGCTCTTGCCGCAGCCGTTCGGCCCGACCACCGCGGTCATGCCCGGCTCAAAATTCATCACCGTTTTGTCCGCAAAACTTTTAAAACCGAGAAATTCAACTTTTTTCAGGTACATGGAGATCCGTCGTTCGAATGAAGTGAGGGGCTTTCCCTATCAACCGATGACGGGAATGACAATAAAATCCTGTCCACGGCGGCGGCGGCGGCGGCAAAGCCAAAGGTTCCGGTCACAAAGGCGGCGGTTCCATAGCCGCTGGCGCAGTCCAGCCTCAGGTTCACACCCTCCTCCCGCACCGCACAGACACTGCCGTCCTGTTGCGGGAACAGCACCGGCTCCGGGGAAAACACCGCCGGAATCTTCCACTTCTTACGGGTATTTCGGGGAAACCCGTGGTTCTGCCGCAGTTTTTTGCGCACCCGCTGCAACAATGGATCATCAAAGGTCCGCGTCAAATCCACCACCTGTACCCGAGAGGGATCCCGCCGTCCGCCCGCACCGCCCACCGTGACCACCGGAAGGTCCCGCCGCACGCATTCGGCCAGCAGCAGGCATTTGTGTGGAATGCTGTCGATCGCGTCCACCACCACATCCCAGCGCCTCCCCAGCAGCGTCTCCACCGTGGCCTCTCCGAAGAAACAGAACGCCTCCTCCACAACGCACGCCGGGGAGATCTCCGCCACCCGCGCCGCCATCGCCGCAATTTTCGCCTGGCCCACCGTGCCCGAGGTCGCGTGCACCTGACGGTTCACATTGGTCACGCACACCTCGTCCATATCCACCAGCGTCAGATGTCCCACGCCCGACCTCGCCAGCGCCTCCGCCACCCAGCTCCCCACCCCGCCGATCCCCACAATCAGCGCCCGCGCGCCCGCCAGCCGCGCCAGACCGTCCCGGCCGTACAGCCGCGCCAGCGCGTTAAACCGCGGATCCTCCACAATCGTTTTCATCTCGAAACTCATCCGGGCCCCATGACAAATTTTCCCCAAAAAGTCCATCCCGCAGGCACACACCCGATCAAAACAGCCCACGGACAGCCTTGCGTATAAAAATGTTCTTCGTGGTTTAATTCGCCCCTTGCCGCAAGATCATTGAAAATCAGTGTTCACCGATGCCCCTGCCGGTCCAGACTCCGGTATTGTATCGCCTCCGCCAAATGCTGCGCCTGAATCGTCTCCACCGCCTCCAGATCCGCCAGCGTCCGCGCCACCTTCAAAATCCGGTCGTATGCCCGCGCGCTTAAATTCATGTCATCCATCGCCATCCGCAGCATTTGATGACATTCCGCGTCCAGTCGGCAGTGCGTATTCAACTCCCTCGTACCCATCCCCGCATTGGCATGCACGCGCGGATTATCCGCAAAACGCCGTTGTTGAATCCCACGCGCCCGCAGGACCCGCTCACGAATCGCCTCCGAAGGCTCGCCCGGCTGCAGCGAGGTCAATTCCTCATACCGCACCGCCGGAACATCAATCTGAATATCAATCCGGTCCAGCAACGGACCGCTCACCCGCGCGCGGTACCGCTGAATCTGCGTTGGCGTGCAGTCACACCGCTGTTTCGGATCCCCGTAATACCCGCAGGGACACGGATTCATCGCGGCAACCAGCATAAACCGGCAAGGGAACGTTAAACTCGAGGACGCCCGGCTGATGGTCACCTGACCGTCCTCCAGCGGCTGCCGCATCACTTCCAGCACATTCCGTGCGAATTCCGGCAACTCATCGAGAAACAACACCCCGTGATGCGCCAGGCTCACCTCCCCCGGCATCGGATGCGTGCCGCCCCCAAGCAAACCCGCGTCTGAAACCGTGTGATGTGGAGACCGAAAGGCTCTTTGCGCCACCAGCGCCTGATGCGCCGGCAGCGTTCCCGCGATCGAATGAATCTTCGTCGCCTCCAGTGCCTCCGACAGCGTCATCGGCGGCAGAATGGACGGAATCCGCTTGGCGATCATGGATTTCCCCGTGCCCGGACTTCCGACCATCACCAAATTATGGCCACCGGCAACCGCCACCTCCAGTGCGCGCCGCGCGCCCTCCTGACCTTTCACCTCCTCAAAATCAAACGGATACTGCGAATGCTGTTCAAACAGCTCCTCCAGATCCACCCGCAGCGGCGGCAGCGAAAGATTCCCCCGCAGGATGTCCACCACTTCCAACAGATGCGACACCGGATACACATCCACGCCTTCAACCACTGCGGCCTCCTCGCCGTTTTCATACGGGACAAAAAGCCGCCGGACCCCCATTTCCCTCGCGCGAAGCGCAATCGGCAATATCCCCCGAACCCGCCGCAAATTCCCCGACAGCGCGAGTTCCCCCACCGCCATAGAGTCCATCAGTGCCTCCGCATCCAACTGACCCGTCGCGCACAGCGTCGCCAGCGCGATTGGCAAATCAAAACTCGGCCCCTCCTTCTTTAAATTCGCCGGAGCCAAATTGATGAGCCACCGGCTGTCAAACGGCGGATTCAACCGGCTGTTTTTGATCGCCGTGCCCACCCGGTCCACACTTTCCCGCACCGCCGTGTCCGGCAAACCCACGATCGAAGCCTTAAACCCGTCGTCTCCGCAGGGACTGATGTTCACCTCGATCTCCACCGGCAGCGCCTCCACGCCCACCACCGCCGCGGAATGCATCCGCGCCAAATGCGAAAGCGAGCCCTCGGAAATCAAATCCTCCGCCTCGTCATCAAAATCAAACAAACTGTCCGCACGCTGAATCATACCCCTCTTTTTGTATGGGGACCCAAAAAGAGCAAGCGCAAAAACACGAATAAATATAACGCGGTGAACTGAAATTAGATCTTGCTAGTCTGCCGGATCCGGCAATAATCAAGACAGAACACAGATTGCGATTCCCGCAGTCTGAAAACGAAACACAAGGACTCCTATCATGAAGAAAACCCTCATCACCCTGCTTGTCGCAGCCTCCGCATCCGTTCTCACCGCCGGCACCGTCCGCGATAACTGCGGCTGCGGAATCGGCACCATGGCCCTCGGCGACGAGACCGGACTCCTGTCCCATCTCGCCGCGACCTTCCTGAACAACATCAGCGGCAACCAAACCTTCGGGATTTCCTCCGGAACCCTCGAATGCGAACAGGCCACCGCCATGGTGTCCGTCAAAGAAGTCGAAACCTTCATCGCCAACAACATGGACCACATCGTCATTGAAGCCTCCATGGGCGAAGGAGCCTACCTCTCCGCACTGGCCGATCTGCTTCAGATCGAAGAAGCCAACCGCGGAAACTTCTTCCTCTCCATGCAGGTGAACTTCGACCGCATCTTCCCCGCGGACAACCTCACCGCCTCCCACGTCACCGGCTCCATCGTTAAACTCATCTAACGCATGTCGTTCGGTTTGACCCACGCATACGCACGGCTTCTGCCGTGCGTATGTTTTTTGCTTCTATTTTTTCCCGCCCGCCTCTCCGCCGGGGACCGTTTTCCCGAACTCTGGGCCCGCGCCGAAGCCCTTGATCTTTGGAACCGGCCCGAATGGTTCACCCTCGGCCACTATCACCGCACCCTCTGGCTCCGCGTTGAAAGCCGAATAGACGACCCCCGCTTTTTTCTCTCGCCCGACGGCAAAACCAACCGCCGCGCCGAACTCAAAGCCACTCTGCGCGCCTTCACCCGGCCCGACCCCGCCGAAACCTCCGGCGAACGCACCCTCGCCTGCCGCTTCCCCGCCCGCCGCCGCTGGCTCATCGAGGCCCTTGATCTGAGCGACTCGGATTTCATCGTCCCCGACTGCCAAACCTACGCCCGGGTTCTGGATCAACTGCAGCTCACACAGGCCACCCTCGCCTATCCCGCCGCATACATGAACAGCCCCGCGAGTATGTTCGGCCATCTCCTGCTTGTCATCGACCGCGAGGACAAAAGCCGCCTCCTCTCCAAGGCCGTCAACTACGCCGCCCTCGTTGAGGACACCTTTGGCCCCCTCTTCGCCATCAAAGGCATCTTCGGCCTCTACGACGGCGTCTTCGCGATTCTGCCCTACTACGAAAAAGTCGAAGAATACAGCGCCGTCAACCGCCGCGACATCTGGGAATACCCGCTGAACCTCGACGACGACGCCTTTGACCGCCTCATGCGCCATGTCTGGGAACTCCAGGAACTCCGCAGCCGCTACTTCTTCTTCAAAGAAAACTGCGCCTTTAACCTGCTCTACGCCATCGAAGCCGGGCGTCCCGATCTCCGGCTCACCCGCCGCTTCCGCCTCAGCGCCATTCCGGTCAACCTCCTGCGCGAGCTGAACCAAACCGGTGTGCTCGGCAAACCGGTTTACCGCCCCTCGAAAACCAGCCAAATGGCCCACCTGGCTCAATTCCTGGAACCCGACGCCCAACAAAAAGCGCTGGAAATGGCGCAAGGCCTGACACCGCCTGCGGAAACCGACTGCGCGGCAACCCTCTCCCTCGCCGTCGAAATCGCCCAGCACCACTACACCGAAAAACAAATCACCCCCGAAGTCTACCGCGAGCGGGTTCTTCCACTGCTTCGGGAGCGAAGCCGCCGCGGAAAAACCGACCTTCCGCCCGTCCCGACACCCGCGCCGCCCGAAACCGCACACGCCCCCCGCCGGATTCTCCTCTATGGCGGAACCGGCCTCAACCGCGACCGACTGGCCGGAGCCCGAATCCGCACCGCGTACCACGACGAACTCGACGTGCCCACCGGCTTCACCCCCGGAAGCGCCATCACCTTTCTCCAGGCCGATGTCCGCGCATCCAGCGACCTGGAACGCCTCAGCCTGCACGAGCTCAATCTTGTGGAGATCTCCTCCCTCACCCCCCACACCCTCTGGGCCTCTCCCATGAGCTGGTCCGTGGCCTTCCGGATTGAAGAGGCCCCCTTTCGCCACGGGCATCACCGGGGCGACATCACCTTCGCAACCGGGCGCACCTGGGCCCCCGCAAACCGAACCCTTCTATACACTCTGTTTGCCAGCAGCCTGCTGCGGGACACCGATTTGAATGACAATTTTGCCTGGGAGCCGGGCCTCCAGGCCGGCGTGCGGTTTACCGGCGACCGCTTAAGAGCCGGCGTTCACACGTCAACCCGGCACGGTGTATTGGGAAGCGACATTCTCCGCCACCGGAGCGATGCCGAAGTCCGATGGGCCCTTACGCCCGCCCTCTCCCTCGGCTCCCGCTTTACCTATCGTCATGAGGACAGCGACGCCCTCCAGGAACGCCTCCTCACCCTCAGCTACACCTTCTAAACAACCCCCAATCTTAATCGTAATCTTAATCGTAATCGTAATCGTAATCGTAATCGTAATCTTAATCTTAATCTTAATCCCAACCGGCCCCCAAACCCGTCCCCCGCCTCCCCGGCAGACTAAACCTCTTTCCGCAAATGACTCGGGAGAATTTTCAGTTCATCACGGTATTTCGCGATGGTCCGTCTCGCCACCTTGAAGCCCTGTTCGGTGAGGGCTTTGACCATCGCCTGATCCGACAGCGGCTTGGCCGGATTCTCCCCGTCCACCAGCTTCCGGATGGCGTCCTTGATCGATTTGTTGGAAACCAGTTCGCCGTCCTCTCCTTTGTACCCCGGCGTGAAGAAATACTTCATCTCAAACACCCCCTGCGGCGTGCTCATGTATTTATTCGACACCGCCCGGCTCACCGTAGTCTCGTGCACCCCCAGTTTTTCCGCCACCTCCGACATTGTCAGTGGTTTAAGTTTTGACACTCCCGCCTCCAGAAACTCACGCTGAACCTTCACAATCTCAAACGCGATCCGGACAATCGTTGACTGGCGCAGTCCGATGCTTTTCATCAGCACGCCCCCGGCCTTCATCCGTTCCCGGATGTAGCGTTTCACATCTTTCGGAGTCGACGGATCATTCATCAGATCTTTGTACTGCTTGCTGATGCGGATTTTCGGCAAATGATCCTTCTCCGTCCGCACATGCCAGCCCCCGTCTTTGCGCTCCACAAAAATTTCCGGCACCACATACACCGACGGATCCTCTGTGTACAGCCGTCCCGGTTTGGGATTCAACCGCGCGATTTCACGCGCCGCCCGCTGCACATCCTCCACCCCGACATCCAGGGCCCGGGCGATGTCCGCGTACTTGTGCGCGCCCAGTTCCTTGAGATATCCGTCACAAATCTGATAGGCCATAGATCCTTCCCGGTTCATCCGCTTCAATTGCAGACACAAACACTCCCGCAAATTCCTCGCCGCGATTCCTGCCGGATCAAAATCCTGCAGCACCTCCAACACCCATTGAAACGCGTGCAAGGAGCCGCCGATGCTCTCCGCCAATTCCTCCAGCGGAGCCGCAAGATATCCGTCGTCATCCAGACTCCCGATCAGAATCTCCGCCACCTGGATTTCAAACCCCTGCAGCGAACTCAGCCGCACCTGATCCATCAGATGCTCCTGCAGCGTCTCACTGCGCGTCAGCGACTCCATCATGAACTGCCGGACAGAATCCTCATCGGAAGACGGACGCTGAATCACCTCGTTCCGCCGGAAATTGTCCCGGTTCGCATCATCCAACTGCGCCAGCAGTTGAAACTCCTCCTCGAATTCACGGTCGGAAACATCCTCATAACTCTCGTCCCGCCCCGGCTCAATCTCCACCTGTTCCCGGATCGGCTCAATCAGATCCAGCGTCGGATTCGTCTCCAACTCCTTTGTGATCAATGCCTGCAGCTCCTGCATCGGGGCCTGAAGAATCTCCAGAGACTGGCGCAACTGCGGTGCCAGAACCTGGGATTGACGTTGAACCTGGGATTGAGATAAGTAAGCGTCCAATGAAACTCGCTGGAGAAAAAGTTAATATCCTTAGCAAGTTTTGTGCCTATCTCATAAAACCCTTGCAATCAAGTACGGAAAGCCAAACAGCGCTTAATTTTCTCTCGGCAGCGCCGCCAGGGAATAGCTGCTGAGGATATCCTTCCATATCGGAAGCGCGTTTTGCAGCAAGGGTAAAATTCGTTCCAATTGATGCCGCACCACCATAAGCCGCTGATTTTCCCGCTCCAGTTTCAGCAGCTCCCGTTTCGCCTGGGCTTCAAATCCCGAGCAGGCCGCCACCGCATACGCCAGACTTTCGCGGGATTCATAAAACCGGTCTGAAGGCTCATCGCCCGTCGACAACACCAGCACCTGGCGATGCAGCGCATAGACCCGGGTCGCCAGCTCCTCATCCCAGTCTCCCGTCGCGTCCCGCAGCAACGCCACCCTCGCCGAATCGTAGCTGTGCAACTGATACCGTGTGTCCACCCGCACCCGGTGACGCCCCTCGATCAACACGTCCACCGACCCGTCCGGATTCTTGTTCAGCACCCGGCTGATCGCAACCGCGCACCCCACCTCATCCGTATATTCCCCGTCGCTGTAAACCATCACAAAGTCACCCTCAGGATTTGGCTTCTCCTCGCAATCCGCGAACATGTCCAGGTACCGCGGCTCAAAAAAGTGCAAGGCGGTAACTTCGCCCGGAAGCACCACGGTGGGAATCGGAAATAAAGGCAGGGTATTGGATTCAATCATATGAAACAATCGTACCCCGCTTTTCCTTCCTTACAAGAAGAGAGCCGCGCCTGAATTCCCCGTTTCCTCCACATAATCATATCCCAGCTGATCCAGAAACACATCAAAGGCACCCGCTTCGGACGCCGGCACATGCAGCCCGGCAAAGACCCGGCCCAGATCCGCGCCGTGGTTTCGATAATGAAACAGCCGGATATCACATCCCGCCGGAAGCGAATCCAGAAACCGAGCCAGCGCCCCCGGACGCTCCGGAAACGCGAAACGAAACCACCGCTCTTTCCCGGAACCGACCGCCCGTCCGCCCACCACATGCCGCAAATGCAGCTTCGCCAGTTCATCCCCGCTCAAATCCAGCGCCGCGAATCCGCCCGCCTCCAGTTCCGCCACCAACGCCCGCGTTTCCGCCCGGTCCCGCACCTGAACCCCCGCAAACACATGCGCCTGATCCGCATCGCTTCGGCGGTAATTGAACTCGGTGATCCCCCGCTCCCCCAGTGCCGCGCAGAATGCCCGAAAACTCCCCGGACGCTCCGGAATCGTCACCGCCAGCAGCGCCTCGCGCTCCTCCCCGATCTCCGCGCGCTCGGCCACATGACGCAGCCGGTCGAAATTCATGTTCGCCCCGCAGGCCATCGCCACCAGCACCGGCGTTCCCTCCGGATTCGCCTTGCGCCACGCCTTCAGCCCCGCCGTCGCCAGCGCCCCCGCAGGCTCCAGAATCGACCGCGTGTCCTCATATACATCCTTGATCGCCGCGCAAATTGCGTCCGTGTCCACCGTGATCATCTCGTCCACCACCTCCCGACAGATCTCAAACGTCTTCTCGCCCACATGTTTCACCGCCACCCCGTCCGCAAACAGGCCCACCTCCTTCAAAATCACCCGCTCCCCCGCCTCCAGCGAACGCGTCATGCCCGCCGCCTCCACCGGCTCCACCCCCACCACCCGGATCCCCGGATACAGCCGCTTCAAATACGTGCCGATCCCCGCCAGCAGACCGCCCCCGCCCACCGGCACAAACACCGCGTCGATCCGCTCGTCATGCTGACGCAGAATCTCCATCCCAATCGTCCCCTGCCCCGCGATCACCGCCTCGTCGTCGTACGGATGCACATACACCAAATTCTCCTCCACCATCAGCCGCTTCGCCTCCGCCTGCGCCTCATCATACGAATCCCCCGCCAGCACCACATCCCCGCCCAGCGCCCGCACCGCGTCCACCTTGATCTGCGGGGTCGTCCGCGGCATCACAATCCGCGACCGACATCCCAGCGCCCGGGCCGACAGCGCCACCCCCTGCGCGTGATTCCCCGCCGACGAACAAATCACCCCCCGCGCCAGCTCCTCCGCCGACAACCCCCGCATCCGGTTATACGCCCCCCGCAGCTTGAACGAAAACACCGGCTGCAGATCCTCCCGCTTCAGAAACACCTCCGCCCCCAGCCGCGCGCTCAGCCGCGGAGCCCGCTCCAACGGCGTCTCCCGCGCCACGTCATACACCCGCGCCTTCAAAATCCCTTCAAAAACCGATTCAATTAATTTCATGCCCGTTTCCTGCCACATTCTTGATAGGTTGTCACGGCGGGAATTGAAAACACCGACTGAGGATTGACAAATAATGATCGATACCTATAATGTATGTCACAACAACCATCGATGAAAAACCACTATGCCAGCCGTAACCGTTTCCCCTAAATTTCAGATCGTTATCCCGCGTCCGATACGGGATAATTTGCATCTGCGTCCCGGACAAAAACTCCAAATCATTGAATACGCCGGCCGTTTGGAACTCATCCCGGAACGGGATATTTCAGAACTCAGAGGATTTGTGAAAGGTATCAATACCGATTTCACGCGGGAGGATGACCGCGTATGAATGTCGTCGATTCATCCGGCTGGCTGGAATATTTCGCCGACGGGCAGAACGCCTCAAAATTTGCGGAGCCTTTAAGCGATCCCGACACCCTGATTGTTCCAAGCGTTTCCATCTACGAAGTCTTCAAGGTTCTTCTTAGGGAAAGCGGCGAACAGGCCGCACTGCAGGCCGCCGGGGCCATGCAGCGGGGCCATGTGGCGGATCTTACCCCGCAAAGAGCATTGACCGCCGCAGCCCTAAGTCTTCGGCATTCAATACCCATGGCCGACAGCATTATCCTTGCCGCAGCGCAGGAACATGACGCGGTCCTCTGGACACAGGACGATGATTTCAAAGGACTGAAAAACGTAAACTATTTCCCGAAAAAATAGATCAGCAGACCTTTTACCGCATCGGCGCGGGCTCCTTCACCCACCCCTCGCGCCGCGCACTCGGCGCGTGCAGATACGTCTCCACCCGCTCCATGCCCGGATTCAGAAAATCCCCCCACTCGATCCGGGTCTCAATCCGGTAAAATTCATCCTCCTCCGCCCCCACCGGCTCCACAATCCGCCGCCACCGGTAGTCCCGGAAGTCCCCGTCGAACCGGCCGCTGAACTCGCCCCGGTCCAGATCCTCCAGATCCAGCGGCTCCATCAAATCCACCAAATTCATCAGCGTCCGCGCGGTCTCATATTGCCGCGCCGCCGTCACCACCGCCATCCCTTCCCCCACCGCGCCGAAAAACGCCACCAGCGACAAACCCAGCACCAAAATCGCCAGCAACACCTCCAAAAGCGAAAACCCAGCGTTTGTCCGCTTCAAATTGGAGAAACAACGACTTCGCACGATCATCTCCCGTCTCCGAGGGTAATGTCCCCGGTCATGCCGTTCACCCGAATCCGCATGCGGTCGTTGCGGTTGTCCCGCAAAATCACCGTGTGCGGATCGGTCATGCCCGACGGCGTATACACCACAAACCAGGTGTCCGACACCGCCTCCGCTCCCCGCACCTCCTCCACCACCACGTGCGTGCTCAATTGACGCCGCCGCAGACGCTCAATCTGATCCGACCCGAAATCCGGATCCTCCTGCAACCGTGCCGCCGGACTGTCCAGAAACGGCCCCAGCGCCAGTTCCTGAACCGGCAGCAGCAACAGCTCCACCACCCCGCCCTCCCGGTCATACAGCACCGCCACCGGCCGACGGTCCAGAATCGCCCGCGCCCGGGCATACCGGTTCAGCGACACCACATCCCGCGTCGCCGACCGCAACCGCACCCCCTCAATCGAATCCAGCGCGATCGGCATAAACGCCCCCGCCACAATCGCAATCACCAACACCACCAGCAGAATCTCCAGCAGGGTGAAACCGGGGGAAGAATGACGAGTGACGAGTGACGAGTGACGAGTGACGAGTGGCGAATGTGGAGTGTGGAGGTCTGAAACCCGGGGTGACGGGGTTCTGCTTTGATGTTGTTTTGGAGTTGCCATCAACGCATCCCCCAATCCTAACCTTAATCTTAATCTTAATCCTAATCGCCCCCGCCCCCTCCCCCGATCCCGATTAAACTTATAATCCGTGTTCATCCGCGTCCACCTGCCTGCAATGCTACGCATAGCGTTGCAGGCAGGTCCGTGGTTAAATTTTCCCTGAACTTTACCCTCTACCCTCTGACCTCTGACCTCTTTCATAGGTCGTTGCTGCTGATCGGCCCGCCTTCGGTGTCCCCGGCGTTCGACCGAATCTCAAAGGTTGATCCGCTCGACGTGAAGATGTAATCCTCACCCCACGGATCTTTATTGATCCGGGTCGCGTACGGGCCCTTCCAGTTGTTCACACCCGGATTGGTCCGCAGCGCCTCCAGATTTGATGGATACCGCCCCGTATCCATTTGAAACCGCTGCACCGCCGTCGCCAACTGACCGATCTGCACCTGTGCCTGGGTCCGCCGCGCGTCCCGCGTCGCGCCACCCGGATCGATAATACTGATCGCCGTCGCCGCAACAATCCCGATGATCACAATCACCAGCATGATTTCCAGCAACGTAAACCCCTGACGGGCCCGCAGCGGCCGCTTAGTAACACATTCACTCTGATTCAATTTATTCATAATTTGAGCTCCTTTATTTGTAGACATCTTGTTTGGGACCCGGTGTGATGGGGTCATGTTTGGGTGCGGTGTTGGAAATCCCATCACCGCATCCCCCAACACCCCATGACCCCGCCCCCATCTTCATCCGTGCTCATCCGTGTCCATCCGTGGTTAAAATTGATCTCGTTCAGGTTCGACATCTTATTGGATTCCTTTGCTCAATTGAAACACCGGAAGCAGCATACTGATGGCCACAAAGCCCACCGCTCCCGCGATAAAAATCATCAGCACCGGTTCTATAACGGTGGTGAACAGCTTTATATTGCGTGTTAATTCATCATCATAGCGCCGGGCGATCTGCGCCAGCGACCTCGGAACCTCCCCCGCCTCCTCGCCAATCGCCAGCATATCCGTAAACACCTCGGGAAACACCCCACTTTCCGCCAGCGGGCGCGAAAGCGACGCCCCATCCGTCACCCGCGATTTCACCGATCCGATTTCCTTCTCCAACACCGCGTTCCCCACCGTCTTCTGCACAATGTCCAAGGCCCGCAGCACCGGCACCCCGTTGGTCAGCAGATTCGACAGCGTCCGCGCAAAATTCGCATATGCCCCGGTGCGGATCACCCGGCTGAACACCGGCACCTTCAGCAAAAACCCGTCCCAGGCGTAACGCCCCGAGTCCGTGTGCCGCCACACGTGAAACCCGTACCCGAGACCCCCCAACGCCAGCGCAATCAGCAACCCGTATCGCATCAGCCCGTCGCTCATCGCGATCAGCAGTGCCGTCGGCCACGGCAGGGCCTGCTTCAAATCGATAAAAATCTCGGTAAACTGTGGGATCACCCAAATCAGACAAGCCACAATCGTCAGCACCCCGAACACCGCCACAATGCAGGGATACACCAGTGCCCCCACCATCTGCTCCCGCGCCGCCGCCGCCCGCTCATAGTGCCGCACCGCGTTTTCCAGCGCCTGCTGCAACTGGCCGCCCGCCTCGCCCGCCCGGATCACCGAGGTGTAAAACTCCGGAAAACTGCGGGGGTGTTTTTTCAGCGCCTCCGACAAACTTTTCCCCTGCACAATATCCTCATGCACTACCTTCAGCACCGCCGAACGCGCCGGATTCCCGCTCTGGCGGCTCAGCTTCTGCATGCTCGACCCCAGCGTCATCCCCGCCGACAGCAAATCCCGCAAATCAATCGAAAACTGCAGCAACACCCGCATCGACAGCTTTTCCCCGCGTTTGGACGGCTTCAAAGCCACCCTCGTCTTGCCCGCCTCCTTTTTCGTCCCGCCTTTTTTCGCGACCTCTTTCTTCCCCGCATCGCCCTTCACGGACGAGGAACTTTTCCCGTTGCGCTTCGCGGGATTCGCCTCCGGCTTCGCCCCCGCACGCTCCGTCACCTGAATCGGCGTCAGCCCCCGCCCCCGCAGAACCGACACCGCCCCGCGCCGGTCCGCCGCCTCCAACTCTCCGCTGGCGCGCTCCCCCGTCCGGTCTCTGGCTGTGTACGTAAAACTAGGCATTCTCTCCTGTCATTTTAAGAAAATCTCCTCGGTAACCACTATAAATCTTACTCTTAATCTTACTCTTAATCTTAATCCTAATCTCTCCCCATCCGTGTTCATCCGTGTTCATCCGTGCCCATCCGTGGTTAAAACTTCTTCTGAACTCTCACCTCTCACCTCTTCCTCCGCATCCTCCGACACCCGCAGCACCTCCTCAATCGTCGTCACCCCCGCCAGCACTTTGCGCCAGCCGTCCTCCCGCAGCGTCGTCATGCCGTCTTGAGTGGACACCGCCCGAATCCGGCTCGCCGGCTCCCGCGACACCACCAACTGACGGATCTCGTCCGTCACCGTCAAAATCTCATAAATCCCGCTCCGCCCCCGGTACCCGCTGTTCCGGCACGCCTCGCAGCCCACCGCCTCGAACACCGTCCCCTCCTTCATGCGGTGCACCGGGAACTGAACCTCCCGCAAATAGGTCGTATCCATCTCCTTCGGCCGCTTGCAGTCCGGACACAGCGTGCGGATCAGCCGCTGCGCCACAATCGCCTCGATCGACGACGCCACCAGGAACGGCTCCACGCCCATGTCCAGCAAGCGCGTAAACCCGCTCGCCGCATCATTCGTGTGCAGGGTGCTGAACACCAAATGCCCCGTCAGCGCCGCCTGAATCGCAATCTCGGACGTCTCTTTGTCCCGGATTTCACCGATCATGATCACATCCGGATCCTGACGCAGAATATGCCGCAGCCCCACCGCGAAGGTCAGCCCGATCTCCGGCTTCATCTGAATCTGGTTGATCCCCGCCATCTCGTACTCAATCGGATCCTCGCAGGTGATGATCCGCTTGTCCACCGAATTGATCGTATTTAAGTACGTGTACAGCGAAGTCGATTTGCCCGACCCCGTCGGCCCCGTCACCAGCACAATCCCGTGCGGACGGTGAATAATCTTGTCCAGCTTCTTCACATCCTCGGGCACCAGGCCCAGCTTGCCCATGCCGAACAGGGTCGACTGACGCAACAGCAGCCGCAGACTCACACTCTCCCCGTACACCGTTGGCATCGTCGACACCCGGATATCGATCTCCTCCCCCCGGATACGCAAACCGATCCGCCCGTCCTGCGGCAGCCGCTTCTCGGCGATGTCCATATTCGACATCACCTTCAACCGCGATATAATCGCCGACTGAAACCGCTTCAGACTCGCCGGCACCGGGGTCTGCACCAGCAGGCCGTCAATCCGGTAGCGAATCCGCAAATCCTTCTCCATCGGCTCCATGTGAATATCCGTCGCCCCGTCCTTGTAGGCCTCCCAAATGATCTGATTCACAAACTTCACCACCGAGGCCTCCTCATCCAGATCCGCCAAATCCGCGTCCAGCAGCGCGTCATCGTCCGACATCTCCAGCCGCCCGTCATCCAGCATCCGCTCAATCGTTTCGCCCCCCACGCCGTACAGCCGCTTGACCGCCTTCTCCAAATCCCCCTGCAGTGCCAGCGTGAACCGGATCCGCCGGCCGCCCGAGGCCAGCCGCAGCGCCTCCGTCAGCCCCGCCCGGAACGGATCCCGCGTCGCCACCCGCAACACTCCGCCCTCCGCCTCCAGCGGCAGCACCTGATACTGATACACCGCCTTCGCCGGCAGCATTTCCAGCACCTCCGGCGGCGGTGCCACCTCGTTCAGCCGCACAAACGGCACCTTCATCCCCTCCGCCAGCGCCCGCAGAAACACCTCCTCCGAGGTTCCGCCCAGTGCCACCGCCCGCTCTGTAATCGAGCCGCCCTCCATCCGCTGCGCGGCCAGCCACGACGAAATCTGGTCCTCCGAAAAAAGACCGGTTTGAAGCAAAAGCGATGAACAACGGGAAGCCACAAGCATGCCGCTACATTGCGGAGAAGCGCCCCCTCTGTCAAGTACACGCTTCGTCATTCGTCACTCATCATTCGTCACTCGTCACTCGTCACTCGTCACTCGTCACTCGTCATTCGTCACTCGTCA
>JAFIGD010000017.1 GCA_020831625.1 Verrucomicrobiota bacterium | reverse complement strand
CACCCTAAACCCGGTTCCCCGGGGGGGGGGGGGCCCCCCCAAACCCCCCCGGGAAACGGGAAAGCAACCTTGCCTTGACTTCCACCCCTCGTTTTCCCAAGGTTCCCACATGTTCGCCCCCCTCACAACCCCGAAACCGCCTCATGCGCTCAAAGCGCAAAAAGTAGTTACCTATCCATCGGTGAGAATCCCATGAGCCTTGAACTTGACCACGGTCCCGCCGCCGCGTTGAAACCGCCGAAACATTTGGATTACAGCCTCACCGGCGAAAACGCGAGGCTCGCAGTGGAACGCGGGCTTGCGGAGGCAGACTGGTATCAAACCCCCGTTCCACGCAGAGAGCTTCGCGCACTGTTGGAGCGGCGCGACGGCCCCGCAATTCGGGACACCGCGATCTGGTTCGGAGCGCTCGTCCTCACCGCATGGGCAACCGCGGCCCTCTGGGGAACCGGCTGGGCCGTGCTTCCCTACGCCCTCTACGCGGTGCTCTACGCCACCGCATCGGACTCGCGCTGGCACGAGTGCGGTCACGGAACCGCCTTTAAAACCGACTGGATGAACAATCTCATCTACGAGATCTCCTGTTTTATGGTCCTGCGCGAATCGGTGGTCTGGCGCTGGAGCCACACCCGCCATCACAGCGACACCATCATTGTCGGCCGCGATCCGGAAATTCAGGTCTCACGTCCGCCGGATATCCCCACCCATATCAAGAGCATCTTCGCCATCCCGCAAATCGCGGGCTATTATCCCGCCCTGGTCAAACACGCGCTCGGCGGAATCACCGATGCCGAAAAAACCTTCATTCCCGAAAGTGAATTTCCCAAGGTCATCCGCAACGCCCGCATCCTGATCGTGCTTCATCTCCTTCCGGTGGCCGCCGCGCTCCTGCTGCAGAGCTGGGTTCCCGTCTTCCTCTTTCTGCTGCCGCATGTGTTCGGAACCTGGCTGATGATCGTCCACAACACCACCCAGCACGCCGGACTGGCGGAAAATGTGCTCGACCACCGGCTGAACTGCCGCACCGTGTACATGAATCCCTTCAGCCGGTTCGTCTACTGGAACATGAATTACCACCTCGAACACCACATGTTCCCGCTGGTGCCGTATCACAACCTTCCCAAACTGCACACCCTCGTCAAAGACGACTGCCCGCCGCACTATCCCTCCATCGCCGCCGCCTGGCGGGAGATCCTCCCGGCGATTCTGCGTCAGGTGAAAGAACCCGCCTGGCATGTGAAACGAACCCTGCCCGCACCCAAAACCCGGGTGGATGAGGGACGAATCCGGGGCGACGCCAAACCGGATGCCGAGGGCTGGATCGAAATCTGCGCCGCCGCCGATCTCGGACCGGAGGACATCCTCCGCTTCGATCACGGCAACAAAACCTTCGCCCTAACCCGCACCGCCGACGGCGTTCTGTACGCCACCGACGGATTCTGCACCCACGGCAACACCCATCTGTCGGACGGCCTGGTGGTGGGATGCATGATTGAATGCCCCAAACACAATGGACGCTTCAACCTGGCGGACGGGTCCCCGGCCCGCGCCCCTGTCTGCCGCGGCCTGGTCACCTGGCCCATCGAAGAACGCGCAGGCCACATCCGGCTCAATCTGAAAAAACCGGGCGGCGCCGGCGCCCGCGAGGAAAAAACCCACACCTTCACCGTGGTCGGTTCACGGAATGTCTCCACCTTCATCCGCGAACTCGAACTCGCGCCCGCCACCGAAGCCGACCGGATGGCCTTTCAGCCCGGCGACTATCTCCAGCTCAAAATCCCCGCCTACGAACGCATCGCCTTTTCGGACTTCGACATTCCCGAACCCTACGCCTCGGTGTGGCGCGAAAAAAAGGTCTTCGATCTGGTCGCCTCCAATCCTGAGGCCGGACGCCTCAACAATTATTCGATCGCCTCCAACGCCGCCACCGAAACCACCCTGAAATTCAATGTGCGCATCGCCACCCCGCCGCCCGGACAGGACTGCCCGCCCGGTGTGGGCTCCGCCTGGGTCTTCAGCCTCAAACCCGGCAACACCGTGCAGGCGGTCGGTCCCTTCGGCGACTTCCATATCCGGCCCACCCGGCGTGAGATGGTGTATATTGGCGGCGGCGCCGGCATGGCCCCGCTGCGGGCCCATCTCTCCCATCTGCTGGACACCGAAAATTCTCCGCGCAAAATCAGCTACTGGTACGGTGCCCGCTCCAAACAGGAAATCTACTACGCGGAGGCATTTGAATCCATGGCGAAGACCAGGGAAAACTTCAGCTTCCATCTTGCACTGTCCGAACCTCTGCCGGAAGACAACTGGAGCGGCCACACCGGATTTATCCATGAAGTGGTTCGAGACGAATATCTGAAAACACATCCCAACCCGGGCTCCGTCGAATTCTACCTCTGTGGCCCTCCCATGATGATCAAGGCCTGCAAAAAAATGCTGGCCGACCTCGGGGTGGATGAAAGC
Source organism: Verrucomicrobiota bacterium (assembly GCA_020831625.1). GTDB lineage: Bacteria > Verrucomicrobiota > Kiritimatiellia > SS1-B-03-39 > UBA6053 > PXAS01. The sequence continues at coordinate 85,058 of JAFIGD010000017.1, read as the reverse complement.
CAGGTCTCCTATGACGAATTCTAACCCCCTGGAGACCTTATGACCCCGCGTGACCGCATCCTCGCCACCCTGAACCGCCAGCCCACTGACCGTCCACCCGTCGATGTGTGGCTGACACCGGAAGTCCTGGGCGATCTACAGGCCCATACCGGGATTCAGGATGAACTCGCCCTCTACCGGCATCTGGGCCTGGACAAACTGGTGTGGATTTTTCCCGGATATCATCAGGATAAATTCGACCCGAACGACAGTCAGGGAACCGATCCCTGGGGCGTGCCCACGTTCAAGGTGAAATCAGGGGCCGCCGTCTATCAGGAATACGGCCCGGGTCCCCTCGCGGACATGGAGGAGACCGGGGAACTGGACGACTACCCCCTCTGGCCCGATCCCGCCGGCTTCAATCTCCGCGCCGCCCGCGAACTGGCCGAACGCGCCCGCGAATTCGGGTTCGCCACCATCGGCCCCTGGGTCTCCCATTTTGAAATCTACTGCCACATGCGGGGCATGGAGAACGCCCTCATGGATCTGGTCGCCGAACCGGAGTTTGTGGAGGCCGCCCTGAACCGGATTGAATCCATACAAACCCGGCTGCTGAAGCGTTGTTTTGAGGAGTTGGGCGATCTGTTGGATCTGATCTTTATTTCCGACGATCTGGGCACCCAGGAAAGCCAGCTCATGTCCACCGCCGATTTTGAGCGGCACTTGAAACCCCGCATCGCCCGCTGGTGCGCACTGGCGCACCGGCACGGGAAAAAGGTGCTTTTCCATACTGACGGCTCCTCCCGGAATTTCCTGCCGCATCTTATCGAAGCCGGCGTGGATGTTCTGAATCCGATTCAACACATCTGTCCCGGCATGGAGCGTGCCGCTCTGAAACGTGACTTCGGCGACAAACTGCTTTTTCATGGCGGTGTCGAAAACCAGCATGTTCTGCCCCATGGCAGAGTTGACGATGTCCGCGCAGAAACCCGGACCTGTGTGGAAACCCTCGGAGACGGCGGCGGATACATCGTCTGCTCCTGCCACAACATTCAAGCGGGCACCCCCGTGGAAAATATCCTCGCCATGATCGGCGAGGCAAAGGGCCTCGGTTCAGCCGGTTGACCCAAGCTGCGGACACATCCTATTTTCAAACTGTAGGCCGCCGCTTCAAAGCCAACGAAATTTTTGTGCCGGAGGTGCTGGTCGCCGCCCGGGCCATGAAAACCTCCATGAAACCTCCGCCCTCCTCACCGGCCCCCTCACCCTCGCCCTGCATCTGCGCGGGGAGGAAGTCCTCCTCGACATGTTCGATGAAGAGGAAGGCGTGTCCACCCTCATGGATTTCTGCACCGACATCGCCGTTCAGTTCGCCAGGGCCTATCTCGACACCGGTATTGATGTCATTGCGGTGGTGGATCCCATGATCAGTCAGATCGGCCCGGACCATTTTGAAGAGGTGGTCGCGCCATCACTGAACCGCATCTTCGATGCGGTTGCGGTCCGCGACGCGGACGGACTCTCCTCCCTGTTCGTCTGTGGCAACGCCACCCGAAATCTTGAGGTCATGGCGGAGACCACCTGCGACAACATCTGTGTGGACGAGAACGTGGACCTGAAAAAGCTCGGCGAGGTCTGCCGCTCCGCCGGCAAATCCTTCGGCGACAATCTCAAACTGACCACCGTGCTCCTGCTCGGCGACGCCGATGCCACCCGCCGCGATGTCGCCCGCTGTCTGCGGGAGGCGGGCGACGGCCCCGGCTTTATGCTCGCCCCCGGCTTCGATCTGCCCTACGCATGCAAACCCGAAAACGTCGAGGTCGTCGCGGGCATCGTGCACGACGCCTATCAGCGTCAGGTCGCCCTCTCCCTCCCGGATGTGGTGGATGACGGTAGATTTCGGATAAGTGATTGATGATTACCGAAAAACATCACTATGACTTCCTGAGCGCTCCAGAAAAACCGATTCATCATCGGTTCGGTATATCAGAATCCAATCCGGCTCAACATGGCAGTCACGTGATCCAGCCCATTTACCAGACAACCCATGATCTCTATATCGCTCTTCCAATATACCATTTTCGGTAAGGGTTCGGATTACGTCACCAAGTTTGTTGAGATCTTTACCTTGTTTCTTGAGGCGTTTTACATCTTTTTTAAACTAAGATGTCTGAAAAATCGTTTTCATTCTTCCCAGCTTTTCATCAGGTCATCCACATTTTCGAAATGGTCTAACTTCCGACCTGCCCGGGAGTCATTCAATGCCTTTTCGGTTGTTTCATTTGGGATATCCACTGAAAAAGGAAGTCCGTTCCGAAGTGTGATTTGAGTATAAAACATACGGATGGCCTCGGTTGGACTGACACCTAACCTTTGTAAGATAGATTCAGCCTTTGCTTTGACCTCTGGTTCGATTCGGCTGTGTACGGCTGCTGTTTTCATACTTCCAATTTATGTTGCATATGCAACACATGTCAAGCGGATTTATTTCCTTTCCAGCACAACGATCAGGCCGTGGGGCGCGAAGCGTTCTCACCAGACTCTTGTTGACGGGTTAATCATGTTTTCAATCAGACGGATCCGAGCCGAACCTTTCAACATCGCCTGAGCCCGCTGGAGATGAAGGTGAATCCGGCGGACGGCTTTTCCGATGGCACACGGACCGGGGGTTTGCCTTGACCCCCACCCTCCGTTTCTCTAGTTTGATGAGTGTTCAAGGACTGGAGATAAAATTATGAAACTTGTGGATTTACGGTGTGAGTATCTGTCAGACCCGATGGGAATCGATGTTGGGGTGCCGCGTCTGAGTTGGAAGATGCTGGCGCCCCCCGACGTGCGGAACACGCTGCAAACCGCCTGCGAGATCCGCGCGGCCCGTGTGCCGGAACGGCTGGCCCGGAATCAGGCGGACCTATGGAACAGCGGCTGGGTTTCTTCGTCCGCGTCGACCCTGGTTCCGTACGGGGGCGATCCGCTGGTCTCCAACCAGTTCGTGTTCTGGCAGGTGCGTGTAAAAGACCAGGACGGCAGGGTTTCCGAGTGGAGTGAAACCGCGCGATTTTCGATGGGGCTGTTGTCTGCCGAGGAGTGGGAGGGGCCCTGGATCTATCATCCCGATCCGACAGATACGCAGCACATTTGGTTTCGCAAGAGCTTCCAGTTGGATCAGGACGTGGATCACGCACTCATTCATGTGGCTTCGCTTGGCTATCACGAACTGTATGTGAACGGTGTGCGCGTGGGCGATCAGGTCTTGTCGCCGGCGGTATCGCGTTTGGACAAGCGGGCCTTGTATTGTTCCTACGAACTCGGTGCCATGCTGCGGCCCGGCAAGAATACTGTGGCGATCTGGCAGGGGCCGGGGTGGGCGCGATATGGCTTTTTCCATGTGCAGCCCGCCTTGCGGGTGCAGATGCATGCGCGGTTGTCCGATGGCGCTCCTTTCACCTTGGCATCGAATCCAACCTGGCGTTGCGCCATCTCCATCTCGGAGAACACGGGGCCCTGCAAGTATTCGAATAACGGGGGCGAGCGCATCGATGCCCGCCGCCACGTTGCCGATTGGCATCAACCCGCTTTCGATGACAGCGGTTGGGTGCAGGCGGTGGAAATTGCGGTGGAGGCTTCGTTGTCGGCACAGATGATTGAGCCGACACGTATCCTGGAAACCATTGCGGCGCAATCCATCTCGCGCGAAGATACAGCGTACCGCGTGGACATGGGCAAGAACTTTAGTGGTTGGCTTGCGGTGCGGATGCGCGGTTTGGCTGCCGGCGACGAGGTGCTGATCCAGGTTGCCAACCGGGACGGCGAAGCCGAGGATTTCCACCAGCGCGGTTATTTCATCAGTGCCGGCGAGCCGGAAGAGACCTTTCAGCATCGTTTCAATTATGTTGCCGGTCGATACGTCACCATCACGGGGTTGACGTCTGAGCCCCTGCTTTCAGATGTTGTCGGCTACGCGCTGAGCACGGATATCCGCCAGACCGGTGCGTTCGCGTCCTCTCATGCCGTTATAAACGACATCTATGCCACCGATCTGTGGACGTATCGCGCGAATCTGGTGGAGGGGTCGGTGACGGATTGTCCGCACCGCGAGCGCATGGGATATGGCGAGGTGGCCTTTGCCTGTTCCTGGGGGATTGGGTTCCCGAATTACGACTGCGGGGCGTTCTACGCCAAGACCGTGCGGGACTGGTCGGATGTGCAGGAGGAGAATGGCTGGATCCATCACACCGCGCCGCATGTGAACCGTCACTACGGCGGCCCGATGTGGAGCAGTGCCGGACTGAATGTGGCCTGGTCCTTCTTTCAGCGCTATGGTGACCGGCATATTCTCGAACTCACGTATCCCTCCAGCAAACGCTGGCTCGAATTCCTGCAATCGCATGTGCGGGACGGACTGCTCCGCAATTACAATGAGCACTGGGGGAAATTTCTCGGAGACTGGGCCGCGCCGGGCCAGCGCAAAGAGCGTGGTGACTCCCCCGAGGCGGAGTATTTCAACAACTGTGTTTATGCCTTGAATCTCGAATATTTTATAAAGATCGCGGGCATTCTTGGCCGCGCGGATGGTGCGGCGGTATATGGGGAACGCCTGGCAGCCCTGCGGGAGCAGATCCATGCCGCGTACTATCGTCCGGATCAGCAGGTGTATTGCAATGGAACGCAGGTGCAGCTTGCGTTTGCGCTGTTGGCGGGGGTCACCCCGGAACGATTGCGTCCGGAAATCGAGGCCAGCCTGCGGCGGGAATTTCGTGCGAAGGGGTATCTGGACATGGGCAGCTCCGGTTTGCCGGTATTGTTCAAGTACATGGTCGAGGAATCCGCCGACAGCGGGGTGCTGTTCGATTTGATCGCCAGCGAGAAAGAGCCTAGCTATGGCTATTTTCTGGCGCGGGGGGAAACCACCTGGCCTGAGTACTGGAATGTTGAGGTGCCCAGCCGGATTCACACCTGTTACACGGGGGTGTCCTCATGGCTGACCCTGGGGCTGGCGGGGATTCGCCCGGATCCGGACTGCCCGGGATTCCGGTCTTTTCTGATCAAGCCGGTGATGCCGGAGGGACTCGCGTTTGCGCAGGGCAGCACAGAGTCGCAATACGGCATCATCCGGAGCCGCTGGGTGCGGGAAGATCATGGCGTGCGCTTCGAAGTGACCATACCCCCGAATTCGCACGCCAAAGTTTTTATCCCCGCCCCGGCGGCTGAGAATATCTCCGAAAGTGGCCGGCCGATTGACACCGTGGACGGTGTGGAGTGTCTGGGGAAAGAAGGAGATCGCTTCGTCCTGCGGGTGGCATCCGGCACATATGTTTTTGTCGCTGGATAAAAAAACAACACATTGTTTTTGCATCTGCGTTCGTTGCGGAGTGAATTGCAACCGCTGGCCGTCTAAAGCCCAGCCTGCTGCGCATTTTGGTGATATTTAATCCAGGACATTCGGTCCATCGGTCTTGCATGCGCATGAGACCGGACTGGGTCATCTTGTTCAATTCGGCAAAGGTGCATGCCGGCGGAGGCGCATCGGGATCACGCATGGCTTCCATTTCCTCCCCGGTGAACCGGGTGCCGCCAAACTCGTGTTCGGCGTAAACCGAGTCAAAGGCGCCGTTCTCCCCTTCGCCGGTCAACAACGGCCACAAGGTTACGGCCCTGCGTACCGTGCGGGACAGATGCCCCTGCGGCCGCGCACAAGGTCGGCATGATATCGCAAAGGCTGACCGTCGATCAATTTCCGATGTATTGTCCTTGAAATCCCTCCCTGAAAACCCACAGTTTATCCTAAACAAATGACTTCAAAACCCCATATCATCATTTTTAATCCCGATCAGTGGCGCGGGGATGTTCTTGGTCACATGGGAAATCCGGCGGCGGTGACGCCGAATTTGGACCGCTTCGTGGAGGAGGACGCGGTTTCGTTCTCCGCCGCCTTCTGTCAAAACCCCGTCTGCACCCCGAGTCGCTGCAGCTTCATGTCGGGATGGTATCCGCATGTGCGCGGTCACCGCACCATGTATCACATGCTGCATCCGGAACAGGGAGAGCCCAACCTGCTGAAAATCCTCAAGGACAACGGCTACTTCGTCTGGTGGGGCGGCAAAAACGATTTAACCCCGGGCCAGGACGACATCAGCCCCTACTGCGATATTCGTTTCCAGCCCGAGGCGGAGGATTTCGCGCGCTGGGGGCTGACTCCCCGCGAGGGCGCGCACGGGGGCGATCTGGCCTGGCGGGGCTCCGAGGCGGATGACAATTTCTACAGCTTTTTTAAAGGCCGACTGGAGAAAGGAGACGAGGACATTTACTGTGACGGGGACTCGGCTGTGGTCCTCGGCGCGGTGGATTTTCTTCGGAAGTATGACGGGGACCAACCCCTGTGCATCTATCTTCCGCTGAACTATCCGCATCCGCCCTACTGCGTGGAGGAGCCGTGGTTCAGCCTGATCGACCGCGCCAAGCTCCCGCGCCGCGCCGAACATCCACAAGACTGGGAGGGGAAGCCCTCGATCCTCAAAGGCATTTGGCAACACCAGCGCATGCAAACCTGGACCGAGGAGCGCTGGGACGAATTGAGGGCGACCTATTACGGCATGTGCGCCCGCACCGACCATCAGTTTGGACAAGTCACCGCCGCGCTGCGGGAAAGAGGGCTCTACGAGGACAGCGCGGTGTTCATGTTCTCCGATCACGGCGATTTTACCGGCGACTACGGTTTGGTTGAAAAAACCCAAAACACCTTTGAAGACTGCCTGACCCGGGTTCCTTTCATCGTCAAGCCCCCCGCGAAACACTCCGTAACCCCCGGCGTTTCGGGTGCCCTGGTCGAACTGATCGATTTTACCGCAACCGTTTATGACCTGACCGGCATCGATCCCGGATACGATCATTTCGGACAAAGTCTGCTGCCGGTGCTGGCGGGAGAGAGCGGGGAGCACCGCGACGCGGTGTTCTGTGAGGGCGGACGCAGGTTCGGCGAGGTGCAGGCGATGGAACGTGACAGCGCAAGCAGTCCGCAAAACAATCCCACCGGACTTTATACTCCCCGGGTGCGCCACCAGATCACAGACGAAGGCCCCTATCACAGCAAAGCCGCCATGTGCCGCACCCGCACCCACAAGTACGTGCGCCGGCTGTATGAACAGGACGAACTCTACGACCTGGTCCGGGATCCGCTGGAGGAACATAATCTCATCGACGATCCCGCCAGCCGTGAGATCCTCACCGCCCTGAAAGAGCGTATCCTGCGCTGGTACATGGAAACCTGCGATGTGGTCCCCCGCCAACCCGACAGCCGGTGACCTTCCTCCTGACTCCGAGCGATATTTGATGCCGATTCAGACCTCGCTGCGCCCCCGGGTAGGGAACGCCCACTTTCGTGGCCACAAACATCCGGTCCCGGTTCTTTCTGGTCTTCATCCACTCGCCGATGACCGTTTCACTTTCGCCTCCCCGCGCCTGTTCGCTGTGGAAATGGGCGTACATGTTGGCCGTGTCCAGAAACATGCCCCCCACCTCCGCGTAAAGGTCCATCAGCTTAAAACTCATATACGGGTTCACTTTGGTCCCGAACATCATGGTGCCCAGGCCCATCGCACTTACCGGTGCTCCGTTCCTACGTTGTAGGGTTTTCATCTTAGAACAGAGCTTTTAGTGGTGGGTATAATAGACCACAGGATGATCGGGCCGGGTTTTCAAAAGCGCCTGGGTTGCCGCCTGTGCCGCATCGTGCTTGCCCAGTCCGTTCTGTCCCAGGACGTCCATGAACTGACAATGCTGCCGGTTGCGTTCCGAGAGGTCCACATCAAAGACCAGAAAGTCCGGCAGCGACACCGCGAAGTAATCCATGACGATGGTATCGTCGCGGTGTGCCCCGGCATAGGCCACCAGAGCGCGGAACCGCTCCTCCGCACGGACCTCCTCCCCCAGCTCCCGCCAGGCGAGTCCCTGAAAGTAGATGGTTTCCGGCGGCTGGTCGTTGTAATACATCGCTCCGGCGGGATCGCGGATGCCCGCGGTGGCGGCGCGGAACGCGGCTTCCGCCTCCTCCTCGCGCCCCAGCGCGCGCAGCACCCGGCCGCGCCGCAGATGGCACTCGTTGTCGGTGTTGCCGCCGAGCTTGCCCTCGCCGAGATTCTCCGGCCAGACCGCGGCGCGGTCGATCAGCGCCAGCGCCTGCTCCGGTTCCGCCTGCTCCGCGAGCAGGAACAGCGCCCGCTGATACTGTGCGGGAACCTTGCCCTCGCCGCCTTCCCAGGGGTGGAAAATCCGCGACTTCAGAATCGCCAGCGCCTCGGCGGCGCGTCCGGCGAGATTGAGCAGATGCAGATACTCCACGCACAAATCATCGCGGGAAAGACACAGCTCCCGGTGTTCGTCCAGACGGACCAGCCGCGCCGCCGGATCCGCCGCCGTTTCTTTGTCGAACTGATCCAGCTCGTAGAGCACCCGCGCGTCGGCGGGATCAGCCGCGAAGGCCTTGCGCAAGGCCTCCCCCGCCCCCTTCGGATCGCCCTGCTTGTTCATGCGGGCCAGACCCAGGTTGCGCCAGGCGGTGGGGAACGACGGACAGGCCTCCGTGCTGCGTTCCCACAGCAGAATTGCCGCCTCGGGACGTTTGTGCGCGTAGAGAAAATTCCCCAGCGCGTAGGCCGCCAGGGCGTCGTCCGGATTGACCGCCAACGCCTGCTCCAGCGCGGGCACGCATTCCAGCAGGTTCGGAAACGCGTAGGCCATCGGCTGCTTCGCGGCGGCGGCGAAGATCTCCTTCGACCCGCCCGCGTTCCAGGCTTTAAAATACAGTCCGAGGAAATTTTCCGTGGCGGCGAGATCGAAGACCCCCTCCGCCTCCGCGTGAAATCCGGCGTGAAAAAGGTCGAGTCCCAGCAGCAGGGCCTGCGCCGGGGTGGGAGCGCTTCCCTGTTCAAAGGCGGCGCGGAAATCGAGAGGATCCTCCCGCAGCGCTGACGCGGCCAATTCGTCCGCTTGCGCGTTCCGTCCAAGCTGTTTTAAGATCCGGATGCGCAGGTGGCGCGCCTGGATGTTCCGGGCGTTGCGCGCCAGCGATTCGTCGATGAGTTCCGCCGCCTCCGTCCAGTCGCCGCGGCGGCAGGCGATGCGGGCGAGTTCGAAACAGGCCGGACTCTTCCACGCCTCGCTCCAGGCGGCTTTGTAGAAGGCGTCGAAGGCTTCGTCGAAACGCGCCTGATGCCGCAGCGCCAGACCAAGCTGATAATGCGCCTCTCCGTCGGCGGGATTCGGATTGCGGAGGGTTTTGCGGTCGATGGCGCGGCGGAACAAGTCCTCCGCAGCCGCGAAGTCGCCGCGCATCAGCCGCAGCCGTCCCAGCGCGGTCAGACAACGGCTGTCGCCCGGATCGCGCCGCAGTGCCTCCTCGTAGTAAGGCTCGGGCGCGAAGGTGGCGTGACGGTACTGCTCCAGGTGCAGGCCATGCAAATACAGTTCCTCGTTGGAGGCCACCTCCCCAGGAGGCGGCGCGGCCTTGGCCGGGGCCGGAATGTCCGGTTTCTCTGCGGGCGGCACGCTGTGGGTCAGCAACACCTGTTTCCGATCTTCGGAAAGCAGGCGCAGGGTCAGTTCCGAAGCCCGGAACCCGTCGGGGAGCGTGAAGGTGTCGGTCCAAACGGCTCCGGCGGAGAGTTGAATGTCGGCCTCGAAGAGGCGGGTCGCGTGTTCATCGACGGGACGGGCCAGCGCGGGCAGGCGCATGTTCTTGGCGTTGTGGCATTCGGGTGGCGGCGTGGGCGTGTGCCAGAGTTCAAGGCGCGCGGCGCCGGCGGTGACGGCGTAGACGCCGAGGGCGGCGCGGCCGGGGGTGTCGGTGTCGAGGCGCAGCACCCAGTCGCGGGAGGCGTTGGAGGCGGGGCCGATGCCCTTGTAGGCGAGGAAGGTTTGGGTGAAGCGCTTTTCCTCGCCGGGGGCCAGCCAGGTGAAGTCGGGCTGGTTGTCGGTGAAGGCGCCGCACATGAGTTCGATGTAGGGGCCGTCCACCTCGGTGAGCTGGCGGTCCCAGGCCCGGCCGAACTCGCCGTTGCCCCAGGTCCACTGCTTCTTGCCGGGAACAATGTGGTGGTTGGCGACGTGCAGCATGCCCGCGCGCGCGGCGTGGTCGTAGCAGCCGACGAAGTTGTAGTCGGAGTGGTACGCCATATAGGAGGTGGGCACGGGAATATTCTTGTAGCGGGAAATGTCGGTGCCGGGGGAATAGTCCTGCTTGTAGTAAGTGCCGGTGGCAATGGGAAAGGAGGAGACGTCGCGCTTGCCGTGGTCCATCACCGCATGTACATCGGCGGGAAAGACGGACTGATAGTCGTCGTTCACGTGCACCGCCGGATTGGCCCACCAGAGAAAAGTGCCGGACTGCTCGCAGGGATTGGAGAGGCGCGCCACCACGTCGAAGGAGGCGCGGCCGGGTTCGAGGCGGAAGCCGTGGCGGCCGCGCTGGCGGAACAGGATCTCGTTCTCCGCGCACCACACCGTGCGGGACCCGTCTTCATGCTCCTCAATCGTCCAGTCCACCGGCCCGTAGGTGGAGGGACGGTGGTGCTGCGGCCAGTTGAACTCGATGCCGCCCGAAATCCACGGACCGGTCAGTCCCACCAGCGCCGGTTTGATCACCTGGTTGTGATACACCATGCGGTAGCCGTTGCTCTTGTCGATGGCGTAATGCAACCGCCCGCCCAGCTCAGGGAGGATCATCAGTTTCAGACACTCGTTTTCCAGGAAGACCGCCGTCCAGGATGTGTCTTCAGGCGCGTCCGCGATCTTGTCGATCACCGGATACGGATACACCGCCCCGCTGCTGCCCTGGTACACGCGTTTCTCCAGGAACATTGGATTCGGATTCGGGTCCCCGATTCCATGGGTGGGCAGGGTGACGGTTTCGGACCAGGCGCGAACGGATTGTGTCGTCATTTTGATGTCTTTCTCTATATTCATGTCTTATCGTCTGGAAGGTTGAATATTATATCAACTTAGAATAGAAGTAAATTGCCGTAATTATGATAAACATATCAAATATTATGCAATCCAAACCCGAAGGATTTCCCAATCAGCGTCTGTTCCGGCTTCCGGCGGAGCTGGAGCGGCGGGCGGAGGTGCTGCCGGTGTGCCGGGAGCTGACGGTGACGGATACCGGATATTATCCGGAGAGCGGCGGGCACTTTGTGGAGCGCCCGAAGGGCATTGCCAGTGCGATTCTCCTGTTTTGCATGGACGGCTGCGGATGGGTGAAGGCCGGAGGGGAAGACCTGAAGGTTGTCCGGGGGGACCTGCTGTGGATACCGGCCGGGCTGGCCCATGCCTACGGGGCGCGTCCCGAAGACCCCTGGCGGCTCTACTGGCTGCATCTGGCCGGCGACAGCGTGAGGGCCTGGGAACACTGGATCCATCCCGGCGGAACGGGACTGCACCGCTGGCGGGTGGAGGATCCCGCCAACCTGGCGGAGCGTTTCGAGGCACTGTGGCGGCGGGTGGACGACGGCGGCACGGATCTGTCGCTGCTGCGCATGAGCGCCGAGGCGCATCTGCTTTTGGCCGACGCGGTGGCGGCCCGCAGTCCGGCGGACGCCCGGGCCCGGCATGTGGAGCAGCGCATCGACCGCTCCGTCGCCTGGATGCGGGAGCAGCTTCATCAGACCGTCCGGCTGGCGGACTGCGCCCGCGCGGCGGGCATGTCCCCCTCCCATTACAGCGCCGAATTCCGCCGCGTCACCGGCATCCCGCCCCTCAAATATTTCAACCGGCTGCGCCTCCGCAAAGCCTCGGAAATGCTGGACGCGGGCGACATCCCCGTTCAGGACATCGCCGACCGGCTCGGCTACGCCAATCCCTTCCACTTCTCCAAAGCCTTCCGCAGCTTCACCGGCCTCTCGCCCCGCGCCTACCGCAACCGCATGAAACCGGGGGCGGACTAGCGTTCACTCACACATGCGCGTTGTTGGGAATCGCGGGCATCTTGCGTTCCGCCGGCCAGTCGGGATTCGGCTCCGGGATCAGGGCCTCCACCCCGCGCTGCCAGGCCTGCAGACGCCGGTGCATCTCCGCGGTCCGTTCCGGATGAACCCCGGCGAGGTTCTGCTGCTCGCTGACATCCGTATCGAGATGGTAGAGTTCGAGATCGCCGTCCTCAAAATTCTCGATGAGTTTCCAGGAGCCGGCAACCATGCCCGCGGCGGGCCTTCCCCCCTGGTTCGCGTAATGGGGATAATGCCAGAAAATCGCGTCGCGATCGAGGTGTGGTCCGCCCTTGAGCAGCGGCAGGAGGCTGAGACCATCCACATGCTGCTCGGGCAGGAGCGGAAGCCCCGCCGCCTCGAGAAAGGTGGGATAGAAATCACAAGTCTGCACATTCTCATCGCAACGGGAGGACGGAGCCACCACGCCCGGCCAGCGGACCATCTGACACACCCGGGTGCCGCCTTCGTAATTCCAGCCTTTCCCTTCGTTGTAGGGCAAATTGCAGGTGGGACTGCCCTCCGCCGTGCTCAGCCCCCCGTTGTCCGACGTGAAACACACCAGGGTGTTTCCGGTCAGCCGCTCCTCCTCCAGAGCATCCAGCAGCCGCCCGATATTGGTGTCGAGATTCTCCACCATCGCCGCGTACACCGCGTGGCTCTGGAACATGCGCCGTTCCACCCGCCGGTCCGACTTGTGCACACAGGCGAAGGACTCCCCGCGAACAATCGGATCGAGTTGGTCCAGCCCCAGCCGTTTGGCTTTGCGCTCGTATTTTTCCACCAAATCCCGGGGAGCCTGCAACGGCGTGTGCACCGCATAATGACTCAGGTTTAAAAAAAAGGGTTTGTCCCCGCGGTCTTTGATCAGGCGGATCGCCTCGTCGGTCAGTCGGTCGGTCAGATATTCCCCCTCCGGTCCGGGAAGACCCAACTCCGGCGCATACGGACTGAAATAGCCGCCGTTACCCGGAGCGCCCATGTGACAGCCCGCGATATTCACATCAAACCCGTGGTGTTCCGGAAAGAAATCCGTATCCCCCAGATGCCATTTGCCCACGTGCCAGGTGCTGTACCCTCCGTCGCGCAGGCTGGACGCGATGCTTTTCTCCTCCAGCGGCAGGTAGTGCAGATAGGGAACGCTTTTGAGTTTTCCGCGGGCCTCGCCTCCGATGTATTGGGTAACACCGACCCGGGCCGGATACTTCCCGCTCATGAGGCTGGCCCGGGTGGGACTGCACACCGGGCAGGTGGCATAGGCGTTTTGAAAACTCATCCCCTCGCGGGCGAAGCGGTCCAGACGGGGCGTTTCGTAAAAGGTGGACCCAAAACAGCCCAGGTCGCGGACACCCAGGTCATCGATCATAATCATGAGAATATTTGGTTTCATAAAAAATTTCCTTATAGACTTGTGGAAAAAGATGACAGAGAAAAGCAATTACCTTGATCCTAATCCTCATCAGAAAAAGGCACCTTCATTCCCTCGGATTCCGCAAGCCTTCGCTGGCGGGAGTCGAAAGTCAGAAAAGTATCCGCATCCAGGCAGAGTGCCGTGGCAACATGGAGAATGTCAGCAAAACGGTGGCCCACTTCCCACGTATATTTGTCGCTCAACTCTTCAGCGGTTTTGTGCACACATGACCAGTCAACCGCCCGAGGTAACCATACCCCGTCCCTCAGGTCTTTTTGCTGATCACGCAGAATGTGGGTGGCGCTTTCCACGGAAAGCCCGGCATCAGGATTCGATTCGAACAAGCGTGTATGCAGGCGGATGGATTGACGGAACTCAAATAAAACCAGGGTGCTGACGTCAAGGGGTTTTGACCATCTCCGGAACCAGCGGTCCGCGGATGCTGAAAACAAATCCTGTCGGTACAGGGAACAGAGAAAAGAAGTTTCGGCAAACGGTTTCATCCCTCTTGTCTATCCATCTCAAACGCTTCGATCGCCGCCAAATCCTGTGGAGTCCGTGTTCGTGTTTCCCTGAGCCGCTTTCGTCTTGCCGCAAAATCGGGGAGCGGAACCTGACCCGAATGTTCATGTGGATCCGGACGGGATAAAACCGCGATCAGCGTCTGCCGTCGACGAATCCCTATCGTCTCTCCCTCTTGCAGCCAAGCCTCCAATTTCCCGAAATCATTTCTCAGATCACGCAAGGTTGCCGTTTTCATGTGGACATAATAAGTCCACATCGATCTTTGTCAAGAATCGATCTCTATTGCCCCGCCTGCCCTTTTTTCCAGACCTGACTCTTGACGGTCACTGGAACATCCCAGGGCTGCGGAGGCTGGGGCGTGCAGATCGGGTCGGCGTCCCGTTCCGGCCAGGTGGGAATCAGCTTTTCAAGTTTCCCGCGGGACCGCAGCGCGTCGGCGTTCTCCGTCCCGGTGAGGTCCGCTTTTTCATCCGGATCGGCATGAAGATCCACAAACTTTTCCGGTTTCCGGTCGGTGCCCACATACAGTTTGTACCGCTCATCGCGAACCACCCGGTCGCGGAAGACCCACTCGTTTTCCACCCCGCAGTCACTGACCCTGGCGTTGTTCTGACCGCCCATGGCCAGGATCCACTCCCGCTCCACGGTTTCGGTTTCACCGCGCAGAAACGGGGCGATCGACACCCCGTCCACCCGGTCTTTGCCCGGCACGGGAATTCCCGCCAGATCGGCCAGGGTTGGGATCATGTCGGTGAAATCTGTCAGAACTCCAGTAACCCGTCCCGGCGGGATCGTTCCCGGCCAGTTGGCGATAAAAGGGATGTTCACGCCGGGCTCCACGGTTTTGGCTTTTCCGCCCGGGATCGCCCGGTCGCCAATATGGCCGGTCATGGAGCTGGTGGTGCCGTTGTCGGAGGTGAACACAATCAGCGTGTTCTCGCGGATGCCCATCTCCTCCAGCGCGTCCACCATTCTGCCGAGCAGCATGTCCGTGTAGCGGACCATGGCTTTGTGCTTGTCCAGCTTGGTTTCGGCCCCGGGCTCCAGCGGCGTGGTGGTGAAGGGGGTGTGGGTCAGCACCATCGGATAATAAATGAAAAACGGACGGTCTCCGCTCTGATGCCGCCGCGCGGTTTCGATGACAAAGTCGCAGAACATGTCCGGTCCGAAGGCACCGGGATAGGTTTGCGCGGGGCGGTCGCGGGTGACGATGTACGGATTCCAATAGCGCTCCGCGCTGGGGGGATTGCCCGCCTCGTAGCCGGTCCACATGCACCAGTCGTCGAAGCCCGCCCGGTCCATGGCGTCCGGTTCCACCCGGAAATCATTGATCTGCCACTTCCCCGCGACCGCGGTTGCATAGCCCGCTTCACGCATCATCACCCCCAGGTTGCAGGGGTAGGCCTCCACATCATAGCGCGCACCCGCGCCCCACCGCGGAACATCCCAGTGGTTCACCCATCCGTTGCGGTAGGGGTACTGACCGGTCAGCAGGCACATGCGCGAGGGGGTGCACTGCGGCATGCTGTAGACATTCTCAAAGCGGACGCCGCCCGCCGCCAGCGCGTCGATGTTCGGCGTTTCCACATCCTCCGCCCCGTAGCAGCCCACCCACTCTTTGCCCAGGTCATCCAACAGGATAAAGAGGATGTTCGGTCGGGGGCTTCCTTTGGGGTCGGATTGCGTCATCATCGTGTCTTTCATCGTTGGGATTTGGCCTGATTTCTGACAATTGACAATACATATACACAGACGATTGTAAATGGAATACGAGATCGGATTACGAGTCGAGAGAAACAAAATCGTCCCCCGTTCTCGTCGCCGTTCTCGTTCACCGAACTCCCTTTTCCGGTTGACGAGATCGGCGACGAGATCGGATTACGAGTCAAAAGAAACACCATCGTCCCCCGTTCTCGTCGCCGTTCTCGTTCACCGATTTCCCACACCCGAAGTTTCACCCTGTATCATCCGAGCCACCCAAGTGCCCTTACGAATCTGTTGACAGACGCATAATTTTCATGTTACGTATGTATTTACATGATATAAGAGCCTAACAATTACAATTCACAAAAGACGTGAGCGTCCCATCGCGGCTTCACCGCAGAGCGGTTGCCAACGCAATACAAGCAAAGCCCCCACCGATATGACAAAAGACAAAAAACCCAACATCCTCTTTTTCTTTACGGACGACCAGCGGTTTGACACGATCGCGGCACTCGGGAATCCTCAGATTCACACCCCGAATCTGGACAAACTCGTCCAGCGCGGCTGCACCTTCACCCGCGCCCACATCCCCGGAGGCACCTGTGGTGCCGTCTGCATGCCCAGCCGGGCCATGCTCCATACCGGCCGGACGCTGTTCCACATTGAACGCCAGGGACAGCAGATCCCTCCCGAGCATGTTACCCTCGGGGAGTGCCTCCGTGATGGCGGCTACACCACCTTCGGCACCGGGAAATGGCACAATGGGAAAAAAGCCTTTGCACGCAGCTTCAACGCCGGCGGTGAAATTTTCTTTGGCGGGATGGGCGATCATTGGAATGTTCCCGCCTACCACTTCGATCCCGAAGGACTGTACAGCTCGAAACTGCCGTATGCGACCGACCCTTGGAGCACCAAGGAGGTGAAATTCCACCAGGCGGATCACATGCAGGCGGGCAAGCACTCCACCGAACTGTTCACCGATGCCGCCATCCATTTTCTGGAAAACCGGAGCCGGAGCCAGCCCTTTTTTATGTACGTCTCGCTGATGGCCCCGCACGATCCGCGCTCCATGCCGCAGGCCTTCCAGGACATGTACACTGCGGACGAGATCGACCTGCCGGAAAATTTTCTGCCGGAACATCCCATCGACACCGGAGCCCTGCGCATCCGGGACGAGAAGCTGGCCGCTTTCCCCCGCGATCCGCAGGAAATCAAACAGCACATCGCCGACTATTACGCGATGATCTCGCATCTTGATCACGAATTCGGCCGCCTCCTTTCCACGCTGGAGGCACAGGGCGAATTGGACAACACCCTCATCGTCGTGGCCGGCGACCACGGGCTCGCGGTGGGCCAGCACGGACTCATGGGCAAACAGAACCTCTACGATCACAGCGTCCGGGTGCCCCTGGTTTTCGCAGGCCCCGGCATCCCCGCCGGACAGCAATCCGACACGCTCGTTTACCTCCTCGACATCTTCCCCACCCTCTGTGATCTCACCGGACTGCCCATCCCGGACTCCGTCGAAGGCCGCAGCCTGCTTCCCTGTCTGCGCGGGGACGGCCTTGCCTCGGATCCGCTGTTTCTCGCCTATGAGGACAGCATCCGCGGGGTCACCGACGGCCATCACAAACTCATTGAATACGCCTGCGGCGACACCCAGCTCTTTGACCTCCAGGCCGATCCGCGGGAAATGAACAACCTCGCCGCCACCTCGCCCCTGCTGCCCGAACTGCGCCAAACCCTCTGCCGTCTAGCCCGGGAATGGGACGACACCCAGAACCCGGTGGGCGTTCGTTTCTGGGAAGCGCGGCCGGATCTCAACTAAAGCGATACTCTGTGGTCTGACGATAGGGAGTCCCGGGGCGGAGGATGATGTCATCGATCTCCGGACGGTTCACGCCGTTGGGAAATCCCTGACACTCCAGGCAGAGCGCGCAGTTTTTTAGATAAGGCGTGCCCGTTTTCCCAATCAGCCCGGCCTCGTCCAGGAAATGTGAGCTGTAAAACTGCAGACTGGTGGTGGTCGTGAAGACCTCCATTTTCCTCCCCGAGGTGGGTTCGGTGACCACCGCCACCCGTTCCGGCAGCGGGGCGTTGCGGCCGCGAAGGATGTAGTTCTCCCCGTGCAGCCCGGGTTCGGCGATGAACTCCCGCAGCGTTTTTGGGGTCCGGAAGTCATGGCGCGTACCTTCCACGGAGGAAATTTTCGTGTCCAGACTGCCCTCTTCATCCTTCCAGACCACCCGACCCGTGAAAATCTGCAAAACATGATCCGCAATGGTCGGATGTCCTTCTCCGGCGAGATTGAAATAGGCATGATTGGTGGGACTGAAGGGGGTGGGCGCGTCGGTGGTCGCCTCGTAGTCGATCCGCAGGCCGGCCCCCGATGTCAGGGTATAGCGGACGGTGATATCCACCGTGCCCGGGTACCCCTCCTCTCCATCCGGACTGACGTAGTGCAGAGACAGAACCGGTTCCCCCTTCTCTGTTTCACCCGTGGCCGGCGTCCAAACCCGTTTATCCAGGCCGGTTTCTCCGCCATGGAGATGGTTGGGCGGCTGTGTCCTCGCCAGTTGGTAGTGCTTTCCATCCAGGGTAAAGCTTCCGCCGTTGATGCGGCCCGCCACCCGGCCGACGATGGCGCAGAGGTAGGGATGTCCCGCCAGATAGGCCTCCAGAGAAGGAAGCCCCAGCACCACATCCGCTGGATGCCCTTCACGATCCGGCACCCAAAGTTCCGTGATGATTCCGCCGTAGGTGATGATCCTGCAGGTCAGCCCCGCGTGTTCCAGGGTGGCCTGCTGAATGACCTCCCCGGAGGGGAGGCTGCCATAGGGTTTCAAAGTAATGCTCATAATATGGCTTGTAATTTACAAGAGGCAGATGATTTAGACAAGCGTTTATCCTGATCGAAAAGACTTGCTTTACATATTTATGGGTATACGGTTAGCCACATGAAAACAACCATTGAACTGCCTGATGATTTATTGCTGGAAGCAAAACAGGCCGCGTTACATCGCAGAACCACCTTAAGAGCCCTCATGATGAGCGGTTTGCGGCGTGAACTGGGCATTTCAGCGTCGCACAGCCCCCATGCGCTTTTGGAAATTGCGTCCGTCGGAGAAAAGGATTGGCAGTCTATCGATGCAGACGACTATTTGAACCGGGAACGGAACGCCTGGGAATGAAATTTTTCTGGGACAGCAATCTCTTTATCTATCTTTGGGAGGAGGGCCCGCAATCCCTCCTTGCCAAAGATTTTGCCCAGTGGATCGCGCACTCGAATCATCAAGTGATCACCTCCACGCTCACGCTTGGAGAAATTCTGGTGCACCCGTTCCGCTTGGGAAATGAAACCAGAATCACCGCATACGAAAAAGCCTTTTCAAAACTGGAATTAATTCCTTTTAATGCATCCGCGGCGCGGGAATTCGCAATACTGCGGGCAACCCATCCTACCCTGCGCCCCCCCGATGCCATCCAGATCGCCTGCGCATCGTTGTCGCAAGCCGATTATTTCGTCACCAACGATACCCGCCTTGGCTCCATTCCGTTTCCCAAAGGACTGCGGCTGCTCACACTCGATACGTGGACAACCCTTCGTTCGACGAAGGACTGATCCAGAACGTTCCGCCTGGGAACGGCTGAATCATCTCCCCTGGTTCAGGCCTACAGCAAGAACTTGGTAGAACCCACCCTTTTCGGTCGGGAAGGTCAGCGAGTTATCGTCGTGTCGGCGAGTGGCGATCCCCTCCCCTGCCCGGCGTACCTCCAGCGTCACCTCGGTGTGGATGCGGCAAGGCAGACCCTGATCGGAGCGGATTGTGGCCCGGGTCAGCCGGCCCGCCTTCCATTCGAGATCGACCTCGAATCCTCCGCGCGCCCGCAGGCCGCGGACGGCCCCCTCCGGCCACTGCGCGGGCAGCGCGGGGAGGAAGCGGAGTCCGTCGTTGTGACTGTGCAACAGCATTTCCGCGATGGCGGCGGTCGAACCGAAGTTGCCGTCGATTTGGAACGGCGGGTGGGTGTCCCAGAGGTTGTCGAGGGTGGAGCGCGCGAGGATCGCGTGCAGATTTCCGTAGGCCTGTTCGCGGTCCGAGAGGCGGGCATACATGCCGATAATCCAGGCGCGGCTCCATCCGGTGCCCGCCCCGCCCGCGCTCAGACGTCCCTCGAGCGATTTTTCCACGGCGGCGCGAAGGGCCGGATCGTCGTCGAGGTTGATCCGATTCCCGGGATACGCACCGATCACGTGGGAAATATGACGGTGCCCGGGCTCCGCCTCCTCAAAGGGCAGACGCCATTCCATGAGGCGGCCGTCGTCGCCAATCCTTGGCCGGTAAATCTTGGGGAGGAGTTCTTCGATTTTCCGCACGAAGGGGTCGTCGGTTTTTCCGATTGCTTGGGCGGCCTCCAGACAGTCGTGGAAAATTTGCAGCATCATGAACTGGTCGTAGGAATTCCCGGCGGAAAAGGCCCCCTTCTTTTTTGCGCCCGTTTCATCCTCGTACACAAAGGTGTTCTCCGGCGAAACGGCGGGGCGCGCCATCCACAGGCCCTCCTCCGGCCCCGGGATCAGCCAGGAGTCCATGAATTCGGCGGCGGCGGTGAGAATGTCCCAGTTGGCCTCCAAAAAGGCGGTGTCCCGGGTGAACCGGTAGTGCTCCAGGATATGGGTGACCATCCAGTGTCCCCCGAAAAAGCAGCCGCCCCAGCAGGCTTTCCTGGAGATGTTGAGCGCATGTCCCCAGATATCCGTGGCAATGCCCATGGCCCATCCCTTCATGCCGAAACGCCGCGCCATCTCCCGGCCTGTCGGCAGAAACGTCCGGAGCAGATGGAAAAACGGCTCATGTAGTTCCGTCAAATTGGTCGTTTCCGCCAGCCAGTAATTCATCTCCACATTGATGTCCAGGTGGTAATCGGAATTCCACGGCGGGGTTTCGTGGGGATTCCAAATGCCCTGGAGATTCGCGGGAAAGGTGCCCGGCCGCGAGGAGGCGATCAGCAAATAGCGCCCGTACTGAAAATAGGTGGCCATCAAATCCGGATCGTCGTGCGCTCCTTCTTTGATCCGCTGCAGGCGCTCTTTGGTGGTCAAGGCCCGGATCTCCGCGGCGGTTTCGCCGAGCGCAAGCTCCATGCGGTCGAAATACCCGCGGTGGTCGCGAACCGCGTCGGTTTGAAGTGCGATGGCAGTTTTCCCGGCCAGCTTGTCGTGATCCCGCTTCGCCTTATCCTGCCATCCTTCGGGCAGCGTGGCCCGGGGGTCCTGTCGGTCCATGTTCGTCGCGACCGACAGGGTGATCACGGCCTTCCGGATGTTCCGAATGCTCAGTCCGCCCTCCTCCGCCCTCACTGCTTCGGACGGCGCGACCCGCACCCGGCAGACAAAGCGCGTTCCGCGGGTCCCTGTGGCCGAACCGGTCAACACCAGTTCGCCGTCTTCGGTTTCCGCCCCCTCCAGGAAGACCCGGAGGTCGAGATCCCGGTCCGATTCGAGGGTCACCACCACGACATCGTCGGGAGCGCTGACGAAGGTTTCCTGAACGATGTTCGATCCATCCTCCAGCGCATACACATTTCGCGCGATCCCGGTGGACAGGTCGAGTTCCCGGCGAGTGCTTTGGCGTTTCGCGGGGTTCCGGTATTCCAGATTCAACCAGCCCACGTACTGGTACGAGCACGCCAGAGCCCCGTTCAGAAAATGCTTCTCGAAGTGTTTGTCCGCTCCGTGGTGGTCCCCGGCCGCCTCCAGTTCCCGGATCGTTTCCAAGTGTTCATAACGGTCCTCCGGAACGAGCATGGGTTCATTCCGCTCCCAAACGGTCTCCTCGTTGATGAGGATCGTTTCGCGGGGAAACCCGGCATGGGGCATGGCTCCCAAACGACCGTTGCCCACCGGGTACGCGACCTCCCACGTGTCTGCCGCCGCGTCGTCCCACAGGACCCGTTTTTGTTCGCCGGAAAGGAACAAGGGCTCCTCCCCGGATCTTGGTTGGTTTTCGGTTTTCAATCCATGCCTCCTGCAGAGTCTTTCGGGTTTGGCGGGCGGCACGGCGGCTGACGTTTTGCAACCCGGCCGGGCGCCAAAAATGCCATCATCCAGTACCCCATCTGAATTTATTTCGGGCGAACCGCTTCGGTGATCGGCAATCCGGTGTTGTAGTCCAGCTGACGGGGCTCGTAGTCATCCTCGATCCGCTGGCGGGTCATGGCGGTATAGTCCCAAGTCGCCTTGCGGGCATCGGTGCGCCAGGGGCGCCGCTCCCACTGATAGCCGCGGAAGGGATCGCGCGTGTCGTTCATCCAGTCCAGCAGCCGGTCATGCATGCGGTTGCGGATCTCCGCGTGCTCCGGGGCGTCAATCAGGTTGTTCATTTCCCCGGGATCGGTTTCCGTGTCGTACAGCTCGTCCGTGTCCAGCAGATTGACCGCCAGTTTATAGCGGCCGTCGGTGACGCAGCGGATGGGCTGGAAGCCGCCGAATCCGTCATGGTCGATTTCGTAGCGGCCAAACTCCACAAACACCTCGGAATTGATTTTCGCCGCGGGGTCCCGCAGTGCGGGTGCCAGGCTTTTCCCCTCCAGCAGCGGGGCCTGGGCGACGCCGGCGACATCCAGCAGCGTGGGAACGAGATCAATATGGGACACGGGATGTGGATAGACCGCGCCCGCCGGCAACACCCCTTTCCACCGGGCGATCATGGGAATGCGGATGTTTTCGTCGTACATCACCGCGCCTTTGTTGTCGATGCCGTGGGATCCGAACATGTCGCCGTGGTCCGAGGTGTAAATCACCAGCGCATCGGCGGCGTGTTCATCAATGGCGTCCAGCACCCGCCCGATCTCGTCGTCGACAAAGCTGTTGCAGTTCAGCCAGTCCGCCGCAGCCCCGGGTTTAAAACAGCGCCCGCCGAACGTGCACGACTCCGCCCACACGCGGTGATGCTCCGGTTTGTTTTTCAGGTCGTCGGATGCATTCTCCGGTTTGGGCCAGGTGTAGTCATCGTAGAGGGTGTTGAAGGGCGGCGGATTGAGGAAGGGTCCGTGGGGCTCATCGTAGCTGACGACCAGGAAAAAATCCTCTTCGCCATGTTTGCTCAGAAAATCGATGGCCCGGTTGGAGCAGCGGTTTGCAAAGGTGAACTCCCGCGCGATGCCCGGATTGCGGTTCGCATCCACGTTCCGGCTCAACTGACGCTCCTCCGGGGTCAGCTCATGCAGATAGGTCCGCATATCGTACCAGTAGTCCGGATCCCAGCCTTCGGGGCAGCGCCCCGTGCCAAAGTAGTCCCCCCCGTCCACATGCCATTTTCCAACGTAGGCGCAGTGAACCCCGGAGCCCATCATGCGCTGGGCAACGGTTTTCACGTTGTCGCCGATGGGCATGGTGTTCCCCCAGGCCCCGTTGGAATGGGGATAGGTGCCGGTGAAGAGCGCGGACCGGGCCGGACCGCAGACGGGCTGACAGGTGTAGGCACGGTCAAAGCGCATTCCCTCGGCGGCCAGACGGTCCAGCCGCGGGGTTTTCATGTCCGGATTGCCATAACAGCCCAGCATGTCCCATCTTTGGGTGTCGGTCATGATCAGGATAATTTTACGGGGTGCGTTCATAGAGATGTCCGATTAAGAGATTGCGGCCGGGTTTATATTCGGTAAATTACTTACCTATATCATGTAATTACAAAAATGAGAAGGAGGTATGCGCGAAATTGGGGGAAAAGTGACCGGGGTGAGTGGTGTGGAGGGGCCGTTGCTGAAGAAGAGCTGATTTACTTCCCCTGCGGCAATGAATTTCTGCTCTTTGATTTGGCCGAGGCTCCCAGCGAGTGCCGCAACCGGGCTGCGGATCCGGATTTCAATTTCTCCAGTCAGCGCGGGCAGCATTGGCCGCCGCCATTCGGCGCCATCAACTGATGCAGGCGGATAAGATTCAGGCCGTTCCGGTCTTCGGAAGTTCCGCGCCTTTGAACAGATCGATCTCCACATCGTTGCGCTGCGGAGCTCCGGGGGTGCTGCGTCCCTGCTCCACGCTGTGTGACAGTTCCGCAAGCAGACGGGCCACAACCTCCGGCTGCTGTTCGGCGAGATTGACGGTTTCCGACACGTCGGCCTGCATATCGTAGAGCTGGATGGACGGCAGCCCCTGCTCAAGCGCTTCAGGATCTTTGGGACGGCTCCAGCCGCCGGACCCCGGACAGAGTTCCAGTTTCCACCTCCCCTGGCGAATGGAGAAGCGTCCCTTGATGGAATGGTGGATCACGGAGTTTCGTCCCCTCTCCGTCTCGCCCAGGAGGAGCGGCAGCATGCTTTCGGAATCCACGGCGGTGTCGTCCGGCAGCGGGTCCTTGAAGAGATCGGCGCAGGTGCGGAAGAGATCGGTGAGGCAGATCAGCGCGTCGGAAGTTGTTCCGGCCGGGATGCGGCCCGGCCAGCGGGCGACAAAGGGGACGCGGTGTCCGCCCTCCCAGATATCGGACTTGTAGCCGCGCAGATGTGCGCTGGGATAGTGGCCGTGTTCCCGCTCGAGGACATGGGCTTCGGCGCAGGGCTCGGAGCAGCCGTTGTCGCTGGTGAAGATCACCAGGGTGTTCTCCTCGAGTCCGTTGGCTTTGAGCGCGGCCAGTACGCGGCCCACCACGTCGTCGGTCTCCATGATAAAATCGCCGTAGGGTCCAATCTCGCTGCGGCCCTGCCAGGATTCCGAAGGCACAATGGGACCGTGGGGGGAATTGAGGGGGAGGTAGAGGAAGAAGGGCTTGTCCTCCCGGGCACGCTCGGCAATGTACCCGCAGGCGCGCCGCCCCAGCTCTCCCAGCATCTCCGTGAGCGGAACCTCTTCAGCGACGCGGTCGTTTTCGATCACCGAACTCATGGTGGCGGAGCGGTAAAAGCCCCAAAAATACTCGAATCCGCGGGTGACCGGTCCGTCCGGGACGCGGGTGCCCACCGGAACCCCGGCGGTATGAAAATTCTCGCGGGACTTGTCTGACCGGACGTTTAACACCTTTCCATCCGCGTCCGTGAAGCTTAGGCCGAGATGCCACTTGCCGAGACAGGCGGTCCGGTAGCCCCTGCTGCCGAGATACCCGGGCAGGGTGGCAAGGTCCTCCGCGATCAGGGGCGTTTCATTCTCCACCACCACACCGCGCTGAAGACGGCTGCGCCAGGCATAGCGGCCGGTCAGAAACCCGTAGCGGGTGGGCGTGCAGACGGCGGAGCCGGAGTGGGCGTCGGTGAAACACAGGCTCTCCGATGCGAGCTGATCGATGTGCGGGGTGGGAATGCGGCACCGTTCCGGATTCATAAACCGCACATCCCCGTACCCGAGGTCATCGCAAAGGATGTAAACGATATTGGGTTTCCCGTCCGTCCGTCTTGAAGATGTCGAAGTC
Organism: Verrucomicrobiota bacterium; assembly: GCA_020831625.1. Lineage (GTDB taxonomy): Bacteria > Verrucomicrobiota > Kiritimatiellia > SS1-B-03-39 > UBA6053 > PXAS01. Next base: position 60,063 of record JAFIGD010000017.1, on the reverse strand, counting down.
GCGCTGGTCATGGTGGAGGGTTCCTTCTTTTGCTTGGTATGTGTTAAATCTTCTTGAAGAATACCGAAAAAATCGGAAACGTGAATGGATTATCGTCTAAAGGTTATGTCAAATCATCCAAAGTTTCTGATTGAAGATCTGCTGGAGGGGCTTCCGGAGGCGGGAGGACTCTGCCTTCATCTCTACCGGGGCCGCTTGTCGCCGGGACCCGCCTGGCGGATCACGCGGACGATGGAGACCTGTATCCTGTACATCATCCTCGGCGGCCGGGGACAGTTCCGCTGCGGAGAGACGGAGCTGCCGATACAGGCTCCCTCGGCGCTGCTGCTGGCCAGGGGGCTTTCCTACAGTCTGGCATCCGATCCCTCCCGCCCTCTCGTCTTCCACCCCATCCATTTCAAGGTGACATCGCGTGAAAACCAGGAGGTTCCAAATTCTTCCCGGGCGCAGCCCTGGCAGATTCTGGACACGGCGGGGGCCCCGGATCTGATCGGCCTGCTGGAGACCCTGGGCACGCTGTGGCGGAGCGGAAGACCCGCCGGACAGCAGGCGGCCGCCGCGCTCCTGCACGCGCTCCTGGAACAGCTTGCGGCGCCGCTCCTGCGTCCGAAAGGAAATAAGCCGCCCCCCCACCCCGGCATTCTCGAGGTCTGCGCATTCATCGACCGCCATCCGGGGCATCGGCTGCCCTTGACCGAACTGGCCCGCAAGGCCGGCATGAGCCGCAGCGGCTTCTGTCAGCGGTTCAAGGAGATGACGGGGCTGAGTCCGGGTCAATATGCCATCCGGCAGCGCTGTCACTATGCCGCCGGGCTGATCCGCGAGGAGGGCTTCCGTGTGGCCGAGGCCGCCGCGGCCACCGGCTATGCGGACAGCTTCACGTTCTCCAAGCAGTTCCGCGCGGTCATGGGGTACCCGCCCTCCGCGGCCGGACGGTTTTGAGATCCCTCACGAATCCGTAATCATAATCGTGATCGTGATCGTGATCGAAAAACCGATGTTGGGATTCGATTACGATTAGGAAATCGGCTGACGAGATCGGCGACGAGAGTGGATTACGAGTGGCTAAAACACAATCGTCCCCCGTTCTCGTCGCCGTTCTCGTTCACCGACCGCCCGTTTCCGCCATTTTCCGGCTGACGAGATCGGCGACGGTGTAAGGTCAGATTGCTACACATGGAGGACAGCCTTTCCAGGCTGTCGCGTTGCCTCTCCGCCGTGTCAGGCTGGAAAGCCTGACCTCCGGTCGCTTTGCCTCTCCGCCGTGTCAGGCTGAAAAGCCTGACCTCCGGTGAAAAGGGTCAGCATTGCCTTCAGCCGAATGTCTTCCGATGAGCTTCCGGCCATGATCTCGAAGTCGCCGGGCTCGACCACGCGCTTCATCTGCGCATTCCACAGGGCCAGGTGCCGGTCATCGAGGGTGAAGCGGACGAGCCGCGTTTCCCCGGGCGCAAGATGGATGCGTTCGAAGCCGCAAAGCTGCTTGACAGGCACCGCCACGCTGGCCACGCAGTCGTGCACATAGAGCTGCACCACTTCGTCACCGGCCACGTCCGAGGTGTTGCGGATCTCGACGGTGACCGTCACCGGTGTGCCGATCGCCGCCGTTCCGGGCGCGACCACCAGGTTGCTGTATTCGAAGGTGCTGTAGCTCAGCCCGAAACCAAAGGGGAACTGCGGCTTGCCATCGTTGTCGTTATAGTGATAGGCGCGGCCGGTGGGTTTGTGGCTGTAGTAGAGCGGACACTGGCCAACGGTCTTTGGAAAGGTCAGCGGCAGCCTGCCGCCGGGATTCCAGTGACCGAACAACACCTCCGCGACAGCGGTTGCGCCCTGCTCGCCGCCGTACCACGGCAGAACAATTGCCGCCGCTTTCTCCTCCCAGCGCCGCATTGTCACCGCGCTGCCGGCCACCAGCACGACAATCACCGGAATGCCGGTTTCCGCAATGCGCAGGATCTCACTTTCCTGATCTCCGGACGCAACGCTCTTCTCACGCTTGTCCACGATCACCGCATGAGCGGCATCGGCGATCTCCGCCTGCTTCCCCGCCGATAGATCCGGAAGGTCGAGACTGGAGCGGTCGGAGCCTTCATCCTCCCGGATGGTGGCGAAGTAGACAGCCACATCGCATTCACGGGCAACGGATTCCAGGTCCGCAGTTCCGTCGCAGGCACGGATCTCGGCTCCGGCGGGAGCCAGATTCCGCAGGGCCTCCAATGGGGTCATAGCCTCCCCCTTCCAGCCGCCATAGGGACCGCTGTAGCCGCCCAGATTGACCGTGTTGCAGGCCGGGCCGAACACACCGATCTTCCCGGCCGCTCCGGAGAGCGGCAGGATGCGGTCCCGGTTTTTCAGCAGAACCACCGCTTTGCGCGCGGCCTCCAGCGCCAGCGCCCGGTGCCCGGAACTGCGGACCCCCGCGTCCGCCGCCCCCGCATCCACATACGGATGTTCGAACAGACCCAGCTCGAACTTGGCCTTGAGGATACGCCGCACGGACCGGTCGAGGACCTCCATGGAAAACCGCCCTTCCCGGGCCAGTTGCCGCTGGGCCTCCCCGTCATTGTTTGGCAGGACCACATCCAGCCCGGCCTCCATGCTCCGGGCCACGGCTTCAACCCGGTCGGCCGCCACCCGCTGCGGGGCAACGAGGCCGGGCACGGCCCCATAGTCCGACACCGTAAATCCCTCGAACCCCCACTCGGTCCGCAGGATATCGGTCAGCAGCGTCTGACTGCAGGTGCAGGGCACGCCGTCGACACTGTTGTAGGCCGGCATGATCGAGCGGGCGCGCCCCTCCTGAACGCATACGCGGAAAGGCTCCAGGAACACCTCGCGCAGCACCCGCCATGAGCTATTGGAAACATTGCTGTCCCGGCCGCCCTCACCGTAGTTGTCGACAAAATGCTTCGGCGTGGTGATGATGTTCATCTCTTCCAGTGTCTGCACGTAGGCGAGTGCCATTCGACTTACCAGATAGACATCCTCACCATAGGTTTCCTGCGTCCGCCCCCAGCGTGAATCGCGGCCAAGATTGACGACCGGAGACAGCACCTGGTGAATGTTCACAGCCTTCAGCTCGCAGGCGATGGCCCTGGCGACCCGCCGCATCAGGGCATCGTCCCAGGTGGCCGCCAGCGCGATCGATTGAGGGAAGCAGGTCGCATCCCCCCATTGCGCGCCGTGCAGGGCTTCTTCGTGGACCAGCACGGGAATGCCCCAGCGGTTGGCCCCGGTCGAGCGCTTGATGTCAGCGTTGTTGATGGCCGCACACTCGCCGGGGGTGCGGCGGTGCCCCTTCTGATGCGCGAAATGGGTCAGCGACCTGACATGCCCCACGGCCGGGTCACGCTTGGAACTTTCCGGATCGAACAGCATCTGGCTGCGCAGTTGTTCGATCTTCTCCTCCACGCTCATGCGGGAAAGCAGGTCCTCCACCCGCTCGGAAACGGGTAGAGCGGCATCTCTGTAAGGAAGCGGGCTGTTCTTGGGGTTACTCATTGTATACACTCCTGTTTCAACGGCATCAGGGTCATTCTTGCACATCGATAACGATTACGATTACGATTACGAAAAGGAATTCAACAAGATTTTCCGGCAGACGAGAGCGCATTACGAGTGGCAAAACAAAATCGTCCCCCGTTCTCGTCGCCGTTCTCGTTTACCGACCTCCCTTTTTCGCCATTTTCCGGTTGACGAGATCGGATTATGTTCGCACCCGACGCCCCGGCGAATCGCATGCTGAGGATTGCCGGAAAAAGAAACCGCTTTCGTAATCTTAATCGTGATCGAAAAGTTGGTTTTGGGGTTTGATTACGATCACGATTACGATTACGATTAGTTCGTTGAAAATCATGAAACATTATTCAAGCGATAAAAAACCCAACATTGTCTATATCCTCGTCGACGACATGGGGTACGGCGATCTCTCCTGCCTGAACCCCGGCTCCAAACTTCAAACGATGCAGTTGGACCGGATGGCCGCCGGCGGCATGATCTGCACCGACGCCCATTCCTCCTCGGCCGTCTGCACCCCCTCCCGCTACAGCATCCTCACCGGACGCTACAACTGGCGATCCCGCCTGAAAAATGGAGTTCTCGACGGGTACAGCCCCTCTCTGATCGAACCCGGACGCATGACCGTGGCCTCCTTTCTGAAAGCGCAGGGCTACCACACCGCCATGATCGGTAAATGGCATCTGGGCTGGAACTGGGCCACCACCGACGGGCAGCCGGTCGCCAAAGACGGGGCCAATGTGGACTTCACCGCGCCGGTCACCGGCGGCCCTGACGCCTGCGGATTCGATTATTACTACGGCCACTGCGGTTCGCTGGACATGGCGCCCTACGTGTACGTTGAAAACGGCCGGGTCACCGCCCAACCCGACCGCGTGACCTCCGACAGCGGATTCCGCTTCTGGCGGGAGGGCCCCACCGGCGCGGATTTCGTGCACGAAGAGGTGTCCCCCAACTTCACCCGCCGCGGGGTGAAGTACATCGAGGAGCGGGCCGCCGCCGGGGAGCCGTTTTTTCTCTATCTCCCCCTCCCCTCGCCGCACACCCCCATCCTGCCGCTGCCGGAGTTCCAGGGCAAAAGCGGCACCAATCCCTACGGCGACTTCTGCCTCCAGGTGGATCACCATGTCGGGCAAATCCTGGAGGCGCTGGAGCGGAGCGGCGTGGCCGAGAACACCATTTTTATCTTCACCTCCGACAACGGATGCTCTCCCCAGGCCAACTTCGAGGAGCTGGCCGCGTGCGGCCACAACCCCAGCTATGTCTTCCGGGGACACAAGGCCGACATCTACGAGGGAGGACACCGCATTCCCCTGCTGATCCACTGGCCGAAGGGCATTCAGGCCGGCTCGGTCACCGATGAAACCGTCTGCCTCAGCGATCTGCTCGCCACCTGTGCGGACATCACCGGCGCGCCCCTCCCCGACAACGCCGGCGAGGACAGCGTCAGCAACCTGCCCGCCTGGCAGGGAAAGACGCTGGACCGCAGCCTGCGCGAGGCGACCGTCCACCACTCCATCGACGGCTCCTTTTCCATTCGCAAAGGCAACTGGAAGCTGGAGATGTGTCCCGGCTCCGGCGGCTGGAGCGATCCCCGGCCCGGTCCCGCCTGCGAGGGTCTCCCCCCCCTTCAGCTTTACAATCTCGACACCGATATCGGCGAGCGGACCAACGTCCACGATCAGCATCCGGATGTCGTGGAGGAACTCAAAACCCTCCTCACCCGGTACGTCGAAACCGGACGGAGCACGCCCGGCGCGCCGCAGCCCAACACCGGCGGCCCCGGGTGGAAACAGCTTTGGTGGATGAATTCGTCACAACCGGAAGCAGGACAAACATCCAAGTAAACGGCGGAGATTGCGAACGTCTCCGTCAATGTGAAAGCCGTTTCATGGTTTGGCCCCTCTTTTCTCCACCATTTCCCTCAGCAGGGCAATCGGAACCTGATGTTCAATCACGGTCCCGAAGGATTCCTCCGGGAGCAGCGCGAGTTGCACCTCCACTAAAAACCGGTCGGCAACCAGTAACTGAATACGGCCCTCCCCGGTTTGATAGTGGTACTCGAAATTACCGGGTTCGTTCATCGCTTCCACCTGCAGGCTGAAACCCTCCTCCGTCGCGCTGTCTGCCAGAGCCGGCTGAAAGCCCAGCGAACGCAGCAAAACGTCGGAGGGGCCATTTCCCAGATCGGTGATTTCCACCTCCATTCCGCTGCCGTTCGGCCAGGCATATCGTCCGCGGACCCGGATCACCCGGGTGTCCGCAACCACGCGTTCGTCGGCAAAGATGTCCACATCGGCCTCCTCCCGCATCCAAAGAGGAAGGATTTCTTTGAGTTCATCGCTTGAAAATCGAACCGCCGGAGCTGGATTCGGCGCGGGCGTGGACATGGGCGCGGACGCGGGCGAGGTCGAAACACTTTCCCGGACGGCTCCCGTCGGGGCGTGAAACGGTTCAGATGGAGAGACCGGCACCTCCGCCGGCGGCGATTGTGAGTTCACCGGCTCCATTCGATCCTCAATGACGGGACGGTCCGGTACGACAGCTTGGTCAGGAATGGGCGGTGTGGATTCCCGCAAAATCCAAAAAAGCCCCCCTGCCAGCCCGAGGGCCAGCAGGGGGGGCGTTATTTTTACAGTTCGATTCATCCGTTGATTTTACGGGTTCAGATCCGAAAAATCAACTCCCTGCACCCAGGCGGGGAAGGGCTGGCCGCTGAACCCGCGGCTGATGGTGATTTCGTTGTCAGCAGTGTAGCGCGCCCAGAAGCGCGAACGCGGATGATAGTCACCCGTTCCGTTGACCCCGTTATACACCCAGCCAAATCGGGCTCCCGCTGCGGCGGGGGCCACCGACACGGGCAGATCCGACACATTGGTGTTTCCGTCGGGCACAAACACGTGGTCGACCGCGATCGCCGGGTGGGTCAGCACGTAGACATCAAAGTCGTAGGCGTTCGTGTATTCCGAGCCGACCGCCACCGTGCTTTCGATTGTGTTTTGGCTGACACCGTCCCCCAGGGTGATCAGGCAGGCTTCGGCACAGGTGCCAATGCCGGCGGCCAGGCGGGTTCCGGTTCCCCAGACCCAGGTGTTGTCGCGGTTGACCGCGGTGATGGCCGCGGTGGTGTAGTGGCTGGTGTGGTTAGCGCCATTACCACCGTTGGCTCCGGCCACATTGACGTGCTGCACGGTCCACGTGTCGCCCCACTCCACCACGAAGGTGGTCATCACCGCATTGCGCAAGGTTTCACCGCCCGCATCGCGGCTCCAGTTCAGGGTGTCCGTTCCGCTCGGATGCAAGCGCACATAAACACTGGTGCCCTGGTTCCGGTGGCTCGCAGCTTCGGTAAAGGCCGCCCCGCCGCCGCGGTAGCCGCCAAACAGCACCACCCGGCTCAGGTCAGTCCAGGCCGCCGAACTTGCGGTACCAGAAGTCCCGGTCAGGGATGTCTCCAGCACATCGACCAGTCTGAAGCCGTCCGCGCTGGCGGGGTTTTCACTCTCCACCACCGTCACCACACCCTCCCAGTCGAACCCTGCGGTCCAACGGCCCAAGGTGATTTGATCGGCGGTGCCGGAATCCGGCAGGTCGCCTTTGCCGCCAGGCACCGCTGTCACCCGGGCATAGTCATTGTCGGGCAGGCTGAGCCCGTCGCCGACCCGTGATCCGCGAACAAGAATGTAGTAGTCATCCGCCAAATTCTGATCAAGCGTCAGAGTCGCGGTGGTTCCGGTGAAGTCGCCCGTGGTTAGGTGGTATTCCGTGACCCGGATGCCCGGGCCCGGTGCCGGAGCCGGATTCACGGTGATGGTCACTGTATCGCTGTCGGTGGCCCCTCGGTTGTCGGTTGCGGTCAGGGTGATCATATGGGTGCCAACGGGCAAAGTAACCGTGGGTATCACACCGGTTGCAATTTGGCTGCCGTCCAGCGTCCAAACAAAGCTGACAATGTTGCCGTCCGCGTCGCTGGAGTCGCTCCCGTCGAGGGTTACATCTTCGCTGCCGCTTCCGTTTACGTTTGTCACCGTCTGGTCACCGCCGGCGTCGGCCACTGGAGGCGCGTTCACCGTGATGGTTACGGTGTCGGTATCCGTGGCATCGTCGTTATCGGTTACCGTCAGGGTCACGACATGGGTGCCGACAGGCAAGGATACGGTGGGCGTGACACCCGTTGCGATTTGGCTGTCGTTCAGGGTCCAAAGATAGCTGACGATGCTGCCGTCCGCGTCGCTGGAACCGCTTCCATCGAGGGTCACGTCTTCGCTGCCGCTTCTGTTGCTATCCGTCACCATCTGGTCAGGTCCCGCGTCCGCCACCGGCGGTGTGCTCACGAGGGAATTAACGCTGAACGTGTCCAAACGCGTTTCTACACTCCCTCTAAAACGGCCACCAAACCCGAAATACTCACCGTCGATCAAGTCGCTGGCGTTGGTAAAGGTGTGCGATACCGACACGCTTCTTTCAAGTTGCTCGGCGGTACGTTCCCAAGTTCCGTCAATACGAGTCAGGGTTGCGTCAATCGTCATACTATTTGTGCCATGGAAGGTGACATCCACCTTCCACTGCATAACGTCGCCGTGACGTATTGCAATATCACCATCATTTGCACCTTGCGATCCTGATTGCCAAAAGGTGTCTGCAGATGAGGATGTATTGATGGCGGCGGATGATGTAATCCTAAGGCGTTCCGTAGTAAACGTCCCGTCTGAGTAGATATGAATCCCCAGACCAGAATTTCGAAGAGCATTCTCAGTGGTACCCTCGGCAAATAAAAGGATGCCGGCAGGAAACATAACCCCATCCCAGGTCTGGTAATTAACATGAGTATATTGCGCGGTGATGGTGAAATCGTTTCTCGCCCCGCCGCCAAGCCCGTCGAAGGTTCGGGTGATACCGTCACGAGTATTGGAAGGGCTGCCACTCCTCCTGAAGCGGACGTGGTCCGACCCATTCGTGATCTGCAACCCACCACCTCCGGCGGTAAATCCGGCATCGCCGAAGGTCGTTTTACCCGGATCGGTCCCGAAGTCACAGGTTACAGCAATAACCGCCGCACTCACGGTGATCTCCAGCGTCGCCTGGTCAAACCCGCCGTTTCCGTCGGAGACTTCCACCGTGAAGCTGTTGAGTCCGACATCCGCGTCGCCGGGTGTGCCGGAAAGATCGCCATTGGCGGCAATACTGAGCCAGGCAGGACCACTGACTTTCGCATAGCTCAGCGTGTCGTTCACATCCGGATCGGTCGCGCTTCCGGCGAGGGTTCCCGTGTAGGCGTCCCCTTCGGTTGCGTCGACTCCGACAATCGGATTGGCCGTGAACACCGGAGGCTGATTGGGTGAGGGCGTCGTGACGGAAACTTCACTGCTCGGCGCTGACTCCCTATCAAAAATGTCTGTGGCCGTGACCACGTAATAGTATGTGGTGTCGCTTACCACGTTGTTATCGACATACTCACTCGTGCTCAGGCCGGTCACAAGAGCGCTGCTGTAACTGCCCGAAGTGTTCGAGCGGTAGACGCTGTATTCAACGAGACTGCCTTCAGGGCTGTCCGCCCAGTCCAAAGAGACTGAGCTTTCGTCGGCGGTGGCGAAAAGGCCGGTCGGTGGTGTGGGTGAAAGCTTGTTGTTGATGACGAAATACTTCGCATCAAAGTTCAGCCCCCGGTTACGGGTGCCTATGCCATGACGATTCCCAATGTTCAGGTCACTTTTTGAGAAGATTCGGGTGGTCGTGTCCGAAAATCCGGCATCATCGGTGAGCTTGAATGTCACATGGGCGTGATCCGCAGTGAAATAAACGGTCCCCTCGAGCGTATAAGTGGCCCCGGATGCAAACGGTTTCCCGCCCCAAGAGGTCGTAGGTCCGTCAAATTGATTAAGCCCGGTATCGATCTGGAAGGTGTTTGCATGTTCATGCATTTTCAGCGTAATGCCAAATGCCCCGTTTGTTTGACCACTGAACAAGACCATGGAAACGTTTCGGGGGCTGCCGATGTCCGTTGAACTATTGTATTTCACCACGGAAGTGAAGGCATAGCTGCTCCCTGCATTCGTGTTTACGGAACTGTTCGTCGTATAGAGAAATGCGTTACTGTTGTCAGCGAAATTTCTGTTGAAGTTGATCGAATCTGTTTGCTCTGTAAACGTTCCATTGCCGCCGGTGCTAAACCCGGCGAATCCATCAAAATCAGAACCAAACCGGGCCGCAGACACATTGTTGGAAGACGCTGCAACGTTGATCTCCAGGGTTGCGCTGTCGAAGTTCCCGCCGCTGTCCCAAAGATCAACTGTAAAGCTGTTTGCTCCCACGTCGCTGGCGGACGGGATTCCGGAGAGGGCACCGTTGGGGGCAACGTTCAGCCAGTCCGGGCCGGAGGTTTTGATAAAAATCATTTGGTCGTTTTCCGGATCGTTGGTGTCATCTGCAATCGTGGCGTGGTAGGCCGCGTGTGCGGTTGCATCCGGTTTGTTGACTATGTTGGAGGTGAAGCTGGCCGGCGCTCGGTCTGGACCCGCCGTGATCGACAGCAATTCATACTCAACCGCAATGGGTTGGATGCCCCTGTGGTAGGCTCCGGTTTTAAAATAGGCTACCTCCCCGTCGAATCCAAGGAGATTAGACACAGCCTTCAACTCATCATTAATATATGCACGCACTTCCCCATCCTTCACGCGGACATCCACGTCGAAGAAGCCCTCGGGCCGGGGCCCAAGATCGTACTGCCCGCCTCCTTGCACCGACATCCACAGATGGTCCTCTTTAATCGTCTCTGCTGTGGGTCCCCATCTTAGCCTCCCGCTGAGCAACACCACTGGCCCCAAGTCAATACCCGGAACATAGATCTGCACGAAGTTAACCCGTCTTCTTTCCCAGTAATCTTCTTGATGAGCGACAGGCTTGTCGAACCGCAAGCGTGCGAAGTAGTTCACTTCCTGTTCGGTCACCGGCCAAGTGAAATTATGGCGAAGTTCGCTGCGGTCATTGTCGCTGACGGTTGTCGCCAGCACCATCGTCGTGCCGTCGCCCCCCAGATAAAAACGCCCTGGAAGTTCGTAGCCGCCGAAGTTCCCGCTACTGACCGTGGAGGGTGAGGTGGAAGGGCTGTGCAGCCTGCTTGCAGAAAGGATGGGTTGAAACTTTGGCAGATCAAAGGGTACCTCAGCCACAGATTGGCCGAACGCGTTGCCAGCGAAGTACGTTGCCATGAAGAACAAGGCGGAGAAAAACTTCACGGCGTGTGGGAATACGGGGTGATAATGGAACGGCTTCAACGATTGCCTTAATTTCATGTTGCAGGTCTCCTTTTATATTTACATGTATCATTGTGGGTTTTCGCAAGAACCAGAATCCATGAATTTCAGTACGTCTTAGGTAACTCAAACGCAGAAATATTGCCTCCAATCCTTTGCAACATTAAACTCCCTCCCCACTCCAGAATGCAAGAAAAAAATAATATTTCAGTAATTTTTTATGAAAATGTAAAGCTTTCCCTTTTAAAAAATAGGAAATACAGCTTTTTATGCAATCAGGAAGACGAGGATTGGAAACGCAAACGGTTTAAATATTTTTCGTATAAAATTGTAATTTAAACCTAATTATAAGTCGTATTTACATATCTTTATGCCTAAGGTTTGCATCGCTTTTGGTCGAAACGGAGGATGAAACCACAAAGGAAGGACCTGTAATTATGCATGAGCATCTGCCGAACGTTTCTCCTTCGCGGGATATAGAGCCAGCGAAAAATCCATTCCGTTTGTGAAGGCGGTGGTGACCCCGAACCCTCTGCCCGGAGAGGCCATTCCGGAGGGGACCACGGCCTATCCGCAGGGTCCGGACAGCCATGTCAGGCGGCACTGGACCGGGTGGCGGCGATGGAGCCGGATGAAAACAGCTTTCGCGGGGCGGTGCTTCTTCACGGTATGCGGATTTCCAAGTCAGCCGGCCGGAAGAATCAGTCCATGTCGCGAACTGCGTCAAAATAGAGGGTAGAGCTAAGAGGGTAGAGGTCAGGAAATTCGTGAAATCCTGATCGTGATCGTGATCGACGATCCCCCTCCCCCGTGCCTCTGCGCCTCCGTGCGATCCCTCCCCAAGGCGGAAGCGTACTCTCGCAACGCCGCCAAGTAAGCCACAAACGTCACAATTCGATTATGTCTCAGTGTCTCCTTGTGTTAGCTATAACGACTCAACACCTGCTTGGTGGCACGTGTCGTTCAGGCAGGATACACGTATAGCTTTGCCGGCAAACTCGAGAACATTAATACACCCGTTATCCTGGGGAAAGTGAATGTGGCGCGTGTGAGACAGTCCCAGCGCTACTAGAAGGAGGAAACGATTGAAGTTTCCGTGAGCGATCAGAGCTACCGTGCTGTTTGAGAATTCCCCGAGAAGTCGATCAAGGGTTTGCTTTGCTCGTCCAATTCCTCGAGTTACATTATCATCTCCAGGATAGTGCCACCCGTCATCGGTGTGTTCACATCCAAACTTGGCTTCTGGGAACTCCTCCTGCAAGTCCTGCAAACCAGGCCCTCTATAAGGTCCTTCTCTGCGGATCTCCACAGCCTCGTGCCAGACCTGAATGGGCAACGAAAGGGCCTGCGCCAGTGGTTGAGCCGTCGCGAGTGCTCGAAGCAACGGGCTTGCCACAATCGTTTCAATCTCTGAATCAGCCAGACGCTTGGCAACTCGTGTCGCTTGCTGCAGACCTAGACCGGTGAGACGAGCGTCCGGCAAGTCTTCATCAGTATATATGTTTCCGTAAGATTGTCCATGTCGAATAAGAATGAGCTTCATAAATAATGGATAGGAAATCGCTTTTCGCGCTTTGAGCGAGGGAGGCGGGTTCGGGGTTGTGAGGGGGGGCGAACATGGGTGGGTTCTGGAGAAACGGGGAGCGGATGTCAAGCCGGAACCGCCTGCCCGTGTTCACCGGGGTCACGCCACTGCCCATGGGACGAAAAACGCCGCCTCAACATTATGCAGACAGCTTGGAAACCGACAAAGAACTGTATAAAAAATTCCACCGTGCGATGTTGCAAAACGGGGTCTATCTGTTGCCGGATGGCCGCTGGTACGTGGGGGCCTCTCATACCCCGAAAGAGCTGAATCTGGTGTGTGCCGCGATTACCCGGAGCTTGAACGCTCTTCAGGTGAAATGAAGACTCGAAATATTTGAAACCAGAACGTCTTAGACCACCGGAGCGAGTTTACGGGGTTCGATGCGACTGCTGGTTGGCATTTGGGATTTTTAACCACGGATGAACAGTGGTTAGATTCTTATCATACCTTCGCTGCCAATGTCCGCCGCTGTCACGTGTCGCCTCAATGGCTTTATTTTGCTTCCGAAATGTGTTTCCGCACGAACGCCAGCAGCGTTTCCCGCTGCGCGGTGCACGCGGGATCCCCGGCGAGGTTTGTGCGTTCTTCGGGGTCATGGTTCAAGTCATACAGGGCGACGTCATGGATCGCGGGGTCGATACAGGCCGAGAGCTTCCAGTGTCCGTGCCGAACCATCACCAAACGCCCGTCATGCTGGATGTGGGGCGCAAAAGAATTCAGTGAGAATTCGCTGAACACGGGGCGCGCTTCGGGCTCCCGGCCGGTGCGCAGACAGGAGGCAGGACTGGGGGAAACCCCGTCGGCAACCGGATCAAGCCCCGCAAGTTCCAACAAGGTCCGAAGGAGACTCTGTGTCTCAACCGGGGTGTGGAAACGTGAGGATCCCGCAATCTGCTGTGGATGCCGGACAATGAACGGCACATTGACAACCGATTCGAAAAACGTTTGTTTCTGCACAAGGCCGTGGTCCCCGAGGTGGGTTCCATGGTCGGAAAGGAAAACGACGATGGTGTTGTCCAGCAGACCTTCACCGCGCATCCAATCGAGCAACCGGCCAAACAGCGAGTCCAGAAAACTGACCTCACCAAAGTAACACTGTCGCAGCTTTCGTATCTCTTCGCGGGACAGAGCGGAAGCGTCCGCGCATTTGCGGAGTTCTTTGGCCAACCAATCCGGACTGCCTTCCGGGAGATCCGTGCCGCCCGGGAGCTCTATGCAGGGATCCATCATGCGGTCAAAGGGTGCGGGAGGGCAGACGGGTGTGTGCGGGCCGTTGAAGGACACTCTCAAAAAGAAGGGGTTGTCCCGCGGCCTTTCGGCAAGCCAATCCATGGCCTGCCTGACCGCCACGGCCTCGGCGGTTTCCTCGGGAGGGGCGGGAAACCGGCCGCCGAGGATCCAAGGGATGGGGCCCGGATTCAAGTCTGTTATGCCATACGCCGGTCTGGCAGGGATGCTTTCCGGCGAGGAGGGACGTCCGCGCCGGCACGCAAACCGGCGCCGGTGTGATGGCGGTCTCGAAAACCGCGCCTTCGGCCGCCAGAGCGTCTATATTCGGGGAGTGAGCCCAGCGACTCCCGTAGCAGCCAAGGGAATCGCAGCGCTGCTCATCCGTCATGAGCCAAAGGATATTGGGCTGTTGTTTGTTCATTTTTTGTTTCTCCGGACCGCGTTGTCCATTCCTTCCCGCCACGTCCGGATATCCGCCCAGTCCTCCTCACCTGCGGTGAGAGGATCAAATGTGCTCGGGTCTGTGTCGATGTAGAGTCTTCTGAACTCCTTCTCGTCGCAGTCCGGATTGGGGGTGTTGGTTTGGGCGTCATTCTCGCGGCGCCATGCATCCAATGCCGCCCGCATGGAAGCGACCCGTCCGGGGTGTTGACCGGCGACATCCTGCTTCTCGCCAATATCCACAGACAGGTCATAGAGTTCAGCCTTGTCGTCGTACCGTTGACGTTGCAGGCCAGGTTGATTCCGTCTCCGTCGGTGTGTTCGTTGACCACAATGCCCGAGTGATAGCCGGTGACCTCATATCTGTTCTTCTACCCCGAACAGGCGCAATCCGACCTGCTTTTGGCTGTTGTCCAGCTCAAGGTCCCGGGTGTGCAGGAAAGTTTTGCGGCAGTCGTAGTCCAAACGGTGGAAACGGATCTCGCCCTGCACCACCGTCATGTATTCCGCGTAGCGGGGAAGATGAAAATTCTTTCGCGCAGGCCGGTAGGACGTGCTCCCCGGGTTCAACCAGAGCCTGTCTGCCGCCAGATAATGCACGGCCTGAATGTGGGTGTGTCCCACAATAACACGCGCAGTCTGTTCAGGACGACGATCTGGCGACTGACCGGCGCTCCAGAGCGCTTCAAACCTGGACAGGAGCTGGATGAGCTCATAGCCCTTTGCCCCGCGGTGCCGCATATGGTAGTAGTGACCGTCCGCTGTAAACTCAACAGACTCCGGAAGCGCGTCAAGAAAGGCAATGTCGCCGGCATCAAGTGCCTCCGCGTTCTGATGCACCCAGTGCCTGTCCTGCGGACGCATGTCGGCCCAGGTTTCACGATTCTTTGCAAGCTCAACCACCTCCTCGTCATGATTTCCGCTCACGCAGGGGATGTTCCGCTCCCGCACGAGATCAATGACCTCGCGGGGAAACGGCCCGTAGTCCACGAGATCGCCCGCGCAATAGACGGCATCGGCATCCGCCTCGGCAGCCAGCACGGCCTCAAGCGCCTGAATGTTGCTGTGTATGTCTGAGATGAGGAGTATTTTCATAAGAGCGTGCGTGCAGGGATCTAAACAGGATGCGACACCGGCCAAAACGGCGGCGAGTAAAAGGATAAGAACTTGGCGATGAGATGGTTTTGGTCAAGAAGAAAGAGGATCCCAGAAGCGGTAGGGACACCCGGGATGGGTGCCCCCCGCACAGATCCGTACGTGCGGGATTACCGCATACGGCTCCTACCCTTGAGTATTTAGCGTCAAATCTCTGGCCTGGATAAGGATGACTTGCCCGGGGGCGGATAAGCCACCTCCCGTGTAAACGGTTGAATCGTTCCCCGTTCCAAGGTTGTCTGGCCTTCTGGCTTCGCCGCCGGATGCTCCGCAACCACATCCGGCAAATGGCCGTGTGATAGCGAGGGCTTCGTTTTCGTATTGGAAACCGAAAACCGCGTCATCCACGTACCGCACCGCGATTACATCGCCGTTGGCCTGTTCCTTTCTCCATTCGCTCTTTGACGCACCCGCTCCAGTCGGTTCGACACGCTGTTCCAGGTGAACATGCTCTGGTGACCGTCGGTCCACAAGGCCCTCTCGAAGCACACGAACCTCTAAAAATCACGGTTTACCAAACTTATGTCTGGAGTTGCGTGAATGAAGGGTGCATACTTCCTCTATGACACTGCGCGCTCCCACTCTCCACGTTCTCGTGCTGGATGATGATGAAAAAGTCCTCCGGATGTTCCAGCTGTTCACCAAACAGGAAAAAACCATTGACGTATATACCGGATCCAACGGCCGCGAGGGCCTGGACTTAATGGTCAAACACGCGTTTGACCTGGTGATTGTGGATGTGAACATGCCCGTGATGGACGGATTGGACTTCACCCGGGAAGTCCGCAAAATCTGGCCCTGGCAGGAAATTTTCTTCTGTACCGGCCACGTTTCCGAGGCCCTGAAAAAACAGGCTCAGGATCTCGGGGTGAAACAGATTCTTGAAAAACCCCTTAGCCGGAATCAGCTCAAAAGCGCCATTGATTCCTCCCGCAGTTCCAGGGAATTTCATATTTCTCATGGCTACGGAATCGCCCCGTCCAATGCCGGCACAGTGGCGTGCCTGCAAAAACTGAGGCATTTATCCGCCCGGGTTTGGAAGACACCCAGGCTCTCCACCCTCGTGTCCGGGTTTCTGGAATTCCTGGAGCAATGGGCCCCGGTCAACGCTGCGGCGGTGCTGATTGACGACGGCACGATTCGCCGGTACGAATCGTTTCACAAAGGGAACATTTCCTCCTCTGTCCATGAAACGCTCTACACGGGGTGCCGGGAGCGGTTGCACGCCATTACCGGCAGAGACTGGGTCTGCGACGTCAGCGAACGGCACCGGCAAAGCAAAGTGTCTGACGGCGGCGAGCCCATCGATCTTGAGAGCGCCGTCTATTTACCGCTCATGGGGCGTCGATCCCTTCTGGGGATGCTCGTACTCGTCCCCTACCCGAATATCAGCCTCGAACCCGGCGACTTTCCCATTGTGTATCATGCGGCCCATCATTTAAGCACCCTGTTTCAATCTGTGTCGGAAATCCAGCGGCAGGGAATGAAAGATCCGCTGACCGGACTGTACAACCGCCGTTATCTTCAAGCGGAACTCGAGCGGTTCTGGCTCCTCGGCCAGCGCGAAAACATTCCCTTCGGCCTCTTAATGTTGGATCTTGACGGGTTTAAAGCCTTGAATGATCAACACGGTCATACCTTTGGCGACAGTCTCTTGAAACATGTGGCCAGAATCCTTCTCGAAACCCTTCGACGTTCCGATCTGGTGATTCGCCTGGGTGGAGATGAATTTGTCATCATTCTCCCGCAAACCGATGCGGGCGGCACCCGGGAACTGGCTGAAAGACTGCGTCAAACACTCGAAACCCAGCCGGTTCGGAAACAGGATAACGACCTGAAGATCACCACCTCCATCGGAGCCGTCGTATTCGATAAAGAAGATCCCGTCAGATCCTCAATGCAGCTCCTGGAATGCGCGGACCGGGCCATGTATGCGGCCAAACATGAAGGCGGCAACCGTATCGCGGTTTGGAAAGCCTGTGACTACAAATCACTGCCGCCTCTTCGACATGAAGTGCTGATTGTCGATGATGACCCCCAGGTGTTGAACCTTCTTCGACGAATGCTCAACGGCGACACCTACAACGTGACCACCGTCACCTCTGTGGCTGAGGCTGAACGTCTTCTTGCAGAGGGCCAAACCTTTGAACTCCTTCTCACAGACCTTTCTTTGCCGATTCAGGATGGATACGAAATGCTCGCGATTGCCCGGGAAAGGGATCCTGATATGATTTCACTGGTCATCACCGGACATATCACCAAGCACAGTGAAGAATCCCTGCATGATCAGGGCGCATTTGACATCATTCCCAAACCGTTTCATCCCAACATGCTCCGCAACAAACTGCACGAGGCACTGGAACACCGGGCTTTCAGACTCCGCAGCCGTTAACCTGCGCTCCGATACATTCGCGTAAAAATCTGTAATCCCCCCACATCCGGTGCGTCATATTCACCGGGCATCCGCCACCCACCTTGCATTTATCCTAATCCTAACCCTAACCCTAATCTTAATCTTAATCTTAATCTTAATCTTAATCTTAATCTTAATCTTAATCTTAATCTTAATCCAAATCCAAATCCAAATCCAAATCCAAATCCAAATCCAAATCCAAACCGCACAGAGACACCATCCATGATCAAACAACCCCTTACTTTTCTTTCCGTCCTCCTCTTAACGCTCGGTATCAACGCCCAAACGGTTCAGGAAATTCTCGAAAACCATTACCGCCCCCTGGCACAGGCCCTCGCCGAATACATTCAGGCCAACCCGGAGTCACCGGATGTTCAACTGGCCTACGAAAACGCCCTCCAAGCCACCTATACCCTGGGGGACATGGAGTCCTTTCTCCGCCTCGTGCGCGGAAAACTGGCGCATGACATCGGGCAAACGCCCCGGAACAGTCAGGAAATCGCCCAGTCCGCCATGATGCTCGCGCAAATCGCCAACGGCGAAGGCGACCGCGCCTCCGTCGAATTCGCCCGCGATCAAATGCTCACGTTGGCGGAAAGTGACGACGAGCCGATTTATGAAGCCGTGCTCGAACGGATCAAAGCCATCCTCAGCCGCCCCTCGATCGGCGATGTGCTTGAAATCTCCGGAAACGACGCCCTCGGGGAACCCGTGGATCTCGCCGCCCTCCGCGGCAAAGTCGTTTTGATCGACTTCTGGGCAACCTGGTGCGGCCCCTGCATGGCTGAAAAGCCCAATGTGAAAGCCGCATATCAGGCGTTTAACGAACAGGGCTTTGAGATTATCGGCATTTCCCTCGACCGGACCAAAAGAGATCTCACCGCCTATCTGGAACGTGAGAACATCCCCTGGCCCAACCTTTTTGATCAGGAGCAGCCCCTTTCCCTCGCGGAAAAACACAGCATTGACTCCATCCCCGCCTTTTTCCTCATCGACCAAAACGGCCGGGTCGCCTCCGTCAATCCCCGCGGTCCCGAACTCCACCGCGAAATCGAGCGGCTCCTCGCGCGCGAATAACCGCCCCTTTTTAGGACTTTCCGCTTGCAATGCCTGTCGGAAATCGGCATAGAAACCCCTCTTTTAAATTCCGCACCGGCGGATTTCCCTTCAATTTCAAACAGGAAACCATATCATGGGCATCGGACGTAAATTCACTAAAACCGTTATCACCCGTCCCTCCAAAGGCGGAAGCGCCAAACTGCAGCGCCAGCGCCAGCACCGCGAGCGTCTCGTCGCGCTGGGCATGAGCGAGGCCGCCGTCGCCAAACTCAATCCCAAAGAAGTGCGCGATTTACTGAAGTACCCGTCCAAAACCGCCGCGATGTTCGCCGCGAAATAACCGTCCGGACGCTTTCAAGCCGACCAAACCGCCAGCCCGCTGGCGGTTTTTTCTTTTTTTAATTCAGGTTTTAGATTGCATCCGCCGATTTGCTCATATGTTGTAGACAGCATACTCACGCTTCACAATCAGGATTATTTTTTATGGACAGTGCTTCCCCCTCCGCGTCAACATCCGTAGTAGACCAAGTTAACGACAAAGACCTTCAGGCCATTCAGGCCCTCCGCGAACGCATGGACCGCGTCCGCGCCGAACTCGGCAAAGTCATCATCGGCCAGGAGGATGTCATTGAAAAACTGCTCATCTGCCTTCTCGCCCGCGGCCACGGCCTGCTCGTCGGCGTGCCCGGCCTCGCCAAAACCCTGCTGATTCAGTCGCTGGCAGATCTGATGTCCCTTGACTTCAGCCGGATTCAGTTCACCCCCGACCTCATGCCCTCCGACATCACCGGCACCGACATTCTCCAGCAGACCGAAGACGGCCACCGCGCCTTTGAATTCATGAAAGGCCCGATTTTCGCCAACATCGTGCTCGCCGACGAGATTAACCGCACCCCGCCCAAAACCCAGGCCGCCCTCCTGCAGGCCATGCAGGAGCACCGCATCAGCGCCGGCAACCACACCTTCACCCTCGACAAACCCTTCTTTGTGCTCGCCACCCAGAACCCCATCGAACAGGAGGGCACCTACCCCCTCCCCGAAGCCCAGCTCGACCGCTTCATGTTCCTCATTGATGTGAAGTACCCTAGCTACGCCGAGGAAATCCGCATCGCCCGCGAAACCACCGGCGGCAAGAGCGTGACCCTCGAACCCGTCCTCACCGGCGATCAAATTCTCGAGGCGCAGGATGTCGTCCGCCGCGTGCCCGTGGCCGATCATGTTTACGAACACGTGGTCAAACTCGTCCGCAGCGCCCGTCCGGGCCAGCCCGACAGCCCCGCCTGGGTCGGCGAAATGGTCATGTGGGGCCCCGGCCCCCGCGCCCTCCAGTACCTGGTCCTCGGCGCCAAGGCCCGCGCCGTCCTGCGCGGCAGCCTGCTCGTTCAGATCGAGGACGTTGACGCGGTCGCCGAACCGGTGCTCTCCCACCGCATTCTCACCAATTTCCACGCCCAGTCGGAAGGGCTGACCTCCGCGGATGTGATCGCCCGCCTGCAGGAAGAACTCCACAAGGCCTGATCCCGGTGGCCGCGCGCGACTCCTCTTCCAAACCGCTCCTGGATTCAGGTGTGCTCTCACGCCTGTCCCGCATGCCGCTGCAGGCGAACACCCCCATGCTCGGCCCCGTCACCGGCATGCACCGCAGCGCCACCCGCGGCGCCAGCGTCGAATTCGCCGAATACCGCAAATACGTCCCCGGCGACGACATCAAACACATCGACTGGCAGGTCTACGCCCGCAGCGACCGCTTTTACATCAAGGAATTCGAAGCCGACACCAACCTGCGCGCCTATCTCGCCCTCGACTGCAGCGGTTCCATGGCCTTCGACTCCGGTCACGGTCCCCGTTTCGACTACGCCCGCAGCCTCGCCGCGCATCTGGCCTATATGCTTGTGAAACAGGGCGATGCCGTGGGCCTGAGCCTTTGCGGCAAAGACACCGACACCGACCTCCCCGCCCGCCAGGCCCCCTCCCATCTCCAGAACATTTTTCACGAACTCGAGGCCGCCCGCCCCCGCGGCGAATCCACCCTCATCCCCGCCCTGCACGAACTCGCCGAGCGCGTCCAGCGCCGCGCGCAAATCATCGTCCTCTCCGACGCCCTTATGCCCGCCGACGAACTGCTCGACGCCGTGCAGCACCTCTGCTTCTGCCGCCATGAGGTCACCTTTTTCCACTTGATCGATCCGCAGGAACTCCGCTTCGACTTCAACCGCCCCATCCGCTTTGTCGACCTCGAGGGCGGCGCCGATCTCGTGGCGGATCCCTCCGTGGTCCACGCCTCCTATCTGCAGGCCCTCGAACAGCACATGACCACCCTGCGCACCGGTCTGCGCAAATACCACGTCGACCACCGTCTGGCCCCCGTGGATGAGGATTTCGAGCAGCTCCTCACCGCCTTTCTGCTGGGACACGCCGGCCGCGCCGTCAAAGGCCGGGGAGGCGCCCGGCGATGACCGCCCTGTCCCCGCTGTTCCTCTGGCTCCTGCCGCTGGCCCTGCTGCCGGTCGTCATTCACCTGCTTAACCGGCTGCGCTACCGCACCGTCAAATGGGCGGCGATGATGTTCCTGCGCACGGCGGACCGCGACGCCTCCCGCCGCGCCAGGGTCCGGCAATGGATGATCCTGGCCGCCCGCTGCCTCATGCTCCTGGTCTTCCTCCTTGCCCTCGCCCGCCTCCAGTCCCGCGGCGGCATCGCCCGTTTTCTCAACCGCGATTCCGACCGGATTGTGATTCTCTTCGACCGCTCCCCCGGCATGGAACAAACCCGGGGCGGCGTCTCCTCCCGCGAACGCGCCCTCGCCCTCATCCAACAGGGCCTTTCCGAACTGCGCGGTTCCCCCCGCATCCTCTGGATCGATTCCGCCACCGGGGAAACCGTGACCGTCCCCCCCGGCGTCAATCCCGAATCCCTTCCCCAAAGCCGCCCCTCCCACGCCCCCGTCAATCTGGAGGATCTTCTCCGCCGCGCCCTCGAGGACATCGCCCGGGAGGACGGCCCCGCCACCGAAATCTGGATCGCCACCGACCGCCGGGCCTCCAGCTGGATTCCCGAAGGCGGCTCCGCCACCGACTGGAACGAATGGGCCGGCATGAACACGCAAGTGACCCTTCGCCTGCTTGATGTCGGTCAAATCGACCCCGACCCCGGCAACCGCGCCCTCCAACTCGTCGGCGAACCCCGGCGGGAAGCGGACGGCCTGCGGGTGGAACTTCGCCTTAACCGCGACCGGGCCGACCCCGAAAGCGTTCCCCTCCAAATCGAAGCCGGCGGACTCAGCCTCCGTGAAGACATCCTCGTCGAGGGACGGTCCTTTCAGTGGACCCAGACCCTGCCCGTCGACTCCTCCGGCGAATCCGTCCACGCGTATTTAACCCTGCCCGCCGACAGCAATCCCATGGACAACACCGTGGCGGTGTCCCTCGCCCCCCGCGCCACCCGTGTCGCCCGCCTGGATCTGTCCGATACCGCCGCGATGCGCGCCACCCGCGCCGCCCTGCTGCCCCGGAGCGGCGAACGGGAAATCACCGACCGACGCACCGCCTTGTCCGCCGCCGTTCATCTCTGGATCCGCGAAGCCGGACGAACACAGCAACCCTCCGAATCGGAATGGATCCGGCAGGGCGGCGCGGTCCTGTCCCTGCCCGGCTCCGCGGCCGCCGGGGCCAACGCCTTCCCGGAAGAGGACGGCCTCGGTGTCGCCGACTGGCAGGACGCGGGCGGGGTCCTCGGAACCGACCGCGCCCGCGAACCGCTCCGGCTCGACTTGCTCCGGGTGTTTCAAGCCGTCCCCCTGGAGGAACGGGAGGGCATCGATGTGCTCGCCCGGCTGGAGGACGGCTCCCCGCTGCTCACCCGCGAAGCCCTCGGCGACGGCGCCCACTATCGGCTGGCCACCCTGCCCCTGCGCGACTGGTCCACCCTGGACGCGGGCTTTGTCTGGGTGCCCGTCCTGCAGCGCCTCCTCCGCGAGGGCGGCGCCCGTGATTTTTCCCGCGGCACCCACCGGCTGGGCGACTGGCGTCTGAACCCCGGAGAGGAATGGGCCCCGCTGGACGGGGACGACGCCGATCCGCGCCTGCACGTCGGCCGCTATCAGCACCGCGGACAGGTCGTCGCCCTCAACCGCTCCCCGCATCACGACGCCCCCGCGCAAATCAGCATCGACGAACTGCGCGAATGGGCCGCCCCCTTTGATCTGCGCGTGTTCGAGGACCGGACCGCCGATGTCCGCGGCCGGGATTCGCGGGTGGAACTCACCTCGCTGCTGGCCCTCCTGGGGCTCATCTTCCTCGCGGTCGAATCCTATCTGCTGACCCTCAACATCCGGCGCGCGCCCGCCGTCCGTTCGCCGCTCTGGCGGGGAGGCGCGGCATGAACCCCGACACCCGCCTCTGGATCTGGAACGCCCCCGCCGGGTTCCGCCTGCTCGGAATCGCCGTCTTTCTGATCTATCTGGCGATCAGTCTGTACCATCTCCGGCAAACCCGCTTCGCCCGCGTCCGTCTCCTCAGCGAGGGACTGAAATTCGCCGGCGCGCTGCTGCTCCTGCTCACCCTGCTGCAGCCGGAAATCCACACCCGCAGTGCCCGAAGCGACAACGCCCGCATCGCGGTGGTGATCGACGACACCGATTCCATGCTCACCCCCGACACCGATGTCGACGGCCGCCCCGCCACCCGCAAACAGTGGATCGCGTCCCTGCAGGCCCGGCCGGAATGGGCCGCCCTCGCCGACACCGTGCAACTGGATCTTATCCGTCTCGGTCACGAGGAGGATGCCCTGGTCCGCGAAACCGATTTGAGCGGCGGGCTCTCCCGCGCCGCCTCGCGCGAAGACCTGTCCGCGGTGCTGATGCTCACCGACGGCGGGCACAACGCCCCCGGCTCCCCGCTGCCCGAAGCCCTGCGGCTGGCCGAACGCGAGGTGCCCGTTTTCGCGGTCGAAATCGGTCAAACCACCCGCCTGCCGGATCTGGTCCTCGAACCGGTCGCGTTTCCGTCCTACACCCTCGTGAACGAGGCCCTGGTCCTGCCGGTCCGGGTCACCAGTTCCCTGCCCGAAGACGCGCGCTCCGAAGTCACCCTGCTGGCCGACGGTCAAACCGTCGCCCGCCAGGACATCGACATCCCCGCCGGCCGGGAGGGCTCCGCCACCCTCCGCTGGGTGCCGCGCAGCGAGGGCCGCGTGAACCTCACCGTTCAGGTCACACCGCATCCGCTGGAGCGTTTTCCCGACAACAACGAGATGAGCGCCGAACTGGATGTGCGCAGCACCACCATCCGGGTGCTGCTGATCGACAGTTGGCCCCGCTGGGAATACCGCTACCTCCGCAACGCCCTGCACCGCGACCCGGGCGTGGAGGTCACCAGCCTGCTCTTCCATCCCGAACTCGGCCCCGGCACCGGACCGGGCTTCATCTCCGAATTCCCCAAGGACCCCGGGGAATGGGGCGCGTTTGATGTCATTTTTCTCGGCGATGTCGGCGTGGGTCCGACGGAATTGGATGAGACCGACGCCCAAAACATCGCCCTGCTCGTCCGCGAACAGGCGGGCGGACTGGTCTTTCTCCCCGGCGCGCGCGGCGGACATCTGCGCCTCACCGGCACCGCCCTGGAACCGCTGATGCCGGTCGAGTACGATGCCAATGTCCCCCGCGGCGTGGGTATGGATCTGGAAATGCGCTTCGCGCTGACCCGCGAGGGCCGCGACCACATGCTCACCCAGCTCCACCCCAATCCCCTCCGCAATCAGCAAATCTGGCGGAATCTGCCGGGCTTCTTTTGGTACGCCGGGGTCACCCGCGCCCGCGTCGGCAGCGAGGTGCTCGCCACCCATGCCTCCCGCCGCAACGAAAGCGGCCGCATTCCCCTGCTGGCCATTCGCAACGCCGGCACCGGACATGTGCTGTTTCTGGGCACCGATGCCGCCTACCGCTGGCGGACCGGGGTCGAGGACCTCTATCACTACCGCTTCTGGGGTCAGGTGGTCCGCTGGATGGCGCACCGGCGGCACATGTTCGGCGAAGAGGGATCGCGGGTCTTTCTGCAGCCGGAACGCCCCGAGGCGGGCCAGGCCAACCGCGTCACCGTGGTCCTGCGCGGTGCCGCCGCCGCGTCCGGCGCGGAAGTCCCGGTGCGGCTGCGGGTGACCGATCCCGAAGGCGAAGTCGTCACCCCCCGCCTCGAACCCCTGGAGGGCGGCGGGGCCTTCTCCGCCGACTGGACGCCCGCCCGGCCCGGCGAGCACCGCCTGGAGCTGATTTCATCGGAAGATCCGGACCGCGCCTGGATGGAGCGCTCCGTCCGCGTGGAGGCCCGGATTGTCGAAAAAATCGGCGAGCCCATGCGCCCCCGCCCGCTGCGCGAGATGGCCGGTGTGTCCGGCGGTCAAAGCGTCTCCATGGACGAGGCCGCGGAGCTGCTGGCCCGCCTGCGCGAATTGCCGCGGCAGCAGGTGGTGGTCACCATCCGCCGCCTTTGGCAACATCCCGCCTGGATCATTGGCGTTTTCCTCTTTTTCGGACTATATTGGATAATCCGCAAACAGCAGGGCTGGGTATAATATGTCAGACACACCGCTTTTTCCCGCACAACTTGAACAGGCGCTGGCGCGCTTTCAGCGCCGCTGGCTCCTGTTGCACACCCTCAAAGTGGCCGGACTGTTCGTGTTCATCCCCCTGCTCAGCTTCGGTCTCCTGGCCCTGTCCGACCGGCTCTGGGCCACCCCCGCCGCCGTCCGCGTCCTCCTCGCCGGACCGGTCCCCCTGCTGCTGCTGTTCTGTCTCTGGCCCTGGCTCCGGCAGTGGGTCCTCCGCAAACCCGACGCCCGCACCCTCGCGAACGTCATGGGCCGTCTCGACCGCCGCATCGGCGACCGGCTTCTCGGCGCCGTCGAACTCTCCGAGGACGGTAATCTGTCATCCGGCGACTCCCCCGCCCTGCGCCGCGCCGCCATTGAACAAGTCGCCCGCGAGCTGGCCGATGTCCGCGCCGAAGAAAAACTGGACACCTCCAAACTTCAGAAACTCAGCTGGATCACCACCGGCCTCCTGCTGGCCGGCTTTCTCTATGTGCTCTTCGTGCCCGACGCCGCCCGCAACAGCTTCACCCGCTGGCTGAACCCGCACCGGCAAATCGAGCGCTTCACCTTCGTGCGTTTTGAGGGGCTCCCGAACACCCTGAACATCGCCCACGGCGAACCGTTTTCCTTCTCCGGCTCCGTCTCCCATGTCCGCGACCAGCCGGTGCACGCGGTGGATGTCCGCCTGAACGGACCCGAACGCCTGGAGTCGTCCCTGCAAGACGGCTCCCTCCGCGTTTCCGGCGAAAGCCTCACGCAACCCCGGATGGTTGCCCTGAGAGCCGGAGACGCCAGGGCCGAGGTCCGCGTGGAGCCCCTGCTCCGTCCGGAACTCATCGCCCTCGCGGCCACCATCCACTGGCCGGACTATCTCGGACGGGAACCCGAAGAACAAACCCTGCGCCGCCGCCGTCTGGAAGTACCCCTCGGCAGTCAGGTTGCCCTGCGCGGAACCGTCAGCCGCACCCTCAAAGACGCCCGGGACGCGGGCGCGAATCCGCTTCGGGTCGAAGGCGCGGATTTCATCGTGCCGCCGGTCACCCTGACCGAAAATCAAACCCTCGGGCTGGAATGGACCGATGAGGCGGGACTGACCCCCCGGGTTCCGGCCACCGTTGAACTCGTCGGCCGTCCCGACGAACCGCCCCGCGTCTCCATCGCCGGCCTCGCCCCCGCCGTGGCGGTGCTGCCGGACGAATTCCTCAATTTTGAGGTGCGCGCCGGGGATGACTTCGGGCTCAAACGGGTCTGGACCCGGATGCGGGTGATGCGCGCGGGCAGTCCCGAAGACCGGATCGAGGAACTGGACATCCGCGGGCTGTCCGGCGGCGAATCGCGAACCTTCTCCCCCGACCGCGCCGGATTCGCGGCCGGCGAGATGATCGAACTGGTCGCCCTGGCGGTGGACGCCTATCCGGACCGCGAGCCGAGCACCAGCGCCCGGCACCGCATTCTGGTCATGAGCCATGAGGAACACGCCAAAATGGTTCACCAGCAAATGGACGCGGTCCTCTCCGAACTGGACGAACTCATCCGCCAGGAAAGCCTCGCCCTGGAGGAGAACAAACTCCTGATGGATCGGGATCCGGAGGATTTCGCCGATGAATCCACCGCCGCCGAACTGGCCGAGCGGGCGCTGGAGGAACTGCTGCGCGCGGAACGCCTGGAGGAAACCCGGCGGCGCATGGAGAATCTGATCGCCGAATCCACCAAAAACGAGACCATTTCCGACGAGGCCATCGCCGACTGGACCGGCATTGCTCAAGACCTGCAAAACACCGCCCAGCCCGCCATGCGGGACGCCGCCCGGGAGTTGCAGGCCGCCGCCCAGGCCTCCGGGGAACCCGGCAGCGCCGGAGAGGGCGGTGAGAACGGAGAGGCCGGTGAAAACGGGGAGGAAAGCGAAGCCGCCGCCTCCGAACGGCAGGAACGGCTGGAGGAGGCCATGCGGAAACAGGAGGAGGCCATCGCCGCCATGCAACAGGGGGAAGAGGACCTCAATGAATCGCTGGAACGCAGCCTGTCCGAAAGTTTTGTCAACCGCCTCCGGGAACTGGCGCGGATTCAGGGCGAAGTCGGCGGGGTCATGCAGGAGCTGCTGCCCCAAACCATCGGTCTTTCCGCCGATCAACTGCCGGAGGACCTGGCCGGGCGCGTTCAGGCCGAAGCGGCGCGGCAGGACGACATTTTCCGGGAATCCCGCTATGTGTTCGATGATCTGACCGGATTCTACCGCCGCACCCGTCAGGAAATTCTGCGAGAGGTCACCGTCGATATGGAGGCCGAGCGCTATGCGGCCCGGCTTCCGGAACTGCGCGATCTCATTCTGCGCAACGTGATCGGCCGCACCACCCGCGAGGCCGATGAGTGGAGCGGTCTCTTCACCCGCTGGGCCGACATGCTTTCCGATGACGAGGACGACGGCGGCGCGGGCGAAGGCGGTGAGGGCGGCGGCGAGGAGGAGGGTGAGGACCTCGAAACCATGATCGCGCTGGTCCGCGCCCGGGAACGCCAGGAGCGCCTGCGGCGGCACACCCGCAGCCTCGACGAATCCTACGCCGAAAACATGAACTATCACCGGGAGGCCATCGAGCTTTCAGACCGCCAGTACGATCTGGGCATGGGCCTCCAGCGGCTCGAGAACCGGGTGCGGACCGATGAGGTCAAACAGCTCATCAGCCTCGCCTCCGGCGAAATTATGAACGCCGGCGTGCAACTGCGCCGGCCGCAAACCGACAGCGAAACCCGGGCCACCCAGACCCTGGTGATCGAACTGCTGGCCGCCGCCCTCGATCAGAGCATGGGCGGTTCATCCTCCGATCCCTCCTCCGGAGAGGACCAAAGTCCGTCGCAGCAACAGATGCAGAATCAACAGATGATGCAGGCACTCATGCAAATGATGCAGGGAATGAGCCCCGGCGAGCAGGACGGCGAAGGCATGACCGGCGCGGGCGATCCCGGCCGCGCGGCGTCCGGACGCCCGGGAGGTCAGGCGGGACGGGACCGGGAGGCGGAAGCCTCCGGCGCGGCGGTGGATCCCGACCGCTGGCCGAGCGAGTACCGCAACCTCATCGACGACTACTATCAGGCCATGGAGGGCCGGGAATGAAAACATGGATCGCGCTGTTTCTGCTCATCGCCGGAACCGTTCCGGCGCAAAATCCGACGGGCGGCCTTCAGGTCGGCGAGGGCCTGCCCCCCGGTCTGGAAAGCATGTACCGCTCCGGACTCCGGTTTCTGGCCGACACCCAGAGCGCCCAGGGCCACTGGAATGATCAGTACGGGCAGCAGCCCGGCGTGGTCGGATTTGCGGTCCTCGCCTTTCTCGCCTCCGGAGAGGATCCCAACTATGGCCCCTTCCGCGCCCACATCCGCCGCGCCGCCGAATACATCGTTTCCCAACAGGACGCGAACACCGGGTACATCGGCAACTCCATGTACAACCACGCCTTCGCCACCCTCGCCCTGGCCGAACTCTACGGACATCTTCACGAGCCGGATGTCGGTCAGCCGCTCCGCCGCGCCGTGGATCTCATTCTCCACGCCCAGGAGCAGAACCCGCACGGAGCCTGGCGCTACACCCCGATCTCCAAAGACGCCGACACCACCGTCTCCGGCGGACAACTGGTGACCCTCTTCGCCGCCCGCAACGCCGGACTCGCCGTCCCCGAAGCCGCCATCGAAAAAGGCCTGCAGTACTTCCGCGAAACCATGGATCCCCGCGGCGGCATCGGCTACACCAACAACACCGGCGGCAACCCCACCCGCTCCGCCATCGCCAGCCTCAACTTCAGCCTCCACAACGACTTCACCTCCGCCGAATCCAGAAAAATCTTCGAGTACCTCCGCGAAAACCGGGACGCGTCCTCCTCCTACATCTACTACCACTTCTACTACATGGCCCAGGCCCTGTTTCAGGGCGACATGACCGAATGGCGCGTCTGGAACGCCCAGATTTTAAGGCTCTTTGAAGCCACCCAACAGCCCGACGGCTCCTGGAACGGACCCCGCGGAGCCACCTTCTCCACCGCCTCCGCTCTCCTCACCATGGCCCTCAACTACCGCCTCATGCCCATTTACGAACGGTAAGCGTGAACGTCAAGCCGGGCCGTTGGCCCTGAATTCAACAGCTCCACTAATCCCCAACCACACATGTTTATCTGAAATTTTCCCTCACCCATGAAGCTGCCGGTGGTGTGCCAACATGGGGCGGCATCCAATGTAATGCGATGAATCATACCTCTATCCTTGCAAGGACTTCTGTCATTTTCGTTCTTGTTGCCACCCTGTTTTCCTGCACGCATCTGCGGCAGTCGCCCCCTGCCCGCCCAACAATCCTGATCTTGGATGAGGCACATACGGAATGGGCCAGGCTGCCTTCAGAGGTCCGGGAATCGATCACAAAACACGTGGACATCAAAAGGACCACTGTGGATCAGATCGTTCAGAATCCGCAAACACTCGACTCTGTTATCGGCTTCCTGTGCACGGACCTGACATCTTTTGCTACCATTCAATATCTTTCCTTTGACTCCATCCATCAGGTCGAAGCGGATGTTTCCATACATTTATTCCGGAGAAGAACCTTCGGCTACGATTCAGAGGGTCATTTACGCGGATTCTTTTTGTACCTGTCCTCTTTATCGGATCGAATCAGCTGGGGGCCTCCACCCAGTCGGGCGGAAACCCGTCAAAAGAGTTTTCACAATGAGCTTCTCATACAGGTCCTTGAAAATACGCTGATAGGTGATTTCAAGCCTGTCTCCAATCATCCAATTACGTTCTTGAAAGAGGTTGAAACCCTCACAAGAAACGCTGGACTGGATTTTGACCATCAAATTTTCGTCATTCCGGATCAATTCCATAAACGCTTTAAAGAAATTGGCTTTCGGTCGTATCCAACGAAATCAGGTGTCTCACCGGACTGGTCGATTATGGATTTGATCAATGATTATACAGAAACCCTGGGGCTGTATTTTTATATCCAAAATGGAGTATTCACCTTAGTGCCGCTGCACTCCCCCTTGCGACAAACGCAGGTTTACCGGATAAATCCCGGACAACTGGCCCGGTGGATTGAATGGGCCAACGCCGTAGATCCGCTCTTTACTTCTGCAGACTTCAGGAAAATGGCCTGGGTGGAAGAACGCGCATTCAGAATCATTGATGATGAAAATAATTACCCGCCATTTTTTGAGAGGGACCCTTTTGCCAGTGCGTATCAGCCAGAAGATTTTGACAGACAATCTCTGACCCGCGAAAAGATCGAGTATTACTTAAGTCTTCCCAGAGAAACGTCCTGCGCCAAGGATGGTTGCAACTCGGTGATTTCCGGCACGGACAAATACTTAAGCCCGTTCTCACCAAAGGACAGCACCACAGCGGACCGGATTTTAAATCTTCCTCTGTATACACCCCGTGGCCCTGTCACCTGGATCCCCCCGGATCAACTGCACATAAAGTTGTATCCTAATGAAATTCATGACACGGAAGACCTTTTATATAGTATACAGACCGGGTTGCCAGACAGATAGAACGGTTCATTGATTCCTGTTCAAAACACACGCTCTGCCCCACAGCATCCGTGGTCTTCCACCCGGGGTCTCCCCCCCCCTGCCTCACAGCCCTCCGCTCCCTCCGCGTCCTTCTGTTCAAACACACGCTCTGCCCCACAGCATCCGTGTTCATTCGTGTTCATCCGTGGTTCTCCTCCCCCCTGCCCCAAAGCCTTCCTTTCCTTCGTTTCCTTCTGTTCAAAACCCATCCTGCCCCAAAAAAAACCCGGCCCTCACGGGCCGGGTTTCATTCATCCGGGCTGTTTGCCCCTATGGATCATCAACCGTACAGCGGACCGAAGGTCCCGCAGGCCCGGAAGTCGGCGCTTTCCAATTCGCCCGTTCCAAAGGCGTTCCAGGCGCTGGGACGGAAGATGTCCTCCTTCGCCACGTTGTGCATATAGACCGGAATCCGCAGCATCGAGGCCAGAGTGATCAGATCCGCGCCGATGTGACCGTACGCGAAGGCGCCGTGATTGCTGCCCCAGGCGTTCATCACGCTGTAGGCATCGCGGAACACGCCGTCCCCGCCGGTCTCGGGCACGAACCAGGTCGTCGGCCAGGTGGGATTGGTGCGGTTGTCGAGCACATCGTGCACCGCTTCGGGCAGCTCAACCGTCCAGCCCTGGGCAATCTGCAGTGCCGGACCCAGACCGCGGGTGAGGTTCACCCGGCAAAGCGTCACCGGCATCCCGCCCTTGGTGCGGAACCGGGTGGACATGCCGCCCCCGCGGAAGTATTCACGCATGCCCGGATGCCAGGTCGTGGCCTCCAAGCAGGCTTTCTGCTCCTCGTCCGTGATGTCCCAGAAGGGCTTCATCGCCGGCACGCCGTTTTCCGATTGCTGACCGGTGCCGTCCAGCGCCGCCGGACCGGAGTTGATCAAATGCAGAAATCCGCCCGCCGCGCGGCCGGTCAGTTCATGACCCGTCACCCGCTTCACCGCCTCCGGACTCCAGTACGTCCGCACGTCCGCGAAAATCTGCGCGCCTTTGGTGATCAGATGCCCGAAGAGCATCGACACCGCGTTCAACGTGTCGTTTTCCGTAGCCAGCATGTAAGGAGCCCGCTTGCCGTTCCAGTCAAACGAGGTCGTCAGGATCGCCTCCATGAAATCGCCGTTGGGCAGATGGTCGGTCCACTGACGCTGTCCCTGGAATCCTGCCGCGAGGGCGTTATGACCCAGTGCCTCCTCCCCGAAGCCGAGGGCCTTCAATTTGGGATTGCCCACCATCAGATCGCGGGCGATGATCGCCATTTTCACCGAGGTTTCCCACTGGGCCGCGATTTCGTCGTCGTTGAATTTGTCTTTGTCGGGATTGTAATCATCGCCCTGACGGCAGTTTTCTTTCACCCAGGACAGGGCCAGCTCGTACTCTTCGGCATCGTAAATCCCGCGGTCCATGCGCCGGACAAACTCCACCATGTCCACCGCCTCCACGCGCATGCCGAGATAGCGCTCAAAGAAATCGTGATCGGTGTAACTGCCCATAATCCCCATGGACACGCCGCCCATGCCCAGGTAGCTCTTGCCTTTCATGAAGGCCACCGCAATCGCGGCATTGGCGAAGCGCAGCATTTTCTCCTGCACGTCATCGGGAATGCTGGTGTCGCCGCCATCCTGCACATCCCGGCCGTAAATGGTGAAAATCGGCAGGCCTTTCTGATTGTGCGCGGCCTGCATGGCGGCCAGATACACCGCGCCCGGCCGTTCGGTGCCGTTAAAGCCCCACACCGCTTTGGGCATCAGCGGATCCATATCCATGGTTTCCGATCCGTAACACCAGCAGGGGGTCACGGTGATGGTTGCGCCCACGCCTTCGCGGGCGAATTTCTCCGCGCAGGCCGCCGCTTCGGCCACGCCGCCGATGGTGCTGTCGGCAATCACGCACTCCACCGCGTCGCCGCTGATGTGCTTGAGATTGGCGGACAGAAACTCGGCCACCGAACGGGCCATGTTCATGGTTTGATCTTCCAGCGATTCGCGCACACCGCCCAAACGTCCGTCAATGGTGGGACGAATACCGATTTTTGGGAGGGAGCCGATAAGAGATGCTTTGCTCATGGGATTTGAATTCCGGGGTTAAGGTTGGGGTTCTTCATCATTCATTAAAATTCGTCATCACAGCAGCGCCCGGAACCGCGGCAGCTGCGCCGCCCAGGCGTCCGGGTTTTGAGGCGAAAAGGTTTGCACATCAAAGGAGCGGCGGATCAAATCCCGCCCGGCGTTCAGATCCGGCGCCGCACCGTCCGCGACCAGCTGCAGCAGAATATTTCCGGCCGCGGTCGCCTCCACCGGACCCGCCACCACGTCGCGGTTCAGGGCATTGGCGGCGAACTGATTCAGCAGCGCGTTGCGGCTTCCGCCGCCCACAATATGAAAGGCGCCCAGCCCGTGCCCCGTCAGAGTCTCCAGTTTCTCGAAAACCAGCCGGTATTTCAAAGCCAGGCTTTCAAAAATCATCCGGGTCACCGCGCCCCGCGTGGCCGGAACCGGCTCGCCGGCCGCTCGGCAGACCGCGCCCAGCCGCGCGGGCATATCCCCCGGCGCGACCAGATCCGCATGATCCGGATCCACCAGCGACACAAACGGCTCCGCCGCCTCCGCCTCGGCAATCAGCGTTTCCCAGCTCAGTTCCCCGCCCGCCTTCGCCTCCCATTCCCGCTTGCACTCCTGAATCAGCCACAGCCCGCACAGAATCTTCAGCAGACGGATATCCCCCGCCACCCCGCCCTCATTGGTGAAGGCCAAATCAAAACTGTTCTCATTCACCACCGCCGAAGGCGTCAGCACGCCCAGCAACGACCAGGTCCCCGAGGACAAATAGACGCTGTTGCCGTCGGTCGACGGAACCGCCGCCACCGCCGACGCGGTGTCATGCCCCCCGACCGTCACCACCCGCGCCTTCAACCCGGTCGCCTCCGCGACCTCCGGCAACAAATCCCCCAGCACCGTGCCCGGCCGGGTCAGAGGGCCGAACAGCGTTCGCGGCAGCCCCATGCGGTCAATCACATCCCACGCCCACTCCCCGGTGCGCGCGTCCACGAGCTGTCCCGTGCTGGCGATGGTGGATTCCTGACAGGCCTTCCCCGTCAGCCAGTACCCCAGCAAATCCGGCATCCACAGCAGCGTGTCCGCCGCCGCCAGCCGTCCCGGATTCCGCCTGGATTCCGCCATGAGCTGAAACAGCGTGTTGTAAAACATGAACTGATTTCCCGTGGCCGCATACAGATCCTTCGACGGCATCTTCGCGAACGCCTCGTCCATGATCCCGTCCGTGCGTCCGTCGCGGTACTGCACCGGGAGTCCCAAAAGCGATCCGGCCGAATCCAGCAGTCCGTAATCCACGCCCCAGGTGTCCACGCCCAGACTGCGCACCCGGTCCCCGTAGCGGTCCCCCGCCAGGGTCAGCCCCTTGAGAATATCCGCATACAATCCGGTGGTGTTCCAGTGCCAGGTGTCCACCAGTTTCACGCCTTCATTCGCAAACCGGTGCACCTCCTCCAGACGGAGGCCCTCCGGTTCCAAAATCCCGGCGATCACCCGGCCCGAACCGGCACCCAAATCAACAGCCAAATACACAGGGGTCTTTTCGTTTGTCTCCATAAGCGCCGCATTAAAGTCATTCCGATCCCGCTTTGTCGAGAAATTTTCGTAATTTCCCCGGTTCAAAAACGCCTTCAGGCCCCCGGAGTCCCCCGGAAAGAGCGGATCACATGGGTCACCACGCCCCAGATTCCGTCACCGGCGTCCTCCAGCAGTTCCAACTCCGGATATTCCGGATGGGCCGGCACCAAAAACGCCCGCCGGTTGCGCACCTGAAAGCCCTTCACCGTGAAGCCCCCCTGCACCCAGGCCAGCACCACATCCCCCGGACGCGGCGTCAGCGAACGGTCCACCACAATCAAATCCCCGTCATACATCCCCAGATCCCGCATCGACTCCCCCGCAATCCGCGCCAGAAACGTCGCCGCCGGATTGCGGATCAGCGCCTGGTTCAAATCAATCCGCTCCTCCAGATAATCCTGGGCCGGCGAGGGAAACCCGGCCGGCACCCGCAAATCGCCATACGAAACGCCCGCAGCCGCCGTGGCGGGACCGTCCGTTCCTGTTACCGTTGAAATCCGCTTCATAAATACACCTATATCGTATACAGATGAATTCATCAACAATAAATCGTAATCGTAATGCGAGACCCGGTGTGATGGGGTTGTGTTTTGATGTTGTATTGGAACACCCAATGCCGCACCAACGCCCCCCCCCCCATCACCGCCGCCCCCACGTCTCATCTCTTCAACTTCCGATTCCCATCGGCGGCGGTGCTGACCTCTGACCCCGATTCCTGGTAAGGTTTCGAATGTGCGTTCGTTATATTCATACATCTATGAAAAACCTCCTCCTCCTCCTCCTTCTCCCGCTGCCGCTTCTCTTCGCCGACGATGTGCGCGAAGTCGCGGGCCACCGCTATCCCGTCCACCTGCAATCCAAGGATCTGGACTGGTCTCTTTCCGGAGCCGATCACTTCCGCTTCCGCCTCTTCTCCGTTTTCACCGGGGCCCTGTACACCACGGAATCGGATGCGGACGCCCGGCGGCTCACCTTCACCTACACCCGCAGGCTCGGTGCCGACACCCTGGTCGAACAGGGCATGCGGGTCCTGCGCGAGGCCAAATCCGCCGAAGACATCGACGCCCGCAAGGATCTCATCGACAAAGTCAATGACGCCTATCAGGATGTCTCCAAAGGCGACCGCTACACCTTCACCGTCATTCCCGACCGCGGAACCTGGCTGCACCTCAACGATAAAGAAATCCTTTTTCTGCAAGACGCGGACTTTGGTTTATGGTATCTTAATATCTGGCTGGGCGATCAGCCCATGTCTGCTCCGCTCCGCAACGCGCTTTTGGAAGGAATAAATTGATGAAATCCATGCTGATGAACCTTGCCGAACAGGGCAAACTCCCCGACCTCGCCATCCGCACCGGCATCCGCAAACTCCTCAAAAGCCGTCTCGCGCTCCTCGAAACCGAAGGCGAAACCACCGAACAGCTCATCGACCGCCTCAAAGACGAACCCGTCGCCGTGGCCACCGACGCCGCCAACGAGCAGCACTACGAAGTCCCCACCCGCTTTTTCATGAAAGTGCTCGGCCCCCGCATGAAATACAGCAGTTGCGTCTGGCCGGAAGGCGTCGACAACCTCGCCGACGCCGAAAAAGCCATGCTCGACCTCACCTGCAAACGCGCCGAAATCACCGACCGCATGGACATTCTCGAACTCGGCTGCGGCTGGGGCTCCCTCACCCTCTGGATGGCCGAACAATATCCCAACGCCCGCATCCTCGCCGTCAGCAACTCCGCCACCCAGCGCGCCCACATCGAAACCCAGGCCCTCGACCGCGGCCTCTGCAATGTCGAGGTCCGCACCTGCGACATGAACGACTTCGATCCCGGCCGCGCCTTCGACCGCATCGTCTCCGTCGAAATGTTCGAACACATGCGCAATCCCGGCAAACTGCTCGACCGCGCCGCCGGCTGGCTTAAACCCGACGGCAAACTCTTCATCCATATCTTCACCCACGACGGCAAACCCTACCTCTTCGAAAACCATGGCCGCGAACAGGACTGGATGTCCAAATATTTCTTCACCGGCGGCATGATGCCCTCCATCGACTACCTCCCCAAAGCCACAAGCCGGCTCGACCTCCAGGAAAAATGGCGGGTCAACGGCAAACACTACGCCCGCACCCTCGAAACCTGGCTGAACCGCCAGGACGCCGCCGCCGAAAACCTCCTCCCCGTTCTCGAAAAAGGCTACGGGGCCGACGCCAAACTCTGGGCCCAGCGCTGGCGCATGTTCTGGATGGCCTGCGCCGAGCTTTTCGCCTACCGTGACGGCGAGGAATGGCCCGTTCACCACTACCTCTTCGGTCTCAAAAAAACGGAGACCGACACGTGACCGCCGACAGCAAACCCACCGTCGCGGTCATCGGCGCCGGTGTCGCCGGACTCACCGCCGCCTGGAAACTCCAGCACGCCTGCAACGTCACCCTCTTCGAAAAAAACGACTACATCGGCGGGCACACCCGCACCCTGACCGTTCCGGACGGCCCCGACGAGGGCACTCCGGTGGACACCGGGTTCATCGTCATGAACCACCGCAACTACCCCCATTTCTCCGCGCTCCTGCGCGAATGGGAGGTGGAACTCGAAGACAGCGACATGTCCTTCAGCTATCACGACGTCACCAGCGGCTACGCCTACGCCGGCACCACCCTGCGCGGCATCTTCCCCTCCTGGAAACATCTCGTCTCCCCGCCGCACTGGACCCTCCTGCGGGAACTGCGCCGCTTCGGAACCGTCGGCACCCGCGCCCTGGCGGACGGCTCCGCCAAAACCCAGAGCCTCGGAGACTTCCTCCAGACGCACAAGTTCTCTCCCGTCTTCCGCGACCGCTACCTCTTCGCCATGGGTGCCGCCATCTGGTCCTCCCCCCCCGAAAGCCTCGCCGATTTCCCCGCCGAACCCTACCTGCATTTCTTTCAGAACCACGGACTGCTCACCCTCAAAAACCGTCCCCAGTGGCGCATCGTCCGCGGCGGCAGCCAGACCTACGTCCGCAAAGCCCTCAAACACCTCAAGGCCGATGTCCGCGTCGGTGAAACCCCGGAAAAGATTTTCCGAACCTCGGAAAAGGTCGACCTGCTGTTTTCCGACGGTCGGAAAACGTCTTTTGACCACGTGGTCATCGGCGCGCACGCCGATGAGGCCCTGCAGCTTCTCGGCGATCCCGATGCGGACGAATCCCGCCTTCTCGGCGCCTGGACGTATCAGCCCAACGACGTGGTGCTGCACACCTGGAAGGACGTGATGCCCGTACCCCGCCCCTGCTGGGCCTCCTGGAACTTCGCCCGCGAAATCGGATTCGACGCCAAAAAGCCCGTCAGCGTCACCTACTGGATGAACCGACTGCAAAACCTGAAAACCGAACGCGAATACTTCGTCACCCTCAACCGCCTCGGCGACATCCCTGAAGAACACGTCATCAACCGCGCCGTGCTGCATCATCCGCAGTACACCCGCGCGGCGATGGACGCCCAGACCCCGCTTCGCGAACGCAACGGAGCCCGCAACACCTGGCTGGTCGGCAGCTACTTCGGCTTCGGCTTTCATGAGGACGCGGTCAAATCCGCCGTCGACATGTCCGAAAAACTGCTGGCCCGCTTATGAACAGCCTCATCTTTCACGGCCATGTCGAACACGCCCGGCTGCATCCGGCCGTGCACCGCTTCCGCAACGCCGTCACCTTCTACGCCATCGATCTCGAAGACATTCCCGCCCTCGAAAAAAGCATTGCCGACTTCGCGCACAACCGCTTCGCCACCGTCAGTCTGCACGACAAAGACTATCTCCGCCCCGATTCTGAACCCATTCGGGAAAAGCTCCGGCCCTGGATCGAGCAGCTGACCCTGCCTGCCGACATCACCCGCGTCACCCTCGTCACCGCCCTGCGCTGGTTCGGACGCGTCTTCAATCCCGTCAGCTTTTATCTTCTCGAAGACGCCGAAGGCGGACTTCAGGGCATGATCGCCGAAGTCAACAACACCTTCGGCGACCGCCATATCTACCCGGTGCGCATGGAGAAACCCGAAAACACGCAGCTCAGCGACGGCGCGCACGACAAAGAATTTCACGTCTCCCCCTTCAACAACATGGAGGGAACTTATCAGTTCACCTGCCGAAGGAACGCCCAACAGCTCTACATCGGCGTGGATTTATATCGCGACGGTCAAAAAATCATCGAAACCTGGATCGAGGGCGAAGGCCGTCCCCTCACCCGGGCCGAAATCTGCCGCGAACGCCGCCGCTACCCCCTCCGCGCCTGGCTCACCATGCCCCGGATCATTTGGCAGGCGATCTTCCTCAAATTCAAACACAAACTCCCCGTCTTCAAACGCCCCGAACCCACCCACCCCCACACCCTCCTCAGCCGCAAACAGCCCCGCTGAAGTAGAGCATAAGGGTGATGGGGTCATGCGTTGGTGTTGAGATGGAATTCTCATCCCCGCATCCCCCTCTATAGAGCAGGATGAGACAGAAAATCACCATAAAATCCGGTTGATCCTGTTATCCTGTCGAAAATAAGCGTGCATGTGGCCGGCGTGATCCTGTCAAATATGGGGCAGGTCCTGACAAGAAACGGCATTGATCTTTCCGGCTGACTCTGATTAGACTAAAGGTATGCGTTTCTTTCAATATCTCATCCTTCTGTCTTTTCTCCACGTCCCCGCTCTGAAAGCCCAAATCCACGCCGACATCACCCTCCGCGAAGGCGACAGCCCTCTTGGAACCGTCCGCGTCCTCCTGCACGAGGACAAAGCCCCCCGCGCCGTCGCCAATTTCATCGGACTCGCCCAAGGGACCCGCGCCTGGATTGACCCCGCAAACGGGGCCGTCCGGGAAGGCGTTCCGTTCTACAACGGCCTCATCTTCCACCGGCTCATCCACAATTTTATGATCCAGGGCGGCGATCCGCTCGGCACCGGAACCGGCGGACCCGGCTACGTCTTTCAGGACCAATTCGACCCCACGCTCCGCCACGACGGACCCTATATCCTCTCCATGGCCCACAGCGGCCCCAACTCCAACGGCTCCCAGTTTTTCATCACTCTCGCCGACACCTCCTTCCTTGACGACCTCCA
This sequence comes from Verrucomicrobiota bacterium, assembly GCA_020831625.1. Classification (GTDB taxonomy): domain Bacteria; phylum Verrucomicrobiota; class Kiritimatiellia; order SS1-B-03-39; family UBA6053; genus PXAS01. The sequence continues at coordinate 20,563 of JAFIGD010000017.1, read as the reverse complement.
CACGATCTTCGGCACCGTCATCAATGATAACGATTTCCCCGACAGCCTCGCCCTCATCGACAGCTTCACAAACCCCGCTGAATTTCCAACCGATGACGACGACCGCCCCCTTACCGACATCATCATCGACTCCATAACGATTTCAGGCCCCGGGCTCGCCAGTTTCGATCCCCACTCCCCAACCCACGGCCTCCCCCAGGTCAGCGGCCCCCAAATGGCCCTACGCCCCCAACCCGACGGGCGGACATTCGTCGCGTTCAATGCCGGACCCAAACAGGACTTACCTCTGTACCAAAGCGAAAATTTGCAAACATGGTTTCGCCCCGGCAATCTTTTGAACATGAACCCCGCCGGGATTCAGGAAGTGGATGTCACACCAGTCGTCGGCCCGAAACAAACCTTTTTCACGCTGCCAGTCGTGGATTACAGCCACGTCCCGGACCTGCCGCAAAACATTTTCGCAGCCGGCAATCAAATGATCCTGAATGCCGGCGGCGGAGTCCTCACCCTCTCCTTCAACGGCACCGGCGGCGGCAACTGGCAGTTCGAAGCCACCGCCGGGGACACGACTTCAGGAACCTTAACGTACGGATTCTTTGAGAACAGTATCTACCCCGGGATTCCAACATCCGGCCTTTATATCAACAGTCAGGGAAGCTGGGCCAGAGCCCTGCAAGCAAGAGAGATTTTTGTTGAATTTAACACTCCGGTTGGGCCGGATGAAATATCCAACTTCAGGACTGTATTCTCATTCCACACTGAAACCACAGGCTGGTACAACGGCAATATAAACCTTAACTTTGATGAAAACACATCCGGCCCGAATACGCGCGGCACCTTCACCAGGATCCCGCCCCAGCCATAACATATCCCCCCCTGCCTCAAAACCCTCCGCCCCCTTTGCGGCCTTCTGTTCAAATAATGCGCTGCCCCACAGCATCCGTGGTCTTTTATCCGAGGTCTTTCCCTCCGTTTTCTGAATACGCCAAGGCCCACAAGTCTTAATCGTAATCCTAATCTTAATCGTAATCCTAATCGATCCCGAACCCGATGACGATCACGAGGATGATTACGGTTACGATTCGATGCCTGCCCGCCGAGGCGGGTTCGATTTCAAAATTCGTCACTCGTCACTCGTCACTCGTCATTCCAACCACTCCCCCGGCAACATAATCCTCAACCGCAGAAACCGCGGACTGCCCTCCGGGGCATCATCCAAAATCAGCATCCGGTCAAAATCGTTGTTCTCTTCCGCGGACATACTGGAATCATAAAGGATTTCCGCGTCCGACCAGTCGGTCAGATCCGGGGTCACCTCCACAAAATAGACCACATCCACAAGATCGGGATCCCGGCGGAAGCGGGCGAACAGCCGTCCGGCCGCATCCACACCCAGCCAAACCGCGTCCTCTCCGGCACTCACCCCCGCGGACAGCCCAAGGGCGTACTTCAGCAGATTCGGCCCGGTGCCGAAGGGATTATCCGTCGGCCCGTCCGCATCCTCCGGACCCAAATTCACCGCCGCCCAGGCCGAATATCCCGCCGGCCCCACCCCCGCGCCCAGCAGCGTTCCCTCCACCCCGTCCAACCGGTGACGCGCGGTGAACAGCTTCTGATCCACATCCAAAAGAACGTAATTCACCCCCTGATACATCACCCCGCCGGCTTCGTCCTCATCGCCCCGCACATAATAAAACCAGTCTCCGTCAGTCACGATGTCGGCCACGCCTGCGGACGCGTCACTGAAAAATCCGAACCGCGGATGCGCCGGAGGCATTTGATCCAAATACAACGCAAACGTGTTCGCCGAATTAAATCCGGGGCCGAACGGCGTTTCGCTCTCAAGGCGCAAAATCGGCGCGGATTCGCCCGCCGCATACCGGAAGCGGTACGACAGGCCGGAAACGCTTTGAGCGGTCAGCACCTCTCCGGGTCCCAAAGTCACGCTTCCCGAACCGGAAGCCGTGGCCACGCGACCCGCGCCGGTGAGCACGCCGTCCGCCCCCAGTGAAACCGCCAGCGCCGGATACGATCCATCCACCCGCAGGGTGCCGTTATCCACAGACGCGGTCAACGCCGAAACATCCTCTCCGGATAACCGCAGCGTTCCGCCCCCGGTTTTGGAAAAAGCACCCGGACCGCCAAGCGACCCGCCGATCTCCAGCACATTCCGGGTGCCGTCCACGTGCAGCGAAACGGAACCGCCGCCCGCAAGAATAACCCCGCCCGGCAGAATCGCCTCGCTGTCGTTGGCGAACGGATCGAACCGCAGGGCTCCCAGAATGCCGTACTGCTCCCCGGTCTCCACATCTTCGGGATTCCGTCCGCTTCCCGCGAGTTCCACCGGCACTCCGAAATCATACACCCGCCCGACACCCTCGGACACCAGGCGCAACTGACCGCCCGGAAACACCCGCGCGGACGCCACCTGGCCGGGCGTTGACGATTCGGTGATCCGCAACACCCCCTCCTCGATCCGAAGCGCGCCCGTAAATTGTTTATTTTCTCCCGTGAGACTCGCCGTTCCGGGGCTCAGCTTCACCAAATCACCGGAACCCTGCCACGTTCCCCGCAACCGCAACGCCCCGAACTCCGGCTCAAACGGATTCTCCTCAACGCTGTACGTGTCCAACAGCAAATCCGACACCAGGGTCACCGTCCCGTCCAGATCAAATTCCGCCCAGCCCGGACCCGCATCCGGGACCGCCACCATCGCGGCGTGTCCGGCAGCGTCAAACGTAAGATCTCCCGGACCCGCGATGCGGTTTCGGTAGCCCCCGTTCGTCATCAACAGGGTCCCCACAACCGCATGCACCCCTTCGGAAATGATCACCGAACGGTCTCCGAAAAGAGGCGCGGGGATGATCACCATCTCATCCGGGGCGCTCGGCCAGCCGGGGGCCATCCAGTGGTTGGGATCATCCCACCGGCCGTCCCCGCCCGGCAGAAAAACAAAACCGGACTCAGCGGGCAGCCACAGCGCCACCGTTCCGCCGTCGGCCAAAACCGCCCCCTCCAGATCGTCCTCCACACTTTCCAACACCTGCGCGTCCAGATCCAGAAACTCAATCCGGTCGATACCGGCCGCCAAATCATTCGGGATCAGACTCCCCCACCGCCCCGGATGCCCGGCCACGGAGTCGAAGTAAAAATCCGCATAGCGGTCGTCAAATTCTGACCCGCCCGCCTCAACATGCGTCAGCGCAATCAAATCACTGTCCGCATACAGGGCCACAAGCGCGGCGGATTCCGCATCCGCCTCGCCGTACACCGCTGTGGCCTGTCCGGCAGCTGTCCCGAGTTCCAAAACCTTGACCGTATGTTCGGCGCGCAGGAACCAGGCGGGTTCCTCACCGTCCGCACCGTCATTGAGCATGATCAGAGGCCGCAGCTCATGGCCCGGCGTGAACCGCGTGTTGCCGCTGGGCTCGGTGACCACCCAGCCCTCCCACACCCCGTTTTCGTCCGCGGTCAATACCGCATGGCGGATGTTCACGTCTTCGTCGCGGAACCGCGGCGCCGATGTGCTGCGCACCCAATCTCCGCCCCCGGCGGGAATCAGAATGAAATTTCCGGCGCCGTTATCGTCCGGAGCCGTGTCCTGCGCATCCAGCGCCATCCGGTTCCCGTACCGATACGGCGCGCCGGGCTCCAGCCCCTCGATCCGATAGCGGAAGGCGACCGGAATCCGGTTGAAGTTATCCCCCCCCGCATCCTGCTCACCCTGCAGATAGCGCGGCTGCAAGACCGCAACCAGACGGAGCGCGCGGGTCTCAAGGATCTTCTCGGCCGGAACCCCGTCCGCCGAAACCGTCAACGTGAACGCCCCGGCTCCGCCAAGCACCAGATCATCGAATTCCGCAATCCCGTCCACCGCGTTGACCGTGACCGATCCCGAAAGCGTCCCGTCCCCGGACAGTGCCAGCGTCACCGGCCCGTTGAAGGACGTCACCGTAAAGCCGTCCGGATCCACCACCCGCACCGTAAAGCCCGGCAGCGGCCCTTCGGCGAGGTGCGGAGTCAGCCCCTCCACCATAAAGGTTTCCGGCTCCAAAGGCGAAGCGGATGACGTCACCACAACATCATCCAGCCGCAGCATTGCCCGGGCACCGGATGTTCCCGCAACATGATAATACCGCCACTGCAACTGCACCAAAGGCTGATCCTCCAGCGCCGCCGGCAACAGGATCGGCCCGAAGGTCACCGCATCCCCCGGGGTCACACTGCGCAGATATTCGACCGGCTGATTCTGATCGTTCAGCACATCGCTCCAGTCCGCATCCAGCGCCGTGCGGTACTGCAGACGAATCGCGTAGATCCGGGTGTTCGGCATCACCGTGCCCGCCGTGAAACCCACCGCAACATCCGTCACCCCGCTTGTGTCCAGCGCCAGCAGGGCCGACCCCACATCGCGCCCCCGTCCGGTGTTGATGAAACTGATCCCGTCCGCCCCCAGTCCGTTGATCCGGGTGCGGGAAGTGGCCGCGTACGGGAAATTCTCATCATCGTCCACATGAGCGTCACCGGCAATCGAATACGCAAAAAGCAACGCCTCGCTTAATCCCGGATCGGAAACTCCACTTTGCAGAAAAATCATATGATCCGGAAAACTGCCGGCCGACGCGTCCGCGCTCCAGTGATTGAAAACGTAATTTCCCCCGCTCAACGCAAACGGCGCCGGATACACCAGCACATGCAACTCCGTCGAAACCGGCGGATTCACGCCGTCATCCGCACTCACCGTGATCCATGCGTTCCCGGCGGCAAGCGGCGTCAGCAGCAAATCATTTCCGAACAAACCCGCCGCGGCCACCGCCGGATTGCTGCTGGACACAACATACGTCAGCACATCATCCTGATTCGGATCTGTAAACCAGTCATTTAGATGAAAGGACGTGACCGCCCCCGCCGACGTCAGCCCCAAAAACTCGGGAACCGCCTCTTCTTGAACCACCGGCGGCTGATTTGTGCCCGGCAGCGCGATGCCGGACAGCACCACGTCATCAAAGCGGTTGTTGCCCGCAGTGCCCCCGGCCCCCTGGGCAAACGAAACCCTGACCGCGAAATTCGGATTATCCTTCACCGCCTCCACGGCACTGAAGTCAAACGACTGCGGTTGCGGCGGAGCGTTAAACACCGTGACCGTGTCCTTGGCACTCCAGGAGACTCCGTCCGTGGTGTATTCCACCGACATCAGCCCGGCCCCCTGCCCCGAGCGGCGGGTCAGGAAATCGAGCGTGATCTGCTCATACCCGCTTGTGGGCAGCGCAAAGGTCATCACCGCCCCCAAGGGATTGTTCACCCGCAGATGTTGCGATTCAAAGTCCCCGCCCGTGTTTTCCTCGATCACCGTCCCCCCACCCGGCGCAATCGAAAGCACCCCGCCGCCCAGGGTAAACGAAGGAGCCAGCAGACTCACGGCATCCTCGAAGTCCCACACATGAACCGCCACCGGCAATTCAATCAGAGGAATCGGCTCAAACACCGCCTCAACATTCGTATCCTCCGACAGAGACAACGCAATCACCGGCTCCGTCGAGTAAAATTCCGGTGCTCCCTCACTCATCTCCCCCATCGCCCCCGCACCCGACACCACCCACCCCGCAAACCGGTGGCCCGGTTTGGGTATGGCCGTAATCGTCACGGGATAGTCTTCATAATAATTCCCTACCCAGGGCGTATTTTTGTTTATATTGAAGCCAACCATACGGTTATCAAGGAGAAGGCTGTTTATCGAAAGATTTCCATAAACGTTATTCGCAAAAAGATTTAAGCTCCAGAGAGATTGTAGCCCAAGGGTATCTTGCAATTGAAGGGGTCTTAAAGCGGCTCTTCGTTGAAAAATGTCGCGTGCTAAAGTCTGGCCGTGGCCCCACTCCTGATCAAAAGGCCAGCGGGCTTCATGTTCAGCAACATAAGGATACAACTCATCGGAAAGTGCCTGAAAAACGGACTTCTCACGGGCAAGGGAAAGATAACTGTTCATCCAATCAGTATATCTCAGGACAAACTGCTTTTTAAACTTATCATTTTCAAGCAGTGCTACCAAAACGGGATGAGGCCCACGGCTACCTCGTCCGTTAACGACCTGTTCAATCATACTGTGTTCAGGAAAAGACCAAAAAGTACCCAGTCCATGGTCCATATCAAATTGGATCCATCTCCATTTTGCGCCTTCCTTCCGAGCTCGCCACCACGCTTCATTTTGCCCGGGCCAGTCCCGCTTACCGGTGTAAGTAGAGTGAACAATATAATCGATAAAATTATCAACATCCATCATCTCACTCACCATTTCATAGTTTTCCTCCAAGCTTAAGTCATTAGACTCAAGGAAGGTGATGAATCGGGTCCATTCTTCAAGATCGCCTTCAGATGCGCCATGCCGATTAATAACATCGATTTCATCACTTTTTGACAAATCATGATGCTCTCGCAGATACCCAATGCATCGATTATATTCTCTGATTTCCTGCAAGCCCCAATATTCTCCATTGATAAACACAACAACAGGTCGGTAGTGCTGAATATCCTGACCTGTATCCACTGCGAGTTGCTGATGATAAGCATCAGAGAAGAAAACAGGCCAGTTAAGCGCACTTCCCCAGCCTCGTAAAATAAAACGTCGAAAGGTTTCCACCTCGGATGCACGTCCACTCCGTCCGGCAAATAAAGGGTAATTTAGCGTTTCTCCGCTCAACCAGGGCCTTGAAATTACATGCAGCCCTTTTAGGGGACTAGCGGGGGAGCTGCCCCCTTGGATTCTTATCGAGAAATCGCCTTCAAAGCCCACCCGACGAGATGACTCAAAAAAAGTCAAATGTGCATCCCGATTCCATCCTTGGAAAAAATTCTGATCTTTAATATCCTGAGGTTCCGGACCAGGGACATAGATCCCGCTATCAGGAGAAAATAGGTTTTCATAATCTGAGACCAGTGAGATGATCGGCAAATCACCGTAGATTTGATACACATCCTCTCCCAAAAAATAGGTGGCTGTAACCACCGGACTTGGAAGATAGCCCTCCTTAAACGAACGAGCCCTAACAACAACTGCTTTATAGACAAAATTCGCAGGGGGTGCCCACAAAGGAAGCCAGGAATATGTTAATGTGTTTGTCGGAATTTCAGAAAATAAATTTTCGCGATCCACATATGCCATAAGGTCAATTGGATCGATATAGTTAAATGACTTATGGAAATCAGAGGTGGAGACAAGTGACTCTGGTCCGGGAACAGAACCGTTTAAGCTATAAAAAACATAGGCATTCAGGGGTGCATCAAAACTTAGACTTTCTAGAGAGTTATAAAACCCAGATGAGTGTGAAAACAGTGGAGGTTCCAAGATTCCATAGAACGTAGCTCCTTTATTAGGGTTTCCCGGAGAAGGCTCATCAAAGTAAAACCAGATATCCCCTTCACCCTCAACCCGTCCCACAGAAACATCCCGGGGAATAATCCTGGGTTCTAACAGATCAACCATGGAACCGTCTGGCAGGCTTAACAAAACTTCTTCACCCGAAAGAGAAATCGAGAAATTTGTGTGAAGTTCTCCGGAAATCCGGTCTTTACCCGAAGCCCAAACCAGTAAAAAGCCCCCGGGCTCAAGGAAAGTGCCCTCCGGAAATACCCATTTAAAAGGAGAATCATAGTCATCTGACAAGCCCCATCCGGACAAATCAACCTCCTCTGAACCGTAGTTGTATAGCTCAATCCAATCCTCAAAATCCCCATCCTCATCCGCGATCGTCACGCCGTTGGAAGACATTACCTCGTTGATTCTGACAGAAGCAGCCATGCTTTTGCCCAAAAAAACAAGGCCGTAAAGGAGAATAGTGAAGCAAAACCAAGACTTTAGCATAAGTTAAGTAAACGCAAAAAGGCTATTTTAATCAAGATTTTATCAGACTCAAATGTTAATAAGAAAAAAATCACTTCTAAATCCGTTCCCCCCGTAACTGAACCTACAAAAGAATGTCCGCTTTGTCGGGACACTAAAATTAAATCAAAAGGGACTACACGCTTGTAGGGTAAAAATTTTATTAATCTTCGTGTCAAACCGCAGATTAAATACTAGAAGACTATTATATGAACATATACGCAAAACTTGGTTTTCGCTTCTATGGTGCCGGAAACGTGGGCGACGACCTAATGTTGGAGGGGTTTCTTAGCCTGTGTCCCAAAGAGTTATCTCTTTTTGGGGTCACCGATACCTGTCGTCTTGCAACCCTTAAACGCCGATTCCCGGCAGTCCTTTGGCTGCTGCCACACGAGCAGGAACCCGCTTATGAATATTGGCTGGGTGTCGGTGACACTCCATTTCAAAGTCTTTCCGGCGATTACTTCATACGGCAAATGGAAGAGGACATTCTGACCCTGCCCCAAAACATCAGGGTGGCCCTGATCGGTGTCGGAGTCGAAGCTGAATCGATCCGGTATCAAGAACGGCTTCAAAAAATCATCACTCGCATTAATCTAATCACCACCAGAGACCAAAACGCCTTTACATTTTTGACGAATCATTTTGATATACCCAGCACCCGTCTTGAGCCTACGGCGGACCTGGCTCATGTTTGTTTGAAAAATATCAGTTCCAAATCATCCCTTCAACCGGATAAACTCTATGAGTTAGCCCTGAATGTATATAATGAAAAACTCAACTATCTTTCACTACTAAATATTTATCTAAAGGCTAAAAGAATAAATCGAGAACATAAATTGGTGTTTCTTTCGAATGAATTTCGAAACTTAAAAGGATCCGAGATTAATACATTTCAAACATTCGGAATTCTGTCCGGTTCGTGCTTGGCGCATCAGAATCCCACACTGGTCACGCCCGGATACTTCACGTCAAAAACTGAAAATTTCACCGAAGTTTTCACCGTGATTGACCGGCTAGCTTCTTCACGTTATCATTGTCTCCTGATGGGTGCTTGGTTGGGCTGTCAATGCCTTGGCATCAACCGGTCCAGTAAAATCCAGACGGTTTGCGAGGAACTGCAGCTTGATATCATAACACCCTCAAAATTATCAAAAAATCTTATGACCTTTCAACATTTGCCTTTTAAAACAGTATCGAAAATGATCCTGGATAATTTAGCTCAGAAGGCGGCTAAAAATAGAGATTTATTGTATGAATTTATTTCCTAATCCCGAAAAGCTGATCAAAGGATGGATGTATCGGGTTTTTCAAAAAGCCCTATTCTCATGCAAACCCCATAAAAAAAAGTCTGCAAGGGAGATCCACCTCATTTACAAACCGGATGCCATCGGGGATTTTCTTTTGGCGGGTGGCGTGATTCGCCAACTCATCAAACGAGCCCCGGGGCCATGGGGGTTGATTTGCTCCCCCCAAGTGAAGGATCTCGCCGAACATTTATTTCCTGATCTGATCCTGATTGTTTTGCAAGGCTCAAATCGAGGCAATTCAAGCAACGCCTTCGCAAAAATCTGCTCTCTTCGTTGCTTCTGCCGGTCTCATCGGGTGGGGACTCTCGTTTGTCTGCGTCACTCTTTAACGGGAATGGACCATGTTCTGCTGAATTGGCTCCATCCGGAAATTTCTTCGGGTATCCATGACACGCCTATGCCGGCCCCCACTCCCGACCGCTACAGGACCTACAGATTTAATCATGCCCCGGTTTATCCCACCGAACGTGGGCAGCTTCCGCTGGAAGTTCATGCGCATCTTGCGGTGGTGAACGCTTTGATCGACTCTCCGCTTCTGGAATCAGACTGCATGCCTTTTCTCAATCTGCAGGTGATTAAGCGTAACGCCCCTCCGGAGTTGGCAGTCTTCCCCGTTACCCGCTCACGGTTGCGGAACTATCCGCTTCCAAAACTCTCTGAAACTGTAAACCAATTTTTAAGGGTGAGACCTGACTTCCGGGTCACAGTGTTCGGAACCCGAGACGATGAAGCGGATCTCCGTAAATTTCAAAGCCTGCTTCAGTCACCTCATCCGGTGAACATTGAGTATCCGGCCTCCATCCTGGATGCGGCCAAACGTATTCAGCAATCTACACAGCTCCTCTGCATGGAATCTGCGCCCGCACATATCGCCACGATTCTGGACATTCCTATGGTGTGCATTCTGGGCGGGGGACATTATGATTATTTTGCGCCCTGGTTCACTTCCTCTAATCAACACTGGATCGCAGAACGCCTCCCCTGCTACTCTTGTAACTGGAACTGCGTGTTTGACACTTCGCAGTGTATCGATAAAATCACGTCTGCATCTATTCTGAACGGGTTACTCCAACAGCCAATTTGACAAAAAATCAATCGACATCCCAAAAACCGCACAATGAAGAATATTCCGTATAAATTTAGCAATTTCCGAGGAAAAAATCCGGATTTAGGATCTCAACGCATTCAAATGAACCGGACCCAAATCAAAGCAATTTATATGCATATCCATAAATGCGCGGGTACCAGTCTGATCAAAAATTTTGAGACGAATCCCAAAATAATTTCATGCTCAGCCCGGCCTGGGGACTATCCTAATCGAACCGGACGGGAGTTGATTCCTGACCATCTGTGGGACCAGTCGTTCAAGTTCACTTTTGTCAGGAATCCTTATGATAGGGTACTGTCGGCATATCTGATGTTTTCGCATTATAAAGTTTTCAAGCCGTTGTTTGATTCCTTTTTAACATTTCTTCGCTTTCTTGAATGGACTCACATTGATACCCACACAGTCTACTATGACTCTTCTGAAGAAATCTATGATAAGAAACTCGAAAATATTATTCACCATTGCAGCACATACCATAATCCTAAATACCATATAGACAACATGGATTTTGTGGGGAAAGTTGAAGAAATTGATAAAGGGCTGAAATATATCGAATCGATAACAGAAACAACTATATCAAAACCACCGAGGCTCAATCAATCGAAACGAAATCGAGACTATAAATCATATTATAATACAGACGAAAAAATAATTGTTACCAATCTATACCAAAAAGATATGGAACGATTTAAATATATTTTTTGAAATATACATCCTCATTTACAAAAAAATATGTTAAAAAATCGCTACGCCCAAAACACACTCTGGCTCTTCGGAGGTCAATCAATCCGCATGGGAGTCGGGCTGGTGGCGTCCGCGTGGGTGGCCAGATATTTGGGACCTGGACAATATGGAGCATATAACTATGTGCTTTCTGTTGTGCTCTTACTTCAGAATCTTGGCAATCTTGGCCTGACAGGAGTTCTGAGAAAGCGTTGTATTGAAGAACCTGAATCACAACAGACCGTTCTTGGAACCGCCTTTTTTTTAAACGTGTTTGCAGGGACTATTATTTACGGGATTCTACTGTTGTTGGTTTATTCTTTACCAACATCACCTGTTGAACGAGGTTTATTTACGGCATTCGGTGCCATCCTGATTGCCGATTCATTTCGGTGCATAAATATTTGGTTCGACGCGCATACCCAGTCAAAATATGTCGTTTTTTCTACCACCATACCGGTTATTCTTTCAGCGATATTGAAATTAATCGCCATTCGACTGGGCGCCGATCTTCTAGTTTTTGCGGTTATCTTCTTACTTGAAAACACCTTTATCGGCCTGATGCTTGCGGGATTGTATTCAAAACATGTTCAATCTATCAGGAAATGGACCGTCTCGAAAGAAATGGCAAAAGGATTACTCAAACAATCATGGCCATTGATTTTAAACGGATTTGCGGTCAATCTCTATTTACGAATGGATCAAGTGATGCTGAAATCCATGCAGGGCGAAATCGCTGTGGGTGAATATGCGGCAGCCTCTCGTTTAAGCAGTCTTTGGTATGTTATCCCAATGTTACTGGCATCTTCATTGACTCCGCCCATATTACATGCGAGAAAAAAGAGCGCCCAGGCTTATTGGAAAAGGATGCAGTCCTATATGGATTTCAACACGGGGATTGCCTACCTGATCGCAACACCCATGTGTCTAATGGCTCCATGGATTGTTCGCACAATTTTTGGAGAAGCTTATGCCTCTGCGTCCATCATCCTTCAAATTCATATTTGGAGTTGTGTGTTTGTTTTCCAAGGTGTAGCTAGGAATGTTGATATTGTGGGGAGAGGAGGCTTTAAAATCTCTCTTATCTCCTCTATGGTCGGCAGTGCTGTCAATCTATCTTTAAATGCGCTGTTGATACCGCATTTGGGAGGAACCGGTGCCGCCATCGCAACAGTATGCTCACAGTTTTTCTGCACATTCGCTCTCACGGCAGCGGTCAAAGAGATGCGGCCGGTTTTCAGGATACAATTTTTGTCCTTATTTTTGTTTTTTCGCTTACATTCAATTTACAAAGAGTTAAAATCATTCAACCTTAAAGTTTAATAATGAAACCCATTTATTTTATTCACATCGGATACCCTAAAACAGCAACAACAACCCTGCAACGGACATTGTTTCAAAATGCGGATTCATTGTACTATCTGGGAAAGCCGTTTTCTGCTGAAAACATAAAGCGCCTTGAGCAGGCTCTTCTTTTAGGTGGAGACTTGTTTGACCAGGCTCTTAATGAAAAGGACGTATTATTAAAAGAAATTACAAACTGTGGGTGTTCAAAGGTCCTGATATCTCAGGAGGGTTTTGTTCGAAACACCCGGTACGGTAAAGGTTTTGAAAGCGAAGGGCATAATATTGAAGACACCGCTTCACGGATTTTCACCTATTTCAGCAGCCTGACAGAAGACAAAAACACCCCCCCACAAATTATTATTACCCTTCGAAGTCAATATAGTTTGCTGCCTTCTTATCACAGTTATTTTGTTCCGGAGCTTTCATGGAAAAAGTATCTAAATACATGCGTAATAGGAGAGCAGAGAGGTTTTGCAAAAGCGCTGGATTACAAAAGAGTTTTAAATACATACAGTTCGCTCTTTGGAGAGGAAAATATACATGTTTTTCTGTATGAAGATTTTATTCAAAACCCGGTCAGATTTATTTCCGATATAGGAAACCTACTCGGTATTTCAAATTCAACGCTTCTCAATAAGGCTCACAAGGAAAAATTGAACCCGTCAAACACCTCTGCCAGTGGTTGGCACCGTGATCGGCGGTGGATTCGAAAAATTCAACGTTTTCCTATGGGAAAATCATTTTTGAAAATATCGGAAAAAACACTTCCGGGGGAGTTCTGGTCATATTTGTCAAAGCAACTTACTCAACCTTTGACGCCCGACGAACGAAAAGCCGTTGACTCCATTTACGGAAAAGGAAACCGAATGGTTGCAGAACGATTTAAACTGGATCTGAAATCCGTCGGTTATCCCTATAAAGACGATTAGTCTTTAGGTGTTTTATGAAAAATGAAATTTTCACCGTAAAAATACACTGCTAATTCCACCGTACCCGATTGTATCTGTTCAATTTCAGTGAGTTCCAAACGTTTCCGCCAGGAATCCACATTCTTCCGACTGTCCCGCTGAACGCTGTGCAGGGCTTCTTGACCTGAGTGAACTGCTTTCGTCGAGCATTCAATTTTTCGCCTCACCGTGTCACTAAAATCAAGCCCGACCGCATGAAAAAGAGCTTCAAACCCTTGAAGCGGATCTAAGGATAGATCCTCGTGGCGCACATAATTCCACTCAGGATGGCGGAGTTGATAGTCCCGGATGACGGTGTGGAAGAGATTCCAAAGAAGTATTCCCTGCGAAACGACGTCCTGAGGTTCCCTGGCAAAACGCTCCACATCCACCTGAAATTTCCGGAGAGATTCTTGAAGACAGACCCCCTGTCGCACCAAATCTTGAAAGGGGAAGTTCCATCCTGTCCGTTTCAGGCTCCCGACAAAGGCCGCCGGGTGGCGGATCATGATAATCACATCCATATCAAATTGCCGGGCCAGCCATTCCGCAGACAACAGCGCAATCGGATCTTTCATCAAAGGGCGCGTCCTAAGACAGCGATGCCACCAACACCGACATTGATCATAGGGTATTCGGAGCCAAGGTTTGATTCCTTGCGCACCGGTACAGGCCGCGCGAAGATCATACCGAAACGACAGGCAATCCTGTAAATCCCTCACAAAACCCGCGCCGCTCTTTTCATCCAATTTTGGAAACCATGCACCAAAATCCGCGCGACACTCCCCCCGGCGGTGCCCGGGATTCATCGGCTCCTGAATATAAGCCACCCCGGGACTTTCCGCCAGCATTCTTCCTACCCAGGTCGTTCCTGAACGATGAGAACCTGTTATAAGGATGGGTTTAAGTCTTTGTGGTTTCATTGAGCCTGACTTCTTCTCTGTAGGTCAAATGTAGTTGTTTGAGCAGGAATGCGGTATAACAAATCGGTATGAAGGAGGAGGTCATGTCACCATAAACAACGAAATATTTAAAGACCAACAAAATGAAATAAAGGACTAAAAGGAGGTATAAATCTGTTATAAATGGTATCCGAATCATTTTCCTCACGTTCCTAATCGATTCATTGATAGTAAACCCGAAAAAGCTGACAACGAACAAAAGTCCGGGGGTTCCCGTAATAATTAACAGACTCAAAACACCTTGATGGTAATTCGAAGTGAGAATGGCCCACCAGTAATGAAAATCAAAAAGCTGAAGCGCCATATATTCAGCTGCAGAATACGTCAATCCTTTCCCTAAGATCAAGTACATAGGGTTAAGTTGCAACTCTGTAAGCCCCTCATTCCAAAGGTTAAGCCTCCAGTCGATCGTAATCATTGCATCCATTCGGGCCGCTTCACTGATCGAGATCCCAGGAAGAAATGAAATCGCTCGCTGGAAGTTTGTCGGTAAATCGGCTGCAAAAAGGTAAACACTTCCAATCACCACCAGTCCTCCAAAAAAAGACACCAGAAAATAAACCCACCGTTGCTTCCAAAAACTGATTAAAAACGTCACCCAGCTTAAAAACACCAGATCAATAAAAACCGAACGATGTCCGGATATCCCAACAAGAAGCACTCCAAATATATATAAAACCACATAGAAAATAGACTTTGTTTTCATGCGATATAAAACTAATGAAGCGATAATAACAAATGGAGCGAGTCTATTTGCGGTTTGAAAACGCACAACATCAGCACCTCTCATTTCGGCAAGGTAACTGTTAAAAGTACTCATATTGAATTTTATAACATAATATAAATGGTACAATCTACCTCCGGACGCCAGAAATACGATCTCCGAAAACAAGGGAAGCGCACTGAAGATCATGAACAAAATCATGATGCGCTTCCATTCGCTAGTAGAATAAACAAATGGAGGGTTCAGAAAAAGGAGCAAAAAGGGTGTCAAAAGCTCAACATACCGCATTCCCCCCCATTGATCCCCCCCGAATATCCGCAGACCGGCCCCCCGGAAATACATGATAACAAATATATTTAACATAAACAGCATCGCTGATTTTTGGGCTAATGAAAATCCACGTCTGTTGTTTTTCTGTATAGCGTTATTGAGTAATCCGGTTCCGAACGCAAAAAGCAAAAATAAATGGAAAAGGTAGAGTGAACCTGGCAGTCCCGGAACCGTAATCCGGCTGAAGGGCAGACAGATGATCGCCCCGTACAGAAATTTGGGCTTATTCAACAAATAGATTCCTGCCGGAATCGCCGGAAGAGCCATTAAATACATGGCCATTCCTCTTGAAATCAGAAAAAACACTGCGCCAACCACAAATAATGTGCTGAGTAAAACGGTTAAAACAATATTACTCTTCATACGGCAAGTCCCGCTTTCTGCTTCAAGATTCTGAAAATGAACAACGGATTCCCTAAGATGTACCTTCGGAAATGCGCCACGGGATGCCGCAAATAACGCAACAGCCACTCGAAACCGTTGTCGGTTAAAAAATTCCGCCGCCTTGTTTCTTTTCCGGCGTACCAAAGAAAAAGAGCGCCGGTGGAAAGAATCACGCCGGATTGAACAAGGTTTTTCATTCTCTGCGCCCACAGCTCCTGTTTGGGCATTCCCATGCCGGTGAGGATGAAATGTGGGCGCAATCGGTTCAACTCGGAAACCAACAGCACCTCTTCTTCTGAGTCGAACTGGAAATACCCATGATGGCTTCCGGCCACCTTCAGGTCGGGATGATTCCGCAGAACGGTCTCATAAAACCTTCGACAGTCCTCCTCTCTTTCTCCGATAAAATAGACACTTGCCCGGTCATCGACACATTGTTGAAAAAATCGATCAATCCAATCCGGCGGCGTCATCCGGTCTTTCAGCGGTGTACCCAGAATTCGGGCTCCGATTTTGACCCCAACCCCATCGCAAAAGACAATATCCGCCTCCGACATGGCCTGCTGAAAATCCCTGTTTTTAAGACTTAAATTGCATCCATGGGCATTTGCATAGTTTACAATCGATACGCCCGGTTGCACGGCAAGCTCTCTGAGCCTGCCCAAAAGCTCTGTCAAGGTCAGGTCGGCAATTTTCAAATTCAAAATCTGAATGTTATTTGGAGATGTTTTCAAGAATACCCTCAAGCGTTTTGGCCAGTTTCTGTGCGGAACGTTCCTCGCAATGCAAACGGAAAGCTTGGGAGTCTATTCCGCTTTCAGAAAGACAAAGCTTTGAAAGATAATGCTTTTCGTCAACGTTCAGCATCATGCCCGTCGGCTCCGGCCAATTCATTTGCTCACTTAACATCGGATAATCAGGAATCAACACTGAAACGTGGTTCGCCACCGCGTCGCTCAGCAGGCCGGAAACCCGATATTCGTGTGTCTCCCTCGCGTAAGGAAGGCAAATCCACCGGCATCTTTGCATCGTCGCATGGAAGATTTCAGGAGCCGCCGTGTTCACGAATGTCATCGAACGCGCCTCATCACCCAGATCGTTGCGGGCTTCTTGGATATTCGGGGCCCCAATCAGAATTTTAGGAGCTGAGGGGTCATTCAATAAAGCCCGAAGCATCGCTTTAGTCTCTCCGTCATTCTTCCAAATTCCGAAAAACCCGACGTCATGATCTGGCCCCCCCCTTCGCTCCCTCATTGGCTTCACAGGATGCCGGATCGCATAACAGCCGTTTTCGGTCATTCCAATTTTTTTAAGCGCCATTTCGGGAACAAACTCAAAAAATAGAAAATTCGCGCCCCGTCTTTGAAGAGCACACATCGCCCTTCGGTTCCAGCGCCGATGCAGCGCCCACTGGAGATTATGATGATTCAGCAGCAGCAAACGGGGAAGCGCACGCCGGCACCCGAAGCTGATCATCCACATCGGCACATTGGAAAACTCACGCACCAGAATGACCTGATCCCCGTCTGAGTGACGGATCAAGTACCACCAAAACCGGAGATGGCGCCAAAAAATCAGCATCTGCCGAAAAGGCTTTGTTTTAACCTTCACATCCAGCAACCCTTTGTAAAGGTATACCTTCGGCGCGTTTAATCGGCAAATTTCATCAAAATCGGACAAACTGTCGTGAAAAAAACCAGGGGGGGAACGTTGCGGCTTTTTCATTCGTTCCTCCCCAATAAGATACGGGCAAAGGCTTCCGGCGTTCTTTCCCCCGCGTAGACCGCGGCCCGTTCACGGTTGAAAGAAATTCCGGATGTCACCGCCTTTTCGATCTCGTTTTTAAGAGAGTCAGGAGTGATTGCGCAGCTCCGTCCAAGCCCGTATTCCTGAATCAAGCTGCCTAAAAGCCCCCCCTCCGGTCCCAAAACCGGCTTTCCGGCACGGGCCGCAAGGCCAAGGACTCCGCTCGAATATTCAGGCCGGGTGTAAGGCATCAACACCCAGTCACAGGCTTCAAAATACGCCTTAACCCGGAATTCCTCCAAAAATGCGGCCTCCACCGTCAGTTTCAGCGCGCCCCCATGTCCCCGGAGCCGATTCAGTTCATCGGAGAAATAGACGGGATCCTCCGGTTTCCCGCAAATCACCAGTTCCAGGCGTTTCTGAATTGAAACGGGCAGCATCAACAATGCGTCCACCAGCACACCGAAACCCTTTCGCCGGGAAACCGCCCCGAAATAAAGTGCGGTGGAACGTCCGGCATCCACATCCACAGATGCCCCAACCCCCTCCGCCCATTCAATCACCGGGTCGGGAACGCCCGAAAACTCCGTTCGAACACGTTTGAAACGCTCCCGAAGGATCCTGGCGGTGCCGTCCCCGTTCAAAAAATACAACGTCCTCCATACATTCCGGCACAACAGCAGTCGGGTTTTTAAAAATTTGAATTCCCGTTTCAGCCTTGAGCAAATATGAGGCGGCTGCACAAAAACGATCGCGGAAAGCGTGGCGGGAATTTTTTTCCACAACAGGGACCATTCATACTGGGTCAGTTCCAGCAGGATAACCTCATCCGGCTGGTGCGTTTGCACCCGCTGCTCCAAAAGACGGCCCATCGAACGTTTTTTGTTCCAACCCGAAAGCCGATCCGTTTCGGCCACAGGCACCCGGTCCACCGCGATCCTTGGAGGATAGTCAATCTCCGATGACTCAGCGACCACAAATACATATTGGGATTCTCTGTCGCTCCGTCGCCGGATTTCATCTGCAAGCGCTTTCAAAAAATGCTCCCGATGTCCGCCCGGCAATGGTTCCATCACCAATATTTTTTTCACCTAAATCTCTTTTGTTTGACCGGGTGCGGGGGTAAATGATTAAATCGATGCATTCTCTTGTCATACAACTTCAGGCCCTGCTTTCCAGCTCAAAAACATGCCTTGTCCTCCTGTTCTTATGTTCGGCGGGGCTTGCGGCGGTCAGTCCGGCCTCCCTCCGCTTCCCCGATGAGGTCGACTACCATCAGCTCGCGGAGTCGCTCTTGGCCGGTGAGGGCTATCGCGCGCCGGACGGGCAGTTGACCGCCTTCCGCCCCCCGGGATACCCGTTTTTCCTTTGGGCGGTCTACCGTCCGGGCGGAGGCATCCGCTCCGTGAAACTGATCCAGGCGCTTTTGCTGACCGCCACCGCGCTGCTGCTTTCCCGAATCATGAAAAAGCAGGGACACCGCTGTCAGGCCCTGCCCCCGCTCATGATCCTGGCCTATCCGGTGCTGCTGTTCACCTCGGCCACGCTTTACCCGCAAACCCTCGGCGCTTTTCTGTTCGTTTCGATTCTCATGTTGATGTTTTTTCAGGGATCGGCTCTGAAATCCCTGCTGGCCGGCCTGTTGCTGGGATATCTCATTCTGTGCATTCCCACCTTTATGCTCACAGCGCCGGTTCTCGCTTTCGCGGTCCTGTTATTTGAGGAATCTCCGTTTAAACAGCGATTTTTACGCACCGCACTGCTTGCGCTGGCCTCCCTGACCGTGGTTGCGCCCTGGTCCGCCCGTAATTTCCGGGTCTTCGATGCCTTTGTTCCGGTTTCCAGCAACTCAGGATTCAATTTATTCCTTGGGAACTCGGAAAACACCACCCCGGGTTCCGGCGTGAATGTGGAACGAAGTCATCTTCTTCCGGAGATGCAATCGCTTCCCGAACTGGATCGGGACCGGCGCTACCGGGATCTGGCCGTGGAATGGATTCAAACCCACCCTGGCAAAGCTTTCCGGCTCTATCTGGGGAAAGCCGCACACTATTTCTATTTCCGAAACCGGCTTGAAACCGCATCCGAAACCGGTCGCTTTCGCGACGCGGTTCTGTTCATCACCTGGGCTCCGCTTCTGGGATTGTTTTTGTTCCGTCCCTTTTTCACAAAAACCCGCCCCTTTTCCGCCTTCGAAAAAGTCTTATGGCTTCTGATCATCACCAATGTTTTTCTCACCGCCGTCTTCTTCACCCGCATCCGTTTCCGCCTTCCCTTCGATGTGCTCATGATTCTCGCGAATGCCATGTTCCTCGACAAACTCCTCCGCCCGAAAAACGGAGTTGCAATTCCGGAGTAAATTGTAGTCCCAACCTTAATCGTAATCCCCTTGCCGGTCCCGATTTCGATCCCGATCCCGATCCCGATTATCCAATCAAACCGGCGTTCAAAAGCATAATTGCTTATAATCTTCAGCCAGACAGCTAGAATAATCCAATATCATACGCCGGATTCAAGACAGTCGGTTTGGGGAACGGTGGCTGAATGCCAGGCGAAATACGGCCCGCTTACCGAAGAACTTGACCTGCCGGATCGAAACGGTGCCACCAACCGTGAAGATCCACTGGCATGAAAACGCTGACTCACCTCCTCGACACCTCCGTTTATTCGCAGCGACTAAAACCCGGACCTCACCCGGAAGTTGTCAGACGCTGGTCCTCTCTCGGCGATCATCGCCTCGCCATTTCCTAAATTTTGATTGCCGCAACCGCACTGCGCCACAACCTGATTGTCGCCACCGGAAATATACGGCACTTCGAAGGCATCCCCGGGCTGACCGTCGAAAATTGGTTTCTGTAGAATAATCGTAATGACAGTGCCGCCACCCATTCGATCATGGAACCCCAGAATTCCGAATCAGACATGCATTTGAATCTGCGATCCGTTTCGAGGAAATCCATCTTCAAATTGAGCATCCGTGGTCTTCCATCCGTGGTCTCCCCCCACCCTGCCCCACAGCATCTGCGGTCTTCCATCCGTGGTCTCCCCTACCCCTGCCCCACAGCATCTGCGGTCTTCCATCCGTGGTCTCCCCTACCCCTGCCCC
>JAFIGD010000063.1 GCA_020831625.1 Verrucomicrobiota bacterium | reverse complement strand
GGGGAATTGGCCGCTATCGCGGAGATAACAAGAAAAGACGGCAGGGGGTCCTGAGGGAGACTGGGGGGAGGCTTGAGGGGGCTGGGGTTCGGGAACGGCGGGGGCGGGCGGGGTGTCCGATGTGGCGGCGGGGCTGAGGGCGCGGTCGAGGGCGGTGAAGATGGCGTCGCGGACGCGCTGGGCGTTGCGGAAACGGACTTCGCGTTTGGTGGGGTGGACGTTGACGTCGACCCAGTCGGGGGGCATGTCGAGGTGCAGGAATACAACGGGGTTGCGGTCGCGGGGGAGGGTGTCGCGGTAGCTTTCTTTGATGGCGTAGCCGACGACGGGAGCGGTGGAGGCGCGGCGGTTGACGAGGACGACCTGATCGCGGCGGTCGGAGCGGTTGAGGCTGGGGATGCCGGCGAATCCGTGGATATGGAGGTCCTGCTGGCGGAGATCGATCTCGCAGAGTTGGGACAGAAAAGTGTCGCCGTAGAGGTCGGCGATGCGGTCGGCGAGCGATGTCTGCGCGGGCCGGTGTTCGAGTTCGCGTCCGTCCACCACGAGACGGAGGCTGACCGCGGGATGCGCCAGGGCGAACACCCGGAACATATTGCGGATGTTGCCCAGTTCGGTGGATTCCGCGCGCAGGAATTTGCGGCGGGCGGGGACGTTGAAGAAGAGGTTGCGGACTTCAAGGGTGGTGCCGACGGGACAGCCGATGTCGCGCACGTCGCGGAGTTCGCCGCCTTCGACGATCAGTTCAGTGCCGCCGAGATCCTCCTCCCGCCGGGTGCGGATGAGAAAGCGGGAGACGGCGGCGATGGCGGCGAGGGCCTCGCCCCGGAATCCCATGGTGTGGATGTGTTCGATGTCGTCGACATCGCTGATTTTGCTGGTGGCGTGGCGTTCGAGACTGAGCAGAGCGTTCTCCCGGGACATGCCGTGGCCGTTATCGGTGACGATGACCGCTTTGCGTCCGCCTTGAAGCACCTCGATATCGATCACATTTGCGCCGGCGTCCAGCGAATTTTCCACCAGTTCTTTGAAAACCGAGGCGGGGCGTTCTATGACTTCGCCGGCGGCGATTTTGTTGCAGACGTGGTCGCTGAGAACCTGGACGCGGGGATCGGACATGGGGGAGTGACGAGTGACGAATGACGAGTGACGAGTGGGGGAATGACGAGTGTCGAGTGACGAATGACGAGTGGGGGAATGACGAGTGTGAGTGACGAATGACGAGTGATTAAAGTTAGCGGGCGTATTCGATGGAGCGGGTTTCGCGGATGACGGTGACTTTGACCTGGCCGGGGAAATTGACCTGGCTTTCGATGCGGGCGCTGATGTCGCGGGCGAGGCGGAGGGCCTGTTCGTCGTTGATGGCTTCCGGCTCCACGAGGACGCGGAGTTCGCGTCCGGCCTGAATGGCGTAGCTGCGGCTGACACCGTCGAAGCTGTTGGCGATGTCCTCGAGGTCGCCGAGGCGTTTGAGATACTGATGGGTGTTCTCATTGCGGGCGCCGGGGCGGGCGGCGGTGATGGCGTCGGCGGCCATGGCGAGATGCGCGTAGACGCTTTCGGCCTCGACTTCGCGGTGGTGGGCGGCGACGGCATTGACGACCAGGGGGGGCTCGCCGTGTTTGGCAATGAGGTCGGCGCCGATGAGGGCGTGCGAGCCTTCGACCTCGTGGGTGAGCGCCTTGCCGATATCGTGGAGGAGTCCGATGCGCTTGGCGATTTGAATGTCCAGTCCCAGTTCCGCCGCCATGGCGGACATGAGGTAGGCCATTTCGATGCTGTGGCTGAGGACATTCTGCGCGTAGCTCTGGCGGAATTTGAGGCGCCCGAGGGTGTAAACGACATCGGGATGCATTTTGCCGAGGCCGAGCTGATAGATTGCGTCCTCTCCGGCTTTGCGGACGGCATCCTCGGTCTCCTGACGGACTTTGGCCACGGTTTCCTCAATGCTGGCGGGGTGAATGCGTCCGTCGTGAATGAGGCGTTCGAGCGACAGGCGGGCGATTTCACGGCGCATGGGGTCATAGCCGGAAAGCACGATCACCTGGGGGGTGTCGTCGATCATGACGTTCACGCCGGTTTCGGATTCGATGGAGCGGATGTTGCGGCCCTCTTTGCCGATGATCCGTCCTTTCATTTCCTCGCTGGGGAGATGAACCTGGCAGGTGGTGACCTCCTGGACGGTGTCGGCGGCATAGCGCTCGATGGCGTAGGTGATGATTTTCTGCGCTTCGGTTTTGGCTTTGCTTCGGGCCTCCGCCTGAAGGTGGCGGAAAAGGGTGTCGGATTCGGCGCGGACCTCGTCCTCGATGTTTTTGACCATTTGATCCCGGGCCTGGGATTCGGTGAGGCCGGCGATTTCCTGCAGGCGGGCGCGCTGCTCGCTCATGAGTTCCTCAAATTCCCGGCTGCGGGCCTGAAGGTGTTCCGTTTCCACACGGAGATCCTCCTGCTTTTGCAGGAGGCGCTCCTCTTTGGTGTCGAGGGAATTTGATTTTGTCTCCAGTTGGGAGATGCGTGCATGATATTGATCTTCAAGCACTTCCAGACGCTTTTGCCGGGCGCTTACTTCTTGATCGAAGTCCTTGCGGGCCTCGTGCAGAATTTCTCGGGCTTTGGTTTCGGCTTCGCGATGCAGAACCTCCGCTTCATGGTGCGCATCCCTCAGAATTTTTTCTGCGGAGACCGCTCCGTTTTTGCGGGCGATGTGCTCGACATGCCAGTGCCAAAACCAGCCCAATGCCGCGGCAGCCAGCGTTGTAAACCAGGCTAACCACCATTCTACCATTGTGACCTCCAGTCCCGAACGACGGTAGATCCGTCCGGGTGTTTTTTGTTATGTTTGAGTAGATTAGGTATATTACCCCCTTTTTTGCGATTTGGAAAGTCGGGAGTTTGTTTTTTAGAGTTTGGCCCGCCGGGCCATGAGGCGGGTGCCGAAGACGCTGAGGAGGATGACGCTGACGGAGCTGAGCGGCATGAGAATGGCGGCCAACAGGGGGGAGAGATGGCCGGTGGCGGCGATGGAGATGCCGATGACGTTGTAGAGCAGGGACACCGCAAAACAGGCGATGACCACGAGGGCGGTCTTTTGGCTGAAGGCGAGGAAGCGGGGGAGCAGATGAACGGATTTCGCGTCCAGAATCGCGTCGCAGGCGGGACTGAAGGACTGGATGTTTTCGGTGACGGCGATGCCGACGTCGCTGTGCCGCAGGGCTCCGGCGTCGTTGAGTCCGTCGCCGACCATCATGACCCCGCGGCCGTCGCGGCGGAGTTCGTCCATGGCGTTGAGCTTTTCTTCGGGGGAGAGGCTGGCGCGGAGGTCTTTGGCGTTGGGGAACCAGCCGCGCATGGCTTCGAGGCCCTCGGCGCGGTCGCCGGTGAGGATGCTGATGTCGTATTGACGGTCCAGATCGGCCAGGGCTCCGGCCACGCCGGTGCGGGGGAGGTCCTCGAAGCGGTAGGACCCGAGGATGTCGCTGTCGACCGCGAGCCACGTTTGAGCGGCACCGCCGGAGGAGTCGGGCGGGGCGGCACCGGGGCATTCGGCTTGCAGCCAGGAGAGGGAGCCGAGGCGGAGGGTGTGGTCTTTCCAGCGGGCTTCGAGGCCTTTGCCGGGATGCTCCCGGAGGTCAGTGAGCGGCATCTCTTCGGAGGGGAGGATGTCGGCGAGGGCGCGGCTGAGCGGATGGGTGGAGGCGCGGGCGAGGGTGCCGAACGCTTTGGCGAGGGCCGGAGAGAGTTCGGAGCCCCGCCAGGCGGCGGTGCCGAGGCCGCCGAGGGTGAGGGTGCCGGTTTTGTCGAAGGCCAAATGGCGGATCCGGGACATGCCCTCCACCACAAAGCCGTTTTTCAGGAACAGGCGGTGTTTCCGCATCACCCGCAGAGCGGTTCCGAAGGCGAAGGGGGCGGAGAGGGCAAGAGCGCAGGGGCAGGCGACGATGAGGATGGAGGCAAACACGCGGACCGCGTGCCCGGTGTGCATCCCGGCGTGAACGAGGGCGGCGCCGAGGGCGATGAGCAGGACCGCGAGGGTGAACACGCGGCTGACCTTTCCGGTCATCCGGTCGAATTTGCGCTCATTTTCTTTGCGGAAGCTTTGGTGGTTCCAGAGGGAGGTGAGGTAGCTTTGGCTGACATCCTTGACGACATCGATTTCGACGGGCGCGCCGTGGTGGCGGCCGCCGGCGTAGAGGAGGTCGCCGGGCTGCCGTTCTTCGGGGCGGGATTCGCCGGTGACGAAGCTGTAGTCGATCAGGGCGGGGGTGCGGAGGAGGACGGCGTCGGCGGGAATGAGTTCGCCGTTGCGGATGAAGAGCCGGTCGCCCACGGTGATGCGGTCGAGGGGGACGGTGGTGCGGGAGCCGCTTTCGGGGTCGATCCGCATGGCGGCGATGGGGAAATAGGATGTGTAGTCGCGGTCGAAGGAGAGGGCGTCGAAGGTGCGGCGCTGAAAGCTTTTGCCGATGAGCAGGAAAAAGACGAGCCCGGCCATGGAGTCGAGATAGCCGGCGCCGGAGCGGGTGAAGATGTCGGCGACGCTTTGGAGGAAGAGGGCGAGAATGCCGAGGGCGATGGGGACATCGATGCTGAGTTCGCCCTGTTTGAGGCCGAGCCAGGCGGAGCGGAAGTAGTCGCGGGCGCTGAAGAGGAGCACGGGGAGGGAGAGCACGAGGCTGACCCCGGCGAAGACCGGGGAGAGCGCGTCGGTGTCGGTGAGCCCCAGATAGCCGGGGAACGCGAGGAGCATGATGTTGCCGAAGGCGAACCCGGCGACGCCGAGCTGGAGCATGGCGGTGCGGCGGCCGGTGTCGGGGGCGCGGTCGTTGAGAGCCTCGAGTTTGAAATCGGGGGCATAGCCGATTTTCCGGAGGAGTGCGGCGAGTTCGACGAGGGTGATTTTGGATTCCTCGAAGGGAATCATCACGGTTTTGCGGGTGAAATTCACTTCCGGCTGCCCGATGCCGTCGTGGAGTTTGTAGAGGTGTTCGAGCAGCCAGACGCAGGCGACGCAGTGGATTTGGGGAATGTGAAGCGTGACCCGGCTGATGCGTCCGTCGGTGAAGTCGAGCAGGCGGCGTTTCACCTCGGGATCGGCCAGAAAATCGTAGAGGCCCGGCTCGGGGGTGTCGTCGGTTTTGACGCCCGGCGATTTTTCGATGTCGTAGAACTGCTCCAGATCGTTGGCGTGGAGGATTTCGTAGACCATGACGCAGCCCCGGCAGCAGAAGGGCTGATCGTTGTGGAGCAGGGAGCCCTGCGCGCAGAGGGTGCCGCAGTGGACGCAGGGCGCGCCGTGAAGGGTTTGCGGGGCGGGATCGCTCATGCGGGGCGCTTACTGATGAATCCGGAGCTGGGGGAAGGGGATGGTCCAGCCCTTTTGGTTGCAGAGGTCGACGAGGGCGGTCTGCACCCAGCGGGGAATCATGATCCAGTGCTGCCCGGCGTCGGGGCCGCAGTCGACGAGGATCCCGTACTTCAGGGCGGAGTCGGCGGCTTCGCAGAGATTGACCTGAACATGTTGGAGCGCTTTGCCGAGGCGTTTTTCGAGGACGCTTTGCAGATGGGTTTGCATGGCGTCGGGAATGACGGAGACGGCTTCGGCCTGATGCCTGAAATCGACCCCGAAGGTGATTTCATGCCGGTATCCGGTGCTGAGGACTTTGGGGGCGAGGTTCACGTAGTCCACGGCGGGAATGAGCCGCTGGCTGCCGCCGGGAAGGACGATTTGCACACCGGTGGGGGTTTGATAGCTGACGCGGCCGTAAGTGCCGTCGCTGAGCAGCACCCAGTCCTTTTCGCGCGAGGGAAACCATTCCTCGCGCTTGCCCTGGGGCCGGGAGTGCAGTCCGACGAGCATGCGGGTGGGCAGGGTCATTTCGCCACCGTCCAGGAGGGGGTTGACCAACTGGGTGCGGAAGCTGATGGATTCCACCCGCCAGGGGATGCCGTCGAAAAAGATGCGCTCGTCCTCTTTGACCGCGCCCATGTTGAGCATCATGCGGAACTGTTCGACAAACTGGGGCAGGGTTTTCATGCCGGCCCAGCCGATGCCGATGAGGAAGACGATGGTGAGACTGAGCAGGAACCAGTCGCCGACCGCGTTGAAGACGCCGAGCATGGCTCCGACCCCGAAGATGATGCCGAGGAGGGTCCAGATCAGGGTGAACAGGCGGGTGGAAAAAGTGCGGCCTTTTTTCTTTGCGGGTTTGACTTTGCGGATGAGGAGATAGCTCCGGCCCATGCCGAGATAGACGGCGACGAAGGCGAGCACCCCGAGAGTGAGATTGCGGCCTCGGGTGCGCACAAAGGTGGTGGCGGCGCCGCGGGTGCGGTCGAGCACCGAGTCGCGCTCGGCGTGACGCTGGTCGAGCTGACTCTGGAGGGCGGTCACCTGGTTTTCCGAGTCTCGGAAACGGGCCTGCCAGGTTTTCCGAAGTTCGGAAAGCCGTTCGGTGAGATCGGGCTCGGGATCGGCTTCGAGAAGGCGGTCGAGGTTGTCGATGGCGCGGCGGGCGGTGTCGCGGCGGCGGACATGGAGTTGAAGTTGGGAACTGAGCTGTTCGAGTTCGCGGGATTCGGAGGTGGCGGCTTTGAGTTCGGCGATGAGGGGCTGGAGAAGCTGGGCGACTTCGTTCTGCCAGTCAAAGGTGGTTTCGGGTTCGGATTCGAAGAGGGTGATGTCGGTGGAGAGGGCGATGGCCTGAAACTGGGCGCGGAGTTCGCGGACATCGGCAATGACGTTTTGGAGGTTGGCCATGGCGTCGGCGCGCTGGATTTCGTCCTCGGCCTGCTGGAGGCGGAGGTGCAGGCGGGCCTGCTCGCGTTCGCGGGACTGGAGGGAGTCGAAGATGGCGGTGAGGGAGACGAGATCGGCGGCGACGGCTTCGGGATTTCGGGCCCCGGTGCGGATGGGGGAGTCGAATCTTTCCTGGGTGTAGTCGATGCGCAGGGCATCCTCAGAGGTGAGGTCGAGGTCGTCCGCGAAGAGCGGGGTGAAAAACAGAAGGAGGAGCAGGAGTTTTTTCATTGGGCGGCCTCCGGGGCGGGGGTGTCGAAGCATTCGATGAGGTAGTCGTAGGGGTAGATGGAGGAGCGGTGGCCGTCGCTCCATTCGACGTGGGCGGCGTAGTTGCCAACGGGTTTGATGTTGGTGGGAAAAATGTCGGGGTCAATGTCTTCGCGGCGGATGAGGCGTTCGCCGGTGGCTTCGCTGACGCACTGGGCGCAGCGGCAGGCGAAGCGGAGTTCCGCCGGCGGGATCTCGACGATGCGTCCGTCGGGATAGAGGAGTTCGCAGTTCTGGCCGACGTTGTAGGAGAGTTCGGGCAGGCCGGGGGATTCGGACTGGAGGGTGTTGATTTCGCCGTGGACGGCTTCGGCGAGTTCGTAGTAGACGGCGCTGACGGGATCGGCGGGGCGGGTGGCGACCATGGGAGTGCCTTCGTCGCCGTCGGAGGAGAGGCGGGGATCGAGGGGCACTTCGTAGGTGTTGCGGAAGCCGAACTGTTCGATGAGCTTGCGGCGGGCGCCTTCGCCGAAGATGCGCTGTTTTTCGCCGCAGGAAGTGCATTGGAAGTAGCTCATGTTCTCGACCACGGCGACGGTGGGGACCTTGACGGTGTCGAACATCTGGATGCCTTTGACGACATCGACGAAGCTGAGCTGCTGGGGGGTGGTGACGATGACGGCGGCGGCGATGGGCAGTTGCTGGGTGAGGGTGAGCTGGATGTCGCCGGTGCCGGGCGGGAAGTCGATGACGAGGTAGTCGAGTTCGCCCCAGGCGACACGGGTGGCGAGTTGGGAAACGACCTGGGAGACCATGGGGCCGCGGAGAATGGCGGCGCCCTGTTGCTGGGAGGGATCGATCCAGCCGAAGGACATGACTTTGAGGCCGTGGGCGGCGAGGGGGAGAATGAGTCCGTCCTCTTCGCGCTGAAAGAGTTGGGTGTCTTCCGGTCGGAGGAGGGTGGGGAGACTGGGGCCGTAGACATCGGCGTCGAGCAGACCGACGCGCAGGCCGTAGCGGGCGAGGGCGAGGGCGAGGTTTACGGCGGTGGTGGATTTGCCGACCCCGCCTTTACAACTGGAGACGGCGATGATGCGTTGGACGTCGGTGAGACCGGGTTTTTGTGGGCTTGAAGACATGCTTCACTCTTAAACGGGCTTTCGGGAGGTTCAAGTTGATTCCTTTGCGGATGTGGGTACATATCGTAATCGTAATCGTAATCGTAATCGTAATCGTAATCGTAATCGTGATCCTAATGATAATCCGAATCGACCTTTCATGCCGGAACTGATAGTGTTGCTTTATGAACACTTCATTTGACCACGAAAAACTTGATGTTTACAGGATGGCAATCGATTTTGTCACTTGGGTGGACGAATTGATGGACGAACTTCCAAAAAACCTTGCCGTAACGAATCAATTGGATCGGGCCTCCACTTCGATTCCGCTGAATATTGCAGAAGGAAATGGAAAATATACGGAAGCTGATCGATGCCGATATTTTGATATTGCTCGTGGTTCTGCTCTTGAATGCGCAGCATGTCTTGATGTTTTAATCGCAAAGAAACTGATTGCGAATCCTGATTCCGGCAAAATAATTTTACTTCGCATAGTCTCTATGCTGGTCGGGCTCATTCGAAGTACTTCGAAAAGTCGAGTCTATGAACCTTCCGTAAACTACAATGTGGAAAAATCTGAATATCTGCAATGACCTGCCTCGAACATGGTTTCGAGTGTTGATTGTTCATGAGCTCGGGCGGATTACGATTACGAGCAGGATTACGATTATGAATTTGAGTGTCCCAATGTTGAACGCTGGTTGTTGATTCCTTTGCGGATATGAGTATGGAGTGGGCCATGAGTTTGTCATCTGCGATCAAAGCGAAGGCGGTCGAGCTGGGGTTCGATCTGGTGGGGTTTGCGCCGGCGCAGGGGGCGCGGCACGCGGCGGAATTCCGGGAATGGCTGGCGGCGGGGCATCATGCGGACATGGACTGGATCGCGCGGGACATCGACCGTCGGCTGGATCCGCGGAACTGGCGGCCGGACACGCGGTCGATGATTGTGGTGGGGGTGTCGTATTTTATGCAGAATCCGAGTCCGCGGCTGTGGAACGATCCGATGCGGGGGCGGATCGCGCGGTACGCGTGGGGGCGGGATTATCACAAGGTGATCGGGAAACGGCTGAAGCTGTTGAAGGCCTTTATCGAGAAGGAGGGGCCGGAGGGGGTGCAGGTGCAGCCGTTCAATGACGCGCGGCCGGTGCTGGAGCACGACGCGGCCCTGGCGGCGGGGCTGGGCTTTATTGGGCGCAATACGCTGCTGATTCATCCGGACTACGGATCGATGATGTTTTTGGGCGGGTTGATGGTGTCGTGCGAACTGGACTATGACGTGCCGACGCCGGGGCGGGGGAACCGATTCGGAGCGAATGCGGACTGCGGATCGTGTCGGCGGTGTTTGAACGCCTGTCCGACGCACGCGTTTCCGGCGGAGTATATTTTAAACAGCCGGCTGTGCATTTCGTATCAGACGATTGAGAACCGGGGGGACATTCCGGTGGACTTGCGGGAGAAGATGGGGAACTGGATTTTCGGCTGTGATGTGTGTCAGGAGGTCTGTCCCTGGGTGAAGCGGTACAGCCGGGTTGGCCGGAAGCCGTGGCTGGATCCGGATCCGGACCGGATGGCTCCGCGGCTGGATGAGCTGGCGCGGCTGGATGAGGACGGATTTTTGCAGCGGTTCGCGGGGACGCCGATCATGCGGACCAAGCGGTCGGGGCTGCTGCGCAATGTGGCGGTGGCGCTGGGGAACAGCGGGACGGCGGAGGCGCTGGAGGCGCTGGAGATCTTGGCGGCGGACGCGGATCCGCGCATCGTCGGGCATGCGCAGTGGGGGTTGGCACGGATTAAAGAAATGGTTTAGACAGGATGACAGGATTGAGCAGGATAAAAGGGGAAAAGATGGGTTGCGCTCCACGAGCAAGCTCGAAGAGCGTTTTTTTTTTGGGGGGGGCGGTTCGTGGAATGAGATGATTGCGCCCTTGCCCGAGCAAGCTCACAGGGCGCGGGGGAGACCACGGATAGAAGACCACGGATGAAGGCGCGGGGTACACCGCGAATGTCTTTGCCGTCCCGCGAATGGAAGAAGGAGGGGAATCCAACGGATAGCTTGCGCCGGACAACGGATGTGCCTTTCTTAATGCGCCTCCGGCGCACAAGTCTTACTCTTACTCTTACTCTTAATCTTAATCGTAATCTTAATCTTAATCGATTTCGTGCAGGCTGAGCTTGCTCGGCCGACCGCACGCATCTCATATCCGGACCGAGCGGCCCTCTCTCCCCCGCGCATCGAGCTTGCTCGTTGCGCGGAAGCATCTCATTCCGTTGGATAAGATGGGTTGCGCTCCACGAGCAAGCTCGAAGAGCGCTTTTTTTTGGGGGGGCGGTTCGTGGAATGAGATGATTGCGCCCTTGCCCGAGCAAGCTCGTAGGGCGCGGGAGAGACTACGGATGCCTCCAGATCCGATTTTGAGCGTGTGCTCTCCAAGACACCCGATGTTCCACCCGCACCCGAAGACTCATTTTAACGGCAAATTTTAGAGAGACCGCAGAATGAGGATCTCTTCGAGGAGATTGCATTCGATGTCGTCGATGGCCTGAAAGAGGTCGAGGGCGGTGAGGCGGACGGGTTTGCCGCGGCGGAGGAAGGGGGCTTTATGGGCGGGATCCGCGCCGCGGTCGAGCAGGAATTTGAGCATGTCGCGGCTGTAGCCGCGGGCATGGAAGATGGGCGTTTGACCGCCGAGGGCGACGAGGTCGGTGGGCCAAATGGGTTCGGTGGAGGCGGTGCCGGGGATTTCGGCGGCGGGCGTGTTCACATCCAGTCCGCGGTTGAGGAGTTCCTCCGCGAGGTCGGGGAGATTAAACTCGACCGCGAGGTGGAGGAGGCTGGCTCCCTGGAGGGGATAGAGGCCGTAGTCGGCATCGAGGGGACGGCGGAGGGATTCGGGATTTTTGTCCAGGGCGGCGCGGAGAAGTGCCAGGGATTCGCGGTGAATGGCGGTGACGGCGTCTTCGGGCGGGGTGACTCCGGCCCCAAGGAGAAGCTGGATGCACTGGGCTTTGAGGGGCGAACGGAAGGGGCTGTGCAACAGGTGCGCAAAGGCGTCGCGGGGGCCGTCGAGGCGGTGCACGGTGCGGGTGGGATCGGCTCCGTGCTTGAGCAGAAAGCGGATGCCTTCGGGGTTGAGGCGTTCGCAGGCGGGGAAAAGCACGGTGCCGTAGGCCTCGTGGTAAAGTCCGTCGGCAGTGGCGCCGAATTCCATGAGCAGGTCGGCGGCTTCGAACTGACTGAGGGAGCAGGCTTCGGCGAGGGCCTGGTTGAGGTCTTCGGGGGAGGATTCAGGGCCGAGTTCACGGATGCGGTCGAGCTGTCCGGCGGCGGCGGCATAAAAAACGGGGGGATAATCGGATTGCATGGGCGAATGGAGGGTTAGAGGGTTTTGCAGCCGTCGGTCCCGCTGACCCCGCGCAGGCTGATGGCGTGGCAGTAGGCGATGGCGAGGGCGTCGGCGGCGTCGTTTTGCGGCACGGTGTCGAGGCCGAGGAGATTTTTGACCATGAAAGCGACCTGACTTTTATCGGCGGCACCGCGGCCGACGATGCACTGTTTGACGCGGCGGGGGGCGTATTCGATGACATCGAGGCCGGCGGCGGCGCAGGTGGCGATCACCACACCGCGGGCTTCGCCGAGAATGACAGCGGTTTTAACGTTTTTACAGAAAAAGATACCTTCGATAGCGACCTGATCGGGCTTTTCGGACTCGAGGATTTCTCGAATCCGGGTGTGCAGGTTGGCGAGGCAGCGGCTGAGCGGCCAGGATTTGGGGGCGGCGACGGTTCCGTAGCTGCTGACGCTGTGGCGGACGCCGTCGGTCACCAGGACCCCGACCCCGGTGGAGCGCAGGGAAGTGTCCACACCCAGAATGCGGATGGGGTCACCCTTCATCCAGTTGTTCAGCGATTTCGTCGCTGACATCCAGATTGCTGTAGACATCCTGCACGTCGTCGAGGTCCTCCAGCGCTTCGATGAAGGACATGACGGAGCGGGCGTGGTCGGGATCGGTGGCCTGCACAAGCAGGTCCGGCAGCAGGGTCAGTTCCGAATCGGCGGTGTTGAACCCGGCGGCGGTGAGGGCTTCGGTGACGGTATGGTAGTCGGCGAAGGCGGTGGTGACGAGGTAGCGGTCGCCCTCGTTTTCAAAATTTTCCGCGCCGGCCTCCATGGCGGCTTCCAGAAGGGTGTCTTCCTCGAGACCTTCAGAGGGAATATGAATGACGCCTTTGCGCTGGAAGCTGCGGCTGACGCTGCCGGTCTGGCCGAGGCTGTTGTTGTGTTTGTTGAACACACTGCGGACCTCGGCAGCGGTGCGGTTTTTGTTGTCGGTGAGGGCCTTGACGATGATGCCCACGCCGCCGCTGGCGTAGCCTTCATAAATCAGCTCTTCGAGCTGGATGGATTCACCGCCTTCGCCGGTGCCTTTTTTGATGGCGCGGTCGATATTGTCCGCAGGCATGTTGACGGCCTTGGCTTTGGCGAGGATGGGGCGGAGGCTGATGTTGAATTCAGGGTCGCCGCTGTTGCCCATCCGTGCGGCCACGGTGAGTTCTTTGGCGATTTTACTGAAAACCTTGCCCCGCTTGGCATCCGCTGCGCCTTTGCGGTGTTTGATGTTTGCCCATTTACTGTGTCCGGCCATAGTTCTTTGAGAGGTTAGAGGTGAGGCGACTTCGTCGCGGATAAGGGATAAAGGATAATCGCGAGCAAGCTCGCTGGATAAGGGGAAGTGTGGGGGAGGGTTATTTCTTTTTAGCGGGTTTTTTACGCGGGGCGCCGGGGACTGGCAAGCCCAGGCTTTCGCGTTTTTCCTCGTATTCGGGAATTTGCTCCCGGTATTTCAGAAGGATTTTCTTGAGGGCTCCGCGCTGGCGGGGGCTCAGGCTTTTGCGGGCGTTGTATTGCTGGGTGAGGGATTCGGCGAATTCCTTGTCGTCCCAGGTCTTTTTGCCGCGGACGGTGGGTTCGGCGAAGGTTTCGACGTTGCCCAGCAGTTCGATCAGCGGACCGCTTTCGTTGTCCTCTTCGACCTCGGTGCTGATGCCGACGGCTTTGGCCCGGGTTTCAAATTCGGGAATTTGCGCGGCGTACTTGAGCACAAGGCGGTCGAGATAGGTGATTTGATTATCGCTGAGGCGTTTGCCGCCCTCGACCTGTTCGCGGAGGCTGTTGGCGAATTCGGAGTCGTCGTAGGTCTTTTTGCCGACCTGACGCGGGGGTTCAAACTCGATATTTTTCAGCATCTCAAATTTCAGCAGCGTTTCCTCGCGCGGCGGCTGATTGGCGATGCGCTCCTGTTCCACGAGATCGGCCAGTTTGAGGGCCTGCGTGACTTCGGGAGTGAGGGAGGTAATTTGCGGCGCGTATTTGGCGACGATTTTGCGGAGATTGTCCACCTGGCGGTCGGTGACCTCGCCGCCGGTGTCGAACGCCTCCTGAATTTCGCGCACAAAGGTTTGATCGCAGTAGGTTTTTTTGCCGCGTTTGGAGGGCGGATTGAAGGTGCTGACTTCGCCGGCGAGGTCGAGGAGCTGTTTGAGTTCGTCCTGATTGACGCGGGCGGTTTTGGCTTCCTCAATCCAGGTGCCGAGGCGGCCGTGGAACTCGCGCATCATGTCGGTCCAGAGCAGTTTGCCGTCTTCGATATCGTCGAGCCGTTCTTCCATGCGGGCGGTGAAATCGACCTCGAACAGGGCGGGGAGGCGCTCGATGAGGAAGTCGTTGACCTCCATGCCGGTGCGGGTGGGCCGCAGGCTGCGGCTTTCGCGTTCGACGTATTCGCGGCTGTAGAGGGTGGAGACGATGGAGGCGTAGGTGGAGGGGCGGCCGACGCCGTTTTCCTCAAGCGCTTTGATGAGCGCCGCTTCGCTGAAGCGTTTGGGGGGCTGGGTTTGTTTTTCCTCTTTGAGCCATTCTTTAACGTCGAGCGATTCGCCTTCGGTGAGGGGCGGGAGGCTGGAATCCTCCTGCTCCTCGTCTTCGCTGATGCCGCGTCCCCAGGCGGCCATGTAGCCGGGGAAAAGGATTTTGGAGGCGTTGGCGCGGAAGGTGTATTCCGATTTTGTGTCGGGCACGGAAAGATCGACAGTCATCTGGGCGATGCGCGCGGGGGCCATCTGACAGGCGACGGTGCGTTTCCAGATGAGGCTGTAGAGTTTGAGTTCGTTGTCGTCGAGGACGTGGCGCAGACTGTCGGGGGTGCGGCCGAGGTCGGTGGGGCGGATGGCTTCATGGGCCTCCTGAGCGGCACCGCGGCTGCGGTAGAAATTGGGTTTTTCGGGGAGATATTCCTCTCCGTAGGTGTCGCGGATGCAGGCGCGGGCCTCTTCGATAGCTTCGCCGGCGAGATGGAAGGAGTCGGTCCGCATGTAGGTGATGAGACCGGTGGACCCTTCCTCTTTTCCGAGGTTGACGCCTTCATACAGCTTCTGCGCGAGCGACATGGTGCGGTTGGGCTGGAAACCGCACGCGCTGGACGCTGCCTGCTGAAGGGTCGAGGTGATGAAGGGCGGCTGAGCGGTCCGTTTGGATTCCCGGGTCTGAATGGAGGCGACCTTGAGGGATTTTTCCTGCAGGTCCGCGAGGATGGCCTCGGCAGTCTCTTTGTCGTGCACTTCGGCTTTTTTGCCGTTGATTTGATGCAGACGAACCTCGAAAATGTCCCTGGGGTCGACTTTCTTGGCGGTTTTGGCGCCGAAGATGAAGTAGGTTTCGGGGATAAAGGCCAGAATTTCTTTTTCGCGTTCGCAGACGAGGCGGAGGGCGACGGTCTGGACGCGGCCGGCGCTGGATCCGCCGCGGATGCGGCGCCAGAGAAGGGGGCTGACTCCGTAGCCGACAAGGCGGTCGAGCACGCGGCGGGCCTGCTGGGCGTCCACCTTGTGCATGTTCAGGTGAACCGGTTCGGCGAAGGCTTTTAAAATGGCGGGTTTGGTGATCTGGTTGTAGGTGACCCGGGTGAATTTATCGTCACCTTTCATGTCTTTTTTCAGCAGTTCGAGCAGGTGCCAGGCGATCGCCTCTCCCTCGCGGTCGGGGTCGGGGGCGAGAATCACGTCTTCACATTTTTTCGCGGCCTCGCGCAGTTCCTTAATGACCTTGGCTTTGTCCTTGGAATTGACATACTGCGGTTTGAAGTCCTTGTCGGGATCCACGCCGAGTTTGCTGTTGGGCAAATCCCGCACGTGACCGTAAGAGGCCTTCACGGTATAATCGCGTCCCAGAAATTTGTTGATTGTTTTCGCTTTTGCGGGTGATTCCACAATGACCAGATGTTTCGCCATAAATAAATTGTCCTTCTCGGTTGTCCGGTTCACAGGACCGGAGCGCCCTCCCGGAATGTCCGGGGCGCGGGACCATAGTGCAAGACCCGCCTTTGCTCAAGCAGAAAGAGGAATTTGATATTTGAGTTGCATTTTATTGATAAAATCATATCAATTACACTCCGCGTTTTCCCGGGTCTCCCAAAGTGGGGAATCCCGGGGGTTCAGTTTCAATTTTTTCGTTTCGGAGTGTTTTTTATGAGTGATCATCGTTTGCCGGTTACAGTGCTTTCCGGGTTTTTGGGCGCGGGGAAAACCACGCTTTTGCATCATATTCTCGCCAACCGCGAAGGGAAGAAGGTGGCGCTGATTGTGAATGACATGAGCGAGGTGAACATTGACGCGGCCCTCACGCGGGAGAGCGGCATCACGCTGAAGCGCGCCGAGGAAAAGCTGGTGGAGCTGTCCAACGGCTGCATTTGCTGCACCCTGCGGGACGATTTGCTGGTGGAAGTCTCGAAACTGGCCAAAGAGCGGAAATACGACTATCTGCTGATCGAATCCTCCGGGATTTCGGAGCCGCTGCCGGTGGCGCAGACCTTCAGTTTCATGGATGAGGAGGGGAACAGTCTTCAGGACTGCACGAAACTGGACACGATGGTGACGGTGGTGGACGCGGTGCATTTTCTGGATCAGTTCAAGGGGGAGACGACTCTGCTGGAGCTGGATATGGCGGTTTCCGAAGAGGATGAGCGGGGACTGGCGGATCTGTTTGTGGATCAGGTGGAATTCGCGGATGTGATCCTGGTCAATAAAGCGGACTGTGTCTCGGAGCGTCAGTTGCAGGAGGTGGTGGACACGGTGAAGACCCTGAATCCGGCGGCGGAGGTCCTGCCCTGTGTCAAAGGAAACGTGCCGTTGGACAAACTGATGGGCACCGGAAAATTCGATATGGAATCCGCGATGCAGTCGGCCGCCTGGGTGAAAGAGCTGCAGGTGGAGCATACCCCGGAAACCGAAGAGTATGGAATCGGAAATTTCGTGTTCCGGAACCGGGGTCCGTTTCATCCGCGGCGTTTTTGGGATTTTATTCATCAGGACTGGCCGGGTCTGCTGCGGTCCAAGGGCTATTTCTGGCTTGCGAGCCGTCCGCATATTGTCGCGGTCTGGTCGCAGGCGGGCGGCATGGCGGAATACCGGGCGGCGGGCTACTGGTGGGTGGCGGCGCCGAAAGCGAACTGGCCGACGGACGCGGCCAGTGTGGCCTGGATCGAAAGCAAAATGGAGGAGCCCTGGGGCGACCGGCGTCAGGAACTGGTGTTTATCGGACAGAATCTTCCCCGGGCTGAAATGACGGCGGCGCTGCAGGATGCTTTGTTAACCCCCGAAGAACTGGCGCAGGGCATGGGCCACTGGCCCAAGCTGCTGCCGGATCCGTTCCCGGTCTGGGAGACTGAGGACGATGAAGAGGCATAGGCCGGCCGCAAGCGGATTAGTCTTTGACTACGCCACGCTACGGCTGGGGCGTCAACTGACCGATCAGCAGTTGTGGTGTCTGGGGGCGGATGTGCGGCAGAAATCGCTTCCATTCGAAGCGATGGGCCTGCGGTATTTCTCCCGTCCCCGGAAAGACGCCGGGTGCGGACGGCTCACCGGCATGTTGCCGGACGGCGGGCATCTTTCGATGTGGGGATTCGGTTTTCTGGCCGGGGACGCCACTCACGGGGCGCTTTGGCTGGATCGAAAAGGGTTCCGGCCCGCGTTGGTGCGGGACTGGGATCCGCGCGGGCCGATTTGGGATCTGCGGGATCTACCCGCCGCCCGCGCGCCGCAGACGGACGCCGAGGTGGACGCGGTTTTGTTTTTATTGATTCAGCTTGCGGAACGGATGGCGGATTACGAGACGGATGTCCTGGCTCTGGCGGGGGAGGCGGCCCGACAGGAGGTGATCGCGCAGTGGAAATTCCGCAATACGGCCCTGCCGGTGGCGGAGGTTCCGGCCGCCTGGCGGCGGGTGGCCCGGGTGGCGAGGGACTTGCGGCGGGAGATTGCCGCGGTTGAGGAGGGGGCGTTTGTGGAGGAGGCGGTCGTATGAAACCGCCCACGTCCGCGGTCGACCGCAGCGGTGACCACCGCCTCGCGTTTTTGAGCTGGCGGCCGGATCCGGCGGACACGCTGTGGAAGGTGCCGGTGACGGTGCTGAGCGGTTTCCTGGGGTCCGGGAAAACGACGCTGCTGAAGCATTTGCTCTCCTCGCGGCCGGGCGGACGGTTCGGACTGATTGTCAATGATGTGGGCGCGGTCAATGTGGACGCGGAGGATTTAAAGCGGAACTATCCCGAAGAGGACGACACCATCCAGATGCTCAGTGAATTGACGCAGGGATGCATTTGCTGTTCGATCGGCGACGAGCTGGCCGACGCGCTGGTGTATTTGCTGGAGAAAAGTCATCCGGATCACATTCTCATTGAAGCCTCCGGCGCGGCCAATCCGCGCAATATCCTGCAGTCATTTTACATCTCCAACGCTGCGGATCATTCACTGCTGGATGTCTTTCAGGTGTCCAACCTGATTACGGTCGTGGATGCGGAACACTTTCTGCGGGAATGGAAACAGGCGGAGGGCGACCGGCGTCAAAAGCGGCGGATTTTCCTGAATGATCCGCGCAAGCCCTACTTGGAGCTGATCATGGAGCAGATTGAAACCTGCGATGTGATGGTGATCAATAAGGCAGATTTATTGTCGGAGGACGATCTGGCGGCGGTCAGGGGAATATTGAGTGATCTCAATCCGCGGGCCGAACAAACGGTGTCTATTCTCTGTGCCTGTGACGCGGCGGCGTTGCTGGATCAGCGCCGCTTTGAACTCAACCGGACGCAGCGCGCCTCGGCGGTTGATCAGCGGCTGAAGCTTCCCGGGACCAAACCGATGGCGGCGGCTTCCTTGGTCCCCGCCAAAGCGAAAACGCACGGCTACGGGCTTCAGACGGTGGTGTACCGGGCCCGCCGTCCCTTCCGTGCCGGCGAATTTTTTCGAATTCTGCGGGGAAAAATTCCCGGACTGCTCCGGGCCAAAGGGTACTATTGGACCGATGAGTATCCGGATCAATGCGGGATTCTTTCCATTGCCGGGGGCGTGCTCCGGGCCGACAAGGCCGGGCCCTGGTATGCGGATTTGGTGGCGCAGGGTCGGGCGTTGCTGGGCGATATGCCTGAGTATGTCCGGGTGGCCTGGGAGGATGATGCGTCAGGAGACCGGCGCCAGGAGATAGTGTTGATCGGTCTGAATCTGGACGGGGGGGAGATCCGCGGGATGTTTGACGCGGCACTGGTTGGGGACTGAGACCGGGAGTCCGCCTTGATCCGTGGACTTTTATCCGTGGTCATTGACAGGGCAAGGAAAGAACCACGGATTGCCTTGCCGGACCACGGATGAAGGGAGTGACGAATGACGAGTGACGAATGACGAGTGACGAATGTTGGGAGTGGGGAGACCACGGATAGCCTTGCCGGACCACGGATGAAGGGAGTGACGAGTGACGAGTGACGAATGTTGGGAGTGGGGAGAGCCCGGATAGCTTTGCCGTCCCGCGAATGAAAACGGGAAGGAAATGAGATGATTGCGCCCTTGCCCGAGCAAGCTCACAGGGCGCGGGAGAGACCACGGATAGAAGACCACGGATAAAGGAGATGGTTTTCCAACGGATGTCCCTTTTCTTAATGCCCAACGTCACGCAGGTTTTAATCTTAATCTTAATCTTAATCTTAATCCTAATCTTAATCGATTTCGTGCAGGCTGAGCTTGCTCGGCCGACCGCACGCATCTCATATCCGGACCGAGCGGCCCTCTCTCCCCCGCGCATCGAGCTTGCTCGTTGCGCGGAAGCATCTCATTCCGTTGGATAAGATGGGTTGCGCTCCACGAGCAAGCTCGAAGAGCGCTTTTTTTTGGGGGGGCGGTTCGTGGAATGAGATGATTGCGCCCTTGCCCGAGCAAGCTCGTAGGGCGCGGGGGAGACCACGGATAGAAGACCACGGATGAAGAAGAGGGGGAAACCCGCGAATAGCCTTGCCGTCCCGCGAATGAAAATGGGGGGAGTCCAAAACGGATGTGTGCGCCGAAGCCGGAGGCGAAGGAGCATGGCTTGCGCCGGACAACGGATGAAGGGAGTGACGAGTGACGAGTGACGAATGTTGGGAGACCACGGATAGAAGACCACGGATGTTGGTTCTT
This sequence comes from Verrucomicrobiota bacterium, assembly GCA_020831625.1. GTDB lineage: Bacteria > Verrucomicrobiota > Kiritimatiellia > SS1-B-03-39 > UBA6053 > PXAS01. Next base: position 712 of record JAFIGD010000063.1, on the reverse strand, counting down.
AATGCGCCTCCGGCGCACAAGTCGTAATCGATTTCGTGCAGGCTGAGCTTACTCGGCCGACCGCACGCATCTCATATCAGATGACAAAATAAATGTCCGGTTTTGATCGTTTTATCATTGCATCCGCAAACCTCATTTGTTTCAAAAAAACGGTAACACTTTAAACAGGACGGCACCGGATGATGAAAAAAACAGCTCTCATTTTAATTATTTCCGCACTTTTGGCGCATGTATGCGCAAATGAAACCGCCGAATCGCCCGAAGCACTCCGGGAACGGTATCAACAAGCGGGCTCCGAGGAGCGCGCGGAGATTCTGCAAGCGCTCCACAAGCAGCGCGCGGCCGCGATCCAGGCCCGCTTTGGAACGGAGGGCCAAGCTTTGACACCGGAGGAGCGGGAGACCGCCGCCGCGGTTTTGCGGGAGGAATGGCAGTCGGTTCAAAACGCCAGAAATGAGGCGGTACAGGCGCGAAAAGAAATTCATCGGCAAATGCGCGACGCGATGCTTCGTCACCGCTTTGATGAAAATTCAGACGGAGTTCTGAGCGATGCCGAGCGGAATAAGGCTGAGGAAACCCTGAAACGGGAACGGTTAACCTATGAGGAAAACCGGAATCCTTAACGGCCAATTTCCCCCTTGATTTGAACTGTTGTAACTAGTACTCAGTAAAGCATAAATCTTCGCATAGGACCGTGAGATTCCGAGTGGAT
>JAFIGD010000016.1 GCA_020831625.1 Verrucomicrobiota bacterium | reverse complement strand
TTGCAGGGGTTGGGGATGAGATGGCTGCGCGGAACGGGGCGAGCCCGTTCCTTGCGGGTGTTTTTTTGGGGGGCGGTCGTGGAATGAGATGATTGCGCTTCCCCGGGCAAGCCGGGAAAGCGCGGGGGGGTGGTGGGGGGGGAGTGGGTTTGATTGGGATTAAGATTAAGATTAAGATTAAGATTAAGATTAGGATTAGGGTTAAGGGGTTTTGGTGTCTTTTCTGCCGGGAAAGCGCGGGCCAGAATTTTAAGCAAAACATGAGCTTGCTCATGTGGCGCAGCAATCTCATTCCAAGGAACCGCCCCCCTTTAAATCTCAAAAAGGAATGGGCTTGTCCCGTTCCTTCCGGGGAAAGCGCGGGGGATCGAATCCGGGTTTGCAACCTGCACGGAATTGGATATAGGCATGGGGCATGGGAAATCTTGATTCACGTCTTCATGTTGCACTGGCCTGCGGGGGTACCGGGGGGCATATTTTTCCGGGTCTGGCGACGGCGGAGGTGCTGCACGCGCGGGGTCACACGATCACGCTCTGGCTGGCGGGCAAGGATATTGAGGCGGAGGCGGTGGGGGACCGGCCGTGGACCATGTACACGGTGCCGGCGAAGGGGTTCGAGGGCGGCTGGCGGCGGGCGCCGGGCATTTTGATGGGGCTAATGAAGGCGCGGCGGCTGAGCCGGGCCTATATGCGGCAGAATGTGCCGGATGTGTTGCTGGGGATGGGGAGCTACGCGTGCTCGGGTCCGGTGTCGGCGGCGCTGAAGCTGGGGGTGCCGGTGGTGCTGCATGAGGCGAACGCGGTGCCGGGCAAGGCGGTGGCGTTTTTCGCGGGCCGGGCGACGCGGGTGGCGGCGAGTTTCGAGGCGACGCGGCATGAGCTGAAAAACAAGGCGCGGCTGGATATGACGGGTCTGCCGCTGCGCGCGGAACTGACGGCGGCGGCGCGGATGCCGCGTTCGGGTCGGTCGGAGGGGGATCCGTTCCGGATTTTGTGCATGGGGGGGAGCCGCGGGGCGCGGGCGCTGAATCAGATTGTGCGCCGGGCGGTCCGGGATCTTCACGGCCGGGAACCGAATCTGTTTGTGACGCATTTGACCGGGCATCAGGATGAGGCGGAGGTGCGGACCTGCTATGAGAAGGCGGGGGTGCCGCACCGGGTGGCGGCGTTTGAGCATGATATGGCCTCGGTCTACCGGGAGACGGATCTGGCGGTGTGCCGGGCGGGGGCGGCGACCTGCGCGGAGTTGAGCGTGTTCGGGATTCCGTCGCTGCTGGTGCCGTATCCGTTCGCGGCGCGGAATCATCAGTTCGCCAACGCGGAGGAGTTTTCGCGGCTGAACGCGGCGGATGTGATTGAGGAGCGGGATTTGGAGGTGGGCTGGCTGACGGATTATTTCGAGGGCTGCATTCACACGCCGGAGCGGCTGGAGCGGATGCGGGTGAATTTGCGGAAGCGCGGCGGGGATCACGCGGCGGAGCGGCTGGCGGATTTGGTGGAGGAGGCGGCGGCGGATGGCTGAGGCGGCTTGGGCGCGGCGGCTGTCGACGCCGGCGCGGGTGCATTTTGTCGGGATCGGCGGGGTGGGCATGGCGGGTCTGGCCCGTTTGCTCTTGCAGGCGGGCTTCGGGGTGTCGGGGTCGGACGCGGCGGCGCACCGACTGACCCGGATGCTGGCGGCGGAGGGGGCGGCGGTGTTCCGGGGGCATTCGGTGCGGCATGTGCCGTCGGATGTTCTGTGGGCGGTGCGGACCCCGGCGGTGGGGGAGGACAATCCGGAGGTGCAGGCGCTGCGGGCGCGCGGGGTGCCGGTGTTCGCGCGGGGGGAGGTGCTGGCGGCGTACAGCCGGTCGCGCCGGTCGGTCGCGGTGGCGGGGGCGCACGGGAAGACGACGACCTCGGCGATGCTGACGCACCTGTTGCGCGCGGCGGGAACGGACTGCGGGTATGCGATCGGGGGGGAGACGGATTTTCCGGGCTGTGTGGCGGACGGGGGGACGTCGGACTGGTTTGTGTGCGAGGCGGATGAGAGTGACGGAACGCTGGTGCATTATGCGCCGGAGATCGGGATTTTGACGCATGTGGAGTGGGATCATGTGGAGCGCTTCGGGAGCGAGGCGGCGTTGCTGGACTGTTACCGGCGCTTTGTGGCGCGCTGCGGGCGGGTGGTGATCCGGGAGGCGGATGCCCTGGCGGCCGCGGTGACGGCGGGGCATCCGGGGGTGGTGTGTCTTTCGGAGAAAACGCTTGGTCTGGAAACGGAGGATGATCCGGAGGGTCAGTCGGTGCGGGCGGTGCTGGACGGGACGCCGGTTGCGTTCCGGCTGCCGCTGCCGGGTCGGCACAACGCCTGGAATGCGGTGATGGCGTTGACGGCGGCGGGGTTGGCTGCAGGACTGGCGGGTGCGGATGTGGAAGAATGCGCCGCGTCGCTGGGGTCTTTCGCCTCGGTGGGACGGCGGTTCGAGCGGGCGCGGGTGGAGGGAGTGGAGGTGATCCATGACTATGCGCATCATCCGACGGAGATCCGGGCGGTGATGGCGTCGGCGCGGGCGTTGCGGCCGCGGCGGCTGGTGGTGGCGTTTCAGCCGCACCGTTTCAGCCGCACGCGGCATTTGCTGCGGGCGTTCGCGGAGGCGTTCCGGGGGGTGGACGGGCTGCATCTGCTGCCGGTGTACGCGGCCTCGGAGGCGCGGGAACTGGGGGTGGATTCGGATGCGCTGGGGTCGGTGTGCGCGGAAGTGCTGGGCCGGGAGCGGGTGCGGATGCACGCGGACGGGGCGGCGCTGATGGAATCGGTTCGTAAAGATCTTGCAATCGGGGATGTTTTTCTGATTGTGGGGGCGGGGGATATTCAGGAGGTGTTTGAGCGGATGCGGGCAGGGCCCGGAAAGAACGAAAATCTATGAGTCAAAAACGGTTTCAGTCAGTTGCGGTGTTAAAGGGCGGTCCGGGCGCGGAGCGCGAGGTGTCGCTGCGCTCGGGCGCGGCGGTGGCGGCGGCGTTGCGTTCGGCGGGGTATGCGGTGCATGAGGCGGATGTGCGGTCGCTGGCGTTCACGCTGCCGGAGGGGGTTGAGGCGGTGTTTCCGGTGTTGCACGGGGAGTTCGGGGAGGACGGGACGGCGCAGCGGCGGCTGGAGGAGCTGGGGCTGCCGTATGTGGGGTCGCGGAGCTGGGAGATGCCGAGGAGTTTTGACAAGGAGATTGCGTTGTCGCTGCTGGCGGCGGCGGGGCTGCCGGTCGCGCCGCATGAGATGGTGACGGGGGCGGGGGTGCCGGCGATGGGGTGTCCGCTGGTGGTGAAGGCGCCGCGGCAGGGGTCGAGCATCGGGGTGGAGATTGTGCGGGAGGCGGCGGAGTTGCCGGGGGCGCTGGCGCGGGTGCGGGCGTTCGGGGCGCGGATGCTGGTGGAGCGGTTTATTCCGGGGCGGGAGTGCACGGTGGGCTTTCTGGGGGCGGATCCGCTGCCGATTGTGGAAATCGTGCCGGCGGCGGGGGTGTATGATTACGAGGCGAAGTATCAGCGGGGGGACACGAATTATGTGTGTCCGGCCCGGTTTCCGGCGGAATTGAGCGCGAAAATCACGGCGGCGGCGCGGGAGGCGTACGCGGTTTTGGGGGGGCGGCATTTGGGTCGGGTCGATTTTCGAGTGACAGACGGGGGGGATCTCTGTATTCTGGAGCTGAACCCGTTGCCGGGGTTCACGGCGACCAGTCTGTTGCCGAAAGCGGCCGCGGCGGCGGGACTTTCGTTTGACGTTTTGTGTGCGCGCATTATGGAACTGGCAGAACTCTGACATGAAGAACCGTAAAAAGACCTCCACAACCAAATCCGTCCGCGGCGGCCGCAAAGATCCCACCTACGGGGGACTGCTGCATGTGACCGCGCGGGCGAAATCGGCGCCGGTGGGCGACGGGATGACGCTGGCGGCGGTCTGGGTGGTGGCGGGGCTGTGTCTGCTGATCGCGGGCTGGGGGCTTTGGATGCTGGCGGGCGGCATGGGGCGTCTGCTGTTTTCGAACAATCCGCGCTTTAATTTGACCACGGTGGAGGCGCGCACGGACGGGGTGCTGCCGGAGGCGCTGCTGGTGGAGTGGGCGGGGGTGCCGCGGGAGGCGAATCTTTTTCAGATTTCGCTGCCGACGGTGCGGGACCGTTTGGAGAAAAATCCGATTATCCGCCAGGCGGTGGTGCGGCGGCGGCTTCCGGGCACGCTGGAGATCGGGGTGAACGAGCGGGTGCCGATCGCGCGGATGGGTCAGGTGGAGGGCCATATGAACTGGCTGGTGGATGTGGAGGGGGTGCTGATCCGCAAGAGTTTTCAGGACAAGCATTTGCCGTTCCTTTTGGGGGTGCCGCAGAATGTGACGCTGGGGGACACGATCGCGCAGGGCCGGGCGGCGGACGGGCTTGAGTATCTGGCGCGGCTGCGGGAAATGCCGGCGCTGAAGCGGGATTTGTTTGATGTGCGGATGATCAGTGTGGGGCATCCGGATTATCTGGACGCGCGCTTGAGCGACGGGAGCAAGGTGCTGCTGCCCAGGGGCGAGGACGCGCGGCGGGTGCTGGAGGAGGCGACAAGGATGATTGATCTGGCGCGGCGTCAGCAGCGGGAGTTGACGTATTTTGATTTGCGGCCCCGCGGGGAAAACCGGATTGGAGCTCCGAGATAATATGGCACGCGCGCTGGCGGCTCTTGAGATTGGCACGACCGAGGTGCGGGTTCTGGTGGCCCAGCCCCGCGAGGACAAGCATATCCTGATTACCGGGGTGGGCATTGTGCCGTCGCGCGGCATCCGCAAGGGGCAGGTGATGGATGTGAAGAACGCGGTGACCTGTGTGAAGCAGGCGCTGGCGGAGGCGGAGGAGCAGGCGGATGCGAGCATTCAGGAGGTGCTGCTGGTATGCAGCGGCGGGCTGTTCCGTCAGATTGTGAACCGGGGCATGGTGAGCTTTCCGGCGGAGTCGGTGGTGACCGACGAGGACCGTCTGGACGCGATCCGCAATGCGCGGGCGGTGAATCTGGCCCCGGAATTCGAGGTGCTCCACGCGATTCCGCAGTATTTTTACACCCGGGCGGATTTGAGTGACGGGGTGACGAATCCGGTGGGGATGAACGGCACCCGGCTGTCGGTGGACATGCTGATTCTGTATGCGGAGCGGATGGGGCTGAACAATCTGGTGACGGTGGCGGAGGAGGCGGGGCTGGATGTGTATGATGTGGCCTTTGGCGGGCTGTGTTCGGCGCTGGGGGTGCTGACGCCCTCGCAGCGGGAGGGCGGGGCGCTGCTGATTGATCTGGGCGGGGGCACCACGGATTATGTGCTGTATCAGGACAATCTGCCGCTGCGCGCGGGGGGCTTCGCGGTGGGCGGGGATCATGTGACCCATGATATTTCCATCGGGCTGAGTTTGTCGACGCCGCAGGCGGAGCGCCTGAAGCGCAAGCACGGCGAGGCGATGGTGGATTTGCTGGCGCGGGACCGCAAAGTGACAGTGCCGCCGGACGGGGGCTTCCGGGGGGGCGATGTGCGGTCGCGGGATCTGAACACGATTGTGCATGCGCGGATGCAGGAGACCTTTGAGCTGATCAAATCGGCGCTGGGCGAGGAGCTGTTCCGCCGGGGGATGCGGGCGGGGGTGGTGCTGACGGGGGGCGGCGCGCGGGTGCCGCGGGTGACGGAGCTGGCCTCGCAGGTGTTTGAGATGCCGTGTCATATCGGCTTGCCGAAGGATGTGAGCGGTTTGTCGACGCCGGGTGACAATCCGGAGTTCGCGGCGGCGACGGGCATGATTCGTCATGTGTTGCAGACCGACACCCAGAGTCCCCGCGGCTTTTCGATCCGCAATTTGTTTAAACCGTTTTTGTCCAAAAAATGATCACCGGAACCCCACAACCTGAAGAGACGCGGGAGGCGCTGTCGATTCTCTTTCTGGGAATCGGGTATGCGGGGATGCGCCTGATTGCGCATTTGCCGGGCAAGGTGCCGGATTTCAGTTATGCGGCGGTGGACACGGACGCGGCGGCGCTGGAGGCCTGCGCGTTTCCGGAAAAGCTCTTGCTGGGGGAGGGCAAGCTGGGCGGTCTGGGCGCGGGGGGGAATCCGGATTTGGCGCGGTCCTGCGCGGAAATGCAGGATGAGGAGATTGTGCGGCTGCTGTCGGGTCACCGGGTGGTGTTGCTGATTCTGGGGCTGGGCGGGGGCACGGGGGGCGGTGTGGGGGCGTATATTGCGGAGCGGGCGCGGGATTTGGGGGCGACGGTATTGGCGGCGGCGGTGCGGCCGCTGGAGCTGGAGGGCGGTCACCGGCGGCATGTGGCGGATGTGGCGCTGGCGCATATCCGGGATCACGCGCAGGCGTGCCTGGTGTTTCCGCTGGATGTGTTGAAGACGGACGGGGACATGCCGTTGCGTCAGGTGCTGGGCCGCTGCGGGGTGGAGGTGTCCCGGGCGCTGGGGGGGCTGGCGGTGCTGCTGCGGACGGGCTGGCTGATGCCGTTGACGCTGCGGGATGTGATTCATGTGATGTCACGTGCGGACGGGTATTGCCGTCTGGCGGCGGTGTCGGCGGAGGGCCCGGACCGGGCGCGGGCGGTGGTGGAGCAGTTGTTTTCGCATCCGGTATTGGACCGGGGAAGTCTGATCGCGCACAGCAGCGGGATTGTGATGGGGATTCTGTGCGGGCCCAAGACCACGATCGGCGAGTTGGAGCAGGTGAGCACGGAAATCCGGGCGGTGCTGCGTTCGGACGCCTCGCTGAAGATCGGGATTGCGCAGGAGCCGCGTTTCGGAAGCAGTCTGGGGATTGTGGTGATGGTGGCGGAGCGCTGGTCGAGCGCGGCGGCGCCGGTGGCGGCGGACGAGGAGGAGGCCGGAGAGGAAACGGACGGCGGGGAGGAGGCCGGGGATCCCAACGCGTCCGGAAAACTGGTGCAGAGTGAAATCAATTTGGGGTCGGACACGCGCGGCCGCTTCAAGGGGGCGAGTCCGACGGTGGTGGACGGGGAGGATCTGGACACGCCGACGTTTATCCGGCGGGGGATTCGGCTGAGTCAGAACCGGCAGCGGAGCGGATCATGACGCCGAGGGTGTGGCTGGCGGTGATGTTGTTGCTTGGGGGCGCGCTGCGGGCCGAAACGCTGCCGGACGAAGGTCGGCTGGATGAACTGGTGCTGCGGCTGGGCGCGGAGCCGCACGCGGCGCGTCAGGAGGCGTTTGAAACCCTGTCGGCGTACAGCGCCCGGTTTCCGCGGTATATGCTGCTGGCGCTGGCGGACCGCTATCAGGAAACCCGCGATTTGGAGGTGCGTTTCCGTCTGGAGGCGCTGCTCACGCCGCTGGCGGGCCGCTATTTGTTCGGGCTGCCGCCGGGCTTTATCGGGATCAACATGGAATGGAGCGCGGACGGGGAGGGGAAAGCGGGCATTCGGGTGGTTTCAGTGCTGGCGGGTCATGCGGGCGAGGCGGCGGGGCTGCGTGCGGGCGATTTGATTGTGGGGGTGGAGGAGGATTCGGTGGACGCGCTGGGGTCTATGCAGGCGTTCTCCGAACGGATTGCGGGGGTGCCGCCGGGCACGATTCTGCGGTTTGATGTGACGCGGGGCGGGGAGGCCCTGCGGATTCAATTTCCGCTGGATTCGCGGCCGGGTCACCTGGAGGGGGCGGGCAATGAGCGGCCCGCGCGGGTGGAGGCGTGGCTGCGGGAACTTTCGGGCCGCGGTGAACCGGAGGATCCCACGTTTCCTGTCGGGCATTTTCCGAGGGAGGAGGAGGGGGGGGAGTGACGAATGACGAATGACGAGTGGGGAGTGACGGGTGGAGAGTGACGAATGACGAGTGGGGAGTGACGAGTGACGGGTGGGGAAGGGTGAAGTTTAAATCGAACGTCGAACGTTTAAGTAAAAGAAGGAAGAAGTTTAAATCGAACGTTGAACACCGGTTACGGCGGAGAGGCGACGCGAAGCGTCTTTGGCGCGTAGCGGGTGCAACGAAGCTACCGCCTTTACGGCGGAGATGCGACGCGAAGCGTCTTTGGTGCGCGTAGCGAGTGCAACGAAGCTACCGCCTTTACGGCGGAGAGGCAGGGGGGAATTAAACCACGGATGGACACGGATGAACACGGATGCTGTGGGGCAGAAGGCGTTTTGAACAGAAGGGAAGGAAGGAAAGGAAGGGGGGAGTGGCTGTGAGCCAGTGACGAATGACGAGTGACGAGGGGGGAGTGACGAGGGGGGAGCGAAAGCGATTCGATTAAGATTACGATTAAGATTAAGATTAAGATTACGATTAAGATTCAGGGCGATCAACTGGAAAGAAATGATGAACAAAGTTTGCTTTTACATGGACTATGATATCTCTTGTGGTTTGATCATTTTCGTAATTTTTCAATGGAGAGCACTGTAATGAGGATTTTGAAGCTGTTTCGTTTTTGGACGGTGTGCGCGATGGCGCTGGTGTGTGTTGTGCGGGCGGGAGACGTGCCCTCGGGACTGACGGATCCGGACTGGACCTCCGGCACGCTCCCGAACGGGTTCCGGTATTTTATCCGCCCCAACGCCAAACCGGAGAACCGCCTGGAGCTGCGGCTGGTGGTGAATGCGGGTTCGGTGCTGGAGGAGGCGGATCAGCAGGGACTGGCGCATTATCTGGAACATGTCGCCTTCAACGGCACGGAAAATTTTGAAAAGAATGAGATGGTGAAGTTTCTGGAGTCGCTGGGGGTGGGCTTCGGCCCGGATTTGAATGCCTACACCTCCTTTGACGAGACGGTGTACCGCCTGCGGCTGCCCACGGACAAGCCGGATGTGGTGGAGCGGGGCTTTTTGATTCTCGCGGACTGGGCGGGGCGGGTCACCGCCGATGACGAGGCGATTGAAATGGAGCGGGGCATCATTATTGAGGAATGGCGGGGCCGGCGCGGCGGTCCCCAGCGGATTCGGGATCTCAAATTTCCGGTGATGTTTGCCGGGTCGCGCTATGCGGAACGGCTGCCGATCGGGATTCTGGAGGTGCTGGAGGATTTTGATTTCGAACGGCTGCGGGATTTTTACCGGGACTGGTACCGGCCGGATCTGATGTCGGTGATCGCGGTGGGCAATCTGGATGTGGAGGAGACCCGGGCCCGGATTCATGAGCATTTTGCGTTTTTGACGATGCCGGAGGACGCCCCGGAACGTCCGGTGTTCACCCATCCGCCGCATGAGGAAACCAAGGTGGGGGTGTTTCATGATCCGGAATTGACCTCGTCCACGCTGACCCTGATGTGGAAGATGCCGCCCGATCCGGTTTTGACGGAGGACGATTATCGCCGCTCAATTCATGAGGGGTTGCTGACGGATATGCTGCAGCAGCGGTTCATCGAGATCAGTCAGCGTCCGGACGCGCCGTTTTTGCGGGCGAGTGTGTATAAGGGGAGTTATACGCGGGGCGGGGATGTGTATCTGTTGTTCGCCCAGGTGGAGGATGAGCCTGGGGCGTTTGAAACCGCGATGGAGGCCCTGCTGGCGGAATCGGAGCGGATGAGCCGTCACGGGTTCAGTGAAGGGGAGCTGGACCGCGCCAAACGGCGGCGGCTCCGGGCGGTGGAGCGGATGGAGCAGGAGCGGGAAAACACCGAGCATGATGTCTGGGTGCGGGAAATGATTGATCACGCGCTGACGGGAACCTTTGTGCCGGGTCCGGCCCGGGAGCTGGAACTGCACCGGGAAGAACTTGAGGTGGTGGACGCGGACGCGCTGTTGGAGAGGTTCCGATCCTGGAAGCGGCCAACCGACCGGGTGGTGCTTGCGGACGGTCCGTCCCGGAACGGGGCGCACAATCTGCCGGCGGAGGAGGCGCTGTTGGCGGTGTTCGACCGGATCGAGGGGCTGGATCTGCAGCCGAGAATCGACACGGTGTCCGATGTGCCGCTGGTGGAGCATCCGCCCGAATCCGGGGAGGTGGTGAACCGGGAGGTGATCGAGGAACTGGAGGTCACGATCCTGACCCTGTCCAACGGCGTGCGGGTGAAATTGAAACCCACGCCGTTCAAGCAGGACCAGATTTTGATGAGCGCCTGGGCGCCGGGCGGCACGAATCATCTGCCGCTGGAGGATCTGCCGCATATGCGGGCGGCGGATTCATCGGTGACTGTGAGCGGTCTGGGTCCGTTTTCGGCGGTGGAGCTGCAAAACATGCTGGCGGGTCGCCTGGTTTCGGTCTCGCCCGGCCTGGAGGGGAATCAGGCTTCGCTGAACGGCGGGGCGAGTCCGCGGGATCTGGAAACGCTGTTTGAGCTGATTTATTTGCATTTCACCGCTCCGGGTAAAGACCCGGAGGCGTTTGAGGCGCACCGGCGGCGGATGATCGCCTCGGTTCGCAACCGGCTGGCGGATCCGCGGGAGGTGTTCAACGATCTGATTTCCGGCAGCATGACCCAACATCATCCCCGGCTGGTGCCCACGACCGAGGAAATGGTCCGTGCCATGGACCTGAGCCGGGCCCATGCGATCTACCGGGAGCGGTTCTCCAACGCGGCCGGCTTCACGTTTTTGTTCACCGGCGCGTTCACGCTGGAGGAGATAGAACCGCTGGCCGCGCTATGGCTGGGCGGACTGCCGGCGGAGGATGAGGCCCCGGAGCGGATCGATCTGGCGGTGGAGGTGCCGCGGCATGAATTGAAACACACGGTGCGGATGGGCCAGGAGCCGATCAGTGAAGTGCGGATGATCTGGACGTCGGATGACTTTGAATACGACTTCGACAGCCGCCACGCGGTGAATTCGATGATCGCGGCACTGCGGATCCGGGCGCGGGAGGTGCTGCGGGAGGAGATGAGCGGCACCTATCATGTGTCGGTCTGGCCGACCTTCACCCAGTATCCCGAACCGCGGGTGCAACTGAATATCCGCTTCGGCTGCGATCCGGGTCAGGTGGACACGCTGATTCAGGGCGTGTATGATTTGCTGGCGTCGTTCACGACCGAACCGCTGGCGGAGAGCTATATGCAGACGGTGCGCGAGACGCAGCGGCGTCAGCGGGAGGTGGATCTGACGCGGAACGAGTTCTGGAACTGGGTGTTGCCTTTCTACGACTGGGCCGGGGAGGATCCCCGGGTGCTGTTGGACTTCGAGGACTATGTCGCCGGCATCAACGCTGAAAACGTGCGGGACACGGCCCGTCGGTTCTTTAGGGTGCCGGATCATGCGGTGTTTGTGCTGATGCCAAAAGCGGAGGTGGAGGGGGAAGCAGAGTCGGATACAGGGTTGGAAACGGAGGAGGAGGCGGAACCGGCTGAAAAATAAATTGATTCTTCCATAATCAAACTGAGTGGAATCGTGTAAGATAAAATCATGAACGCAAAAAAAATTATATATGTCGTATTGGGTTTGTTGGCGGTTGTCGCGCTGTCCCGCTGGCTGGGCGGTCCTTCCGAAGACACGATTCCGGTTGTGGACAGGGGCGTGGACAGAGGCGTGGACAGGGACGTGGAGAGGCTTCCGTCCTTTGAGTCGGCGCAGGGAGAGGTTGATCCGGAGGATGCCGGACGGGAGACGACTCCCGGACGGGCTCCCGGGGAGGCGACGGAACGCGACACCCCGGAGCGCGCTTTGACCGAAAGAACAGAAAGAGAGCCTCGCGGTCGGCCGGCCGTCCCCGGTTTGTCCGCCCTACCCGCGCAGGCGGGCACCCTGCGGTCCTGGCTGGCGCAGGGAGAGCCGGAAGGGTCGAAAGACCGGGAAATCTGGGTGGCCAGAGGGCTGGCGCTGGCCCGGGAGCGGCAGCCGCGGATGCGGGAATGGATTCAGTCGGATCCCGAGCGCGCGCTGGAGGAGGCGTTGACTCCGAGGATGTTCGCGGCCCTGCCGGAGGCGGTTCAGGCGCTGGTGGAGCGTCCGGTTGCGGAGGAGGGCTTTTACGGGGTTATGGCCATATGCAATCACGGCCCCGACGAGGAGCATATCGGCTCCTGTGAGATTCGGCATGAGGTGGTTTTGGGCTTCGGAACCTTTGACGCGGAAGCGTTTCAGGCGAACATTTACGGAGCCAGGGAGCAAAAAATGACCGTGGAGCAGGATTCGATTTACGGGGTGGTCATGGACGGTCAAATCGCGTTGCACGAGCATGATGTGGTGATCGTGGATGACGGCGAAGGCGCGGAAGGCGGGCGGTTTGCGGTCTATTACCGCGGAGAGGTCCGCTATGCGGACACGCGAGCGGATGCGGAGCGAATTCGGGACACGTTTCAGTAAGAAAGCACATGAAAGCGTTCGCGGTCCGCGAGATCGCGGAAGCTTTCGAGATGCCAGCCGAGTTCGGCGGCGGCGTTTCGGTAGACGGGGCTTTGCGTTTCTCCGGTTTCGAGAAAGATCTGTCCTGAGGGGCGGAGGACGGCGCGGGCCTGCCGCATGAGTTCAAGCACGAGGGCCGTGCCGTCGTGGTCGGCGAAGAGGGCGAGGCCGGGTTCGTGGTCGCGGACTTCGGCGGGAAGGTCTCCGCGCTCGGCTTCGCCGATATAAGGGAGATTGGCGACGATCCCGTCCACGGAGCCGGGCGGAAGTCCCTGAAGCAGATCCGCTTGTGAAAACGATATCTCCGCGCCGAGATTGCGGGCGTTTTCGCGGGCGACGGCGAGGGCCTTTTCGGAAAGGTCCACCGCGCGAACCGTCCATTGCGGCCGGGCGCGCTTGAGGGCAATGGCGATGCAGCCGCTGCCGGTGCCGACATCCAGAATTTCCAGCGGGGTGTCGGGCAACTGCTTCAGCACCCGTTCAACGAGTTGCTCGGTTTCCGGACGGGGAATGAGCACATTGGGCGTGACTCTGACTTCAAAATCCAGGAACGGGGCTTTGCCGCAGATGTACTGGACCGGTTCGTTCCGCTCCAGACGCCGCAGGGCATCGAAAAACCGTTCACGACGCGCCGGGTCGGGGCGGGAGTCGAGGGGAAGCCGGGTGAGAGGGCAATCGAGCAGATCGGAAAGCCACCAGCGGAGTTTTCCGGCGGGAATCCCGGAAGATTGAGCAAAGAGTTCGCGCCAGGTTTCGCGCGGAGGGGAGGAGTGGGTCATTATGTAGTGGCTCATGGTCTGACAGGAGGGGCTTGTCAAACCAGAAAAAGTGATTCGGGGTAAGGAACTGCTTGCAAAAGGGTTCTTTTTTTCGCACATCACTCTGACACGTATTAATCATCACCTCAGGAGATTTCATGAACCCACCGGGAACAAACCCTTATCTTTTTTCAGGCAAAGTTGTCTTAATCACCGGCGGCACCTCCGGCATCGGTCAGGCGACCGTGGCCGCGTTCGCCCGCGCCGGGGCGCTGGTCTCTTACTTGGGGCGCCGCACGGAACTGGGCGAGGAGCAGGCGAAAGAGCTGCGGAGCGAAGGGCTCCGGGTGGAGTTTGTGCAGGGGGATGTGACGAAGGAGGAGGATGTGAAGCGGTTTGTGACCCAGGCGGTGGAACGGCACGGCCGGGTGGATTGCGCGGTGAACAACGCCGGTCTCGAGGCGGATCCGCATTGGCTGGTGGAAACGAAGCTGGCGGATTTTCAGAAGGTGATGGATGTGAATGTCACCGGTACTTTTTTATCCATGAAGCATGAAATTTCCGCGATCCGGGCCTCTGGCGGCGGCGCAATTGTGAATATCGCCTCGGTGCTGGGTCAGGTGGCGATGCCGCAGTTGGCCCCGTTTGTGGCGGCGAAACACGCGGTGATCGGTTTGACCAAAACAGCGGCGCTCGAACAGGCGCATCACAAGATCCGCGTGAACGCGGTCGCGCCGGGCGCGGTGGACACGGGCATGCTGTGGCGCACAGTGCATGAGAGTCAGGAGAATTTCAAAAAGATCAGCAGCCTGCATCCGGTGGGCCGGGTGGCGACCGCGGACGAGGTGGCCAGCGCGGTGATTTGGCTGTGCTCGGATTCCGCGTCCTTTGTGACCGGTCATGTATTGAACGCCGACGGCGGCTACACGGCTCAATAAGATGTCCGCTCCGTATTTCCGCACCGGTCTGGTTTCGATCACTTTTCGGAAACACTCTCCGGAAGAGCTGATCGACCTGGTCGTCAAAGCGGGGCAGGACGGAATCGAATGGGGCGGGGATGTGCATGTGCCCCACGGCGATACCGCCCGCGCCGGGGAGGTGGGTGAGCGCACCCGGGATGCCGGTCTGTCGGTTGCGGCGTATGGATCGTATTACCGGGCGGCGGAGACGGCGGACAATCCGGAATTTGAGGCGGTACTGGACAGCGCGCTGGCGCTGGGAGCGCCGACGATCCGGGTCTGGGCCGGCAAACGCGCGTCGGCGGACGCGGACGAGGCGTATCGCAAGGCGGTGAAAGATGATCTGGCGCGGATCTGCGCGCTTGCGGCGGAGGAGAGCATCCGGGTGGCGCTGGAATTTCACGGCAACACGCTCACGGACTCTCCGGATTCCGCCCGGGATCTGATGGAGTCGTTGCAGAGTCCGAATCTGGACTCCCTCTGGCAGCCGCCGAACGGGCAGACCTTGGAAACCTGCATGGCGGGCCTGGAGGATATGCTCCCCCATGTGAGCAACGTACATGTGTTCCATTGGGGAAAAGGCTGGGGGGACCGTTTCGCGCTGGAAGAAGGCGCGGGCCGGTGGAACGCCTACCTTTCCAGACTGGCCTCGCCGGGGATGTCCCGCTGGGCGCTGCTGGAGTTTGTGAAGGGCGATGATCCGAAGCAGTACCTGCGGGATGCGGAAACACTGAAGGCCTGGGTGGACACCCTTTCAACGCCAATGGGGTGACGGGCATTTCGCTCAGCACTCCACGAAGAGAGCCCCCGCCTCAAGCGCTCATATAATTGGTTAACTGTAACCTTAATTCAAGGTTGCACGGCGTTGATTTTGCATGGACCGTTCGTAGGGGTTAGGGACGCTTCTGTATTCAGCATCCCGAAATTTGGAGAACTCTCTTGAACCGACCCACCCTAAAATCGATCTTCTTCCGCATCCTGATTGTTTCAGTTTTTTTGACCCCGGAGACCGCTATGACGAATGAACCCTCCCCGAACGCCCCGAACTGGCGGTTGAACGACGGAACCCTGACCCAAGCGCCCGAGGGTCAAACGGCGGGAGACGGGCACTCGGTTCTTCATCCGGGCGGTGAGGGTGTTCCGGTGTTTTCGGCGCCGTTTTCCGTGGAGGCCGGCGATGTGGTTTCCATTCGGCTGGAGGTGTCCACCAAACTCACCGAGGCGGATGAGGGCGCGGACGGTCAGGCCGGTGTGGTGCTCACGCTGCTTCCGGCGGAATCGCGCACCAATCACAATCCGGACGCCGAACACCGTCAGATTGTGATTGTGGGGAGCGAGGCGGAATCGATTCAGGTGGCCTTCCGCAGCCGGAACGCCTATGAACCCGGGGCGTTGATGATGGTGCCCACGCTGTCCTTTTTTGAACGCAGTCTGAATTTGAGGCAGATTGAATGGGAAAATCACGGGGCGGACGCGGATCCGGCCGGATTAACGGTCAGTCCGGTGAGTTACGCGGGGCAGGAGGCGGACGCGCCCTGGCGTGACAAAGCCCGCGAAAAAATCGAACGGTACCGGAAAGCGGATTTGGAGGTTCTGATCCTGGACCGCTGGGGCAATCCGCTGCCCGGTCACAAGGTTGAGGTGGAGCAGATGCGTCATGCCTATCCTTTCGGAACGGCGGTGGTGGGATCGCGGATCGCGGACGCTCCCCGGGAGTTCAGTCCGGAATCGGGTATGACCACTGAACAATGGCTGGCGGACAATGAGCGGTATCGCAGGGAGATCGAACGGAATTTCAATACCGTGGTTTTTGAGAACGAGTTGAAATGGCCGCAGTGGAGCCGGGATATCGGTGTCGGCATTCACCATCAGAACTGGACACTGCAGGCCCTGGAATGGCTGCGGGAGCGCGAATTCAAGGTCAAAGGACACACCCTTGTGTGGGGGAGCTGGCGGTTCACGCCCACCTGGCTGCGGGAACAGGAGGAAAACCCCGAGGCGATTCAGCGGGCGGTTTATGCGCACATCCGGGACATTGCCGACGCCACCGCGGAACGGACTCACTATTGGGATGTGCTCAATGAGCCGATGAGCCACCGGAATCTGATTGACCTATTGGGCGTTGAAAATGTGGCGAGCTGGTTCAAAGAAGCGAGGGAGGCTTTGCCGGACAACCGGCTGGTGATGAATGAATTCGATTTGGTCGGCAATGGCGGCAATGCCAACCGCCGCGCGAACTTTCTGGCCTTTTATGAGGAATTGAAGGCGGCGGGCGCGCCCTTGGATGTGATCGGCTTTCAGGGCCATTTCTGGTCGGAGCGTTTCACGCCCCCGGAACAGATTTGGGCCATCATTGATGAAGTGCATGAGGCCACCGGTCTGCCGCTGATGATCTCGGAGTTCGACAGCAATCTGCCCAACGAGCAGATGCAGGCCGACTACACCCGCGATTTCCTGAAGGCCTGGTTCGCGCATCCGGCCACGGAGGCGTTCATCATGTGGGGATTCTGGGGCGGAGCGCACTGGATGGGCGATGCGGGCTCCATGTTCAGAAGGGACTGGAGCGAGAAACCGAACCTGGCCGCGTATCGGGATCTGGTTTACGGGGACTGGTGGACCCGCGAAACGCTGGAGAGCGGGGAGGACGGAATCGCGTCGCTTCGGGCGTTCAAGGGGCGTCACCGTCTTTTGATCACGCCTCCCGGGGGCGGGGAGCCGATTCTGCGTGAAATCACGCTGCCTTCCGAGGGCCGCAGAGTCCATGTGGTGATGCCGTAACCTTGCGGGTACTCCTGGATGTGTCCGGGGCGGATATTTTCCGGACTGGACTTGTCTTTTCGGAAAATGCCACATATAGTCCCCACCTCTTAACCAAAGATCTTCAGGGCTTGGTGATCCGGAATTGTTCCGGAAATTCCAGACCGGCGGTGTAGCCCGCGACTCTCTGCTTGCCGGAGACTGATGCGATCAGGTTCGTTTGAACCGAGGCGCAGCCGACCGTACAGTCGGGATGAAAGAAGATCGCGCCCCTGGAACGCCTTGTTCCGGGGTCGATGCCTTTGCCCTGAGGGTTCCAAGATGAAAGTACCCGTATGGACATGGCAGAAGATGTGAGACAGGAGACCGACGTGATTTTTGATTCCGTCGAGGAGGTGATCGCGGCGGTGGGGCGTGGCGAAATGGTGGTGATTTCCGACGACGAGCATCGTGAAAACGAGGGCGATCTGGTCTGCGCCGCCGATGCGGTGACCCCGGAGATCATCAATTTTATGGCGCAATACGGGCGCGGCTTGATTTGTGTGACCATGACCGCCTTTGATCTGGCCCGTCTGGGCATCGCCGATATGCGCCACGCGGGAGACGAGGGGGTGTCGATCCGCACCGCGTTCATGGAGTCGGTGGACGCGAAAGACAACATCACCACCGGCATCAGCGCCGCCGACCGGGCGCACACAGTGCGGGTCATGGCGGATCCGAAAACCACGGCGGCGGATCTGGTGCGTCCGGGGCATATGTTTCCGATCAAAGCGAATCAAAAAGGGGTGCTGGGACGGGCGGGGCACACCGAGGCGTCGGTCGATCTGGCCCGGCTGAGCGGCCGGAATCCGTCGGGGCTGATCTGCGAAATCATGAATCCCGACGGCGAAATGGCCCGTCTGCCGGATTTACTGGCCTTCGCCAAAGAGCACGGTCTGAAAATCTGCTCGGTGGCCAAATTGATTGAGTACCGCCAGGAGCGGGAGGGGGATGTGATTTGCGAGGGCGAAGTGACACTCCCCACGCCGCACGGCGAATTTTTGTGCCGGATTTACCGGTCCTCGTTTGACGACAAGGAGCATTTGGCCTTGATTAAAGGCGATGTCGCGAACGCGGAGTCCCCCCTGGTGCGGGTTCACAGCGAATGCCTGACCGGGGATGTGCTGCATTCGATGCGCTGCGACTGCGGCGATCAGTTGCAGGAATGCATGCGGCGGGTTCAGGAGGAGGGCGCCGGGGTGGTGCTGTATATGCGGCAGGAGGGAAGGGGCATTGGTCTGGGCGCGAAACTGCAGGCTTATGTCCTGCAGGATCAGGGCTACGACACCGTGGACGCCAATCTGAAGCTCGGCTTCGGGGCCGATCAGCGGGAGTACCGCTCCAGCGCGCTGATTCTGCAGGATCTCGGCATTCAGAGCATCCGGCTGCTGACCAACAACCCCTTGAAAGTGGACGGGCTCCGGCGGAACGGCATCGCCATCGAGGAGCGCATCCCGGTGGTGATTCCCAGCAACCCGCACAATGCGAAGTACCTGGAAACCAAACGCACCCGGCTGGGACACCTTTTGTGAATGACGAGTGACGAATGACGAGTGACGAATGACGAGTGACGAGTGACGAAGTGGATAGAAACGTTGAGCTGCAAAACCTGAGACCTTATGAGCACATCTGAAAAACATTTTTATGAGAATCCCGCCGAGGGGCTTCCGGAACTGCCGGGGGTCACGGTGCATCAGGGGCGTTTGGACGGGAGCGGACTCCGCTTCGGCATCGTTGCGGCGAGATTTAACATCGGTCTGACCGGCGCGCTGGTCACCTCCGCCGTGGCGGCGCTGACGGAGGCGGGGGTTCAGGCCTCCGATATTGAGGTCGTCTGGGTGCCGGGAAGTTTTGAGATTCCTCTGGCCCTGCAGCGGCTGGCGGACCGGACATCGCTGGACGCGCTGATCGCCTGCGGGGTGGTGATTGAGGGCGCGACCCGTCACGCGGACCTGATTATGAACAGTTTGACGCAGTCGCTGACAAAGCTTTCCCTCGAATTGGATTGTCCCGTGATCGATGCGGTGGTAAGTGCGAGAACTCTGGAACAGGCCGAGGCCCGTTGCCTTGGCGGTCGTGAAAGCCGCGGCGCCTATGCCGCCCGGGCCGCCCTTGAAGTTTCCACCACCTTTTCTCCGATCCTATGAGCACCGGCGCACCCAACCGACATCTTCTCCGCCTTTGGGCGATACAGTTTCTCTTTCAACGCGACTACAATCAAACCGATTCGTGGGAGGACGCGCTGGAGCTGTTTCTTGAGGACAAGCGGCGCAAACTCTCCAAGAAAATGACCGCGTTTTTTGAAGCCCGGATCGACGGCGTGAGTCTGAACCTGGACACCATTGACGCGCAGATCAAGCGCTATGCCGACAACTGGGACCTGCACCGCATGGGCGGGGTGGACCGCAATGTGTTGCGCCTGGCGTTCTGCGAACTGCTCTACTGCGAGGATGTGCCGCCGGTGGTGGCGGTCAATGAGGCGGTGCAGCTGGCCAAGGAACTCAGTTCCGAGGAAAGCGGAAAATTTGTGAACGGAATTCTGGACAAGTATATTCGCACCCTGGACCGTCCGCTGCGGCACGGGGTCGAGCGAACGGAGGTTTGACGGTATGGTAAGCTGGTCCAATGCGCTTCGCAAAACCCGGGCGGTGTTTTCCACTGTGCTTCAGGGGGTGGTGTCCGACGGCATCGCGGTCGATGAACTGACCCTCGAGGAGCTGGAGGTGGCGCTGATCCGCGCCGATCTGCCGCCGCGGCTGGTGGCGGAACTGATCGATGATCTCGAACAGAATCAGCTGTTCGGCAACGACTCGCCCCGCGAAGTGCTCCGGCGCGGGCTTCGGGCCAAGCTGCTGATGTCGGAGAATGACCCGTTCGCCACCACAATTTCGCCGACCTGCGTGTTGCTGCTGGGGGTGAACGGCGCTGGAAAAACCACAACCTGCGCCAAGCTCGCGCACCGCGCGGCGGGTCAGAAGCGCAAAGTGATGCTGGGGGCGGCGGACACCTTCCGGGCCGCGGGCACCGAGCAGTTGCGCCTGTGGGGGGAGCGGCTGAAGGTTCCGGTGGTGTCGGGACGGCAGGGATCGGACGCGTCGGCCGTGGCCTATGACGCGCTGGACGCCGCCATCGCCCGCGACATGGAACTTTTGTTTATCGACACCGCCGGACGCATGCACACCAAGTCGCATCTCATGGACGAACTCAAAAAAATGGTCCGGGCCCTGCAGAAGCGCGATCCGGCCGCGCCGCATGAGACCTGGATGATTCTGGACGCGAGTCTGGGCCAGAATTCGCTGAATCAGGCGAAAATTTTTCACGAGGCGGTGCCGCTGACCGGTCTGGTCATCACCAAACTCGACGGCAGCAGCAAGGCCGGCTTTTTGTTCAATGTGCAGCGGGAACTGCCGGAAATCCCGGTGCTGTTCACCGGACTGGGCGAGCAGGCCGAGGATCTGGTCCGTTTTGACGCGGACGCGTTTGTGGATGCGATGCTGACCACGGACGGGGGAAATGCACCCGCCTGAACACTGGATGCGGCTTGCGGTGGATGAAGCCCGAAAAGGGTTGGGGTTCACCGCGCCCAATCCGGCGGTCGGTGCAGTGGTGGTGAAAGAGGACCGGCTGTTGGGCAAAGGCTTTCATGCCAAAGCGGGCGAGCCCCATGCGGAACCGATGGCGCTGCGGGATGCCGGGGACGCGGCCCGGGGCGCGGATTTGTATGTGACCCTGGAGCCCTGCTGCACCCACGGCAAAACCCCGCCCTGCACGGAGGCGATCAAAGCCGCCGGCATTCGGCGGGTGTCTATCGGCTGCACCGATCCGAATCCGGCCCACGCCGGGCGGGCCTATGCGATTCTCCGCGAGGCGGGCATTGAGGTGTTTGAGAATGTTTTGGGGGAGGCGTGCCGGGATGTGATCAGGGCGTTTGCGCATGTTCAGCGGACCGGGTTTCCCTATGTCAGCCTGAAACTGGCCACAAGTCTGGACGGACGGATCGCGGACGCGGCCGGCACCTCGCAGTGGATCACCGGTCCCGAGTCCCGGGAACGGGTGCAGGCCCTGCGGCGGGAGGCGGACGCGATTCTGGCGGGCACGGAAACCCTGCGGCTGGACAATCCCTCGCTGCAGCCGCGTCCCTCGGATGGACACCGTCCCTGGCGGATCGTTCCGGACCGCACCGGCACGCTGCCGTTGTCCCTCAAGGTGTTCACCGATGAATTCCGGGACCGCACCCTTTGTTTGCTGGGACCGGAGGCCCCTGCGGAACGGCGGTCTGCTCTGGACGCGGCCGGTGTGAGCTGGATGAACGTCCCCACGCGAAACGGGGTCTTGCTCTGGAAGGAATTCCTCCCGGAACTTGCGAAGCGTTCCATCCATCATCTTCTGTGTGAAGGCGGCGGCAAACTGTCGGCGGCGCTGTTGGATCAACACCTTGTGCGGGAACTCTTCTGGTTTCAGGCTCCGATGCTGTTGGGGCGCGGCGGCCGTCCGGCGGTCGCCGCCGAGTACCTGTTTGCCGACGCCCCGCGCCTGACCCGCGTCAGCTGTGAAGAACTGGGCGCGGATCTTTTTGCGCGTTATTTTCCAATGCCATCCTGAGGAACAAACACGATGTTTACCGGAATTATTCAGAAAAAAGGAACCGTCCGCCGAATCGATGAACGCTCGGGCGGCAAGCGGCTGTTTTTGGAGATCGACCCCTGGGAGCGTCCCTTTGAGGACGGGGAGAGCATCGCCGTGAACGGGGTGTGTCTGACCCTGGCGGACCGCGAAGCCTCGGGCGCGCTGGTGTTTGATGTGCTGGAGGAGACCCTGCGCAAGACCAATCTGGGCGCGCTCACGGAAGGCGGAACCGTTAACCTGGAGCGGGCGCTGCGGTACGGGGATGCCCTGGGCGGTCATTTGGTGTCGGGACATGTGGACGCCCGGGGAACGGTGCGAAGCATCACCGGGGCTGGCGGCGATTTGCGGGTGGAGATTTCCGCGCCGGAGTCGGTGTACCTGAATTTGGTGGAGCAGGGGTCGATCGCGTGTGACGGCATCAGCCTGACGGTGGCGGAACTGCTCGAGGATTCGTTCGCGGTGCATTTGATTCCGACCACGCTTCGGGAAACCAACTGGGGCGCGCTCCAGGCGGGCGATGCGATCAACCTGGAGGCGGATATGATTTGCAAAATCGTGCGGCGGGAAGCGGCCCGGGGTCAGTTGCCCGGCGGCTGGACCTGGGAGCGTTTTCAGCGGGAGGGGGCCAATCATGCGTAAGCGGATTCTTTGTTTGACGCTTTTTCTGGCGGGGCTGCCGGGTTTCGGACAGGAGCCCCAGGATCTGGATCTCGATTTGGACTGGAACTGGATCCGGCAGCAGGTTCACGAGTGGGTTCCGGTTCTCGAGGAGGAGTTTGATGTGCAATTGGACATCCGGGACGTGGACGGATGGCTGTTGCAACTGCGTCATTTGGAGCAGGTGATCCGCACCGGCACGCTGCAGGATTTGTCGGACTGGGCACCCATGGCGCGCGAGGCGCACCGCGCAATTGCCGACGTGCAGGAATGGACCCCCTATGCCGACTGGCTGTTTCAGCGGCTGGATTACACCGACCTCGCCCGTTTTCTGATTCTGGGTCAGCGAACGCCCGCACCCGGGCCCCGGGCAGCCCCCGCGCCGCCGCGGCCGCCTCCCAATCAGAATGTTCTGTGGCAGAACCGCATGCGGGCCCGACCGGCCCCGCGCACGGCGGAGGCGCTGGTGCCGATGTTGAAACCCGTGTTCGAACGCCGCGGAGTTCCCCCGGAATGGGTGTGGATCGCCGAAGTGGAATCCTCGTTCAACCCCGAGGCCCGCAGTCCGGTGGGCGCGGTCGGTTTGTTCCAATTCATGCCCCGCACCGGGGAGAGTCTGGGACTGGAACTCAGCCCGGTGGATCAGCGGACGGATCCCGAAAAAAGCGCGGACGCCGCCGCCCGATACCTGCGGCAGCTTTACGGACGATTTCAGGATTGGCCGCTGGTACTCGCCGCCTACAATGCGGGGCAGGGGAGGGTATCGGGCCTCATGCGGCGTCACGGCAATTCCTTCGAGGCCATCGCGCCCCATCTCCCCACCGAAACCCGCATGTACGTCCCCAAAGTGCTCGCCGCCGTCCAGGCCCGCGAAGGCGTGGACGGCAGAACCCTGCCCGCGCCGCGGTAATCCGCATACAAGCCATCCACGCATGACCGGAAAATCCGGGAGGCGGGTCTTATGTCGATTTGGTAATTTAAAGTTTCGCGACTTCGGCACGCAGTCGAAGAAAGAGTCCCTGCAATTCATCATTGGGCAGGATGTCCGCCAGCGACGTAAGAAAATCATTTTCATCCAGCAACATGATTTTTTCTCTCAAAAACGGGTAAAATGTTTGTGGATCGGATCCGTGGAACCGGTCGTTGTCCTTCACCAGTTTTGAATATTGCGGTTTCAGCAATCTTTTTTCAAGCCGGTCTGAATCCGGACGGATGCCCATACGAAGAAAGAAAAACACATCATAGAGATCTCTGGGCAAACGGCGTTCGTTCCATGCGGCCAACTTATCCGCAAGCGCCAGCGAAAGATCCACAACCGGAAGAAGCCTGGGCGGCAGCCCCATCTGCTCCGCCAGATACTTGGTGCTCAGCACAATCACCGACTCCGCCATCGCGGTTTTGATCTCCACCTGCACGGCGGTCTTTCCCTGAAACACCTTGATTCGGAGACACTTGGAATTCATGCTGTGATTCAGGATGATCCCGGGAATTGCCTGCAAAGCTGCGAGGACGTCCTCCACGATGTCCATTTTTGAGGTATAGGGGACGAACACATAGTCGACATCATTTGTGTATCGTTCGCAGCCCAGAATGCGGAGAACCATACCGCCTCTCAATATCGCATGTTTTCCAAAACGATCATGAAGTCGATTGATAATTTCAAAAAGAAGTTTTTCCTCGGCGGTCATCCCATACCTTCCTTGTTTTTGAAGTAATGAATAAATCGGCGGTCGTATTCGGAAAGATAATCACTCAGACGCTTACGGTCCAAATCCTCGACTGCTACATCCGAACTTAAATCGAATGAAAATTTCGCGCCTTTGAACGTGAAATACCATGCATCCAGATACGCCTTTTCCGGCTCCGCAATGCGAAGCCCTTCTTCGATCTTGAAGCCGAAATACAGTTCAGGTTTCAAACTGAGCACATTCACCGCCCCGAGGGGCGTCTGATATCGCCTCGGACGGCCGACACGCGCCGCATAGACCTGCTTTTGGGGGATCGATCCAATGAGGAGATGTTTTGCCAGAGCGGTCGTGCACGTTAAGTATGCTTCGGGATGCAGTCGCTGGCATACCCGGAACAACTGAGCACCCTCTCCGGCATAAACGCCCCGCACCATTTTGGTTAAAACTCCCTGCGAGATGAATTTGTTGACCAGCTTGTACAGACCGCTGTCCGAATATTCACCAAACAACACTCGTAAATCATCCAGGGTGTATACCTGATTGACATCCGGGGCGATTTTCGTGAGCCTTTTCTCATTAGTCATTATCATTTCCGATAACTACCCTAAACGGGTAGTATTTGTCAACATAAATCGCTGTTCACATTTGCACCCTGCGGAAAATGCGTTTTTGGAGTTGGTTCCGACTGTCGGAAAAATTTATCGGCGGTTTTCCGAGAGTCGGAAAAATGGGTAAGGCTTGACGAAGGGCGTCCGCTATGATGCAGGAGAGGTGTGATCCGCTTTCTTTTTCACCGACTGTTTTTTCAGGCGCTGCCCACGCTTTTTGTGCTGGCGGCGCTGAGCTTTTTGCTGGTGCGGCTGGCGCCGGGCAGTCCTTTCGCGAGTGAACGCGAACTGCCTCCGCAAACTCTGGAGGCGCTGAACCGCGCGTACGGTCTGGATCAGCCGGTGCCGGTGCAGTTTTTCCGGTATCTGTCGGGGGTGGTGCGCGGGGATTTCGGCCCCAGCTTGCGGATGCCGGGACGGACGGTGGCGGAACTGATTCTGGCCAAGCTGCCGGTGTCGCTGGAGCTGGGCTTCTGGTCGCTGCTGTACGCGGTGTTTGTGGGATTGACGCTGGGAGTGCTGGCGGCGGTGAAACCGAACGGGGCGGGGGATCATGTGGCCATGACCCTGGCCTTGCTGGGGATCTGTATTCCGGCGATGGTGATGGGGCCGGTGCTGGCGCTGATCTTCGGTCTCCGTCTGGAATGGCTGCCGGTCATGGGCTGGCACACGCCGGCGGACCGGATTCTGCCGGTCATTACCCTGGGGTCGACTTACGCCTCCTACATCGCCCGGCTGGCAAGGGGCGGCATGTTGGAGGAACTGACCCGGGATTATATCCGCACCGCGCGCTCCAAAGGACTCTCGGAGGCGGGAATTCTGGTGAAGCACGCGCTGCGGGGAGGGGTGCAGCCGGTGGTGAGTTTTCTGGGCCCTGCGGCGGCGGGTCTGCTCACCGGGGCGTTTGTGGTGGAGCAGATCTTTTTTATTCCGGGGCTGGGGGAAACGATTGTCAACGCGGCCTTGAACCGGGATCAGTTTGTGATTCTTGGCTGTGTGCTGCTGTTCGGTTCGTTTATGGTGTTTTTTAACACCCTGGTGGATGTGGCACTGGCGGCGCTTAATCCGCGCATCCGCATGACCGGCGGGAAGGGGCGGCATGAAGGGTAGGGGGGCGGCCGCGTATTCCCTGCGCCGGGACGCCTGGGCGCGGCTGATCCGCAACCGCATGGCGGTCGCGGGTCTTTTACTGCTCTGTCTGACCGCCGGGGCCTGTGTGGTGGGTCCCTGGATCAGCCCGTTCACGTACTATGAGCAGGATTTGTTCAACACCAACGCACCGCCGGACGGAACCCACTGGCTGGGAACCGATGAACTCGGGCGGGATTTGCTGACCCGTATCCTCGTCGGCGGTCGTATTTCCTTTGCGGTGGCCCTGGCCGCGACTCTGGTGTCGCTGGTGATCGGGGTGACCTACGGCGGCATCAGCGGGTATATGGGCGGCAAAACCGACGCGGTGATGATGCGGATTGTGGATGTGCTCTATGCGCTGCCGTTCACCCTGTTTGTGATTCTGTTGATCACGCTGTTTGAGCGGAACATTCTGCTGCTGTTTGTGGCCATCGGGGCGGTGGAGTGGCTGACCATGGCGCGGATTGTCCGGGGGCAGGTGATGGGGCTGCGTCAACAGGAGTTTATCGAGGCCTGTCAGGTGCTGGGATACAGTCAGGCCCGGACACTGTTTAAACATGTCTTGCCGAACGTTTTGGGAACGATTCTGATCTATGTGACCCTGACCATTCCCGGGGTGATGCTGCTGGAGGCGTTCCTGAGTTTTCTGGGGCTGGGCGTGCAGCCGCCCATGGCCTCGTGGGGCAGTCTGATCAAAGAGGGCGTGGCCCAGATGGAGGACGCGCCCGGTCAAATGCTCGCGCCGTCGATCGCCCTGTCCCTGACCCTTTTCGCGCTGAATTTTCTCGGCGACGGCCTGCGCGACGCGCTGGATCCGCGGCGGACGGAGGGACGGCGGTGAGCCTGCTCTCCGTCGATCCGCTTTCGGTGGTGTTTCCGCTCCGCACCGGAGAATTCACGGCCGTGGATCAGGTACGCTTTTCGCTGGAGGCGGGAGAAACTCTGGGGATCGTGGGCGAAAGCGGCAGCGGAAAATCGGTCTGCGTGTCCTGTCTTATGGGCCTGGTGCCGTCGCCTCCGGCGAGGATTTCGGGCAAAGCGATGTTTAAAGGGGTATCGATGCTGGATGCGCCGGCGGAAACGCTGCGGAAGATTCGCGGAAAAGAGATCAGCATGATTTTTCAGGATCCGATGACCTCCCTCAATCCGTATCACCGCATCGTGGATCAGATTGCGGAGCCGTTGAGAATTCACGAGGGACTCAGCCGAAAACAGGCCCGGATTCGGGCGGTCGATGCCATGGAGGCGGTCGGCATACCGGAGGCGGAAAAGCGGTCCCGCGCCTGGCCGCATGAGTTTTCGGGCGGCATGCGCCAGCGGGTGATGATCGCCATGGCCATGATCACCCGGCCGGCGCTGCTGATTGCCGACGAACCGACCACCGCTCTGGATGTGACCGTACAGCGGCAGATTCTGGATTTGATTAAAACCCTGCAGCGCGAGCACGGCACCGCGGTGCTGTTCATCAGTCACGATCTTGCGGTGGTCGCGGATGTCTGTGAACACCTTGCGGTGATGCGGCGCGGGGTGATGGTGGAGCAGGGGAGGACCGCCGACATTCTGCGGACGCCCTCGCATCCGTACACGCGCGGACTGCTGAATTGTCATCCGGCGCTGCACCAGGCCGGCGATCCGTTGCGGGTGATGCCGGAACTGCTGGAATCCGATTCGCCCGGGGCACCCTGAGGATACATATGGCCTCCGCCCCGGCAGCCTTGTTCGCGTATCAGCGTCCGGATCATCTCCGCAAAACGCTGAAGGCTCTGGCCCGGAATTTCGGCGCGGAGGATACGCCGCTGATTGTCTTCAGCGATGCATCGGATCATCCGGATACAGAAGAGAATGTTCGGGAGGTTCGACGGCTATTGCAAATGGTCAGGGGCTTCAAAAGCGTTCGAATCGTCGAGCGGGAAAAACGTCTCGGTTTGGCCGGGAATATCCTCAGCGGCGTGAGCGAGGTGTTGAACGCATTCGGCCGGGTGATTGTTCTTGAAGACGATCTGGTGACCCATCCGGCATTTTTGCGGTACATGAACGGTGCTTTAGAAAACTATACAGACGATTCAAGAATTCTATCGGTCTCCGGGTCCATGCCGCACCGGCTCCGGATGCGGATTCCCAAACGGTATCCGCATGATGTGTGGCTGTCCCGCAGAAATCTTTCCGCCGGGTGGGGAACGTGGTCGGAGAAATGGTCCACGGTGGACTGGTTGGTCGAATCCCTGGAGACGTTCCGGAGCGATCCCGAAGCGCAGCAGCGTTTTAATCTGGGCGGACCGGATCTGACCCCCGCGTTGCTCAACGCGATCGATCAGGGGCGGGATCTCTGGGCGGCGCGTTTTTCATACGCGCACTTTGTCAGCGGACGTTTTTCGCTGCTCCCGCGGCGTTCGTACGTCCGGCACATCGGTTACGACGGCAGCGGAATGAACACGTTCTGGAATCCGTTTCATATTCTCGACAGCCACCGGGATGCGATGGAGGCTCCGGTGTTTCCGAAACACCTGGAAGCGGACACGGAGTTGCAGGAGCGGTTTCGCAACGCGTTTCGAAGTCAGGGCTGGATCGAATCCTGGAAGCGCCGCCGGTATCTAAGCCAATCCGCCAAGTAGCGGATTGGCATCCGGACGGATGGTTCAGCAAACAGGGCCCGTGCGACCAAGGATTTCAACAGTTACTGACATTATTTATTAACAGCATACTTAATTTATTGAACTACAACGCTTTACGCTACACAATGTTATACATAATATATATTATGCGACGTTATAATCTCCCGCATCAGGGCCTTTAGATGTTTAGGTCTTTAGCGATTTCTGAATATTCACAAGAGCCAGCAGATGCAACGCCCTGATGACGAGTATACAGTAGGAAGTGTTGATCCAGTGTGTTCGGACCAACGGTCCGATATGACTCAGAAAAATGTGTATACTCGTCAGGGCGTTGCTCCCGGCTGACGGGTTATATCCTGTATTGATTTCAAACCGCCGGGTGTAGGTACAGCGGTTCGGGGATTTCGGGTTCCAGCCGGGTATTCAGGAGATCGGTTGCGTGCGGGAAAGCTTCGTGAAGATTCGGGACGCCGTCCAGCCGGGAGGTTTCCGCACTGAAGGTTTCGTCCTGACCGATGCGCTTGCGCCAGATGTCCGGAGTGTGCAGCTCCCAGTCCCCGAGGTGTTGCCGGTTCACAGGGCATCCCCACCACTGCCCGCGCCTGGCGTCGCCGAGCACGTAGCACTCCGTCCGGTCGCGCAGCAGACGCTCCGCCATGACGTGTCCTGAAGAGAACGCTTTCAAGGTGATGTTTCCGGGAGCCATGCATCCGGCCGACCAGGCGAAGGCCAGGCGAATGCCGGAAAAATTTCCGGGACCCCGGCCGATCACGATTTCACTCAACTGATCGAGGCGAAGATTCTGGTCCGCCAAATGATCCTCCAGCAGGCCGATTGCGGCGGGTCCGTGAAAACGGTCAACCAGGAGGCAGGACTCCGTCGGCTCGCCGTTGTCCAGCCGGGTTGCGACCGAAAGGCGGCGGGTGCTCCATTCGATGACCAGGGTCAGCGACATGTTTTGTCTCCGTTCCGGCGGATCGAGATGGTCCGGGCGTTTTCGTGATTCGCAACCGCGGTCAGTTCCACCCGCCAGGCGGAATCCGGCCAGGCATCCGGGCAGCGCGACGGCCATTCCACGGCCAGAATAAAACCGGCTTCGGTCAGTTCCTCCAGCCCCAGTCCGAACACCGCGCCGGGAGTTTCGAGCCGGTAGAGATCCGCGTGCGCGAGCGGTGGACGGGTTTCGTATTCCTGCAGAATCGCGAAGGTCGGGCTCAGCACGGCCCCTACCCAGCCGAGACCTTCCGCCAGGCCCTGCACGAAACAGGTTTTACCGAGCCCGAGATCGCCCAGCAGGAGGACCACGTCCCCTCCCCTGACCTCCCGCGCGAAGTTTCGGGCAATGTTCCGGGTCTCCTCCGGACTGTTGGAGGTATACGCGGCCTCGCTCACGGCAGGTCTCCGATGGCGGCCATGTACACATTCAGCAGGGACACGCCGTTAAAGACCGCGTGCATCCAGAACGCGGCCATGAGATTGCGTCTGACCATGTAGATGCCCCCCAGAAACAGGGAGAGAACAAACAGCGGAAACGACGAGGCGGCGTGACCATGAATCAGTGCGAAAATGAGGCTGTGCAGCCAAAGGCCGGCGGTCAGACCCAGCCGATGGGACAACCAGGGAAACAGCACCCCGCGGAAAACGACTTCCTCACAAAAAGGACCGATCATCACCACCAGCAGAAACACCAGCAGCCATTCGACGGGATGCTGAAGCTGTTTCAAATCGAGGACGGTCGGCTGGAGGCTCATTTCCAATCCGAAGCGGGTGAACACGAACAGGGTCACCGCCCCGGCAATCACCACGGCCGGGAAAGCCAGGACATATCCTCCGATGCCGGCGGCCAGCTCCCGCCCTCCCCTGCCCGTCTCCAGACCCAGACCCTGGGCCAGCGGGATCCGGGCCCGTTGAAACCAGGCCATGGCCATGACGGCGGCGGGCACATGAAAGGTCATGATTGCAATCAGGTGCATGAACACGGCGGGCGGAGACGCGCTGACAAACGCGTTCAACATGGACACCAGCGCGATTTGCGCAATCAGCCCCAGGGAGATTGCGAGAAAGACCGCCGGCAGCAATCCGAAAGGCAACGGCCGCCACATCAGCCAGTTCGAGCCGTTTTGGAGACTGGATTTGACATTTCGGCTGTTCCAGAACACCGCGATCCAGCCCAGAAACCCCGGAATCAGAATCAGGCTCATCAGCCGGGTCGATTCTTGGCTCAACTCCCCGTCCACGAATTAATCCTTCAGGGAGTCGGGAGGGATTCGTTCCTCGCGAATGGTGTAGGTTCGTTTGTTCTGGGATTCATGATAGGTGCGGATCAGAATTTCCGCCAGCAGTCCCAGCCCGACAAACTGGATGCCGAAGCCGAGCAGCATGAAGCCCATGATGGGCCAGACCGGGCGTTTAACGAGATCCGCGCCCCAGATCAGTTCCTCGCCGAAGAGATTTCCGGCGATATTGAGGCCGAAAATCATCACCAGCAGCGCCCCGCCCCAGAAACCCAGATTCATACCGATTTTTCCGAGGATCTGCATGGGCCCGGTGCTGTAGCGCAGGAGAAACTTCACGGTAATCAAATCCAGCACCACCCGGAAGGTGCGGCCGATTCCGTATTTGCTTTGGCCGAAGCGGCGCGGGTGATGTTTGACAGGCACCTCCACCACATGCCCGCCCACCCAGCGCGCCAGGGCCGGAATAAAGCGGTGCATTTCGCCGTAGAGCCGCACATGTTGAATCACCTCGCGGCGATAGGCTTTCAGAGTGCAGCCGTAGTCATGGAGATGCACTCCGGTGATCCGGCTGATGATGCCGTTGGCGATCATGGAGGGAAGTTTCCGGTTAATAAAGGCGTCCTTGCGGTCTTTCCGCCAGCCGCTGACCACGTCCACGTCTTCGGTCATGGCCTCCAGCAGCATCGGAATATCCGTGGGATCATTCTGCAGATCGGCGTCCATGGTGACAATGATGTCCCCGCGGGCGTGTTCGATTCCCGCCGCCATGGCCGCAGTCTGCCCGAAATTTCGGCGAAAGCGGATGAGGTGGAGATTCGGATATTTTTCGGCGTTTTCGGTGAGTTTGCGCCAGGTGGCATCCTCACTGCCGTCATCCACCAGCAGCACCTCATATGTCTTGCCGATGGGGGCAAGGGCTTCATGCACCGTCTTGCAAAGCAGGTCGATGTTTTCCTCTTCGTGATAAACCGGAATGACAACTGATAAATCCATGAGGCTTTCAATAGAGACTTGGACAATAGAATCAAGTTCAATAAACCTTGCCCGACGCGCGGTTGATTCGCTATGGAGGCGGGTATGCAGACCCACCCTCTATTTTACACCCTTCCCGAACCCTTCACCTGCCGCGCGGGCGGCGTCATTCCGGAAGTCACCCTCGCCTATGAGACCTACGGCACACTGAACGCCGACAAAAGCAACGCCATTCTGGTGTTTCACGCGCTCAGCGGCAGTCAGCACGCGGCCGGCACCTGCGAAGATGTCCCGGAGGCGGAGCCGTACTGGACCGATGAATGTGTTCCGGGCTGGTGGGACAGTTTTATCGGACCCGACCGTGCCATCAACACGAATAAATTCTTCGTCATTTGCGCCAACTACCTCGGCGGATGCTACGGGTCCACCGGGCCGTCCTCCCCGCATCCCGGCGACGGCAAGCCCTATGGAAGCCGGTTTCCGTTCCTGAAAACCGATGATATTGTCCGCAGTCAGGCGAAACTTCTGGACCATCTGGGCATTGAGAAACTCCATGCGGTCACCGGCCCTTCCGTGGGCGGACTGCTCTGCCTGACCTTCGCCACGCTGTTTCCGGAGCGCGTGGATATTGTCCTGCCGCTGGGAACCGGCCCCCGGCTGACCAACCTGCAGCGCCTCCAGAATTTTGAACAAATCACCGCCATCGAAAGTGATCATTATTTTAATTGCGGGGATTACTACGAAGGGCCCCGGCCCGACAGCGGCCTGATGCTGGCCCGCATGATCGCCCACAAAACCTATGTTTCCCTGGAAACCATGGCTTCACGCGCCCGGGGCGAACTGGTCCAGCCCAAAGACCGCTTCAGCTTTTATCAGCTCGGCCACCAGATGGAGTCCTACATGTTCCATCACGGCAAGAAATTCGTGCAGCGCTTCGACGCGAACACCTATCTCCGCATCATGGCCATGTGGCAGCGCTTCAGTCTGAAACACACCGCCGGGGTGGACGATATCAGCGAAGTGTTCCCCCGCTGCGCCCATCAGCGGTACATGATTTTCAGCATCGACACCGATGTCTGTTTTTATCCCGATGAACAGGCCGATCTCGAACGCCTTCTCAAGGCCGCCGGGGTCCGCTGCCTGCGCGTCACCGTCCACAGTGAGAAAGGACACGACAGCTTCCTGCTGGAACCCGATCTTTTCACGCCCCATATCCGTCACACCCTTGAATACACCTGGTAACTCTTTATGACTTCATCCCCCAAACGCATCGCAATCGTCACCGGCGGCAGCCGCGGCATCGGCCTCGGTATCGTCAAACGCCTCCTTCAGGATCAGTTCTCCGTCATGCTCAACGGCGTCCGTCCGGAGGAATCCGTGACGGATGTGCTCCAGACCCTTCGCGAAACCGGTGGCGATGTGGCCTATTGCGCGGGGGATATTTCCGACCCGCAGGCCCGGGAAAACCTGATTGCGGCGACCCGGGAAACCTTCGGCGCGCTGCACGTGCTGGTCAATAACGCCGGGGTCGCGCCCAAAGTCCGCGCCGATATTCTCGACGCAACCGCCGACAGCTATGACTGGGTCATGGATGTGAATCTCAAGGGCCCCTACTTTCTGACCCAGCTCGCCGCCCGCTGGATGATTGAGCAGAAACAGGCCGATGCGGCCTGGGAAGGCTCGATCATCAACGTCAACAGCGTCAGCGCCACCGTCGTGTCGGTCAACCGCGGCGAATACTGCATTTCCAAAGCCGGCCTGGCGATGGCCACCGGCCTCTGGGCCGCGCGCCTGGGCGAGTATCATATTCCGGTGTATGAAGTCCGCCCGGGCGTCACCGCGACCGACATGACCGCCGGGGTCACGGAAAAATACGACAAACTGATCGCCGAAGGGCTTACGGTCACCCCGCGCTGGGGCTATCCCGAGGATGTGGGCAAGGCGGTGGCGGCCCTCGCCCGGGGCGATTTCCCCTACTCCACCGGGCAGGTGATCATGGTCGACGGCGGCTTGACCGTCCCCAGGCTCTAACCGTCTGCCGGCCCCTAAAAAAACAAAAACTAATCATTGCCAAAAGAGCAAATTAATCTTATAGGTGTCCGCGATTTACAAATCAAACCTTAACATTTCTCCGTAGCACTGTGCAACGGACACCTTCTATTTTTGACGAGACACTTTTAAACGGGACAAACATGGATACCACCACCAAGCAAGAAATTAAAACAGAATACGCCACCCACGAAAACGACACCGGTTCCGTTGAGGTGCAGGTCGCGATTCTCACCGCCCGCATCCGGGAACTGACGGAACACCTTAAGATTCACAAAAAAGACAACAGCACCCGCCGCGGCCTGCAGAACATGGTCAGCCGCCGCCGCCGTCTGTTGAACTACCTCGACAGCCGCAACCACGCGCGCTATCTCGATTTGATCCAGAAACTGGGTCTGCGCCGCTAACAGGCGGCCCGAGCAAAAACCCACCCGTCCGGGTGGGTTTTTTGTGTCTCCCAACTCCTTTCGGCCCATCCGGGGCCAATCCCTCCGGGATCGCACCGACGCGAACCGGGGGTGTACGCAAAGAAGATAAGAAGAAAGAAGTAACGAATGAAGATGATGCAAGACGCGACCTCCATCGAGGTCCAAATCGGGTCCAAGACATTGACCCTTGAAACGGGCGCGCTCGCCCGCCAGGCCGCCTCCTCGGTTGTGGCCTCGATCGGAGAAACCTTCCTGTTCTGCGCCGTGTCGACCTCCAAGCCGCGCGAAGGAATCGATTTCTTCCCCATGCAGGTTGAATACAAAGAAAAATTCTACGCCGCCGGCCGTTTCCCAGGCGGATTTTTCAAACGCGAAGCCCGCCCCTCCGAAAAAGAAATTCTGATCATGCGCGTCACCGACCGCCCGATCCGCCCTCTTTTCCCCGAAGGCTATCGCAACGAGTTGCAGATCAACATGATGCTCATGAGCACCGACGGCACCCAGGAAGTCGATTCCATGGCCATTAACGCCGCCAGCACCGCGCTCACCCTTTCCGAAGTCCCCTTCCAGGGCCCGATCGGCGCGGTCCGCGTCGGACGCGTCAACGGCGAACTCATCCTCGAGCCCACCCAGCAGCAGATGCTGGAAAGCGATCTGGAACTGGTTTACGCCGGTACCCGCGACAAACTGCTGATGATGGAAGGTGAAGCCAAAGAGATTCCGGACGACGAAATGATCGCCGCCCTGAAATTCGCCCATGCGGCCATTATCGATATTATTGACGCCCAGTTGGAATTCCGCCGCAAACTCGGACTGCCCGACAAAGTGATTGAGCCCGTTCCGGTGAACACCGACCTCATGAACGCCGCCAAGGAATTCAAGGGCACCGAACTTTCCGACGCGCTTTGCATCGCCGGAAAACTCGAACGCCAGAACAAGGTCGCCGAACTCCGCGAGGAACTCAAGGCGCAGATGATGGAGAAATTCGAGGAGCTGACCGAAGAGGAATTCTTCCACCTTTTCGACGCGCTCGAAATCGAGATCGTCCGCGACAACGTGCTCAAGCACAACAAACGCATCGACGGTCGTCAGCCCGAAGAACTCCGTCCGCTCAAAGGCGCGGTCGGTCTCCTTCCCCGCGTGCACGGCAGCGCCATGTTCGAACGCGGTGAAACCCAGGCGGTCGGCATTGTCACCCTCGGCACCGGCGGCGACGCGCAGTCCATGGACGGCGTCACCGGCGGCCCCACCGAAAAATCCTTCCTGCTGCACTACAACTTCCCGCCCTACTCGGTCGGGGAAGCCGGACGTCTCGGCATGACCAGCCGCCGCGAAATCGGGCACGGCAATCTCGCCGAACGTTCCCTCAAGAACATCATTCCCGACGACTTCCCCTACTCCGTGCGGGTGGTTTCCGAAGTGATGAGTTCAAACGGCTCCACCTCCATGGCCAGTACCTGTGCCGGAACCCTGGCCCTCATGGATGCCGGGATTCCGATCAAGGCGCCCGTCGCCGGAATCTCCGTCGGTCTTTTCACCGGCGAAGGCAAAAGCGTGCTGGTGCTCGACATTCTCGGCACCGAGGATCACTGCGGCGACATGGACTTCAAAGTCTGCGGCACCCGCAAAGGCATCACCGGCTTCCAGGTGGACCTGAAAATCCACGGTCTGGACTGGGACCAGGTTGAAGGCGCGTTCGCGCTGGCCAACAAAGGCCGTCAGCAGATCCTCGACACCATGGAAAGCGTGCTCCCCGCCCCGCGCGAGGAACTCAGCGCCACCGCGCCCCGCTTCGAAAAGATCAAGATCGATCCCGAGAAAATCGGTGCCCTCATCGGACCCGGCGGCAAAAACATCCGCCGCATCACCGACACCCACAAGGTGCAGATCGACATTGAAGACGACGGAACCGTCAGCATCTTCAGTCCCGACGGCGCCGCCCTCAAAGCGGCCGTCAACGAGATTGAAGCCAGCGTCGGCGAAGCCGAAGTCGGCAAGCTCTACACCGGCCGGGTCACCGGCACCAAAGCGTTCGGCGCGTTTGTGGAAATCATGCCCGGCCTCGAAGGCCTGGTCCACATCAGCCAGCTCGCGGAGTACCGGGTCAACGCCACGGAGGATATCGTCAATGTCGGCGACATCATCACCGTCAAGTGCCTGGAAGTCAGCGACAACGGCCGCGTGTCCCTCAGCCTCAAAGAGGCGCAGGCCGAACAGGCGGCGGAAGCCCCCGCGGAATAATTCCGGCGGATTCCCCACAAAAAAAGCCCGGCATTTGCCGGGCTTTTTTTGTGGGGTGACGGGATGATGGAGTGATGGGGGTTTGTTGTGTTGTTGTGATGGAGAAGCAAGGAACGGGTTCACCCCGTTCCGCGCAGCCATCTCATCACCCCATTCCCCCACCACTTCATCACCCCATTCCCCCCTTCCCCCACATCCCCGGCTTCAATCTTTGAGGTTGCCGTCCGCCCACTGCTCCAGAAACGCACTCAATTCCTCCAGCGTGCCGCTGCGGGCATTGCGCACAAAGAAACCGGAGGCGGCCGCGCCCAAAAGGCAGCGCTGTTCGGCGGGCAGATTCAGAATTCGTCCCAGACTGTACCCGGCATTATAGCGGTCTCCGGCGCCGGTGCTCTTTTTGGGGTTCGCGGTGTAGGGGCCGTCAATCCACACCACACCGTCTTCCGAGGCCACCGCCCCGCCCGCGATACAGTGAATCGCCACCTCGCTGATGTTCAGTTTTTGACGCAGCGCCTCGCACTGCTCCGCCACCGCCGGGCCCTCTTCGTGAACCACCGGCACATTCAGCAGGCCCGCTAACACATTCGCCTCGTTCAAATTGCCGCCCAGAACACACCGGCCGGCGTCTTCAAAACGGGACAGCACCGGCAGCATGCGCCGGGTCTCCGACAAACTGCGGCTGCGCGGATCCACCAGATCCAGAAAGAACCACGGGCGGTGGGTCAATTTGGAAAAGACCTCCTGCTGCATCAATGTCCAGCAATCCGTCATGTGGGGATAAAGCGTCCAATTGGTGATCGCGATCAG
Organism: Verrucomicrobiota bacterium; assembly: GCA_020831625.1. Classification (GTDB taxonomy): domain Bacteria; phylum Verrucomicrobiota; class Kiritimatiellia; order SS1-B-03-39; family UBA6053; genus PXAS01. The sequence continues at coordinate 53,417 of JAFIGD010000016.1, read as the reverse complement.
GGACGCCGCCGCGCAGGCCTCCGCGAAACGTCCGTCGCGCAAATACTCCCGGATCGACTCCGGACAGAACTCCGTCAACTGTGTGACCGAGGAGAGCATATATTTCCCGTCCTGAAACTCCATCGCCATGGTGAACCCCGGCTCACGCCCCCACGAGGTGCAGGAGCGGCAGGTTTCCGCGAACTCCGCAAACGCCGGATGGAGCGGCTCGCCCAGGGTTCCGAAATAATCCAGTTGCACGCCCAGTTTGGCGATGCCGTCCCCAAGATTCACCGCGCAGCCGCCCGCATCCACACTCTGCACCACAAATTCCCGGAGGGAGCTGCGGCCCGATGCCTGCCCCAGCAGTTCCGCGAACCGCGAAATCGTCGGCACCGGCGTGTAATGCTCCAGGTCCTGACGTTCTTCGACAATTTTCGCCAACTGATCCACAAACCCGTCAAATCCCGCCACCACCCGGGTTTTCGCGACCGGGGCGGCGTGTGTGCGAAGGGATTCAGCCAATGTGATTCGAATATCTTTCATAAACAGCTCCTTAAATTGTAAAGCCCGTGGGATATGTCGGCGAAATCAGAAAGCAAGATGAAAGATAGAGGCTTTCATTCTCCTTTGACTTGTTTTTTTATGCACAGTCGCGAAGAGAGATTCATGATCTATTCCCTTTTCAAATCCATGGCCTTTTTGACCCCGCCCGAATGGGCGCATGAGCGGACGCTTGCGGCTTTGCAACGCACCGCCCGTCCCGGAAAACCCCATCCCCTCGTCGGCCCGGTGCCGGACAAACCGGTGGAGGTCATGGGAATGACCTTCAAAAATCCGGTGGGACTCGCCGCCGGCATGGATAAAAACGGCGAATGCATCGACGGATTCGGCTCGCTGGGCTTTGGGTTCCTGGAACTGGGCACGGTCACCCCCCGGCCGCAACCCGGCAACCCCAAACCCCGCCTTTTCCGGCTTCCCGAACACGGGGCGATCATCAACCGCATGGGTTTCAACAATCACGGCGTGGAGGCGCTTTTGGCCAATCTGGATAAAGCCTCCTATGCCGGACGGATCGGGATCAACATCGGCAAAAATTTCGACACCCCGATTGAATCCGCCGCCGAAGACTACATCACCTGCACCCGCGCGGTGTACACCCACGCCGATTACATCACCGTCAATATTTCATCGCCCAACACCACCAATCTGCGAGAACTCCAGAAAGGCGACGCGTTCACCGGCCTTCTGAAGGCCATCCTCGCGGAAAAGCGGGACCTCCGCGAAAAAACCGGCAAGAACACCCCGATCGCGGTGAAAATCGCGCCGGATATGGATGAGGCTCAGCTTGATTTCATCGCCGATGCGCTCCTGCGGGTCAAGATGGACGCGGTCATCGCCACCAACACCACCCTTGACCGCGCCGCCGTGCAGGGTCATCCCCGCGCCAACGAACCCGGCGGACTGAGCGGCGCCCCGGTCCGCGCCCGTTCCACCGAGGTCATCCGGGGCCTTTCCCGCCGTCTGGGAGGCGAAATTCCCATCATCGGCGTGGGCGGCATCTTCACCGCCGCCGATGCCCGCGAAAAGCTCGACGCCGGCGCCTCGCTGGTTCAGGTCTACACCGGACTCATTTACAAAGGCCCCCGACTGGTCCGGGAGATTCTCGAAGGCCTCTGACATGCTCCGCAATCCCGTCCCGCTCCTCGAACGTGAGAACCTGTTCCAGAAACCGCTGGAACTGCTCACGGGACGTTACCCCGCGTTTCTGTTCGGAGCCCGGGTGGGGAATATCCTGCCGGTTTTCACGTTTCGCAACGTCACCCTCCCCTACCTCGAGCCTTTTCTGGTCTACCTCCTGGAAAACAACTATCAGACCCTCGGCTCCTCTGAAACCGCCGACTATATTTCAGGCAAGAAAACCCTTAAAATGCCGTCCGTGGTGCTGCATTTTGACAACACCTGGGCCAGTCTTTGGACCGTCGTGGGGCCGCTGCTGCGGCGTTATGACATGCGCGCGGTGGCCTTTGCGGTTCCGGGTCGCATCCGGGAGGCGGCCGACCCCCGTCCCGCCTGGGGACAACCCGGGCATGACCCCGATGTCGACCGCAGCAAAAACCCCTTTTGCACCTGGCCCGAACTGAAAGCTCTCTCCGCCGAGGGGCGCATCGACATCGAATCCAACACCTGGTCCCATGCGAAAATCTTCTGCTGTGACCTGTTCGAGCGCCTGATTCTGCCCGAAACCGTGCTTCCGTATCTCTCCTGGCCCGTTGTCAGCGATGCGCACGAGTCCCTGAAAACGCTGTCCTCCAGCAATGTGTTTCATCCATTGCTGCCGACCCGCTCGCGGCTCAGCGACGCCCTGAAGCACGATGTGGACGCCTCCATGGTGCGCCGCATTCACGACGATCCGAACGCCGCCCCCTATTTGTTCCGCCAGCATTTCCTTCAAATCGAGACCCTTGAGGAGCGCGAAAACGCAATCCGCTTTGAACTCCACGCCTCAAAGGATGAACTGGAGGCCCGCCTGAAAAAACCAGTCCGGCACCTGGCCCTCCCCTGGGGCGTCTGCGGCAGTGTCACGCAATCTCTTTTGCCCGACTCCGGCTACCAAAGCGTCTTTGCCGACCGCGTGGGCGGCTACCGCGCCGCCGTCCCCGGCCAGAACCCCTATCGCATCATGCGGCTGGACCACACCTACATTCACTGCCTCCCCGGCCGCCTGCGAAAGTGCTATTGGCGGATCGGACGGTAGTTAAACGGTCGGCAGCGTCAACCGGAACACCGCTCCGCCCTCTTTTCGGTTTTTGGCGGTGAGACGGCCGTGATGCTTCAAGGCCAAGTCCCGCGAGATCGCCAGGCCCAGGCCGAGCCCGAAATCACCCGCGCCCCGCTTGGTGGTCACGTTCGGGCGGAATATCGCCTCGATCAGGTCTTCCGGGATGCCGTGGCCCTGATCCTCGATCTCCACCCAGACCGCATCCGGCTCCATGCCGGTTCGAACGGTGATGACCCGCCCCTCCGGCGTGGCCTCACAGGCGTTGCTGAGGAGATTGGTCAGAATCTGATTGATCTCTCCCGGACGGCAGGACACTTCCGGCAGGTCCGCGGGTTCCAACTGCAAGTCGTACAGTTTCAGCCGGTGATTCATGACGGTCAGTGTGTCCCGAATACAGTCGTCCAGACGCACCGACTGCACATCGCGCTCCTCCTGTCGGCTGTAACTCTTCAGACTTTTCACCAGACGGGTCATGCGCGCTTCGGCAATCCGAATGCTTTGCAACGCGGTGCCGACCTCGAAAATACGCAGCAACATCTCCAGTTCGGCCTCGTTTTTCGCGCTCAGGGCCGCCGAGAGCGGTTCCATCGCGGCCTCCGGCAAACGGGACAGTCTGCGGCACAGCGACCGGGAAAGGTTCGGATACCGCTCCTGCAAAAGCTGAAGCCGGTCGCGGGCCTCGCCGCTGCTCAGATACGGCGCGTTCATTCCCTCGCGCAACATGCCGGCATGGGCGGGCATCCCAGCAAACAACACCGGCAGCTCGCGGGTCAGTTGCTCCACATTCTTCATGAGCGCGCTGGAGGGGTTGTTGATCTCATGGGCGATCCCGGCCAGCAACTGTCCCATGGTGGCGAGTTTTTCCTGATGAATCAGTTTGTTGCGGGTGCGCTGCAAATCCTCCACCGCCTCCCGCAGCGCGTTCCGCTCGGTTTCCAGCTCTTTGGTCAACCCCGCCACCTTCAGGTTCAGTCCCACCACCCGCCGGTAGCGGTCGCTCAAGTTGGCGACCAGAAGCTGTTGGGTGACCCGGGCGAATTCCGCGTCCTCCGCCACGCCCCGCTCAAAGTCCCTCAAATCCAGCCGCAGCACTTTCAGATCGCTGGCGGCAACTGAATCCGAAAACGCAGGCCGTCCCGTCCAGAACGACAGGATGCCAAGCAGCGATCCCGGCCCCAGCAGATCCACCGGCGTGTGGCGTCCGTCTGCCGTTCGCTTCAGCAACTGGGCGGTTCCTTCCAGCAGAATAAACAGCGAGGTGTTGGTGTCCCCTTCGTTAAGAATCGAATCTCCGGCGGTCACGTGCTCGGGTTCGCGCCCCAGCGCCCGCGCCCGCTCCACCAGGAGGGCCAGCGCGTCCGCGGTTGAAAGGGTGGGCAGCGGATCCGACATCGGGCTCAGGTGTCCGAGGCGCTGTTGGCCCGCAGGGTGTCGCCCACAATATCCATCACCAGATATTTCAGATACGGCAGCGGATTCAGTTTGCGGGCCGCCACATAACGGCTGAGCTGCTCCCGGGCCACCTTGACCAGTTCATCCTGATCCCAGGGCTTGGCAATGTAGTGGGAAAGCCCCGCTTCGTTTACCGCCTTGACGGTGGCGTCGAGCCCCGCCTGACCCGTCAGCAGCACTTTTCTGGATACGTTCCAATCGGGATGCTCCCGCATCCAGACCAGCAACTCCACGCCGTTCTCTCCCGGCATCATATGATCACAGAACACCACGCCCAGCGCGTCGCCCTCGGCTTCAATGCGCGCCAAAGCCTCCCGGGCCTCGTCGGCGCTGCCGGCGGTTTCAATCGGAAACACATCCTCCAGCACCGACAACTCGCGCACCACCACATCCAGCACGTCGGCCTCATCCTCCACACACAGAATATAAATTTTTTGACTCATGATCAGACTCCGGATTAAAGAATGTGCGGCCAGACAATCAGGCCAAAGAAAATACTAAAAATAAAGCCTAAAATACCCACCAGAATCCCGGATTTTGCAAGGTCCTTGGTATCAATCAGACCCGTGGAAAGCGCGATGGCGTTCGGCGGTGTGGAAATCGGCAGAATATTCGCGTAACTCACAATGATCCCGATCACCGCGATCGGAATGATCAGCGCCGTTGGATCGCCGTCCGCCAGTGGCAGCACCAGGGCGATGGCCACCGGCACCAGAATGGTGGCGCTGACGGTGTGCGACACCAGATTCGCCACCGTGAAGCCGACCAGTGAGAACAGCACCACCAGGCCCAGCGTTCCGAATCCGTCCCAGTTCACCTGACCGATCATCCAAGAGGCCAGTCCGGTTTGACTCAGGCTCAAGCCCATCGAAATGCCGCCCGCCACCAGCCACAGGACCTCCCAGGAAAAGCCGCGGATTTCTTTTTTATCCAGAATACCCATCGCCGGCAAAAACACCACCGGCAAAAACGCCACCACCCCCGAGGGTACCCCGTGCAGTTTTTCCGTCACCCACAGCAGCACTGTCAGCCCGAAAATCACATAACAGCCGATCGCCTTGGGGCTCCGGTCAAAGGTGGTGTTGATGGTCAGTTCGAAGCGCTCGATTTGCGGTTTGAACATCCGGCACATGCCCCACCAGGTCAGCAGCATCGTCACCACCACCAGCGGCGTGGCCATCAGCATCCAGGTGCTGAACGGCACCACCGTGCCCTGACGCGCCAGCGCCGCCAGCGCCACCGCGTTCGGCGGGGTGCCGATGGGCGTGGCGATGCCGCCGATGTTCGCGCCCACCGGAATCGACAGGGCCACCAGACGCCGGAACGGATCCTCTTTGGGGACCATGGCCACAATCGGAATCGCCACCGTCATCATCATCGCGGTGGTCGCGGTGTTGCTCATGAACGCCGACAGCACCCCGGTCACCATCATCACCCCCAGCGAAACCATCACCGGACGGGTGCCGAAGGGTTTCAGGAGGATGCGGGTCAGATTTTGATCCAGCGCGTATTTTTCCGCCGCCGCCGCCAGCGAAAACCCGCCGAGGAAGAGAATGATAATCGGATTCGACAGCGTTCCATAGAAAAGCGTGTACGGCGGCGCGGTGTATCCGCCCTCGTGCGCCCGGTCCAGCCAGCCGCCGACCAGGCTTTGATCGGAGAGCAACAGCACCTGAGCCAGAATCACCCCCATGCTCGTCGCATAGATCGGAATCGGCTCCAGGATCCAGAATACCGCCGCCATGACAAAAATGCCCAGCGCCACATGCCCGGAGGGCGAAAGCCCCTCCAAAGACAAAAACGGCATCAGGATCAACGCCCCGAGGCCCAGAACAAGTCCAATGATTTTTTTAAGAGGAAAAGAGGGTTTTGACATATGCCTTTCCTCTATGCCCCGCCGTTTGAAAGGCAAGAAAACAAGCCGATATCTGTAATCTTTCCCCTTCCTCAAACGGCCGGGTCTTGACGGTCCGAATTGGCATGTGTATCGCTGTACCATGTCATCCCCGAACCCCCGGACTCTTTTTACCGCCGCCCGTATTCCGGTCACGCCCGATCCCTGTCCGGGAAACGCGGGCATCCGTTGCCGTTATCCGATTGATCAGGCCGACTGGATTTGGCACCCCGCGCCCGGCGACGATCCGGCGAACGGAGCCTCCGCGGATCTGCAGGTCATGCGGTTCACGCTGGAAATCCCTCCGGAGACCGCGCGGGAACGAATCGTTGATCTCAGCGCCGATCAGCGCTACATTCTCCGCTGCGGCGGCGTGGAGATCGGACGGGGGCCGGACCGGGCGGAACAGGGCGGCTGGAGTTTTCACCGGTACCGGATTTCCCTGCCGCCCGGCGCGCATGAACTGGACGTGATCTGCTGGTGGCTGGCTCCGCATCTTGCCCCGCAGGCGCAGGTCAGTGCGCGCCCCGGTTTCGCGCTGGCGGGGGTGGATGCGGGCGGAGCTGACCTCACCACCGGGAAAGCCTCCTGGTCCGTCCGGGAACTCCGGGGCATTTCCGCGCTCCCCAAATCCGGCAAGCTCTCCTACCATGTCATCGGCTGCGGGTTTCGCCTCGGAGACACCCGCGGCGAAGGCCCGCCGGTAGATCCGGTTGTCGTTCAGCAAGCAAGGGATGAAATAAACGGAATCCTCCATTCTCCCTGGCGTTGCGAACCCTCTCCGTTGCCCGAGCAGGAACGGGTTCTGTTCAGCGGTGGCCGTATTCGGGGCGAAAACGCGGAAACGTTTCAGGGCATCTGTTCCGGGCAACCCGTCCGGATTGAAGGGAACACATCCATCGAACTGCTCTGGGATTTTGAGGATTATCTCTGCGCTTATCCGCGCGCGCGCCTGCGGGGCGGTCAGGGCGCTGTTTTGAAAATGGCGTGGGCCGAGTCTCTTTACGACTCTCCGGAACCGGCCGCCATGTGCCCCAAAGGGAACCGGGGCGAATACACGGGGAAGCACTGGCTCGGTTTCGGTGACGAAATTCATCACCCCGGCGGGGAAGAGAACGATGAGGTTCTTTGGTGGCGGAGCGGCCGCTGGATGCGGATTCAAATCCGTACGGCGGAGGAGCCGCTGGAGATTCTCGATCTCCGTCCCCGCCGCACCGGCCATCCTTTTCACCCGCTGTGGCGGTTTTCCGCCCCCGGCATCTCCGCCGACATGTTGAGAATTTGCGAGCGGGGACTCCGGAACTGCGTGCACGAAACCTTTGTCGACTGTCCGTACTACGAGCAGTTACAGTATTTGGGCGACACCCGGATTCAGGCCCTGTCCTGGCTGGCTACCACCGGCGACGCCCGTCCGGTCGGCCGCGCGCTTGAACTTTTCGACCGCTCCCGCTGGGTGAACGGATTGCACGCGGAGCGGTGCCCCTCCGCCAACCCGCAAATGAGCGCCACCTACAGCCTGCTGTACCCGCTGCTGTTGCGGGATTTCACCTGGTGGTGCCGGGAACCGGACACCGTGCGCCGATTTCTTCCCGGCACGCGGTCCGCGTTGGAGTCGGCCCTGGCCTGCGTCGGTGACGACGGGCTGCCGCATCATCTGCCGGGGTGGCTGTTTGTGGACTGGGTCAAGCATCCCTTCTGGCAGGGGGGTGTTCCGGGCGGCGGCACCGGCGAAATCACCGCCCCGGTGGCGCTGCATCTTCCCCTGGCCCTGACCGCGGCGGCGGAGGTGGAGGACGCCGCCGGCGACCCGCTGCTCGCGGAGCGATACCGGCGGCTCGCACAGACAAGCTATGCGGAGATCGAACGCCGTTTCTGGTGCGGTACCCGCAATCAGTTCGCGGACGACACCGCCAAATCCTGTTGGAGTGAACACGCGCAGGCCCTCGCGCTGCTGTTGCCCTTTCCGGACACTGCCAAACGAAGCGCCATGCTCCGCTCACTGCTGCATCCTTCCGATGACACCGCCCGCGCGTCGATTTATTTCAGTTTTTATGTGCACGGGGCCCTCATCCGCCACGGGGAAAGTCAGGCGTTGATTGAGCGGCTCGCCTTCTGGGAGGCCTTGCGCGCGCAGGGCTTCCTGACCACGGTCGAAGCGCCCGAACCCTCCCGCAGCGATTGTCACGGCTGGGGAAGTCACCCGCTGTATCACAGCCTGACCGGCCTGGCGGGAATCCGCCCGGACGCGCCAGGATTTGAACGGGTCGCGGTTCATCCCTGTCCGGGAAATCTGGACGCGTTTGACGCCGCCCTGCCCCACCCGCTTGGCAGCATCAGCGTCCGCTTCTCGCGCAGGGAAAACGCAGGCCGTTTCACGATTGAAACGCCGGTTCCCGGCACGCTGCACTGGGAGGGCAAAACGTATCCGCTTGCCCCCGGTGTTCTTCAGGAACTGCCATAGCCCGCATGCCCCGCAAGAACACGGGGCATGCGGATAAACGACGCGGCCCTATTCCAACTGAAGGTGGACGCGGCTCTGGTCGATGTTGCTGTAGTAGGTTTCGTGGGTTTCCGGGTTGGAAATTACGAACTCCTCGATGTGCAGATGGGCGTCGGAGACAAAAGCGAGGTGACCGCCGTATTTCTCCTCCAGTTCCACCAGCAGATTCTCATCCGAACGCCGCAGGCGGTCCATCACAATCGGATGCACGGTGATCCGGGTGTTCAGAGGTTTGTTCTCCGCGCGGAGCTTGCGCAGCACTTCGTGAATGTGGCGCTGCACCTCCACGCTCATGGTCAGCGGCGACTTCACAATCCCGCGGCCTTTGCAGTAGGGACAGTCCGTGTTCGCCGCGGAGCCGATGCTCTGCTTCGCGCGCTGACGGGTCATTTCCAGCAGGCCCAGATCCGAGATCGGGAGCAGGTTTGTCCGCGCCTTGTCTTTGCGCACCCCTTCACGCAGCCGGCGGTACACCGCCTGACGGTTCTTGCGCTGCTTCATGTCGATGAAGTCGATCACCACCAGACCGCCCACATTGCGGAGACGCAACTGGCGCGCGATCTCGTCGGCGGACTCCAGGTTCACCTCCAGAATGCTCTCCTCCTGCGAGGAGCCGCCTTTGTGGCGTCCGGTGTTGATGTCAATCGCCACCAGCGCCTCGGTTTCATCAAACACCAGATAGCCGCCGCCCGGCAGCCACACTTTGCGGCGGAAGGCGTTGCTGAGTTGGCGCTCGATATCGAAGTGCTCGAAAATCGGCGTGTTGCCGTCATACACATGGATGTTGCGTTTGGCGTTGCGGGCCACGCGGCTGATGGATTTCTTGATGCGTTCCGCCTCCTCCGGCTGATCGATCACAATCCGGTCGATATCCTCGGTCAACGCGTCGCGCGCGACCCGCTCCAGCAGATCCGGCTCCTGATAAAGCTGACAGGGCGCTTTGCGGTTTTTGATGCCGTCCTCGATGCTGTTCCAGATATCCAGCAGGGCCCGCAGATCCCGGGCAAATCCGGTTTTGCGCGCCCCTTCTCCGGCGGTCCGGATAATGAAGCCGAGGTTGTCGGGCGTTTTCATGCGGCTGAGGATTTTCTTCAGGCGGCGGCGCTCCTGGTCTCCGGAGATCTTGCGGCTCACGCCTTTGAGCCCGGAGCCGGGCATCATCACCAGGTAGCGGCCGGCGATGCTGAGGTTCGCGGTCACCCGCGGTCCCTTGGTGCCGATAGCCGCCTTGGAGACCTGAACGATGATTTCCGACCCGATGGGAAAAAGCTTCTGCATTTCGCCGCCCTGATATTTCTTCTTGCGGCCGCCGCGGCCGCCCTGGCTCACGCCCTCCTCGGCTTCGAGACGGGCCGCATCCTCCGGAATCATGTCCCAGTAGTGGATAAACGCGTTTTTCTTCAGGCCGATGTCCACAAACGCCGCCTGCAGACCGTCTTCGAGATTTTGTATTTTGCCGCGGAAAATACTGCCCACGATCCGCTCGTCGCTGGACCGCTCCACAAAATAATCCTCCAGTTTGCCATCTTCGAGAATCGCGATCCGCGTCTCCAGACTTTCAACGTTGGCGATGATTTCTTTTTTAATTTTTTTACTGTTTTGGGGTGTTGCCATGGTAGGTTTCCATTGTTTGGGGTGGCTCCCGCCGTTCATCCGGTGCGCAGATGCACGCTTTGCGCCAGCCCGAGGGCCAGCAGCGTGCTGAGCACAAATGAACCGCCATAACTGACAAGCGGGAGTGGGAGCCCGATGATCGGCATCAATCCAACGGTCATGGCCACGTTAATCGTCACGTGCGCGCAGAACATTGCAAGGATGCCCACAATCAAGAGGCGTCCGAAAGGGTCGGGACAGCGCAACGCCGAACGGGCGAGCGCCACAAAAATCACACTGTATAACATCAACATCGTCGTCGCTCCGACAAAGCCTTTTTCCTCGGCGATGACGGAGTAGATAAAATCGGTCGGGGCCACCGTGGTGGGCAGGAAGCCCAGCAGGTTCTGGGTGCCCTGCCGGAACCCTTTGCCGTGCAGGCCGCCGGAGCCCACCGCCATTTGCGACTGCCGCACATTCCAGCCCCGTCCGAGCGGATCGCGGTCCGGCTCCAGAAACACCATGATCCGGTCGCGGTGGTACGGGCGCAGCATCGTCCAGGCGACCGGCAGTGAGAGGACGCCCACCAGCGCGAACATCCCCAGAATGCGCCAGGAGGTGCCGCTCACAAACAGCATCGCCCCGTAAATGCAGAGGAGAATAAAGGCGGTGCCCACATCCGGCTGGGCGGCGATCAGCGCGAAGGGAATCAACGTGATCACCAGCGGCGGCATTACGGATCGGAGCCGCCGGGGATTGCGGAGCGGATCCCCGAACCAGACGGCCAGCAGGGCGATGACCGCGACTTTCGCGATCTCGGCCGGCTGAAAAAAGATCACCCGCAGATTGTACCAGCGCTTCGCCCCGTAAATCGACATGCCGAAGAAAAAAAGACCCGCCAGCAAAATCAGGCCGACCACATAGAGCACCGGCGCCATTTCCCGCAGACGGCGGTAGTCAAACATCGCCACGCCCAGATACAGGGGCAGTCCGATGAGAATAAACAGGACCTGCTTCAACCACTGATCACTCTCACGGCCGTACCCGGCACTGTAAATAAAGACCACCCCCAGGGCCAACAGCGACAGGGTGGCGCCCGCCGCGACCCAGTCCAGCTTCAGCAAAGGCTTGAATCGCTTCAGAAGACTATCCACGGGGCGCCTCGCTTCGATTTATGCCGAAAAGCGCCTGCATGATCAACTGCATGCGCGGGGCTGCGTCAATGCCCGAACCCAGACCGGAATCAATCAACACCACCGCCGCCAGCCGCGGATTGTCATACGGGGCGAAGGCGATCATCCAGGAGCGGTACCGCCGGTTTCCCGGAGGACCGTATTGCGCGGTGCCGGTCTTCGCGGCATAAGCGAGGCCATCGACCCGCGCATTCCGTCCGGTGCCGCGGTCGCCCATGATCGTGCCCAGCATCCCCTCCCGGATAGCCTCGACTTTGTTTGAATCCCAGTTTTTGGCGACCGGGGCGGGCCGGGGATCCGGTCGTTCCAACGGCTCGTCCTCCGACCGCCGAAATCCCCGGAGCAGGGTCGGCGTGTGATGCGTCCCGCCGTTGGCGAGGGTGGCAGTCATCAGCGCCATCTGCAAAGGCGTTGTGGTCAAAAACCCCTGGCCGATCGAGATATTCGCAATGTCTCCGCGCCGCAATATATCGTTATGCCGCTGACGCTTCCAGGCATCGGTGGGCAGAATTCCCGCCACTTCAAAATCCGTCTCGATGCCGGTTTTTTGTCCCGCGCCCAGTCCTTCCAGGGTCGCGAACATCGGATCATAGCCGATGTCCTCCGCCAGACGCCACATGTACACATTGCAGGAGCGTGCTATCGCCTCCCGCATGTCCAGCGTGCCGTGACCGAAGCGGTTGTTGCAGTGCATCGGAGCCGCGTTGGGGCCGGGCTGATACGAACCGTGACAGGTGTAGGTCGTATCCTCGGTCACCTGACCCGACAGCAGGCCGGCCAAACAAATGAACGGTTTAAGGGTGCTGCCCGGGGCGTAATGTTCACGGACCGGCCGGTTGACCAGCGGACGGCGCGGATCCTGAATCAGGGTGTTCCAGACCGTGTGGGAAATAAACGGCACCATGTCGTTCAGATTGTAGCGGGGATAGGTGGCCAGGGCCAGGACCTCGCCGTTCCGTGGATCCATCAGCACAATCGAGCCCGTCTCGGTGCCCAGCACCCGTTCAGCCAGATTCTGCAACCGGGCGTCCAGGGTTAAATGCACATCATACCCCGGAACCGGCGGCACCAGCACCTCGACATTGTGTTTGTAACTGGCCACATCGATCCGGACCAGCTCCGCGCCGGCCTCGCCGCGCAGCATCCCGTCAAACACCAGCTCCAAGCCGGCTTTGCCCTCCATTTCCGGAATTTGAAAATGGAACCGGCCCTCGTCCGGATCCGCCATGCCGCCGCGGCCCACATAGCCCAGCGTCTGCGCCAGCAGATCGTTCAGCGGATAAAAGCGGACCGGTTCGATGAGCAGATCCACCCCCTCGCGCGGGCCGACCCGTTCCGCCCAGCGGGCGACAGTGCGGTCATCCAGATCCCGCCAGGCCAAAAGCGGCAGCATCCGCTCGTTCTGATAATGGCGGGCCACCTGCTCACGGGTCAGGGTGCGCGGCATTCCGATTTTTTCGGAAATTTCATCGAGCAGCGCGTCAATCCGGTCCAGGGTGCGGGATTGACGGCCGGGAAGCCGAAGCTCTTCCGGATACAGGGCGATGCCCACCGAGGGGCGGTTGTCGGCCAGAACCATCCCGTTGCGGTCCAGAATGCGCCCCCGATGTCCGGGATGCCGCACCCGGCGCAGGCTTTGCGAACTGATTTGATCCTGAAACGTGTGCCCCTGCACAACCTGAAGATTCCAGAGAAACGCCAGAATGCCCCCCTGCAGAAACAGCATCAGTCCCAATAAGAGACGGATTCTCAGGCGCACGCGGTCGGTATCGCTCAGCTTCCTCATCCGTTCGCCCTCCGGAGAGATTGAATCCCCAGCCGCTCTTCCGAAGCCCGGATGAAACGGAAAACCAGAGGGAACGTCACCAGACCCAGCAGAGACATCCCCAGGGTTTTGCTCATCACAAACGAAAACGGAACGCCGGCCCGGTATCCGCCGCTGACCAGAAGGACATAGAGAATGATGGACACAAGCACGGGGGCCATAAAGCCGGTCAGCACATGGGTCAGAAAACTGTCCGCGAAAATGCGGTCCTGGAATTGATGGATCAGAATCGCGACCCCCGCGAACGCCACCACCGAAAAGCCCAGCGGAATCGGGCCGAGGCTGTCCTGAAGCAGACCGCCCAGCATCGCCGCCTCCGCCATTTGCAGGGTGCCGCGGGTCAGGGCGTAGTACACCACACCGGCGAGAAGCAGCGGCGCTTTGGCCTGTCCCATGGCCAGCCAGGGCGGCAGAATGGCCTGCACAATCGCGCAGAGGCAAAGCCCCACAATCATCAGGAGACGGTTCACCGCGCCGCCTCCTCAATCGCGGTTAAAATGAAAACAACCCTCAGGTCCGAGACGTTGGCCGCCGGAATCACGGTTGCGCTTTGATGCAGCCCGCTTTCATCCAGGGTAATTTCGTCCAGATGCCCCACCAGCAGCCCGCGGGGAAAAATGCCGCCCAGACCCGAGGTGTACACGGCGTCCCCGCGCCGGAGGCGGATGTCCTTGTTCAACAGTTCGAGACGGCAGACCGGCCGGCCGCGCAGCGAAAGCCCCTGGCCGCTGAGAATTCCGAAAACGCCGCGCTCCCCGATGCGCACCGCCACCCGGCAGGCCGGATCCGTGATCAGCAGAATGTCCGCCGTTCTGCGGGAGGTGTCCACCACCTTCCCCACCAGACCCTCGGAGGAGATCACCGCCTGATCCGGCTGAACCCCCAGTCCGCCCCCGTGGTCGACCCGGATCATTTGCCACCAGCCGCTGATGTCCCGCGCCAGCACCTCCGCCGCCACCGGCAGCCGCTCCGTCCGGCGCATGAAGCCCAGTTCATGGCGCAGCCGCAGATTTTCCTGCTGCAGATCCTCAAATTCCACCAGCTGATGTTTCAGCAGCACGGTTTCCTCGCGCAGGCGGCTCAGTTCATCGGGCATCCCGCCCCGGGCCGCAAGCACATCGCGGGCCGCGGAAAGACGGTTGGTAAAAGAGGCAACCACACTCTGCAGCGGCGACAACACATCACGCGCCGCGCGCTTCAGCGCGGCGGATGATGCGTCAGGAAGATTCAGCACGATCAGAATGATCGCGCCCAGTCCCAGCCAGAATGTCCAACCTTTTCGTTTCACCTGTACGTTTCGTTCCCAACCTGTGACGGGAACCGATGCAGTGGCGGTGAAACCGGCCGCAAACTAAACGATCCGATTATTTATCATCCCCGGAATTCTTTCGGAGAAGATTGATTTCGTGGAGGACGACCCCCGTGCCTTCGGCCACCGCGCTGAGCGGATCATCGGCCACATGCACCGGGAGACCGGTCTGTTCGGCAATCAGAGTGTCCAGCCCCCGAAGCAAAGCGCCCCCGCCCGCCAGCACCAGACCGCGGTCGACGAGGTCGGCTGAAAGTTCAGGGGGACAGCGCTCCAGGGTGATGCGCACCGCCTCGACAATCGTCGCGACCGGCTCCATCAGAGCATCCCGGATTTCCTCACTGGTGACCATCAGGGTTTTGGGCAGACCGTTCACCTGGTCCCGTCCCTTCACCTCCATGGTCACCTCCTCCTCCATGGGGTACGCAGAGCCGATATCCAGTTTGATATTTTCAGCGGTGCGTTCCCCGATCATTAAGTTATAAGCCCGTTTCATATATTGGATGATAGCCTCATCCATTTCATCGCCACCGACCCGCACGCTCCGGCTGAACACAATTCCGGCAAGGGAGATCAGGGCCACCTCGGTAGTCCCCCCTCCAATGTCAACAATCATATTGCCCGCCGGTTCCTGCACGGGGAGACCCACGCCAATTGCCGCGGCCATCGGTTCTTCGATTAAATAAACTTCCCGCGCCCCGGCGCGTTCGGCGGATTCTTTGACCGCCCTTTTTTCAACTTCGGTTATTCCGCTGGGCACCGCGATGATGACCCGGGGTTTCATCATACGCTTGTTGTGCACTTTGCGGATAAAATACTTCAGCATCGCTTCGGTGATGTCAAAATCAGCAATCACCCCCGCCCGCAGAGGACGGATGGCGACAATGTTTCCCGGCGTGCGCCCCAGCATCCGCTTCGCCTCTTCCCCCACCGCCAGCACACGGTTCGTTGAGGCCTGAATGGCCACCACAGAGGGTTCCCGCAACACAATGCCCCGGTCTTTGGCGTACACAAGCGTGTTCGCGGTGCCGAGGTCGATGCCGATATCATTCGAAAAAAGGCCGAAAAGCCGGGAAATCATGTAAAATCCTCTGAAACGTGTGAATAAAACACGCTTACATTGCCTAGAGAATGTTTCAGGTCAAGTTCAAAGAAATTTTTCTCGCATCGGCGCACCCCGGAATCGCTGAAAAGCATACGTTTTGGTATTCGTAATCTTCCCGCCCCCCTGCCCCAAAGCCGGCACGATCCGGGGTCTGCATCCGGGGTCTTCCCTTCCCTCTGTCCCAAAGCCGGCACGATCCGGGGTCTGCATCCGTGGTCTTCCCTTCCACCTGCCCCAAAGCCGTCGCGATCCGGGGAGATGACGCTGCGTCTCCTGTCACATTGAGTTCCACGAAATAGGGTTGTGGATGAAATCCGCGTCAGGATTACGATGAGGACTTGTGCGCCGGAAAGGCAGTAAGATTTGCAGCAGACAGTCATTCCTGAAACCACACCGCCCGCAGGGGGTGGTGGTTGAGCAGGTTTGTGTGCCACCCCTGGACTGTGGGATCCAGCAGGTAAAGAGACGCCCCGAACACAAGGGGAATCACCGGGAGTTCCTCCAGGAGCAGCGTTTCCGCGTCGCGGAGGATTTGGGCACGGGCATCGGGATTTCTGGCCGAGGCATCCAACAGGGCGTCATATTCCCCGGAGCTCCATCCGGAAAGATTGTTGCCGGCATCGCTGAGCCACAGGCTTAAGAAGGTTGTCGGATCCGGATAGTCCCCAACCCACCCCAAAAAGCAGAGATCAAACGCCCCTTCACGCCTGCGGGCGAAGTAGGTGCTGCGTTCCATGCTGTTGATCACGACCGGAATACCGGCCCGCGCCCATTGCTCCCGCATCACTTCCGCCACCCGCACCCAGTCGGCACGGTTCGGCAGAATCATTTCCAGTTCACGGACCGGCCGTTCCTCCGAAAACCCAATCCCCTCCAGCAGGGCTTTCGCTTCCGCCAAATCCTCCCGCAGCCCGCCCTCCAAACGGTGCCCGCCGGTGCCGGGGGGCACGTGGCTGAACGCCGGTTCCCGGGTTCCGCCCAGAACCCGCTCCGCAATCGCGCCGCGGTCCAGCGCCAAACTCAGAGCCCGGCGCATGTCCACCCGGTCGAGATCCGGCCGCCGCACATTCACCACCCAGCCCACCGACTCCAGATTCAGATCAATCCGCAGCACACCGCCGTCTTGATCCCGGTAATGGTTCAGGCGCTGACGCGGCAGCGTATAGGTCACATGCAGTCCTCCGCTCCGGAAGGCCCGCTCCTCCGTGGTGGGATCGCTGTACGGCAGGAAAACAGCGCCGTTAAGCCGAACCGAATCCGCATCCCAATATTGCTCGTTTCGCTCCAGAACCAGCTCCCGTTCCGGCCGCCAGGTTTTCAGGCGGAACGGACCGTTCACCACCATGGTTTCCGGCCGGGTCCAGAGAACGGTCCGGTCCGTCACCGCGCCCAGGTTCGCCAAACTCTCCTCATGCAGCGGAAACCAGGTCCAATGAGCCAGTAACGACAACAAATAGGGAACCGGACGGTGCAGGGTCACCCGCAGGGTCCGTTCATCGACTGCCTCCACGCCCAGCGCGTCGGGCGGCAACTCCCCCGTGTTCACCTCGCGGGCGTTCGCCAGTGGATAGAGCATGTATGCATACGCCGCCGCCAGATCCGGATGCAGCATCCGCCGCCAGGCAAAGACGAAATCCGAGGCGCGGACCGGATCGCCGTTCGACCATCTCGCTTCGCGCAACTGGAAAACCGCCTCCAGTCCGTCCTCCGAAATCTCCCAGGACTCGGCCATCGCCGGTTCCGGCTCCAGCGTCTCCGCGTGAAACCGGACCAGTCCTTCAAACACATTGAACAAGACATTGCCGGCGCTCACCAGGGTCGCCAAATGCGGGTCCAGGCTGTCCGGATCCTGACCGTTTCCGCGCAGCAACACCCCCTCCGCCCGCGCCGCGTCCGCCCGGGTCAGCCGCTCCCGCCGCCCGCAGCCCGAAAAGGCCATAGCCATACAGAGACCGGCTAATGCCAGCCGTTCTATTCTAAATCGTTTAATCAAATTCATATCTTGTCATTTTTTCGATCTGCTCCGGTGAGCATCTGTTGAGGTGGGATCGTTTTATGGGGTTATGACGGGTCACTCCCCATTCGTCATTCGTCATTCGTCACTCGTCACTCGTCATTCGTCACTCGTCACTCGTCACTCCCCATTCCTCATTCGTCATTCGTCACTCGTCACTCCCCATTCGTCACTCCCCATTCGTCATTCGTCACTCCACATTCGTCATTCGTCACTCCCCTCAAGCCATATCGCGGTGTAATCGCGCCGGGCCAGCGGATTGGGCGTCAGGCCGCGGACCGAGGGATGCAACAAATAGGTGCGGGTGTACCAATACAGAGGAATCAACGGCATATCGCGGAGCAGAACGGCTTCGGCCTGATCGTACAGCGCGAAACGTTCTGCCGTGTCCCGCAGGCCCGAGGCCCGGTGAATCAGATCGTCGTATTCCGGATCGAACCAGCCGGTGTGATTGTTCCCGCTGGTGCTCAGGTGCAGATCCAGAAAATTGTGCGGATCCGCGTAATCCCCCGCCCAGCCGGCGCGGGCAATATCAAACTCCAAATTGCGCCGCGAGACCATGTAGACCTGCCATTCCTGATTCACCAGTTCGCATTCAATGCCCAGATTCTCCCGCCACATCTGTTGCACCACCTGGGCAATCAGCCGATGGGACTCGCGGGTGTTGTACAAAAGCGTGAAGCGCGGGAAGCCCCGCCCTTCCGGGAAACCCGCCTCGGCCAGCAGCCGCCGGGCCTCGGCGACATCCTCCCCCAGCGCCTGCGAGGGCTCAAAGCCCCCTGTGCCCCGGGGAGTGAACCACAGCGCCGGAGCCTCTCCCGCCCGCAGCACCCGTTCAGTGATCGCCTCCCGGTTCAGGGCCAGAGCCAGCGCCCGGCGCACCCGGACATCGTCAAACGGCTCCCGGGTGGTGTTGATCAGGTAATAATAGGTGGTCAGATACGGATGCGAAACAAAGGCCGGATCGTTTGTGCGGCGGTAGCGTTCGACCCGGGCAAGCGGCACCCCGTCGGTTTTGTGCAGCCCCCCGCTCCGGAACATCCGCTCCTCCGCCTGCTGATCCTCCACCGGATAAAAAACCATCCCGTTCAGGCGCACCGCGTCCGCGTTCCAATAACGCGGATTTTTATCAACCCTCAGCGACTGATTCAGCCGCCAGGATGTCAGCGTGAACGGTCCGTTGCCGACATAGTGCTCCGGCCGCGCCCAGCGGTTGGTGCGGTCATGCGCCCCGCCGTGCGCCTCGACGGTGGGGGGATGAACCGGATAAAATGAATAATGATTCAGCATGCGGATGAAATACGGGGCCGGTTTCTCCAGCGTCACCACCAGCGTGCGCGCGTCCTCCGCCTTCACCCCCACCGCGTTCACATCCTCCAGCTCCCCGGCGTTGTAGGCCCGCGCATTTTCGATCCCGTGCAGCATATAGGCATACGGCGCACCCAGCCGGGGCGAAAGAATCCGGCGGAAACTGTAGACGAAATCATCCGCGGTCACGGGATCGCCGTTGGACCAGCGGGCGTTTTCCCGCAGATAAAAGCGGTAGACCCGCCCGTCCTCCGAAACCGTCCAGCGTTCCGCCACGCCCGGCACCGGCTCCAGCGTCTCCGCATCCTCGCGGATCAACCCCTCCAGCAACGCACTGATCACATTGTATTCCGGGACCCCGGTGGTGAGATGCGGATCCAGACTCTCCAGCTCACTGCCGTTGCCCAAATGCAGAATCCCCTCGCGGTTTCCCTGGGCCACCCGCGTCCGCGCCGACACCGGGCCGGCCGCCAGCGCACTCAAAATTCCCAAAAAAACGAAAAGCTTACACATCCTCACACACTCCTTTCGATAAATACGATTCACAATAACAGCGGCCGCCCTGATACCGGAAATCAATCTGCGGATGACTCAAATTGGTTTTCCCGCATTTTTCACAGGTGTGCATGGGAATCCGCTCGTTCATTTTGGCCTGCCGGGTGAACGCGGTCTTCCGCTTCCTGCTTTCCGCCGTCCGCGCCACCTCGCCGCCGAAAAAGAGCAGCCAGGCCGCTGTCGCGCTGAGCACCATCGCCCGCACCGGCCACGGCCCGCCCAAAAACGCCATTGCGTACATCCCCCAGGTGATCCAGCCGATGTATTTCACTTTCATCGGAATAATGAAGAACATCAAAAACTCAAAATCCGGATACAGCTTCGCGAACCCAAGGGTGAAGAGCCCCATGATAAACTGATTCCCGAACACCGCGCCCGGAAAAATGAACGATGACACCACCGTCAGAAACCATCCGGTCGACAGATAGAGCGCGAACCGGACTTCGCCCCACTGCTTTTCCAGCGCCGAACCCATCAGCCAGGTAATGTACACCCCCAGCGCGAACCAGATCGGACTGTCGCTCAACGGCAGCAGCATAAACGTCACCGCCCGCCAGACCTGGCCCTCCATCATCATCCCCGCGTTCAACAACAACTGATACGTCTCCACCGCGCCCGTGGCCAGAAACAGATACACCAACACCTGGCCCATCAGCAAAATCGGCAACAGATTCGGCAAGGTGAACCGACCAAACACACGCTCTAAACGATCTAGAAGTGACATGGTTCACTCTATACCACGCCGAAATCCGTATGCAAGCCCGCCCTGAAAACAGCCTGCGTAAAGCTCTTTTAATCGGAAGCGATTACGATTAAGATTAAGATTAAGATTAAGATTAAGATTACGATTAAGATTAAGAAACGGACATCCGTGGTCCGGCAAGGCTATCTGTGGTTCTTTCCCCGTATTCATCCGTGGTCTTCATTCCGTGGTCTCCCTGTCTTCATCCGTTGTCCGGCGCAAGCCATCCGTTGGATTCCCCTCAGAATCAGGCGTGCCGCAGCGCCTGAAGGATATTGATCGAATGGTTTCCGATGCTCTCCATATTATTGAGAATATCCACGTAGAGCATTTCCGCCTTCACCGCGTCGCCGCTCAACTGCATCCGGTTCATCGAATCCTTGCGCAGCCGCTTGCGGAACGAATCGATGAATTTCTCCAGTTGATAGGCCGTTTCCATATCGGTCGCATTCACCGGACCGCGCAGACGGGAGCTGTAGAAATCCATGAACTGGAGAATGATATTGGAGAACTCGCGGACCTGCCCCAGGGTCTCCGGCGGCAGCACCCGGTTCTTACGGTGTTTCCGCTCCGCCATCATCACCAGACGGTATCCGCTGTCGCACACCTCCTCCAGTTCCGCGACCACGCGCAACAGTGACGCGATCCGCCCCAGGGTCGCCTCGCTCAGCCCCGAGGAGGAACACCGCAGCAGATAGGCGGTGGTTTCAAAGGAAAGGATATCACTTTCCTGCTCCAACTGTTTCGCTTTGAGCACCAACGAGGGCATGTCCTCGCCGCCATTCTCAAACAGATCGGTAAACAGCATCAGCAATTCCCGGGTGATGGACCCCATCCGGTCCACATCCCGTTCCGCTTCAGCGATGTTCAACTCGCCAGTGTGCGGAATCATCGCCGACTCATAGGTCATGTGCGGACTCTTCTGCGGCGCCAGCAGCCCCGGCCCCTCCGGTTCTTTCACCAAACGCACCACCAGCCGCTCCAGCTGCTTCACAAACCCGATCACCAGCCCGATATTGATCAGGTTAAACGTGGTATGAAACGCCGCCATCAAAATCGGCAGCGAATTCGGCCCGGTGTCGCGGGGCCCCACCATCAGCAGAATCAACTCCGAAAGCGGATTGAACAGAACAATCGCCCAGCTCACCCCGATCAGGTTGAAAATCAAATGCGCCCGGGCCGCGCGCTTGGCGTTGGCGTTTCCGCCGATGGCGGCGAGGTTCGCGGTAATGGTGGTGCCGATGTTTTCACCCAAAATAATCGCGCAGGCGCTCGGGTAATCAATCCATCCCTTGTACGCCATCGTCAACGTGATCGCCCCCGCCACCGAGGAGGATTGCACCAGAACCGTCAAAATCGCCCCGAAAAGGATGAAACTGATCACCGAAAAGATCCCTTTTCCAGTGAAACTGGTGATAAACTCCAGCGCCTCGGGATTGTTCTGGATATCCGGCACCGAATCCTTCAAAAACATCAGCCCCAAAAACAACAGACCGAACCCGATCATGAATTCCCCGCAGTCCTTCGTTCGCGGCTTGCGGGAGAAAATCAGCGGCAGCGCCACCCCGATCATCGGCAGTGCGATCGCGGAAATACTGAATTTAAAGCCCAGAATCGAAATAATCCAAAAGGTGGTGGTCGTGCCCAGATTCGCCCCCAGAATCATGCCAATCGCACCAAACAGCGTCAGCAGTCCCGCATTCACAAAACTCACAATCATCACCGTGGACGCGGAGGAACTCTGCACCAGGCAGGTCACCGTAAACCCCGTCGTCAGCCCCGAAAACCGGTTCCCGGTCATCGCGTGCATGATGCCCCGCAGGCGTTCCCCCGAAAGTCTTTGCAGCGATTCCGACATAATTTTCATGCCGAATAAAAACATTCCCAGACTGCCCAGAATCTCGAGCGCCGTAAACAGAATTTTCATATGGATTGGGTTTTCGTTAGCATTGTGTTCGGAAAAATCACCAGCGCACCTGACAAAAAAACCGCCCCGCGTCGAGAAAGGAATCCCTCTTTTCATGATTTCATGATAGAAGAAACAGCCATGCTTCCCATTCACGACATTCAATCCGAATTGACCGCCCGCCTGCAAACCACCCCCCGGATCATCCTCCAGGCCCCCACCGGATCCGGCAAATCCACGCAGGTGCCGCAAATGATTCTGGATGCCGGCCTGATCCCGGAATCCCGCCAGATTGTGGTCATGCAGCCACGCCGCATCGCCGCGAAAATGCTGGCCCGCCGGGTGGCCCACGAGCGCGGGACCGCCCTGGGCGATGAAATTGGCTACCAGGTCCGCCTCGACCGCCGCGCCTCCTCCAAAACCCGCATCCGCTATGTCACTGAAGGCATTTTGCTCCGCGAATGGCTGCGGGAACCCGAACTGCCCCACATCGGCTGTCTGGTGTTCGACGAATTCCACGAACGCCATCTCTACGGAGATCTCAGCCTCGCGCAGGCCCTGAGCCTTCAGGCCTCCTCACGCCCGGAGCTGCGCATTCTCCTGATGTCCGCCACCCTCGACACCGATCCGCTCCAGGCCTTCCTCCCCGACGCCGCCCTGCTGTCCTCTGAAGGCCGCACCTTCCCCGTCGACATCCATTACCTCGACCGCGATCCCCGCGCCTCCGGCACCGACATCTGGGACTCCGCCGCCAACGCCGCCCAGTCCCTCGCCGCCCGCACCGACGGCGACATGCTGATCTTCATGCCCGGCCGCTACGAAATCGACCGCACCCTCGAAGCCCTCCGCCGCCGGGACATCGGCAAAACCACCGACCTGCTCCCGCTCCACGGCGACCTGTCCCCCGAGGATCAGGACCGCGCCCTCGCCCCCTCACCCCGCCGCCGCATTATCGTCGCCACCAACATCGCCGAAACCTCGCTCACCATCGACGGCGTCCGCGCGGTCATCGACAGCGGTCTCTCCCGCATCGCCCGCTTTGATCCCGCCCGGGGCGTTGATCAGCTCGACATAGAGCCGATCAGCCAGGCCTCCGCCGATCAGCGCGCCGGACGAGCCGGCCGCACCGCGCCGGGTCAATGCGTCCGCCTCTGGACGCAGGCCGGCCACACCCGCCGCCCCCCGCGCGAAACCCCGGAAATTCACCGCGTCGATCTCAGCGAGGCCGTCCTCACCCTGCGCGCCCTGGGGGTCAGTGACTGGAACACCCTCGCCCTCCCCGATCCTCCCGAGGAGTCGGTGCTCCGACGCACCGAAGCCTTCCTCCACGATCTCGGAGCGCTGAGCAAACAGGGGGCGATCACCCCGATGGGCAGGCAAATGCTTGAATACCCCGCCCATCCCCGCATCGCCCGCCTCATGCTCGAGGCCGAGGCCCGCGGCGTGCACGAACCCGCAGCCCTCATCGCCGGCATTCTTCAGGGACGCCCCGTTTTTCTCCATAAAGTCGGATCCAAACAGCGACAGCTTCGTCAGGAACTCTTCGGCGGGGAGGGAACCTCCGACCTCATCCAGCAGGTGCACGCCGTCACCGCCGCCGCCCACCAGCGCTTCGACCGGGGATTCTGCGATGACATCGGCCTCCACGCCGTTTCCGCCCGACAGGCGGTGCAGACCGCCCGACAGTTCACCCGCATCGGCGACAAACGCGCGGAGGATAACCAGGGCGACAGCCCCGAAACCGCCCTGCGCAAATGTATCGCCGTCGCTTTTGCCGACCGCCTTGCCCTCCGCCGTTCCCCCGAAACCCGCCGCTGCGATCTCGTCGACGGCCGCGTCGCGGAACTCGATGCCGACAGCGTTTGCCAAAACGCCCGGCTCCTGGTTGCCGCCGAAATCCGCGACCTTGCGCGCAGCAAGGTCCCCATTCTCCTCGGAGTCACACAAATCGAAGAAACCTGGCTCAAAGACTTCTGGCCGGAACATTTTCACGAAACCAACGAGGTCCGCTACGACGAACAAAGCAAGCGCCTCCTCCGCGAAACCCGCGCACAGTTCGGCGATCTCATCCTCGAAAGCCGCATCAGCCATGAGGTGAGCGACGAGGATGCGGGCCGGCTCCTCACCGGGGCCGTCAACGCCGGGACCGTGCCCCTCCCCGGCTGGGACGAAAGCGTGGACCGCTGGATCATCCGCCTCAACTGCCTCGCCGCCTGGCGGCCCGACTGGGAACTCCCCCCCATCCAGCCCGAAGACCGCGCCATCCTCCTGGAACACATGCTCTCCGCCTGCCGGACCCGCAAAGACGTCAAATCCCTTGATGTCCGCTGCCATATCGAAAACTGGCTTTCCCCCATGCAGCGGCAGCTCGTCGCCGAACACGCCCCCGAGCGCATCGACCTCCCCGGCGGCCGCCGCGCCCGCGTCCGCTACGAGGAGGGCGCGCCCCCCACCGTCTCCTCGAAACTGCAGGACTTCTTCGGCATGACCGCCGCGCCGACCGTTGCCGCCGGGGCCGTGCCCTGCCGCATTGAGTTTCTCGCCCCCAACAACCGCCCCTGCGCCCTCACCGAAGACCTCGCCAATTTCTGGACCGGGGCTTACCAACTCGTCCGCAAAGACCTCAAAGGCCGCTACCCCAAACACAACTGGCCCGAAAAACCGTAAGCGGTTGCGATTAAGATTAAGATTAAGATTAAGATTAAGATTAAGAGTTTAAAAACAACATCCGCTGTCCGGCGCAAGCGATCCGCTGGCTCCCCACCCCTTTTTTCCTCCACTTTATTCGCGGGACGGCAAAGATATTCGCGCCCCCCCCCCATTTCTTCATCCGTTGTCCGGCGCAAGCGATCCGTTGGATCGATCCGATGTCCCCTTTTTCATCCGCATCCGCCTGGAAGCCCGCTTGACTTTCCGGCGCAATCCTCTACAAACAGAATTATTGACAATTTCCGCACGAGGGAGAGAGGCGGCCCCGAGCCGTCCGCCGAAGGTGAAACCTGCCCCGGAAGCTCTCAGGCAAAAGGACCTCTGCGGGCCGTCAATCTCTGGAGAGCAGCGCATGCGTTCACCGAAGGAGTCATCCTCTCAGGTATCCGAACAGAGCGGGGTCTATCATTAACCCTTCCACCCCGGACTCACCATGTCTTTCAAGTCTTTGCTCTCCCGCGCCGTTTCCGACAACGCTCCCACGCCCTTCACCCGCCGTCATTTAGGCCCCGTCGGCGGCGAACAGCGCGCCATGCTCGCCACCCTCGGTCTCGATTCCCTTGACGCCCTCGCCGCCGACGTCGTTCCCCCCGCCATCCGCCGCGACACCCCCATGAACATCCCGCCCGCCCTCGACGAGGAAGCGGCCCTGCGCGAACTCCGCCACATCGCCGGCCAGAACCAACTCTGGCGCTGTCATCTCGGTCAGGGCTACTTCCCCGCCGTCATGCCCGGCGTCATTCTCCGCAACATCCTCGAAAATCCGGGCTGGTACACCCAGTACACCCCCTATCAGGCCGAAATCGCCCAGGGACGCCTCGAAGGCCTGCTCAATTTCCAAACCCTGATCACCGAACTCACCGGCCTGCCCTACGCCAACGCCTCCCTGCTCGACGAGGCCACCGCCTGCGGCGAAGCCCTCGGCCTCGCCCACGCCCACGGCCGCGAAAAACGGAAAACCGCCCTGGTCGATCAACACCTCCACCCGCAGAACATCCAGGTCCTCCGCACCCGCGCCGCCGCGCTGGGAATCAATATCAAACTGACCGATCTGGACGAATCGCCGGTCCCCCCCGATGTTTGCGCCGTCTTCATCCAGTCTCCCGACACCCGCGGCCGCGTCCGCGAAAGTGTCCGCACTCTCGCCGACCGCGCCCGCGCCGCCGGGGCCCTGCTGGTCTGCGCGGTGGACCCGCTTGCCCAGTGCCTCCTCAAAACCCCCGGCGAACTCGGCGCCGACATCGCCGTCGGCTCCTCCCAGCGCTTCGGTCTCCCCATGGGCTTCGGCGGCCCGCACGCCGGCTTCATGGCGGTCACCGACCCCCTCAAACGCCGCCTCCCCGGCCGCATTGTCGGCGTGTCCGTGGACAACCGCGGCCGCCCCGCCTACCGCCTCGCCCTGCAGACCCGCGAGCAGCACATCCGCCGTGACAAGGCCACCTCCAACATCTGCACCGCCCAGGTGCTCCCCGCCCTCCTGGCCGCCATGTACGCCATCTATCACGGCCCCAACGGCTTACAAACTATTGCCCGCCGGGTGGCCACCCTGGCGCACCTGTTGCACCACGCCCTGAGCACCGCCGGACTGCGCGTTCTCGACGGACCCGTGTTCGACACCCTCTGCGTCTATCTCGACCCCGAGGCGCTCGCCACCCTGCGCGAACGCGCTGAAGCCGCCCGCATCAATCTGCGC
Source organism: Verrucomicrobiota bacterium (assembly GCA_020831625.1). Taxonomy (GTDB): domain Bacteria; phylum Verrucomicrobiota; class Kiritimatiellia; order SS1-B-03-39; family UBA6053; genus PXAS01. The sequence continues at coordinate 26,858 of JAFIGD010000016.1, read as the reverse complement.
TATTTCGAAGACGACGCCGTCGGCATCAGCCTCGATGAAACCACTCAGCCCTTCCACGTGCTCGAAATCCTCGAACTGTTTGATCTCCAGGATCTCCCGGAGACCGCTCCGGAAGAGGCAAACCCGCTCGAAGCCCACCTCCGCAGCGGCGATTTCCTTCCCCAGGATGTATTCCGCACGTATCACAGCGAGCACGAAATGCTCCGCTACCTTCACCGGCTTCAGGGACGCGATCTTTCCCTCGCCCACAGCATGATCCCCCTCGGCTCCTGCACCATGAAGCTCAACGCCACCGCGGAAATGATTCCTGTCACCTGGCCCGAATTCGGCAACATCCACCCCGCCGCCCCGGCCGATCAGACCCGCGGCTACGCAAAACTCTGCCAGGACCTCGAACGCTGGCTCGGTGAAGTTACCGCATTTCCGGTCTGCAGCCTCCAGCCCAACGCCGGCTCCCAGGGCGAATTCGCCGGACTCCTTGCCATCCGCGAATACCACCTCGCCCGCGGCGACGACCAGCGCACCCTCTGCCTGATCCCCGCCTCCGCCCACGGCACCAATCCCGCCTCCGCCGTCATGGCCGGGTTCGAGGTCATGGCCGTCAAATGCGACGACGACGGCAACGTCGATCTCGCCGATCTCACCGAAAAAGCGGAAACCCATGCCGACCGACTCGGCGCGCTGATGATCACCTATCCCTCCACCCACGGGGTGTTTGAGGAACGTGTCAAAGACATCTGCGACACCGTCCACCGTTTCGGCGGACAGGTCTACATGGACGGCGCCAACATGAACGCCCAGGTGGGCCTCACCGCCCCCGGCCTCATCGGCGCCGATGTCTGCCACCTCAATCTTCACAAAACCTTCTGCATCCCCCACGGCGGCGGCGGTCCCGGCATGGGGCCCATCTGCGCCGCCGAGCACCTGCGCCCCTTCATGCCCACCGATCCCTTCGCGGAGCCCGAACGCCCCCTGGCCATCTCCGCCACCGCCTTCGGCAGCGCCTCCATCCTCGTCATCCCCTGGATGTACATCCGCATGTGCGGAGCCGACGGACTCACCGAGGCCACCGGCACCGCGCTGCTCAACGCCAACTACATGGCCAAACGCCTCGAGAACGTCTACCCCGTCCTCTACCGCGGCCGCAACGGACGCGTCGCCCACGAATTCATTCTCGACCTCCGCGACCTCACCCGCCGCGCCGGACTCGTCATCGACGACATCGCCAAACGCCTCATGGACTACGGCTTCCACGCCCCCACCATGTCCTTTCCCGTGCCCGGCACCCTCATGATCGAACCCACCGAAAGCGAAACCCGCGCCGAACTCGACCGCTTCTGCGACGCCATGACCGCCATCCGCGCCGAAATTCAGGCCGTGCTCGACGGGGCCCTCGCCGCCGAAGACTCCCCCCTCCACCACGCCCCCCACACCGCCGACGATCTCGCCCGCGAATGGAACCGGAAATACACCCGGGAGCAGGCCGCCTTCCCCCTCCCCTATGTTCGTGAACGAAAATTCTGGCCTTTCGTCGGCAGGATTGACAATACCTATGGTGACCGCAATCTCGTATGCACCTGCGAATGGAATCCCAAGGTATAATCACCGGTATAATCACATGGACTTAAAAGACACCCCGCTCACCCAATGGCATCAGCAACACGGCGCGAACCTCGCGGAATTCGGGGGCTACCGCATGCCCCTCTGGTACAAAACCGGCCCGATTCAGGAGCACCGCGCCGTCATTACCCAGGCGGGACTGTTCGACACCTCCCACATGGCCGAACTGCTCATCGAGGGGCCCAATGCCCGGGAACTCATCCAGCGCGCCCTGACCAAAGATCTCCGCGCCTGCCTCGGCGGTCACCCGCTCGAACCCGGCCGCGCCACCTACGGCTTCATCCTCAACGAACAGGGACACCTCATCGATGACGCCATCGTCATGATGGAGGAGCGCGAGCGCTTCCTGCTCGTGGTCAATGCCGGCACGGGCGCAACCGTCACGAAACATCTCCTCCACCTCGGAGACGATCTCGATGTCACCGTCAGCGACCTCACCGGACGCCTCGGCAAAATCGATCTCCAGGGCCCCGCCGCGCTGAACATCCTCAAAAAGGTCCTCAAACCGAACAAAAAACTCGAAACCGGCATGCCCTATTTCGGCTTTATCGGTCACTACGATCAGCTTCAGCGCGGGATTTCCAGTACCCTCGGCTTTCCGGTCATGGTTTCACGCACCGGCTACACCGGCGAGTTCGGATTCGAACTTTTTGTCCGCCCCCCCGATCTGCTCCGCTTCTGGGAACAGCTCATTGAAGCCGGCGCCGAAGACGGCCTGATTCCCTGCGGACTCGGCGCCCGCGACAGCCTCCGCACCGGAGCCGTCCTGCCGCTCAGCCACCAGGATCTCGGCGACTGGCCCGCCGTCAACCATCCCTGGCGCTTCGCGCTGCCGTGGAAAGGCGGTAAATTCAGCAAAAGCTTCCACGGGGATGAAGCCCTGCTCGCCGCCATGCCCGAAGCCGACCACACCTTCACCTTTATCGGCGAGAACGGCCGCAAAGTCGATCCCGGCGCCCGCGTCCTCCTCGACGGCGAGGACATCGGCGCCGTCCTCACCTGCGCCACCGACATGGCGGTCGACCGCGTCAACGGCGAAATCCTCAGCCTCGCCTCCCCCGGCGCCCCCGAAAACTTCGCCCCCAAAGGCCTCGCCTGCGGATTCATCAAAATCAACCGAGCCCTGCCCCCCGGAACATCCCTCACCCTCCAGGACAAACGCCGCGCCCTGCCCGTCTCCCTCACCGACGACATCCGCCCCGACCGCACCGCCCGGCGTCCCTGGCCTGCGACATAAAGTTTCCCGGCATTTTCCGAACCTCGGAAAACCGTCGAACCGATTTTCCGATCCTCGGAAAGAACGTCTAACCAAATCCACATCGGTTTCCGGTTGCTTTTTTGCGGACAATTCGGCATGGGGATGTCCTATTTCATCTCCTAAACGAAAGTAACACATGAATCGTCCCCTCACTGAAAGCATCGGGTTCACCGGTAAAGGCTCACATCCCGCCGAAAAAGATCAGGATCTGGTCCAGTTCATCAATCTTAAACTCGCCGCGCTGGATCTTCCGATTTTCGGGGACGAGAAGGATTACCCCTTTCTGGAAATCGGCAAGTCCCTGCTGGCCTCCATTCAGGCGAAGGACCGGCTGCTCGCCGATTATCTTCCCCCCGCGGATCAGTACATTCACAACTTCATTGAGAACTATCTCGCGGAAAACGGCGTGGACACGGAAGGCCCTTTCCTTCCCTCCAAAGGATTCGCTCTGGAACGGCACGGTCTGGCCCGGGCCCTCTCCCTGCCGGTGGACGACGATTCTTTCACGTCTTCGATTATCACCAGCTACCGCACCCGTCACGGGGTTCTCCACAATCCCAAAAGTGACCGTCGCACCACCAAAGGTGTGTTCCACGTTTGCGAGGGCGGTCTGCCGATCGCCAACGACAAAAAATCGGTCCCGGTCCAGGCCTTTGCCCGCATGTTGAAGGCGGCGGTCAATCCTCCCGAGGATCTGCTTGAACTTCCGTTCACCAGCACCCAGGCGGAAAAGGCCCGCACCTGGGTCTCCCTTCTGCTGCGTCCGCTTGTCTGCCCTGAGGTTCCGGGCTTCGCCGCCGAAAAACGCATGGAGGTCCGTTTCTTCGCCCCCGGCAGCATGGTCGCGAACCTGGACTTCGTGGAAAGTATCTTCGGCAACGCCGGCAATCCCATGCTGCCCGAAAATGACGCCCGCCTGGACACCGAGGGCTGGTCCGGCCACACCGGCTGCGTGATCCTCGCCCCCCACCTCATCCGGCTCACCAAAAAAGAACTCGGACTGCCCAACATCAGCGAAGCCACCGACCGCCAGAAGCGCGACGGCATGTGCTGGGAATCCGAAGACGAACTCTACAACGAGGGCGGCGCCTTCAAGGTCACCTGCCGCGACGCCCGCGGCGTGGTCGTCACCCTCATCGCCGACAACTATTTCGGCTACTGCAAAAAAGAGGTCAAAACCCAGCTCAGCTACGCCGCCAATCTTTTCGGTCTGGTGGAAGAGGAGCACGCGGGCGGCACCCAGGCCTTTTCCAGTTTCGATTTGGGCGAGGATTTCCGCCTCAGTCAGCTTCGGGGTCAGACTCCGGATGACAACACGTTCGCGGAAATCGCGGCGCTGTTCCCTGAACGGATGCGGGTTCTGCCGGAGGGCTGCGGTATCGACAAAATCTATTCCGACATTGTCTACGTGCCCGAAGACGCGCACTTCAAGCTTCGCGCGCAGGAAATCACCTGGGAAAAAGACGGGCAGGAGCAAACCCTGAAACTCCGTCCCTACACCCACTATGTTTTCCCCAACGGCTACAAAGTGCAGATGATCAATCCGCTCACCGGTCAGCGCTGGCGGCTCATCGGCACCACCGCCGAAGGCCTGGTCTGTCACAAACCCTGCACCGTCTCCGGGGGCGGGAAATCGGAAATTTCCAAGCCCATCACCGACGCCATGGTCACCGCACCGGTGTTCACCCCCAATTTCCAGGAGGACATGGATCAGGTCGACATGATTCTGAGCAGGGATTACTCCGACCGCTTCAAAGTCCCCAAAGAACCCGGAAAAGCCAGCCGGACCGTGCTCAGCGCCGACCGCTCCCTGGGGTCCGTCATCCGCCTGCTCACCCCGAATCCCGAGCACACCCCGGAATACAACGCCTGGCTCGAATCCATTCCCCAGCGCGTCAAAGACCTGGTCCTGACCGTCAAACGGTATTACCGCCCGCACTGGGGCACCTCCTGGCGCGAACGGTTCCACGTGGACATGATCAACGGTATGCCCGGCTACGAACTGCGCTACCGCGGCAATCCCGTCATCGCCGGGTACGTGCGTCTGGGCTATGCCGAGGACCACTCCTGGCGGCTCTTCAGCCTGCGGAAAGACTTCTGGCCGGCCACCAAGCTGCAGACCGAAGACGACATCACCGCCTCGGTCGTGGTTCCCTCCGACAACATTCCCTATCTGCCCGAACGTTACAAAGGCGCATCCTGCAAATTCCTGCAAAACTGCGAGTTCCGCCTGTTTCAGCGCCCCGACGACGCCATCATTCCCGGATACGACAAGTATACCGAGCTGGAGTTTTCCGGCGACGGCAACTTCTTCTCCAACTACGAGCCGCTCGAACGCGAGCAGGTTCAGGCCATGGTCGACGACGTGATTCTGTTCGGAAAATTCACCCCCGACATGCAGGCGGCCCTGAAAGAGTTTGTCAGCAATCCCGAAGGGCCCCGCTTCTTCGTCTGCAACAACAGCCCCCGGCTGGTCGACGGCAAGCCCACCCAGAATCCGCGCTACCTGCAGAACCGTCCCGACCTCGGCAAAGAGCGTGAAACCTATCTCGCCGAACTCGGGGCCCGTCTCCGGCGCAAAGCGCCCGACGGCGTGACCGTGTATACCCCGGTCGGGGCCGTGCTGCCCGGCCGCCGCAACAATCCGCCCCAGAAGGAACTCGGGATCCGCCCGCTGGCGGTCTACAATCCGATCCACTATCAGGAGGTGCCGGAGTTGTTCATGGACTATGTCGCCAGTCTCACCGGAAAATCCCCCTCCACCACCGGGGCCGGATCCGAGGGAGCCCTCACAAAAGGACCCTTCAACATGCTCCTGCCGGTGATTGATCTCAACAACGCCCTGGTCAGCTATATTCTCACCCAAAGCCACGGCTTCACCACCGCCGCAGGCTATGTGGGACACAAATACCGGGTCGATCATGACATCAGCCTCCTGATGCCCGAACTCTGGTGCCGCATGAAGGCCCGCGAACAGCATCCGGACTATCTGATCGAAAACGGATTCCTCGAAAAACTCGAGGATTTCGAACACGAAGGCGAAACCATCCTCGCGAGCCGTCTGGGCTACCGCATCACCGCCGCCTTCGCCCGCAGTTTTTTCGGACGGATCTTCAGCCATCCCGGCCTCGTCCTCACCGAAGAAATGCTGAAACCCGAACTGCAGAGCCTCGAATACTTTGTCGACGGCATTCAGAATATTGTCGAGGCCCAGCGCAAAGCCGCCCTCAACTACTTCGAGGACGGCGGCATCGACCTCGCCATTCCGCCGCTGAAAGCCCTGCTGCACATCATGGCCTACGGCGAGTTTGAGGGGAAAACCATCGAAAATCCCGAAATCCGCGGCATGTTCACTCTCGAAACCCTTCTGGACAGCGACTGGTATGCCGCCCGCCTGCAAAAACGATACGATCTCGAAGTGGCCGCCCTGCAAAAACAGATCCTGTCCCTGGAAACCTTTAAACAGGATCAGCCCGCGGGAGAGGTGAAACGTCAGGACATCGAAGGCAAACTCCTGGCCGCGCGCGACACCCTGGGCAAACTGGAACAGAACCCCGGCGCGGCACTTGAAGCGCTGGCAGGGACCCTCGGGGCATAATCCGGAGAATCTTTGCTTTCTTTCCAGCGCCGACCTGTATAGAGAAGCGCACATGCAAACTTTCCCTGATACCGTCCGCAACCGCACCGTCGCCATCGTCGGTCGTCCCAATGTGGGCAAATCGTCCCTGTTCAACCGGCTTGCCGGTCACCGTATCGCCATCGTTCACGAAGAAAGCGGGGTCACCCGCGACCGCCTCAGCGCCGAGGTCACCTCCCGCGACCAGCGGTTTGAACTCATCGACACCGGCGGCATCGGATATATCGACCGCAAAGCCGCCAAAGACTCCATCGACTCCGGCATTCTCGATCAGGTGGACGCGGCCATCGAGGACGCCGGGCTCATCCTGTTTGTGGTCGACTGCATGGCCGGCGCCGTGGTGCTCGACGAGGAGGTCGCCAAGCGTCTGCACGAGGCAGGCCGCCCGGTGCTGCTCATCGCCAACAAATCCGACAACCCCAAACTGGATGAGGACGCCGCCGAATTCGAGCGCTTCGCGTTCCCCGTCTACCCGGTGAGCACCCTCCATAACCGGGGAATCGGCGATCTGGTTCACGATATTCTCGCGCGCCTGCCCGAGATGGAAAACCTGACCATCGCCGACCCGGTCAAAATCGCGGTCGTGGGCCGCCCCAACGCCGGGAAATCCAGTTTCATCAACCGCCTCACCAAATCCGACCGGGTCATCGTCTCCGAAATCGCCGGCACCACCCGCGACAGCATCGAAGTCCCCTTTCAGGTCGGCCACGGCGACAGCGCCCGCCACTACAAGCTGATCGACACCGCCGGACTGCGCAAATGGGGGAAAGTCAAAGAGGCCGTCGATAAATACAGCAACCTCCGCACCGAAGGCGCCATCAAACGCGCCGACATTACCCTGCTGGTGCTCGATGCCTCCGAAGGCCCCACCGTGCGGGATAAAAAAATCCTATCCCTCATTGAAGAGGCGGAATCCGGCTGCATCGTGCTGGTCAACAAATGGGATCTCGCCGAAAACATCACCACCCAGCGTCAATACGAGGAGGCGCTCCGCCGCGAACTCCCCTATCTCGACCACGTGCCGATTTTCTACGGATCCGCCCTGACCGGATACAACATGCGGAAAATCATTGAGGCCATTGATGAAGTCGCCCGCAGTGTCTCCACCCAGCTCTCCACCGGGGTTCTGAACCGGGTTCTGCAAAAAGCCTTTCAGAAGACCTCCCCGCACATGGTCAAAGGACGCCGCCTGAAAATGTACTATGCCACCCAGGTCGGTGTGCGCCCGATCCGCATCAAGATCTTCGTGAACAGTCCGTCCCTTCTCCCCGGCACCTATCAGAAATACCTCCAGCGCTGTCTCCGGGAGGCCTTCGGCCTCGCCGGCGCGCCCCTGATTCTGATCCTGAACCGCCGCCGCGCGCTGGAAGAAAACGAATAGGCTGCTTACCAGGAATATCCAAGGCCGAACCGGAAGCCCATTCCGATGGAGTCCAAATCCGAGCCGTCCAGGAAGGTGTCATCACTGCTTACACCCACATGGAATTCACCGTTCAGGCTCACGTTGTTGGTCATGAAATACCGCAGCCCCAGTAAAAACGACAGCTCGATACCGGACGCGTCAATGTCCCCGCGCTCGAATTGACCATAACCGAGGCCGGCCCCGACGTACGGAATCAAATAAGACGGAGTGTCAAAGCTGCGGATAAACAAAGCCCCCATCGCGGTCCGCGAGTAAAAGCTGGAATCCAAATAATCGGCATAAAACCCCATTTGCACGAGGTTCTCGATATACCGGCCGTAGCGGAACGAGAATTCAGAGCGGCCGCCATGGAAATTTCCCGCCCCGCTGATTTCGGAATGACCGTAATAAATCGGCAAATGTTGAGCACGGGCGGTGACAAAAAAGGATGCCAGCGCCAGGAGCAAAATCGTGAAACGTGTATTCATGGAAAAACCTCGGAATTCTTGGAAAAGAAACAGGATCAAAACGGGAAATCGGACTCGTCACTGCTGTCGGGCAGATCCGTGTCCATCGGCGGAATGTCTTCGCTTGCCGGAGCCGGCGCGGCGGCGGCGCCCTGGCCGTCGGTCTGAATCCGCCAGGCATTCAGATTGACAAAGTGACGTCCGTTGTATTCACGGCCGCGGATATCAAAGTGAACCGTCACCTCCTGCCCCGGTTTCAGAGAATCCAGCAGGCCGGTTTTTTCTTTCACGGTCTCAAACACCACATCCTGAGGGTACTGTTCGGGGGTGGTCACCACAAATTCCCGCTTGGAAAATCCGCTGGGAAAGGTCATTACATCGTTCACCTGTTTTACGGTGCCTGTCATTTCATAGCTCATACGATACTGTCCTGGTTAAGAAGTTACTTCACTTTGTGTGTCAGGTTTCCGGTTGCGTGCAAGCGGAAACGAAAGAAAATTCAGGGGCTGAGGAAATACGTGACGGTGGCGTTCCATCGGTAGGCGAAAACACCCTCCACCGCTTCGGAAGTCAGCACCCGGATCAGCACCCGGCTGTCCGCCGCGCCGGCCACATCCACCTGATCCGTCCGCGGCGCGTTCCGGGCCACGCCGGCAAACACGGCCCGGCCGTTGTACACCACTTCGTACAGCTCCTCCCCCGCGTCCACGGGATCAAATTCAATCCGGATGCGAACCCGGTTGATCCGCCGTCCGCGCAATTCGTCCGCCACATCCACCGACCGCTCCCGGGGAGCGGCGCCGCCCGGCGCGTTTACAGTGTCGCTGACGGAGCGCACAATAATCTGATCGGCGGGATCAACCCCCGGCGGAAGATCATCTCCTCCCCCGCCGCCGCTGTCGCTGTCCGACAAAATGATCGCGGCCCCGACACCGCCGACCACACCCACGCCGATCAGCGCGGGCCGCAGCCAGCTCCGCTCCGGCGCTCCCTCCTCCACGTTTCCAATCACCCGGACGGTCATCCAGTCCGTCTCCACCCAGTCGCCGTCAACCGTGTGCGCTTCAATATAATACCGGAACGAGGAGGCACCGGAAAACAGTGAGGGGTTGATGGACGCGGAATAAATTCCGCCGCCGCTGGCCTCCATCGGCAAAGTGACCGGAGCCACGCCGCCGCTTTGCGCCAGATGCAGCGTCACCCGCTCCAGCTCATCCGCCGCGCTCACCCGGGCGATTAGACGCAGCCGCTGTCCCGCGGCCACCGACGGGGGCGGATCATGGGCGATCACCGCCCGCTGGGCAAAAGCGGGACTCAAGACAAATGCGGACAGCAGAACAAAAACGAAGCGTGAAAGGATCTTCATATCACCTCTCATACAGCGGACCGACAATTTCTTCAAGCACCACTTCCGTGGTAACGAATCCCGTTACCCGGTCATGATCGTCCCGAACCAGCAACATCGGCTGACGGCTCAGCCGCAATCTGGGCAGCAAATCATCTCCCGGGGTGTCCTCAGACACATACTGGGGCGGCCGCAGCAGCTGCGGCACCCGGACATCCGGCTCGTCAAGATGCGCATACAAATCGCTCAGCTTCAGGATGCCCGTGAATCGTTTTTCCGTGGAGGAAAAGACCGGAAAACTCTGCGCCGGGGTCTGCGACGCCAGCCCGAGAATGTCCTCGATCGCCATCTCCGGCCGGATCACAATCATCTTTTCGCGCGGCAGCATCACATCTTTGGCCGTTTTCTCCGACAAGCGGAACACCCCCTCCACCATCCGCCGCCGCGGCTCGCTGAGATCCGGGGTCGCCCCGCTCTCCCGGCTCAACAGAAACTGAATGTCCTTGCGGGTGATTCGGTTCTTCTTCTCCTCCGCGGCCTCCCGGCCGGGCGCGGGAATCAACAGCTTGGACAATCCGATCACCGGAACGCTGATCCCCCGGAACAGCCAGGCGGAAAAGCGCAGCAGGTCAATATACCGTCCGCTGCGGTCCAGCGGATGACTCTGAAACCAGGCTTTGGGCAGGTATTCGCCGAAAACCAGGATCAGAATCAGCAGGCTTGTGCTCGCCAGAACATTGCCCCAGCGCGGATTCCCGAGCTGGGACACAATCAAATGCGTGCCCAGCACCGTCAGCGCCGTGTTGCACAAATTCGTCCCCACCAGCGTCGTGGCCAGCATGTCGTCGGGATGATCCATGAACCGCTTCACCAAAAGCGCGCGGCGATTTTTGCGTTTTACCAAATGACGCAGCCGCACCCGGTTCACCGAAACAATGCCCGTTTCCATCCCGGAATAAAATCCGGAGCCCGTCAATAACAGGAACACCAAGATCAACTGGGTCAGCGGACTCATTGCGTGTCCTCCATTCCGTCCATGCGGCGCTCCACCAGAATCAGCAGAATCCGGTTCCGCCGGATCTGCCGCACCATGGCTTTGTATCCCGGCCCACGGATGATTTCGTTCAGCTTCGGCAAATGCTCCGCCTTCTCAATAAACCAGCCCGACAGCCGGTCCGCAGTCTCCGACTCCAGCCGCAGGCCCGTGATCCGGTTGACATCGTGGAGACTCATCTGCGCATCCATCAGCCAGGCGTTCTCCGCCAGTGGCTCGCATATCAGCCGGTCGCGGTCCTCCACATCCATTTCCCCCGTGAGTTCCTCCAGAATATCCCCGCGGGAGATGATCCCGGCGGTGCCGCCGTACTCGTCCACCACAATCGCCGAACGCTGCCGCGCGGACACCAGCCGGGACAGCAGCTTGTCCAGCGTCACGAATTCCGGCACAAACACCGGCTTCAGTGTCGCCTTCGCCCGGACCCGCTTGGGATCAAACAGATATGAGCGCACATCCAGCAACCCGACAATCTCATCCAGCTGCTCCCGGTACAACACCAAATGCCGGGTCCGCGCCTTTTTGGCCTCCGCGGTCACATCCACATCCGGATCCGCGAGATCAATCCCCTCGATATCCACCCGCGGCGTCATCACATCCCCCGCCGTCAAACGCTCCAACGACAAAATCGACTGCACCATCACATGCTCATGATCGTCCAGCTCACCGGTTTCCTCGCTCGCCTCCATCAGCGTGTCATATTCCGCCCGCGACAGAATATGCCCGCTCGGCATAAAAAAATGCGAAAAGGTTCCCGTGAAACTTTCCAGCACCGCTCTCGGAAGCCGCAGCCAGTGAACCAGCATCAAAAACGGCCGCGCATACAGAATCGACATGCGCTCATAAAACAGAATCGCCAGCCGCTTCGGACCGAATTCACCGATCAGCAGCGTCAACACCGTCAACACCAGCACCTGCCACACCGGATGCCTGAACCCCAGCCCGTCCATCAACAGGGCCCCCAGCAGCCATAAATTGACGTTCACCAGCGTGTTGCCGATCAGAATCGTCGACAAAAGCCGCGTCGGCTGCGCCAGCAGTTCCCGGATCACCTCCGCCTTCGCCTCGTCCGTTTCACCGATACGGTTGACCTCATGGGGGTCCAGCGAAAACAGGGCCGTTTCCGCGCTGGAAAAAAAGGCGGAGGCCGTCAATAGAAGAAGAAAACCCGTTAATTCAAACCAAAAAGTATACGCCATGAATCCCCCTTAACTCACATGTGCAGCCCCGTCCGTCAAGAATTTCCAACCCGGGATGTCGATTAAAAACCACTTGACCTTTTCTGGGATTCCTCTATGACTTTGATTAACCAAACTAAACCCTTTACCTATATAAAATGCCATTTAAACCTAAAGCGAGCCTATGAATTTCTTCAAAAACCCGATTTTTCCGTTTTTGACCGCCCTGTTGCTTCTCTCCGGCTGCCGCCAGCCCGACGCCTCTGAATCCGGGGACCGCATGACCATCCTGGTCACGGTGGGCATGCTCACCGATATTGTGCGCACGGTCGCGGGAGACACCGCCGATGTCTCCGGTCTTATCGGCGAGGGCGTGGATCCGCATCTCTTTTCCCCCTCCGCCGCCGATGTGCGCCGCATTCAGTCCGCGGATGCGGTTCTGTTTGTCGGCCACCATCTTGAAGGCCGTCTCCAGCCGGTCTTCGAGCGCCAGGCCGCTCAGGGCAAACGCGTGGCCGCCCTGGCCGAACGCATTCCCGAAGAAAAACTGCTGCTGGACGAGGATGACAACATCGACCCCCACCTCTGGATGGATGTGTCCCTGTGGGCCGATGTCGCCCGCGAAGTCCACGCCGTGCTTGCCGACTGGCTCCCCGACGCCCGGGAGACCCTGGATCAAAATCTGGCGGTCCTCCTCGCCGATCTGGAGACCCTTGACCGCGAAGTCATGGAAATCCTCGGCGGCATCCCCGAAGAACGCCGCATCCTCATCACCGCCCACGACGCCTTCGGCTACCTGGGACGCCGCTACAACCTCGAAGTCATGGGCATTCAGGGCATGAGCACCGATTCCGAAGCCGGACTCCGCCACATCAACGCCCTGGTCGCCAAGATCGTCGAACGCCGCATTCCCGCCGTGTTCACCGAATCCACCGTCGCCGACCGCAACGTCCGCGCACTGATTGAGGGCGCCGCAAGCCGCGGGCACACCGTCCGCATGGGCGGCGAACTGTATTCCGATGCCATGGGCGCTCCCGGCACCCCCGAGGGCACCTACGCCGGCATGATCCGTCATAACGCCCGCACCCTCGCCGAAGCCCTCGGAGCCCAAACCCCGTGAGCGCGTCCCCCTTTGAGGTCGACGATCTCACCATCGCCTATCACCGCAAACCCGTCCTCTGGGACATCGATTTCGCCGCCGTTCCGCAAAGCCTGACCGCCATCCTCGGTCCCAACGGCGCCGGCAAAAGCACCTTCATCAAAGCCTCCCTGAATCTGCTGCCCCGCGCCTCCGGCCGGATCCGCTTTTTCGGCGGTCCCTACGACAAGGCCCGCCAGCGCGTCGGCTATGTTCCCCAGCGCGAAACCGTGGACTGGGATTTCCCCGTGGACGCCCTCGATGTGGTCTGCATGGGACTCTACGGACGGATCGGCTGGATCCGCCGCGTCACCCGCGACCACCGCCTCAAAGCCATGCACGCGCTCGAACAGGTGGGCATGGCCGACTTCGCCCGCCGCCAGATCCGGCAGCTCTCCGGCGGACAGCAGCAGCGCGTTTTTCTCGCCCGCGCCCTCGTTCAGGATGCCGAACTCTATTTCATGGACGAGCCCTTCGCCGGCGTCGACGCCGCCACCGAACAGGCCATCATCGAAACCCTCCGCACCCTCCGTCAACAGGGCCGCACCATCCTCGTCGTGCATCACGACCTGCAGACCGTCCCCGCCTACTTCGATCATGTGCTCCTCCTCAACACCCGCGTGGTCGCGTCCGGCCCCACCGCCGAAACCTTCACCACCGACAACCTCCGCAAAACCTACGGCGGCCGCCTGACCCTTCTTGACGAAGCCACCCAGGCCCTCGTCAACCGCGAACAGCCCGGACCGCGCCAGGAGAAACCCGGACGATGACCCTTTGGGAGATGCTCCTCGCCCACAACACCCGCGTGGTGCTCACCGGCGTGTCCCTCCTCGGGGTCGCCTCCGGGGTGATCGGCGTTTTCATGCTCCTCCGCCGCCGCTCGCTCATGGCCGACGCCACCAGCCACGCCACCCTCCCAGGCATCGCCCTCGCCTTCCTCCTCCAACCCCTCCTCGGCCTGCCCGGGAAATTTCTCCCCGGACTCCTCCTCGGGGCCCTGCTCAGCGGACTCCTCGGCATGCTCTGCATCCAGGCCATCCAGCGCGTCGGACGCATCCGCGAGGACGCCGCCATGGGCATGGTGCTCAGCGTGTTCTACGGCTTCGGCATCTGCCTGCTCGGCATCATCCTCCGCATGGAACAGGGCGCGTCCGCCGGACTCAAAGGCTTCATCTTCGGCAAAACCGCCGCCATGGTCACCGCCGACGCGCAACTCATCGCCTGGGCCGCCCTCTTCATCCTTCTCCTCACCGCCCTCAACTACAAAGAATTCAAAATCCTCTGCTTCGACGAAGGCTTCGCCGGCAGTCAGGGCTGGCCGGTCCGGCTGCTCGACGGCCTGATGATGGGCACCGTGGTCGCGGTCACCGTCATCGGCCTCCAGGCCGTCGGTCTCATTCTCATGATCGCCCTGCTGGTGGTCCCGCCCGCCGCCGCCCGCTTCTGGACCGACCGCCTCTCCCGCCTCCTGCTGCTCTCCGGAGCCTTCGGCGGACTCGGAGCCCTGATCGGGGGCTGGATCTCCGTCACCGCCGCCGACGCCCCCGCCGGCGCGGTCATCGTCCTCGCCCAGGGCGGTTTTTTTGTCATCAGCCTCCTCATCGGCCGCCGCAGCGGACTGCTCCAGAAAGCCTTCCGCCATCAACGCCTCCGCTGGTCCATCCGCCGCCAGCACGTGCTCCGCACCTTTTACGAGGCCTTTGAGCCCCGCACCCTCCCAGAAGAGAAAACCCTGGCCCGCCTCCCCTTCAACACCCTGCTTCAGGCCCGCTCCTGGACCCGCTTCCGCCTCACCCTGATGCTCCTCCGCATGCAGTGGCAGGGCCTGGTCTACCGGCATCCCGACGGCACCTGGGGCCTCACCCGGGACGGCTGGCCCGAAGCCGCCCGCATGGCCCGCAACCACCGCCTCTGGGAACTCTTCCTCATCCACCACGCCGACATCGCCCCGGCGCGGGTGGACCGCGGCGCCGACCGCATCGAGCACGTCCTCGACGCCTCCCTCCTCGAAGAACTCGAGACCCTCCTTCGGCAGGAGGAACCCCGCGTTCCCCTCAGCCCCCACCCCGTTCACTGGGGAGACGGCATATGACCGCCTGGACCGCCACCGATTTCTGGATCGTGATCGCCGGTGCCCTGGCCGGCCTGACCTGCGTCATTCCCGGCACCTTCCTCCTGCTTCGCCGCATGAGCATGATGGGCGACGCCATCAGCCACGCCGTCCTCCCCGGCATCGCCATCGCTTTTGTAATCTCCCAGTCCCGCGGCGGACCCGCCCTCCTCCTCGGCGCCGTCCTCGCCGGGGTCCTCTCCGCCGCCCTCACCCAGCTCCTCCACAGCCGGGCCGATGTCGAGGAAGGCGCCTCCATGGGCGTGGTCTTCACCCTCATGTTCGCCGCCGGACTCCTCATTCTCGACTCCCCCCTCGTCGGCAAACACGTCGATCTCGACCTCGACTGCGTCCTCTTCGGCGCGGTCGAACTCGTGCCCCTCGAAGCCCCGACCGCCTGGCTCCCCGGCGTCCCCGCCCCGGTCGCACGGCTCGGCGTGGTGCTCCTCCTCAACCTCGCCCTGCTGTTCCTCCTGTACAAGGAATGGAAAATCAGTTCCTTTGACCCCGCCCTCTCCGACGCCCTCGGCTTTTCCACCTCCAAACTGCACCTCCTGCTCATGACCGTCACCGCGGTCACCGCCGTGTACTGCTTCGAAATCGTCGGCAGCATACTCGTGATCGCCATGCTCATCGTTCCCGTCGCCTGCGCCCGCATGTTCACCGACCGACTCTCGTCCACCCTCCTCCTCGCCGCCGTCTTTTCCATCGCCGCCGCCGTGCTCGGGCACGCCGCCGCCCTGATCGTGCCGCAGGCCCTCGGCTTCGCCGACACCTCCAGCGCCGGCGCGATGGCCGCCGTCGGCGGACTCCTCTTTTTCCTCTCCGCCTTTCTCGCCCCCCGCCACGGCCTCATCCGCAAAGCCCTGCACCGCCGCCACCTCGCCCTCCGCACCATCGAGGAGGACCTCCTCGGCACCCTCTACCGTCAGGCCGAACTCGACGATCCCCGCCCCGCCGCCGCCGCGCCCGACCTTCCCGGCGGTTTGCAGCGCCTCGCCCTGCGCAATCTCATCCGCCGCGGACACCTCGCCCCCGACCGCACCCTCACCCACCGCGGATTCCGCGCCGGGGCCGAACTCCTCCGCAGTCACCGCCTCTGGGAGGAATGGCTCCACGAAAAGACCGCCACCGCCCTCGATCACCTCCACATGCCCGCCGAAGCGCTCGAACACATCACCGACCCGGCCCTCCGCGAACGCCTCGCCGAGGATCTCGGCCAGCCCCGCCGCGACCCCACCGGCCGCCGCATCCCCCGGGAGGAACTCGAAGGCGGCGAAACCGTCAGCCTCCCGCCTGAACAAACAGGCAAACAAAATTGACAACAAACTAACCAGTTGGTATGTTTAAAAAATGAATACCGCCCAAACCGTAGGAATTTTCGAAGCCAAAACACATTTTTCTCAGTTGTGTGATCAAGTCAGCCTCACCCGGCAACCCCTGCTCGTCCAGCGCAGAGGAAAAGCATTGGTTATGATTTCTCCAGTGGAAACCCGGCAGGAGCAAGAGGGAGAGGATATTTTCTCCGCATGGCAGCGGTGGAACGCCGGTCATCCGGAGGATCAAACCGACTTCCCGGATGTGACCGCCTTAAGGATCACAAAACCTGCGAAATCCTTCGAATAGTCACACGCATGACCTATCTACTGGACACAAGCGTATATTCCCAACCTCTCCGACGTAAACCGGTTATATCCGCGCTAAAGCATTGGGCGAAAGCCGGGGACTCAAACTGCAAAATCTCTGTCGTCACGTTGGCGGAAATTGAATTCGGTCTCGAGCTGGAACGGAGCACAGCCCGACAAACACAATACGAATCTCTCTTACAAAATCGACTGGAAATCGTTCCCTGCGGAATGCAAATCTGGCAGCGCTTTGCCAGGGTTAAAGCCCGGCAACAGAAAATTGGACGCGTTGTCGCGGACCTCGACCTGCTCATCGCATCCACCGCCATGGTCTTTGATTGGACCGTGGCAACGCTCAATCATCATGATTTTTCAAAAATCGAGAATCTGAAATGGGAAGACTGGTGCTTATAACACTGCCTCATGCCCCGCTTTCCGATTGACCCGCGCCCCTTTCGCGGTTAACAATACCCCGATTTTAAAAAACACCCCTGATACCGGAGACTTACGCTTATGATGATCATGCGCTTTCACAAATTGATACAATCCCGCCTTATGTGGCTCACCTTCCTCGGCGTGGTCGTGATCAGCTTTGTTTTCATGGATTTCGCATCCTCCGGCGGCGACGCCGGCGTCTCCCGCCAGCTCCGCCAGCCCGTGGCCCATATCAACGGCGAGCCCCTCCGGTTTCTGGAATTTGATATCGCCCGCCGCCAAATCGAGCAGAGCCTCAACCAGCCCGTCGACCGTGAACAGCTCGACGAACTCGTGTTCAGCCGGTTCGCGCGCCTCGCCAAAGCCAAACAGCTCGGTATTCGGGTGCCCCGCGCCGTGGCGGAAAACGACCTCCGGCAGTCCATCGCTCAGGGAGCCGCCGAAGATCCCGAATTCATGGAACGCTTCCGCACGTATCTGCGCAGCCAGAACATGACCGAGTCGCAGTTGATCGACTACACCCGCGAGGAACTCATTCTCGAGGAACTCCAAAAAATTCTGTCCGCCTTCGCCATGATTGCCCCCTTCGACGCCGAACGCTGGGCCGCGATGCAAACCGATGAGTTCGCCCTCGCCGTGCTCGAAATCACCGGTGACGCCCTGCCGGAACCCGAAGCCGCCGATGAAGACACCCTGCGCGCCTATTTCGACGAAAACACCGCCGACTTCGAAATCCCCGAACTGCGCCGCATCCGTTTCCTCACCCTGAATCTCAGCGACTTCGAACGCGGGGGAGATGCCCTGACCGAAGCACAGGCCCGCGAACAGTATGAGGCCAATCCGTCCCGCTTTGACCGTCAAACCCCGGTCATGACCGAAGAGGGCGGCTTCGAACTCAAACGCGAACCCCGTGAATTCGAGGAAGTGAAAGACGAAATTATCGCCAATCACAAATCCCAACAGGCCCGCCGCCGCGCCAACGATGAAGCCATGGGTCTTTCCGTGCGCCTCACGCCCCGCCGGGGCCGCCCCGCGCCGGAAATGGCGGATGTCGCCAATGATCTCGGCCTGTCGGTCACCGAATCCGATTTCTTCGACCGCAACGGCACCCTTCCCAATCTCCCCGGTTCCTCGGCGCTGGTGCGCGCCGCCTTTGAACTGGATCTCACCCCGGTCGGCAGAACCTCACAGCCGGTCCCCGGACGCGAGAAGGTGTTCATCGTGCAGCTCATCGAGATTGAGGAACCCCGCATTCCCGACTTCGACGAAGTCCGTGAAGAGGTCGCTCAACAGTGGACGCAGGAGCAGGGCCACCAAAAACTGCTGGACTTCGCCGCCTCGGTCCGTGAAACCCTGCAGGCAGGTCTCGACGCCGGCCAGTCCATCGCCGAAGCCGCGCGGGATCTCGAAGGGGTTGAACTGACCGATCCCCCGCCTTTCCAGCGCATGAACCTCAACCCCAACATGCCCTCGGTGCCGTTTGCGCTGGCGGAGACCCTGATCGGCCACACCACCGGAGACCTCATCGGTCCTGTCGAAGACACCCGCTTCGGAGGGGTTTACCTCGGATATGTGCTTTCCCGCGAACCGCGTGAGGAGGATGCCGCCGACATGATGCCTGGGCTTGAAAACGAACTGGCGATCCATCTGCAGTTCCAGGGCATTGCCGAAGCGTTTGAGGAAAGCGTCCTTCAACCCATGATCCGGCGGGTGAACACTCCGGAACGCGCCACCGAAGACTGACATCCCTATGCAAACGGTTCTCGTCACCGGCTCCGCCGGTTTCATCGGCTCCACCCTCGCGCTCAAGTTGCTTGAGCGCGGGAATAAAGTGGTCGGCATCGACTGCATGAACGACTACTACGATGTCAGCCTCAAAGAGGCCCGGCTTCGGCGGCTGACCGCCTGCCCCGGATACACGCACGTACACGGCGACCTCGCCGACCGCGAAACCGTCGAGAACCTCTTCGCCGCGCACAAGCCCGACGGGGTCGTCAACCTCGCCGCCCAGGCCGGAGTCCGCTACGCCGCCGAAAACCCGCACGTCTATGTGCAAAGCAATCTCGTCGGCTTCCTCCATATCCTCGAAGGCTGTCGGCACCACGGCGTGAAGCACCTCGTCTTCGCCTCCACCAGTTCCGTCTACGGCGCCAACACCACCATGCCCTTCGCGGAGCATCACCACACCGAACACCCCCTCACCCTCTACTCCGCCAGCAAAAAAGCCAACGAAATGATGGCCCACAGCTACGCGCACCTCTACAGCTTCCCCTGCACCGGCCTCCGCTTTTTCACCGTCTACGGACCCTGGGGCCGCCCGGACATGGCCCTTTTCCTCTTCACCAAAAACATTCTCGCCGGAAAGCCCATTCCCGTCTTCAACCACGGCAAACACTCGCGCAGCTTCACCTATGTCGACGACATCGTCGAAGGCATCATCCGCACCCTCGACCGCCCCCCGGCACCCAACCCGAAGTGGGACAGCGCCAATCCCGACGCCGCCACCAGCAACGCGCCCTACCGCATCTTCAACATCGGCAGCGCCGAAAACACCCCCCTGCTCCGCTACATCGAACTCCTCGAAGCCAACCTCGGACGCAAAGCCGAACTCGACCTCAAACCCCTCCAGCCCGGCGATGTTCCCGACACCATGGCCGATGTCAGCCAGCTCGCCGACCACACCGGCTTCACCCCCCGGGTCACCGTCGAAGACGGCGTCGCCCGCTTTGTGAACTGGTACCGCGACTATTATCAGGTGTAACAAGCAATCTTATTTCCTCGCCCCAAACCCGGACGATTCATGAAAATCAGCACTCCAGTATTCATAACATCCTGTATCCTGCTGACGATCATGTCCTTCGCAGATGCACAGCCTCAGAAGTCGGAAGAAATTTCCATTTCCATGGACAGGGTCATGTTGGTGGATTTTATTCGCATTGTGTCGACGTCTACCGGGACGTCCATCCACTATTCGCCCGAGGAGAATGTCTATAGAGAACGCGTCTCTCTGCATGTACAAAATCAGCCCTGGCCCACCGTCCTGCGCGGACTGTTGTTTCCCTTTGGCTATGTGCTTTTGGAAAATGAACCCTCGCCCGGAGCCTATACTATCGCCCCCGCCGGCGATCCAATGACTGCCGCCCGAATTCGTTCCGCTCAAGAAACCAATTCTGTCCTCCAAGCAGTGATCGAAGCGCTGGATGCCGATGATGCGGATAAAGCCCGCGAGCTTCTTGAAGCCCTGCACACAGCAAATGAAAAGCTGATTGAATCAGCCTCCCCACCAAAACCGGCCACCCCTTAACCGCGCTACGATACACACACGGAGACATACCCCTCCGAGGCCTTCTATCCGTGGGCTCTCCCGCGCCCTACGAGCTTGCTCGGGCAAGGGCGCAATCATCTCATTCCACGAACCGCCCCCCCAAAAAAAAGCGCTCTTCGAGCTTGCTCGTGGAGCGCAACCCATCTTATCCAACGGAATGAGATGCTTCCGCGCAACGAGCAAGCTCGATGCGCGGGGGAGAGAGGGCCGCTCGGTCCGGATATGAGATGCGTGCGGTCGGCCGAGCAAGCTCAGCCTGCACGAAATTGATAAAGATTAGGATTAAGATTAAGACCTGCGTGACGTTGCGCATTGAGAAAAGAGACATCCGTTGTCCGGCGCAAGCCATCCGTTGAAGACCCCTCCCCCGCCTTCATCCGCAGTACATTTTTGAAGCCCCCGCCTATACTCACAAAAATCGCATCGTTTTTTAGGTTGCCTCTGGTTTGTCACGGTTTAAAAATAAACAAGGAAGCGCTTGTTTCATTATGCAAACTGAAAACCCTCTAACGATTGAGAACACCTACCATTGGCCGGCAGACGGCGAAAGCCGTCCGTGGACCGAATTCTGGGTGACCACCTTCACCACGCCGGTCGGAACCGCCTCCGGCGCGAACATTCTCTTTACCACTGATCCCGAAGGGGAATCACCCTGGCAACATCTCCCCATGGAGAAAAATTGCGTGCTCGGCGAACAGGATGTCTGGCACGTCAATCTCGGCACCTTCCCCGCCGGAACCCGCATCCGCTACGCCATCGAAGCGATCGGCCCCGACGGCGATTCCATCTGGGACAACTGCCACAACAAAGACCACCACGCCCGCATCGGCACCGCCAAGGATCTGGCGCATTCCCGTTAACGAATTGAATGCCACAACACCTCCAGCGCCCGCTGGATGCCGTGATCCCGGATCTGCTGCCGGTCGCCGTTCACCTGAAACCGCGTCGCGCAGGCCCGCTCCGCATTCGCCAGCCCCACGTAAAACAGGCCCACCGGTTTCTCCGGCGTTCCTCCGCCGGGTCCGGCAACGCCGGTGATGCTCAGCCCCCAGGTTGTCTTCAGCCGCGCCCGCACGCCGGCCGCCATCTGTTGGGCCACCGCTTCGCTCACCGCGCCCTCCCGCTCCAGTACCGCCGCGTCCACGCCCAGTTCCCGCACTTTGACCCCGTTGGCGTACGCCACCACCCCGCCCACAAAATAGCCGGAACTTCCCGGCACATCCGTGACCCGCTCCGCGATGCCTCCCGCCGTGCAGGACTCCGCCGTCGCCAGCGTCTCACCGCGTTCCAGCAAGAGCCTTCCCACCACCGCCTCCACCGCCTCTCCGGTTTCATTCAGGAGATCCTCCGCATACCGCTCACGCACCCACTCCGTCAACAAATCCACCGCCGCCTCAGGTCCGTGAAACCGCAGCTCCACACTCCCCGGACGGGCACAATACGCCACCGCCACCTCAGCCGGAATTTCCGTCTCCGTGCGCAAACGCTCCTGCACCCGCGACTCGCTGTGCCCCAGAATCCGGAACACCCGCTGGTGCATATCCGCCCGCTCCACCTGTTCGGACAACCAGGGGGCCAGCGCGGTTTCAATCAATCCGTTCAGTTCCCGGGGCGGCCCCGGCAGCAGCCAAAGCGACCGGCCGCCCTCCAGGGTCAGACACTGACCCGGCGCGATCCCCACCGGATTCATAAACACCTCCGCCCCCGCCAGCACCCGCGCCTGCTGACACTGCGCCGCAGTCGGCTCCCGGTTTATCCGCGCAAAGTACGCCTGCAAATGCGCATCCGCCTCCGCATGGGACACCACCGCCCTCCCCGTTGCCAACGCCACCGCCTCGCGGGTCACATCATCCTCCGTGGGCCCCAGCCCGCCAGTCACAAACACCAGTTCCACCCGTTTCAAGGCCGCCGCCACCGCCTCCCGGATCTGCTCAATATCATCCGGCACCACCGTTTCCCGCAACAACGGAATTCCCGCGCCCACCAGGAGAGCCCCCAGCGTATATCCATGCCGGTTGAGCGTGCGGCCCTGGAGCAGTTCCGCCCCGGTCGCAATCACCTCCGAGCCCGCGATCCGCCGCTTAGTCCTCATCGCCCGCATCCTCCGCGGGCTCGGGCGTCGGGGTTTGCTCAGCCTGCGCTTCATCGCCGTTCAGTTCCTGATGAATCCGCCGCATCAGCAAGACATCCCGGAAGGTAAGCGTGATCATCAAACTGATCAACAGAACCACCATCGTATTCGCCAGCGCGATAATCACTTTGCGGTGCGGCGGCTTGCGGAACACAATCTCATACACCGACACCAGAATATGCCCGCCGTCCAACACAATGAACGGCAGAAGATTAATGATCGCCAGATTCACATTGATCAGCGCCGTGAACCACAGCGCCTGCATAAAGCTGGTCTGCACCTGACTGTGAATACTTCCCAGCATAATCACCGGACCGCCGATACCCTGCGAGGCCTCCCGCCGTTCGCGCGGACGTCCGAAGGCCCGCAGCGTCCGGAAAATCGATCCGCTGAAATACTGCAACTGCGTCACTGGATTGGGATGAATGGTCACCTCCGCGTGCACCTCGTCCATAAACACCCCGATCAAATACCGCTCCACATCCGCATGAAATTCCGGCACCAGCGTGATCTCCAGCGGCTCCCGCGCCTCCCCGCGCAGAATCCCCAGCTCCAGCGGCCGCCCGTCACTGGACTGAACCGCCAAAATAAACGCGTCCGAATTACCGACCGGCTCGCCGTTCACCTCTTTGAGGATATCCCCCGGCAACAGCCCCGCGCGGTCCGCGGGCGAATCTTTCTGAAGTCCGCCGACCCGGACATACTCCACATGCTCCACCGGGCGCACGCCGGGAAGCTGTAAAAAGCCGATCCGGTTCCGTATCGTGGGAACTGCGGGCAATTCCTTCCATTCCCCGTCCCGCACAATCCGGAGCTGCACCTGTTCATTCAGACTCGAGGCGATATCCACATCCGTCCAGAACAACACCCGGTCGCCGTTCACATGGGTGATCAGATCCCCGGCCCGCAACCCGGCCTCATACGCGGGACTGTTCCGATGCACCCGGCCCACCTCCGCCGGCCCCGGACCGGCGTCATACGGCTTGCCCACCGCCCAGACGATCACACACAGCAAAAACGCGGTGATCACATTCATCACCGGACCCGCCACCGCGATGATAATCCGCTTCCAGGGCTCCACCGGCTCCAGTTTCCCCTGTTTGGCGTCGTCGTTTTCGAACGCGGACCCGGTGATGTCCATCTGCGGCAGAGCCACATAGCCCCCGATCGGCAGCCAGGACAGCTTGTACACCACACCCTTGATTTTCTTCTGCCAGATGGCCGGTCCCATGCCGATGGAAAATGCGTCAATGCGGAGCTTAAACCACTTGGCGGTCATAAAATGCCCCAGTTCATGCACCAAAACGGTGCCTCCGAACAGGAGCAACACCATCACGACAGAATAGATAAGGGGCAGTGGGTTCATAAAGATCTCAATCAGGCCGTAGCACCGGGGAGGCGGTCCACCAGCCCGGAGTAATACAGGGCCCGGGCATCGTGCTCGGTTTCCAAACAAGCGACCGATTCCAGAACATCGATCTTAAGATGTGCGTCATAAAACGCTTTTTGCAAGGCCTGCATGGAAAAATCACCCTCCAGACCCAGGAACGCCGGCAGCGCCCGGGCCTCGAACCACAGCACCATCCACTCGGTGCCGGCCGCGTTCGTGAGCGCCTTGCAGGGGTATCCGTCGTTGGTCTCGCTGAGACCGCGCAGGGTTTTGTGCGACAACTCCTTGCAACTGTCCCGCACCACCAGAAACGTGTCGCTTCCCTGAACCTGAAGGTCTTCGAACAGGTGACCCAGCCGCTTGCCCAGATCCGTGCGGTAATGATTGTCCACCCGGAATCCCGAAGGCTGACCCACCAGCTTGGTGGTCGATTGACCACCCAAAAACACCCTGGCGCCCGCGGAGCGGTAGGACTGAACCCGCTCTACATTGAACAGCGTCAGTTTCTCCCGCGCATAGCCGAAATAATCGCTCACCGGATCGTTATTCACCAGATCATACCCCAGCAGCACCACCGAACAGGCGTTCCGCCGGCAGCGCACCGCGTCAAAACTCTCGGTCTTGCGATACCGCCAGGCCGCCTTGAGATCGTCCATCAAATCGTCCCAGGCGTCCGCCTGACGCGCGCCCGGACGCGGCGCGAGCTGAATCCCGTGCGGAATCGGCTTCAGACTGCCGCCGGTTTCCTCGATCCGCTTGGCGAACACCAGCCACTCGAAATCCGGCACCGGCGTGAACCCGTGAATCGACTCAAAGGTCGACCGCCGCACCGCCAGACCGCTCAGGCCCGCCGGGCCGCCGATCAGTCGGTGCCCCAGTTTGTGCGCCAGACGCCGCGCCCTGCCGATCAATTGCGAAGAACCGTCCGTTTCCCGGAGATCAAAATAGCCCGCGTCCACATTCTGACTGAAAAAAGCGTTCACAGCCTCCGACCAGCCCCGTTCGGGCACACTTCCCGGCAACAAAAACAACAGCGCCTCGCCGTCGCCTTCGGAAACCGCCTGATTCAGCGCCACCGACAGCATCCCGTCTTTGGGGGAAATCACCTTGACCCAGTCATGTTCCGCCGCGGCCTCAAGACTCCCGTCCGCGCTGCCGCGGTCCACCACGAACACTTCGTGGGTGCCTTTTTCGGGAATCAGACTGCGGAGCGTGCGGCGCAACGCGTCGCGTTCATTGGTGACAGGAATAAAAATGGAGCATTTCATAGGAGGCATACCAAAAAAGGGTTAAAAAACGGTTCCTCCCCTTTCCTGCAAAAAGGAAAGGATTTCAAGCGGTTTCGCTATGGGAATTTTCAAAAAAAGTGTTTATGATCCCCCCATGCGATTTTTACTCTACAATATCCGCTACGGAACCGGCGGAAACATGAACCGCTTTCCCCTGAGCGGCTACATCGGCAAAACCCGTCTGCACCTTCAGGAAATCACACACTTCCTGAACGAAACCAACCCCGACGTCATCGGCCTCATCGAGGTGGACGCCGGCAGCTACCGCTCCGGACGCCTCAATCAGGCCCAGCAAATCGCCGAATCGCTCGGACATTACCACACCTACCGCGGCAAATACCCCGACAGCAACCGGCTCCTGAAATGTCTGCCCGTCCTCAACAAACAGGGCAACGCCTTCATCTGCCGCGACAGCATCACCCGCGAGCATTTCCATTACGTCACCCGCGGCATGAAACGCCTGGTCATGGAACTCGAACTCGACCGCGTCGTTTTCATTCTCGTGCACCTCGCCCTCTCCTACCGCACCCGCCACGAACAGCTCCGCGAAATCAAAAACATCGTCCGCGGTCTCGACAAACCCTGCATCGTCGGCGGCGATTTCAACGTCTTCACCGGCCGCGGTGAACTGGAACTCTTCATGGAGGCCTCCGGACTTCAGTCCGCCGCCCCCGACGATACCCCCACCTTTCCGAGCTGGAAACCCCGCATGGGCCTCGACTTCGTTTTCCACAGCCCCGGCATCCGCGTCACCGCCTTCCGCGCCCCGCAGGTCCTCTACTCCGACCACCTGCCCCTGGTCTGCGATTTCGAGGTCGAATGAAGGTCTTCACCCCCGGCAAAGTCATTCTTTCCGGCGAACACGCCATCGTCCACGGCCGTCCCGCAATCGCCGCCTCCCTCCGCGCCGGCGTCACCGGCACCTTCACCCCGATCTCCGCCCCCGAACTCCGCATCCACGCCCCGCCGCTTCCCACCATACAGTTCCCCCTGACCGCCCTGGCAGAACACCTGAATGCCGTAAACATGCGGCACGCGGCGTTCCTGGAGGATAAACTCCCGGTCACGGCCATCCTGCCCGCCGACACCGATCTGCTCCTCGCCGCCGCCGCCCTCGCCCGCCCCCAAAGCGGCTGCGAAATTCATCTCCAAAGCACCCTCCCCCCCGGATCCGGCCTCGGCTCCTCCGCCGCCGTCATTCTCACCCTTCTCAAAGGGCTCCTCAAAGATCCCGACCCCAAAACCCTTTACGAGCTAGCCCTCCGCTGCGAACACTTCCAACACGGACGCTCCAGCGGTCTCGATGTCGCCGCCTGCCTCCATGCCGTCCCCGTCTTCGGGCAAAACGGATCCTTCGCCCCGCTGTCACTCCCCACTCCCCACTCCTCACTCGTCACTTGTCATTCGTCACTCGACACTCGTCACTCGTCACTCGAAACTCCCCCCACTCGTCA
>JAFIGD010000062.1 GCA_020831625.1 Verrucomicrobiota bacterium | reverse complement strand
GATGCGTTGTTCCTGGCGCGCCAGACCGACACAATATTTCCGTTGGTTAAAAGAATCGTTTCGCCATAGTCTTCAAAGAAATCAACATGATCGTTCACCCCGCCCTCACCGAGCTTCACCGAATTCGCCAGGATCGTGGTCTCGAGGTCAGAGGACTGGGGAATCATGTCTGAACCGCTCGGTGTCCCCGCGTGGTCCATCGTCGCGGCGGGATCATTCGTGTCCGTCCCGAACACAACCTGTTCCGCCCGCAGAAGGTGCGACAACGGAGCCAGAAACAGTGCGAACAGCAACAAACGGGAGGACTTCAAGAGAGTTTTCATATGCGGTCATCTTTCATAACATACAGCGGGTGCCATCGATGAACCGCCGAAACCATCCATCATCACGACATGCAAACGGGCATGATTGTAAACCCTTTCCCCAACAAATCAGAACCGCTTTGTCCACTGTATTATTGGAAAAATCTATGCAATGTCCTTTTTCCTTAGGTTTCTTTACAATTGTGTAACCTGTCTGGCGGATTGACTTAACCCTGAATCCGCTGGATATTTGCAAAACAGGCGTGCAACAGGTGGGGACGGGAAAAGTCCTGAAAAAAAACCCCTTGTCAATTCAGTTGGTTCCTTCATAGGTCATTCATGCCCAAAACTTTTTTCGATCACCAACAGGAAGCCCGTATCCGCAGCCGCTGGGCGGTGTTCGGCTTTATTCTCACCGTTTTTCTCACCGTCCTCAGCGTAGCCCTTATTTCCGCCGGGTTGATGGGCGCTCTGGGCGAATATTCCTCCGACGGACAGGAACTGGTCACCCGTTATCAGTGGGATGTCATCTTCGGCGCGGCGGGGTTCACCCTGGTGATCGTGCTCATGGCCAGTCTCTTCCGCCATGTGCAGATGCAGGCGGGTCCCGACCATGTCATGAACGCCATGGACGGCAAACGGGTCAACCCTGAATCCGGCAATCCCCGGGAACGCCAGCTCCTCAACATCGTCGAGGAAATGGCCATCGCCAGCGGCCTGCCCGTGCCCGATGTCTACATCGTCGATGAACCCGGCATCAACGCTTTCGCGGTCGGGCTCTCCACCGACCGCGCCGCCGTGGGCGTCACCCGCGGCGCCCTCGAAACGTTCACCCGCGATGAAATGCAGGGCGTCATCGCCCACGAATTCAGCCATATCCTCAACGGCGACATGCGGCTCAACACCCGCCTCATCGCCATGCTGGCCGGACTCTTCATCCTCTCCGAACTGGGCATGGTCCTCTTCCGCATCGCCCTCCACAGCGGCGGCGGACGCCGGCGCAGCCGCAGCGGCAAGGACAACGGGGGCGGCACCCTGGTGTTCCTCGGCTTCGGCCTCGCGGTCTGGGTTTGCGGATCCATCGGTCTGCTCATGGGCCGCATTCTCCAGGCCTCCATGAGCCGTCAGCGGGAATTTCTGGCCGACGCCTCGGCGGTTCAGTTCACCCGCAATCCCGACGGCATCGCCAACGCCCTCCGCAAGCTCGGCAAAGGCAGCCGCAAAGCCAAGCTCCAGCATGAGGAGTCCCTCGAACTCGCCCACATGATGTTCGGGAGCGCCAAGCCCATGTCCCTCTCCGGCCTCATGGCCACCCACCCGCCCCTCGATCAGCGCATCAAACAGATTCAGCCCGGATGGGACGGATCTTTTCTGGCCGCAACCCCGGCAAGCCCGCCGCCGATCCCCAAAAACAATGCCGACAAAACGTCCAAACGGATCATCCCTCCGCCCATACCCCGCCAGGCCGCCCGTGCCATCGCCCTGGGCGCGATGCAGTCCGGAATGGGCGCCCCCGGCCCCGCGCCCGAAGCTGTCGAGGCCGCCCACACCCTGCACGAAACGCTTCCCGACAGCGCCCTGCAGGCCGCGCGCACCCCCGACGGCGCCCGCGCGCTCGTGTACCGGCTCCTGCTTCAGTCCGATCAACCCGATGTGAATGGCGAACAGGAAAAAGCCGTTCAACGCCACGAATCCCCGGAAATGCTGCAAACGCTCCTCCGGCTCCACACCGCCACCGCCGATCTGCCCGAAGCCGACCGCCTCCCCCTCCTCGACATCGCCGTCCCCGCCCTGCGTCATTTGGATGCCGACACCAAGGCCGTTTTCAAAACCACCCTCGAAGCCCTCATCCGCGCCGACGGAAAGGTCAGCCTCTATGAATATGCCGTCCGCCGGGTCGCGCTCCGCGCGGTCGAAAGCGAGGCCGAAGCCAAAGCCCGCCTGAAAAAGCGCATCCACATCCGCGAAGCCGGAAATGAGGTCAACCTCCTCCTTTCCGTCCTCGCCCACGTCGGCGCGGAAAGCGAAGAGGAGGCCGAAGCCTCCTTCGACGCCGCCCGCCAGACGCTCCTCGGGCATCACGGAGGAATCACCCTGACCCTGCAGCCGCGTGAGGGCCGCACCCTCGCCGCCCTCAACGAGGCCTGCGAAAAACTCGCCGCCCTCTACCCCGCCTTCCAGCAGCGCGTCATGAACGCCGCCCTGGCGGCGGTCGCCAACAACGGGCAGATCAACACCGACGAATTCAACGCCTTCCGCGCCGCCGCCGCCGCCCTCAACGTCCCCGTCCCGCCCGACTTCCGGAGCGCATGAAAGATTTTTTCGACCATCAACGCGACGCGATCGTCCGCGCCCGCTGGGCTTTGGCAGGCTTTTGTCTCACCCTCCTGCTCGTCATGGGCTCCACCGCAATCCTGGTGGCCTTTCTCCTGACCGAAATCGGATACTGGAAGGACATCCCCGCCTGGACCGAAGCCCGCAACACCGCCCCGCTTGCCGCCGGGCTCACCTTTCTGATCCTTTCAATGTTTTGCATGCTTCGGGCCCTCAAGCTTCGAAAAGGCATCGCCCGGCAACTGCGGGACATGGGCGGAAGTCTCATTGCCGCCGACACCCCGGTACCGGCATACCGGCAGGTCTATAATCTTGTGGAGGAAATGGCCATTGCCTCCGGACTGCCCGTTCCAGACATCTATCTGCTCGATGAGGAAGGCGTCAACGCCTGCGCCTTCGGCTTGAATCCCAAAACCACCGCCATCGGCATCACCCGCGGCGCGGTCAACCGCCTGCCCCGGGACGAGCTTCAAGCCGTGGTCGCCCATGAATTCAGCCACATTCTTTACGGAGACTTCCTGCTGAACACCCGGCTTCTGGTCGGCTTGGCCGGATTGTTCGGCGTCGCACGGATCGGATATCTGCTGATCTTCAGTTCCGTCGGCCCGCAAAAAGGACCCACGCGGTTTGGAGGCCTTGGCTTCCGGACCCTCCCTTTGTTTTTGCTGGGCTGGGGCTTCATCCTGACCGGCTCCATCGGCACATTTTTCGGAAAACTCCTGCAGGCCGCCGTCAGCCGCCACCGCGAATTTCTGGCCGACGCCTCCGCGATGCAGTTCACCCGGAATCCGCCCGCCGTGGCCAGAGCCCTGAAAGCGCTGGGCACCGCCAGCTTTCGGGGACACGTCCGGAATCCCGCCTTTATCGAATGCGCCCATATGATGTTTGCCAATGCCCAGGTTCTCTGGATCACCGGCCTCTTTTCCACCCACCCTCCCCTCGAAAAACGCATTCGCCGCATTGAACCGGACTGGGACGGATCGTTCCCGTCACTGGGGCGCAATCCGCTGCTTCCCACCGGTCATTCGAGCCCTCCGCCCGCACCGCCGCCGAAAAACCGACATCGCCCGACGGCCGAAACACTCTATGCGGTCCATCTCTGGCTGGAGGAAACCCCCAACCCGCTCCTAGACCTCCTGCACAGTCCCGCCGGCGCGGCCGCGTTTGTTCTCCACATCCTCCTTTCCGCCGATCCGGAAATCCGAAATCGCCAACATGACATCATACACCGGGAAGCCCCGTCCGAAATACGCGCCCGCCTCAACACCCTTCAGAACGATTTCCCTCACATCGCTTCAAAAGACCGCTTTCCCCTGTTGGATCTCTGTGCGCCCGGCCTCCGGAATCTTCAAGACGCTGAAAAAGCCGCCTGTCACGGACTCGCACTGAAACTCACCGAAGCCGATCAACGGATCAGCCTCTTTGAATACGCCGTTCGCTGCCATTTGGATCGCATTCTGCTTCCCGGCAATCCGCAGCCTTTGCTCGGAAAACAGTCCTGCCCCCTGAAACAAAACACGCCGGAATGTATCCTGTTGATTTCCATTCTGGCCCGAATGGATGTTCAATCCGAAGCTGAAGCCCGCGAAGTGTTTCAACGCGCCATGAAGGATCTTCCCGAAACGTTCCATTCCGCGGAGATTCAGCTCCAGGAACACTGCACGCTCAAAGGACTGGACGCCGCCTGCAGAGCCCTCGCGCGTCTGAACCCGGACGCAAAACGGCAGCTGCTCCGCGCCTGCCGCGCCGCCGTCTACGCGAACGGCATTCTTCAAGAGGACGAGGAAATGGCATACCGCGCCATTGCCTCGGTCTTCAATGTCCCCGTCCCGCCCGACTTCCGGAGCGCATGACACGTTACGACAACAGGAACGTCAGATCCTCCGGGGTCAGCTTGGAGAGCAGACTGTTTTCCTGCGTCAGGATCGATTCCGCCAGGTGCCGTTTGTCATCCTGAAGCGCGAGAATTTTGTCTTCAATCGTGTCCTTGGCCACCACGCGGTAGGCGAACACTTTTTTCTCCTGGCCGATCCGGTGCGCGCGGTCAATCGCCTGCGCCTCGATCGCGGGGTTCCACCAGGGATCCAGCAGAATCACATAATCCGCCGCCGTCAGATTCAACCCGACCCCGCCCGCCTTCAGACTGATCAAAAACAGGGGGATTTCAGGAGATTCCTGAAAGTTCCGCACCGCCGCGTTCCGGTCCCGGGTCTGTCCGTCCAGATAGACATACGGCGTGTTTTTCCGGTCGAGCCGCTCCCGCACCAGGGCCAGCATCGAGGTGAACTGCGAAAAAATCAGCGCTTTATGACCCGAGGACAAAATATCCTCCAATAAATCATCCAGCGCCCCCATTTTCGCGCTGTCCATCGCTTTATGCTCGTCAGAAATGAGACCCGGATGGCACGCCGCCTGACGCAGACGCAGCAAAGCCTCCAGCACCATGATCTTGGATTGCTGGAATCCCTTCTCCGAAATCCCCTCCGACAGCGCCTGCTGATAATACGTCTTCAACTCATCATAAAGCTTCCGCTGCGCCTTCGGCAGCACGCAGTACAGGGTCTCCTCCACCTTTTCCGGCAGATCCGTCGCCACCTGCTCCTTCGTCCGCCGCAACAAAAACGGCCGCACCCCCCGCGCGATCATCCGCAACGATTCATCCGACAACTCTTTCGCCTCCGTGAACTTCCGTCCCAGCATCCCCGGATTCAGAAAATTCAGCTGACTCCACAAGTCCTCAATCCGGTTTTCAACCGGCGTGCCCGTCAAGGTGAGCCGATGGCGGGATTTAAGCAGTTTCACCGCTTTGGAGGTTTTCGCCGCCGGATTTTTCACCGCCTGCGACTCATCCAGAATCACATAATCAAACATCACCTCCCGCAGCCAGGCCACATCCCGGATCAGCGTCTGATAGGTGATCAGGTACAGATCCGCCGGCGGCAGACTCTGCGCCGATTTGGGGCGGTCCACGCCGCTCAGTTCCGCCACACGCAGTTTCGGTGTGAACTTCGCCGCCTCCATCCGCCAGTTGAACACAATCGACCGGGGAAGCACCGCCAGGGATGGCCCCCGGTTTTCCTGACGCTGCTCCTCCAGCAGCGCCAACACCTGCACGGTTTTCCCCAGTCCCATGTCGTCCGCCAGACACCCGTTCAGGCCCAGTTCCCGCAGATACCGCATCCAGCCCAGACCCTCCTGCTGATACACCCGCAGCTCTCCCTGAAACCCCGGCGGCGGTGTGGCCGGTTCCGGAGACCCCAGTTTCCGCAGCCGGTCCCGAAGCCTCAGCGCCTCTCCGCTCCAGTCCACACCGGGAAGATCCGCCAGCAGCATGTCCAAAAACACCGCGCCCGCGCCGGAGAAGGTCAGTGTGCCCTCCTCCGCCGTCATATCCCCCATCCCCTGCAGCACCGTGAACCGCTCGATCAAGGCGTCCGACAACATCGCCATCGATCCGTTTGGCAATCGCACAAACCGCCCCTTCCGTTTCACCGTTTTCAGAACCTCCGGCAAATCCATCGTCTCCTCCCCGAAACGCAATTCCCCGTCCAGCTCAAACCAGTCCTGACCGCTGCCCTCGACCCGGATTGACGCCTGACCGTTGGTCCGCAGCCGCGTGTCCCGGAGATGCAGTTCCCACCCTTCCTGATCCAGCGCTTCCAGCAGCGCGCCGGTATGCGCGCCGTCCACGCCGAACACGCCCTCCGCCGATCCCGCCGTCACCGAAGCCCCCAGGGACTCCAGCCGTTTCAGCGCGTCCCGTTCAGCCTCGCGGTCCCGGATATGAATCTCCCGCGATTCGCCCACCACCCAGCGCTCCCGGGCATCCAGCCAGTCCAGCGTCCGCCCCCCATACACAAACTCCGGCTGCACCCACGCGTCCATCGTTTCACTCACCTCCAGAATCCGCAGCAAAAACCGGGGACGCTCCCGCACTTCCCGAAACGCCATCGCATCCGGAAGCGCGGCCGGCAGATTCACATCCAGTTCGTAGAGAGACTCCACAAAATCCACCACCTCGTCCTCGGGAACCTTCGGGCTGTCCTCCTCAAGCTCCTTCGCCCAGTCCAGCATTTCCGGATTCAAAATCCGCGCCAGACAATTCCCGTATCCGATCACCCCCTCGGTATGCGCAAACCGAACCGCACCCAGCGCCAGCCGCTCCTCACCGCACGTCACCTCCGCGTGAAGCGACAGCCCCGCCCCGGACGGCTCCGCCCGCAACGCGACCCGCCACTCGCGGTCCATCGCGTTGCGGACCACCGGCAACTCCCCGATATCCTGCGCCTTTAACGGATCGCCGAAATGAAGCCGTCCGGTTCCCGCCAGATCCTCCAGAACCGCAAGCGCCGACCCGCCGGTGAGATTCACCGAATGGCTGCGCGCGGAATAGAAAGAAAAATTCGACTGCTCCAGCAAAAGCCCCTGCAGCAGCGACAGCCGGGGCAGTTCCGACGCGTCCACCCGGTATGAGGAGGGTTGAAGCAGCGATACAGGCTTCAGCTTGATCCGGCCCGATTTTAAGACCTGCTCCTCCATCACAAACAGCCGGATCGGACGGTCCCCGGCGATATCCGAGGGGTCCAGCACATAATGCAGAACCGACAGAGACTTCGGCGCCGCCCGGGAACGGGGCGGACGTTTTCCACCCGACGGCAGCGCGCGGGGGGAAAACAGCTCCCGCCAACTCCGGGTGCGGGGGCCCGCCTCCCGCCCCATTCGCTCCAGAGTCAGTCCAAGCGCATACACATGCTTGCAGGTCCCGAACTGCTCGAAATACGGGCAACTGCACGACAAATGGATCTCCGGCGTCCGCGGCGTGCCCATCTCGATTTCCGTCATGTAAATCTGCCCGCCGACCCCTTTCACCGGCGCGAAAAATGCCGTCCCCGCATTTTGAATCCGCCCGACCCGCTCCCGTTTAACATAGTCACGCCCCCGCTGCTGGATTTGCGGGGGCGTGCGGGCATTCAAAAACGACATCAAAAAGGATTCAGGCATTCCGTCAGCATATCCAAATCATTTCAGGATGCAACCTAAAGCCAGGATATCGGAGATATTTCTGGAAATTGTGAATCGATTTACTATTTCCCAATCGCCCTGTCTCCCTGTCGCCAGCCCCGGAGGTCCATGAAACCCTGCAGCTCATGCAGAAAACGCCCCTTCTTCAGCACCTGCGGCGGGGCCAGGCGCTGCTCCGGGGGCGAGTCCGTCACCAAACGGAACACCGGAATCCCCGCCGGCACCCACCGAAGCGCCTCCGCCAGCCACGCCAGATACGCCCGCTCGCCTAAAACCTCAAACGGAGCCTTCAGCCACTCCCGTCCCAGCGGCGCGTCCCGCAACACATGAAAATTGTGAAACTTGATCCCGTGAATCGGCAGCGCCGCCACCCGCTTCACCGTTTCCAGCATCTCATCCGGCCCCTCCCCCGGCAAACCGCAGAGCAAATGCACACACGGACGCAGACCCTCCGCATCCAGACGCAGAATCGCCTCCTCCGACCGCGCCCAACTGTGTCCCCGCCCGATCCGGGTCAAGGTGTCATCATGCGAAGTCTGCACCCCCAGCTCCACCCACACCTCCCGCGCCTCGTTCCACTCCCGCAGCAAGGCCAGCGTCGCCGCCGACAAACAATCCGGACGCGTGCCCAGTGAAAGTGACTGAAACCGTTCCATCCCCAAAAGCCCCTCGACCAGGGCCCGCAACGATTCCGTGTCCGTATACGTCGCCGTGTACGCCTGAAGATACAACTGCAGCAGCCGCGCCCCGTACCGCTCCCGCGCGAAGGCCGCGCCGCGCCGAACCTGTTCTTCCGGCCCCTCCGCATCCCCGAGCTGACGCGCCCGCCCCCCGTCCTCCGCACAAAACGCGCACCCGCCCCGGCCCAAAGCGTCCCGGTTCGGACACCCCCAGCCCGGATCCACCGGCACCCGGAACACCGGGTGCCCGTACCGTTCAACCGCCCACGCCTTTTGCGAAAGCCAGGGCAGGTCCATCCGGACTTATTCCACTTCCGGCGGCAGATCCAACTGGATATGCACGTCGTGAAGCTGTTTCGCGTCCACGGTTGACGGCGCATCCATCATCAGATCAATGCCCTTGTGGTTTTTCGGGAACGCGATCACATCACGAATCGTCTTGCCGCCCGCCATCAGCAGCGCCAGACGGTCAAAGCCCAGTGCGATCCCGCCGTGCGGCGGTGCCCCGTAGGCCAGCGCCTTGAGCAAATGCCCGAACCGGCTCTCTTTCTCCTCTTCAGACACCTTCAGCAGATCGAACATCTTGCCCTGCAGCGCCGGATCGTGAATCCGGATACTGCCCGAGCCCAGTTCAACCCCGTTGAGCACGATATCATACGCGACCGCGCGCACCTTGCCCGGATCCGTGTCCAACAGCGGCACATCCTCCGGCTTGGGCGTCGTGAACGGATGGTGCATCGACACCAGCCGCCCCGCGTCGGTCTCCTCAAACAGCGGAAACTCGGTAACCCACGTGAACTTGAATTCGCCCTTCGGAATAATCCCCGCATGGTTCGCCGCCTCGAGACGGAGTTTGCCCAGGAACGGGTCCACATTTTTCGCCTGTTCCGCCGCGAACAGCACCAGGTCGCCCGGTTCAACCGACAGCTTCGCCCGCAGGGCCTCCACTTCGGCCTCCGCAAAGAATTTCACAATCGGCGATTTCCAGGTGCCGTCCTCCTGCACCCGGATGTAGGCCAGCCCGCCCATGCCATGCGATTTGGCCAGAACGGTCCATTCATCAATCATCCGGATCGGAATGCCCGCCTGCCCCTTGCAGTTGATCGCCTTGATCACCCCTCCGCTTTTCAGCACATTCGCGAACACCTTGAACTCCGTCTCCGCGAACACATCCGCCAGCGAGGTCAGTTCCCAGCCGAAGCGCAAGTCGGGCTTGTCGCTGCCGAAGCGGTCCATCGCCTCGTGCCAGCTCATCCGCGGCAGCGGCAGTTCCGGACGCGGATGACCCGAAGCCACCATCACCTCCGCCAGCAGACCGTCAATGATCCCGTACAGATCCTCCTCGTCCACAAAACTCATCTCCACGTCGATCTGGGTGAATTCCGGCTGGCGGTCCGCGCGCAGATCCTCGTCCCGGAAACAGCGGGCCAACTGGAAGTAGCGGTCCATGCCCCCCACCATCAGCAACTGCTTGTACTGCTGCGGCGCCTGCGGCAGCGCATAAAACGTGCCCGGGGTCACCCGGTTCGGCACCAGATAATCCCGCGCGCCCTCCGGCGTGCTCTTGGTCAGAATCGGGGTTTCCACCTCGATGAACTCCTGCTCATCCATAAATTTCCGCACCGCAATCGCCATTTTATGACGCAGAATCAGCCCGCGCTGCACCGAAGCCCGCCGCAGGTCCAGGTAGCGGCTCTCCATGCGCAGTTCCTCGTGCACCTTCGCCGCCTTGTCCTCGTCCAGCGGGAACGGCGGGGTTTTGCTGGTGTTCAAAATCGTCACCGACTCGCCCACCAGTTCGATTCCGCCGGTGGCGATGCGCGCGTTCACCATGTCCGCCGGCCGCGCCCGCACGGTCCCCTTCACCTGAATCACAAACTCGGGCCGGGTGGACTTCGCCACCTCCGCCGCCGCCGCGCTGTCGTCCGGATCGCACACCACCTGGGTCATCCCGTAGCGGTCGCGCAAGTCAATAAACAGAATGCCGCCGTGGTCCCGCACCGTATCCACCCAGCCGCAAAGCGTGACCGCCTGGCCGACATGTTCCGACGTCAAAGCACCGCAAGTATGTGAACGTTTCATAAAAAAGAGTCCTTAAAAATTGATCGAGTAAGAGAAACCGGCTTTTCCGAACATCGGAAAAACGAAAGCGGACGTTTCCGAACATCGGAAACCAACAGGAGGGCGCGTTATGTCAGGTTTTTCGGCGGGGTCACGCCAAAACCGTAAAAAATACGGGGAAATCGACGGATCAGCATGGACAGTCGGCGGGAGGATTCTTATGAGTCGCGGTCATGTCCCCCACCCTCCAAACGCTGAAACTAACCGCCGCCGATGCCGGAAAAACCCTGCAGGAACTACTGAGGGAACGGCTGAAACTGACCAACCGGCAGGCCAAGGCGCTGATCGATTCCCGCAGCGTCTTTGTCAACGGCAGGCGGGTCTGGATGGCGCGGCATTCCCTGCAACCGGCCGATGTGGTCACCCTCCCCGCTCCCGATGCGGTGCTGCCGGCCCGCACCGCCGAACCGGTCGCCGTCCTCTGGAAGGATCAATGGATTCTGGGCGTGAACAAACCGGCGGGACTGGTGAGCGAATCGGCCAAAGGCAGTCTCGAAGAGCGTCTGCGCGCCGGGGAAAAGCAGCCCGGACTGCGCGCGCTTCACCGTCTGGACAAGGACACCAGCGGGGTCATTCTGTTTGCCCGCGAGGGCACGGACCGGGGGCCCTACATTGAGATCTTCCGGGAGAAGGCCGTCCGGAAAGAATACATCGCCATTGTGCGCGGCGTGCCCGGTCAGAATCAATTCACGATCCAGTCCCGGCTGGACAGCAAAGAGGCGGTCACCGAGGTGCGCGTGCTCACCCGCACCCGGACGCACGCGGTGGTCCGCTGCCGGATTCCAACCGGACGCACCCACCAGATCCGGCGTCATTTGCTCCTCAAGGATCTCATCCTCGTGGGGGAGCGGACCTACGGACAAAACGCTCCGGTCCTCAGCCCCGTGGAGCGGACCATCCCCCGGCAAATGCTGCACGCCGCCCTCCTGTCCTTCATCTGCCCGCACACCGGCGCGGACATTTCGCTGAAGGCGCCAATGTTCCCGGATATGGAGCTTGCCCTGAAATCGTTAACTCTCAAAGGTTTTTCCTTGTGAAACGATCGACAACCCTTTAGACTTTCAAAATGTACATCTCATTACGCTCCCCATTCCGCGCCTTTGTCGGCCTCCTTTGCGTGTACAGCGCACTGGCGGTGTCCTCCCCGGTCTCCGCCCAATTTCCCGCGCCCATCCGCGCGCGGATTTATGTCCCCCCCGTGCGGGGCATCCTCACAGAGGACAGCCAGTGGGCGCAGGTCCCCTCCTCGGTCGAAGTCACCACCTCCGAGGGAACCCGCTCCCTGCGCTTGAGCCGAAACGGCTACAGCCGGATCTTCCAGGTGCCGCCCAACGGCGAAGTCCTGGTTTCCAGATCCGAAGAGGGTTCAAGAACCGCCACGCCCTGGATTCAGTTGCAACTGAACCAGGGGGTGCGGGAGGCCCTGATCCTCGTGGAGCCCGGAACCGAGGATGAAAACGGACGCGTCCGGGCCAAGGTTCTGGATGTCAGTGCCTCGCTTTTCGAATCCGGCAACACCGCCTTCCATAATTTTCTGGAAAACCCGGTCCGCCTGACCTTTGGCGAACAGGAAACAACAATCGAGCCCGGCAGCCACCAGGTTCTGGAGCTGGAGCCTGGCCGCATGCGGATTTTTCTGGAGGAAATCGACGGAAGCGGCGGACGACGCTACACCGGTGCGGTGCATGTCCGGGAGGACAGCCCCACCCTGGTCACCATTCAGCCCAATCCGACCTCTCCGCGCCGCCTGGATGTGAACACCTTTTCCGGGATGCCCGACGAAGACGAATAATTACCGGATTAAACGGTGCCCGTCAGCCGGGTCATGGCTTCCTGATAGCGCTGTCGGGTGGCGTCGATCACCTCCTCCGGCAGGGTCACCGGGGTCTGTTTGTCGAACTGAATCGACTCCAGATAATTCCGGACAAACTGTTTGTCAAAGCTGGGCTGATCGCGGCCGGGCTGATACGCGTCCAGGGGCCAGAAGCGGGAGCTGTCCGGGGTCAGAATTTCGTCGGCAAGCGTGACCCGTCCCTGTTCGTCCACACCGAATTCGAATTTGGTGTCCGCCAGCAGGATGCCCCGCCCGGCGGCATAGGCGCGGGCCGCCCCGTAAAGCTGAAGCGAAATACGCTCGACCGCGTCGGCGGCCTCCGGTCCGAGGATCTCCCGGGCCCGCTCCGGGGAGATGTTCATATCGTGGGCACCCAGTTCCGCCTTGGTGCTCGGGGTATAGATCGGCTTCGGAAGCTCATCGCACTGGCGCAGCCCTTCCGGCAGCGGAATGTCGCACACGGTGCCGTTTTTCTGATACGACGCCCATCCGGACCCGGCCAGATAGCCCCGCACAATCGCCTCCACCGGCAAAATCCTCAGCCGCTTAACCAACATGCTGCGGCCCGAAAGCTGGTCCGCATACTGCCGGACCTTCGCGGGCATCTCCGCCAGATCCGCGGTCACCAAGTGATGTGGGATGCGGTCGCCCAGCCACTGAAACCAGAACAGACTGATCTTCGTCAGCAGGGCTCCCTTGCCTGGAATCCCGTTGGTCATGATCACATCAAACGCGCTGATCCGGTCCGTGGCCACGAACAGCAGATGCTCATCGTCGACCTCGTAAATATCGCGGACTTTGCCGCGGGCCAGCAGGGTTAAATCGGGACAGGCGGTTTCAAGCAGGGCGTTTTGCATAGGGGATGTTCTCAGAAGTGAAAGGCTTTCGCGGACCAGCTCATGGCGGTGCGGAGAATCGGGCGCTCCTCTTCAACCCGCCGGCGGATCTTCATCACCTGACGGCGGTAAAGGTCCAGAACGTGTTCAAGATTCTCACCCATTTGGTGACTGTCAAAAAGTTCGGGCTCGCGCGAGCCGAAATCCAACCCCGTTTGCACCGGACCGGTCATCACCGGAAATCCGATGTTCATGCCCGTGAGCAGCAGCCGGTCGGGATCTTTTCCCTCCAGGGTGCAGCCGTCCAGATACCAGGTCGGCGACTGGCTGTGCGAATCGAGGTGCAGGAGTTTCAGGACTTTGATCTCTTTCCGGAAGAGTTCCTGAATATCGCCCAGCCCCACCCCGAAGGTCCGCAGCGCGGTGCATTTGGTCAGGAAATTCACATAGCCCCGGCGGTACAGTTGCGGCGGCTCCGGTTTGAACAAATCCAGCGTGGATTGAATTTGTCCGACATACACATGATTCTTTCCGATTTGGCGGCAGACCTCCTGCAAGGGAATCCCCCGGCTCATGCCCCGCCTCCCGGCACGATGGACATCACCACTGCGGCCACGTACGCGCTCAGACCCAGGATCAGAATCACCACCGCGATGTGATAACGCCGGGTCCGCGCATTGCGCAGATGAATCAGCGCCTCCAGAAGCTCATCCAGCGAGTCCCCGCAGCGCCGCCGTGTGGCCCAGCGAAGCTGCATCGGCCCCAGCATTAGCAGCACCGCGGAAAGCACCACCAGGGTCAGCCCGACCGAAAGCAGCACCGCCGGCAGAGGCCCCGAGGCGGCGATCCGGTGACCGCTGAAGCCCGAAATCGTCAGACAGAGCGTCACCAGGCTCAGCAGCATGGCCGACCGCGCCTGCAGGACGTTGAAATTGTCGATCACCCGGTCCAGCAAGGCATCATTGCGGTCAATACCCAGCACCTGGCGCATGAACCGCACCTCCTCTGCGGGTGAATGAAGCTGAAACGGGGGTTGCATGGTTTGGCTCCTAAACGAATTGTCAGAATCTGGCAAGTGTTTACAAACCGGAAGAAACGAAAAACAACATTGACCTTTCAGGGGTTTTCCGGTAGCGTCCCCCACACTTTCAACCGGTTAGGATACGGAGTGGGTTCGCCCCACTCTTTTTTGTCTTAATTTTTCATTCTCTATATACTCCTTCATCGAAACGAAACATCATGAACACAGAACTCCAAGCTGTCATCGAATACATGGAACGCGAGCGCGGAATCGACCGCGAAACGATGCTCGAGGCCGTGGAAAGCGCCCTGATCACCGCGTCCCGGAAAAGCGAATACGCCAAGGACCACTTGCGGGTGTCGATCGACCGGAAAACCTTCCGCATTCAGGCCTGGGCCACGGTGAAGGTCGTCGGCGGTTTTCCGGCGGATGATTCGGAAATTTCCCTGCTGGACGCCCAGCAGATCAAGGCCGATGCCCAGATCGGCGACGAGATCGAGCGCGAGGTCGAACCGCAGCAGTTTGGGCGCATTGCCGCGCAAACCGCCAAGCAGGCGATTCTGCACCGCATCCGCGTGGCCGAAAAGGACAAAATTTACGACGAGCACAAGGACCGGATCGGCGACATCGCCACCGGCACCATCCGCCGCTTTGAACGCAACGACGTGATCGTGGATCTCGGCGTGGGCGAAGGCATTCTCGGCGCCCGCGAGCGGGTGCCCACCGAGGAATACCGCGTGAACGACCGCATTCGCTGCTTCGTCGTCAACGTCACCAATCCCCCCTCCGGTCCCCAGATCATTCTCTCCCGGAGCCATCCCAATTTTGTCCGCCGCCTCTTCGAACTCGAAGTCGCGGAAATCGCCCAGGGCGTTGTCGAAATTAAGGGCGTCGCCCGCGAGGCCGGCTTCCGCAGCAAGGTCGCGGTCTGGTGCCATGACCCCAAAGTCGATCCCGTCGGCGCCTGCGTCGGCATGCGCGGCATCCGGGTCAATAACATTCGCCGCGAACTCGGCATGGAAAAAATCGACATCATCCGGTACCATCCCGATATCGCCACCTACGTCACCAACGCCCTGCAGCCGGCGGTGCTCTCCAAGGTGCTGGTGGATGAGGCCACCCAGACGGTCACGGTCATGGTCCATCCCGATCAACTCTCCCTCGCCATCGGCAAAAAAGGCCAGAACGCCCGCCTCACCGCAAAGCTGACCGGATGGAAAGTGGATATCTGCCGCGAAGAGGTGGAACTGAATTTTGAGGAGAAAGTCGCCAAAGCGATTGAAACCCTGGCCGCGATCCCCGGGATCTCGGAGGAACACGCCATCGCGCTGGTTCAGAACGGCTTTTTGACCCTTGAGGGCATCATGGCCGCCGAATCCGATGACCTGGCCGAGGCCGAGGGCATCGACGCCATGACCGCCAAGAAGATCAAAGTCAGCGCCGAAACCTATTACGAGAAAACATACGGAAGTGCAGAAAAAGATTTATGAGGATATTTGAACTTGCCAAGAAACTGAATGTGTCCAGCGCCGAGCTCATGGAGCTCGTCGAAATGCAGGGCATTGACGCCCAGAACCACTTTTGCGCCCTGACGCCGGAGCAGGTCGCCGCCCTGACCGAGGACGTCACCGGCGAAGCCCCTGAGCCCGTCCCCGGTGCCCCCGCCCCTGCCGAACCGGAAGCCCCGACCGACGCGGCCTCTGCGATTGCCGAGGAAGCGGTGGCCGAGGAAGTGGTTGCCGAGGTTGAGGCGCCCGCAGCCGAACCCGAACCGGAACCCGCGCCCGAACCCGAGCCGGAGGTGGAAAAAGGCCCGCCGGTACTCGAACTGTTTGAAGACGTCACCGTCAAAGAACTCGCCGGGAAAATAGACGTAAAAGCCAATGTGCTGATCGCCTCCCTGATGAAAATGGGGGTCTTCGCCAGTATTAATCAGAAGATCACCCGTGCTCAGTCCAAAATTCTGGCCGAAGCCAATGGATTTAAAGTGCTGACCGAGCCACCCAAGCCCAAGCCGGAACTGGTGGTTGAAGCGCCCAAAGCCGCCCCCAAAGCCGACGCCGCCGGTAAAACCGCTGCAACGGTCACCGATGCGCCGGAGGCCCCGGCCAAGCCCAAACCGGTGAAAGAAAAGAAAAAGAAAATCCGGAACACCAAAGGCGCGGACGGCGAAGGCAAAGCCAAAGATCCCTCGCAGGTCAGCCGTCCCCCGGTTATCACCTTCCTCGGCCACGTGGACCATGGCAAAACCTCACTGATCGACCGCATCCGCAAGGCAAACGTGGTCAAGGGCGAGGCCGGCGGCATTACCCAGCATATCGGGGCCTACACGATTGAAATTAACGGCAAAGAGATTACCATTCTCGACACCCCCGGACACGCCGCCTTCTCGGCCATGCGCGCCCGCGGCGCCGACCTCACCGATATCGCCATCATTGTGATTTCCGCTGATGAGGGCATCAAGCCCCAGACCCGGGAGGCGATCAAACACGCCCAGGAGGCCGGGGTCACCCTCATGGTCGCCGCCAACAAAATCGATCTGCCCAACGCCAATGTCGACCGCCTGAAACAGGAACTCCAGAAGGAAGGCCTCGCGCCGGAAGACTGGGGCGGCGACACCATGGTGGTCCCCGTCAGCGCCATGACCGGTGAAGGCATCGATGACCTGCTCGAAATGGTCAACCTTCAGGCCGAAATTCTCGAACTTACCTCCACCCTCGGCGTGCCCGCCCGGGGCTATGTGATCGAGGCGGAACTGGAAACCGGCATGGGCGCCACCGCCAGCGTGCTGGTGACCGAGGGCATTCTCAATGTCGGCGACGCCATGCTTTGCGGTGAAGCCGCCGGACGTATCAAAGCCCTGGTCGACCACACCGGCAAACGCGTGAAATCCGCCGGACCCTCCCATGCCGTCAAAGTTATGGGCCTCAGCGATGTCCCCTCCCCCGGCGATGAGTTTGAAATCGTCAAAAACGACAAAGTCGCCAAGCAAATGGCCGCAGAACGTCAGGAGGACAACCGAAAATCCGTCCTTCAGGGACCGGAACGCGGTCTGTCTCTCGACGACCTCTTCGCCCAGGCCGGCATGGATGACATCGAGGAACTGCAAATTCTCCTCAAATGCGATGTTAAAGGCAGTCTGGAGGCCATCACCGCCTCGCTCAAGGACATCAAGAGCGACAAGGTCCGTCTCAAATTCATCAGCTCCGGCATCGGGCCCATCAACGAAAACGATGTGCTCCTCGCCAGCAGCTCCGGCTCGCTCATCATCGGCTTCAATGTCGGCAAAGACAACGCCGCCGTGCGCGCCGCCAAACACAAGGGTGTCGAAATCCGCTTGTACGACATCATCTATCAGTTGATTGATGACATCACCGCCGCCATGACCGGACTGCTCAAGCCCGTCCAGCAGGAGAAAATCATCGGCCATGCCGAGATTCGCCAGATCTTCAAACTCCGCAAAGCCCGCAGTGTTGCCGGTTGTATTGTCATCGACGGACGCATCCGCGCCAAAGCCCGCGCCCGCGTCCTCCGCGGCAAAGCCAAAGACATCATCTACCAGGGCGGAGTCCATACCCTCAAACGCTTCCAGGACGATGTCAATGAGGTCGGCAACGGTCAGGAATGCGGTATCGGCCTTGAGAACTACGACGACTTCGAGACCGGCGACATCATTGAGGTGTACCTGACCGAAGATGTCAAACA
This sequence comes from Verrucomicrobiota bacterium, assembly GCA_020831625.1. Lineage (GTDB taxonomy): Bacteria > Verrucomicrobiota > Kiritimatiellia > SS1-B-03-39 > UBA6053 > PXAS01. Next base: position 3,102 of record JAFIGD010000062.1, on the reverse strand, counting down.
GGCCCTCTGATTCATGTCCTCCCAACGCATAGACCGGGTCAACGAACTGCTGCAGCGCGAAATCGCGCTGTGCCTGTACCGCATCCAGTTCGATGAACCCCTGGATCTGGCCCGGATCACCGTCGCCAAAGTCATTTGCGCCCCGGACCTCCGCAAGGCCCGGGTGCTGATTTCTGTGCTCTCCGACGAACACGGGATTCCCGATCCGGTGGAGGTCACCCGTACCCTGAACCGGAAACGCAAAGACATTCAGCAGCTCATGGCCTCGCATGTGATCCTGAAATACACCCCGCACCTGCAGTTCATCGTGGATGACACCCTCATGCAGGCCGACCGGGTGCTGGATATTCTCGACCACCTGCCGCCGCCCGCCGACGAGGACTGACCGGCCATGGCCCATCGGAACCGCAAGCGCAAAGGCCTCGCCCTCGACGGCATTCTTCTGGTCGACAAACCGTCGGACTGGACCTCCCACGATGTCGTGGGTTTCGTTCGCGGCCGCTACCGCCTCGCCAAAGTCGGCCACGGCGGCACCCTCGATCCCATGGCCACCGGTCTGCTGGTGATTCTGCTTGGCAAAGCCACCAAATGCAGCGACGCGGTCATGGCCGGTGAAAAAGTCTACGAAGGCGCACTCACCCTCGGGGCCACCACCGACAGCCAGGACCGGGAGGGCGAAGTGCTCGAAACCCGCCCCCTCCCCCCCGATCTGAGCCGGGAAGCCGTCGAAGCCCTGCTCCCGGAGTTTACCGGGGACATCCTCCAGGTTCCGCCCATGGTCTCCGCCCTCAAGAAAGACGGAGTGCCCCTTTATAAACTTGCGCGCGAAGGCAAAACCATCGAACGCGAAGCGCGGCCCGTCACCATCCATCAGCTCGACCTGCTCGAATGGACACCCCCGGTCATCGGTCTGCGCGTCCGCTGCAGCAAAGGTACCTACGTGCGGACGCTGGCGCACGATCTGGGCGAAAAAATCGGATGCGGCGCCCACCTCAGCGCCCTGCGCCGCACCGCCTCCGGGCACTTCTCCGTGGAGGATGCCGTCACCGTGGACGCGCTCCGCGAAATGGATCTGGACGCCATGACCGCCCGTCTCCACCCCCTCCTGGAGATCTGAGCGTGTCCGCCCTGCTGGTTCATCGTCTTGACGATCTTCCGGACCCCGACCGCCCCGTCACCCTCGCGATCGGAGCCTTCGACGGGCTCCACCGGGGTCATGCCGAAATTATCGCCCATGCCCGCGCCCAGGGAGGCCGGGTCGGTGTTTTGCGGTTCCACCCCCACCCCATGCGGGTGCTCAAACCGGAGGACGCCCCGCCGCTGCTCTGCACCGAATCCCAAATTCAGGCCCTGCTCCTGGATTTGAAGGTGGACATCCACGTCCGCCTTCCCTTCACCCCCGCCCGCGCGGAACAGGAGCCCGAAGCCTTTCTGGAGGAATTGCACCGCTGCATTCCCGGACTCCGGGGCATTGTGGTCGGCCCCGACTGGCGCTTCGGCCGCCGCGGACGCGGCGATATCCACCTTCTGCGCGCAACCGCCGAACAGCACGGCTACGCCGTGCACGTCCGTCCGGAAACCCGCTGGAAAGACGAACGCATCTCCAGCACCCGCATCCGCCACGCGGTCCTGCGCGGGGATCTCCCCGCCGCCGAAACCATGCTCGGCCGGCCCTTCAGCCTGTCCGGAACCATACAGGGCGGCAAACAACTGGGCCGCACCCTGGGCTTCCCCACCGCCAATTTTACCCCCGGTCAGGAACTCCTTCCGCCGGCCGGGGTGTATGCCATGATCGTGCATGTGGATCAGCAAGCCTTCATGGGGGCCGGATACATCACCCATCATCCCAGCCTGGTGGAGGTCCATCTGCTCGATTTTACCGGCGATCTTTATCACCGCGAAGTTTCCGTCGACCTCATTGCCTTCCGCCGTCCCCCGGTGCCGCTGCCCGATCTGAAACAGCTTCAGCGAAAGATCGAAGAGGACGTCAGCGCCATCCGCGCCCTGCTGGAGGCCCGCGGCCTTTCGGAGGTCTCCCCATGAGATGCCCCAAACCCATGCCCGAAGATGTTTCCCTTCGCCTCCTGCCGGAAGACTGGCTCGGCCCGCTTGATCTTGCGGGTGAATGGGAACAGGACGGTCCCCGCATTCTCGATCTCGGCTGCGGCAAAGGACGGTTCCTCCTTGCCCACGCCGCCCGCAATCCGGACGCCCGCCTGCTCGGCGTCGAACGGAAACTCCGCCGCATCCGCAAAATCGACAGCAAAGCCTGCCGCGCCGGGCTCCGGAACATCCGCATCCTGCGCATGGAGGCCATGTACACTCTCAACCACCTCATGCCCGAAAACTGGATCGACATCTGTTTCGTCTATTTCCCCGACCCCTGGCCCAAAGAAAAACACCACAAAAACCGGATCTTCGGACCGGAGTTTCTGGACAGCCTCGACCGGGTCCTCTCCGAAACCGGCGTCGTTCATTTCGCCACCGACAACCGGAATTATTTCGAAGAAGTCGCCGAAGTCCTCCAAAGCGATTCCCGCTGGCGACCCGCCGAAGTCTATATCCCCTGCGAGGATGAAGTCAGCGATTTCGAACTCGTCTGGCGCGACACCCGCCCCACCAACCGCCTGTCATTTCAGCGGGGATGAGCGCCGAAAAAGCCATCGTCAGAATATCAGGCCGGGTGCAGGGGGTTGGGTTTCGGTACACCACCCGCCGGCTCGCCACCCGGTTTGACATCAAAGGATGGGTGCGCAACAACCGCGACGGCACCGTGTCGATCGAGGCTGAAGGACGCTCCGAAGAGCTGGACCGCTTTTTCCTGGCGGTCAAGACCTCAACTCTGGGCCCCGGCATCACCCGCTGGGCGGAAACCCGCGGCCCCGCAACCGGAATCGATGAAGGCTTCGAGATCCGGTTTGACGGTGGGTGAGAGCTTGCCACGCGGAACGCGTGGGTGGGAGCTGAGGAAGGGATTACGATTACGATTAAGACTTGTGCGCCTTTGGCGCATTAAGATTAAGAGAGGGATCCCCGGCGCCCTACGAGCTTGCTCGGGCAAGGGCGCAATCATCTCATTCCACGCCCCCCCAATCTTCATCC
>JAFIGD010000015.1 GCA_020831625.1 Verrucomicrobiota bacterium | reverse complement strand
GCGCACGAAGTGCGCAACCCTGCACCCCTGCGCGCACGAAGTGCGCAACCCTGCACCCCTGCGCGCACGAAGTGCGCAACCCTGCAACCCCTGCTAAACACCCCATGAACATTCTATCTACGATCGGTCGTTCTCACCCGCTGTTTGACGGCGATGTCTCCTCCCACGAATCCGCCCTCCGCGAGCGGATTAGCGGTTCCCGCATTCTCGTGATCGGCGGAGCCGGCACCATCGGCCAGGCGGTCACCCGCGAGTTTTTCAAACGCGATCCGCGCGCCCTGCATGTGGTCGATATCAGCGAAAACAACATGGTCGAACTGGTGCGCGACATCCGTAGCACCCTCGGCTACGGCAGCGGCGATTTCCAGACGCTCCCGCTCGATGTCGGAAGTCGCTATTTTGACGCCTTCCTCGAATCCCAGGCCCCCTACGACATCGTTTGCAATCTCTCCGCCCTCAAGCATGTGCGCAGCGAGAAAGATCCCTACACCCTCATGCGCATGTTGGAGGTGAATGTCTTCAACACCATCAAAACCGCCCGCCAGGCCGCAGACATGGGCGCGCAAAAATATTTCGCGGTCTCCACCGACAAGGCCGCGAATCCGGTGAATCTCATGGGCGGCTCCAAGCGCATTATGGAAAAATTCCTGCACCGCGAATCGGCAAACATCCCCGTCTCCATGGCCCGCTTTGCCAATGTCGCCTTTTCCGACGGCTCGCTCCTGCACGGCTTCAATCAGCGGCTTATGAAACGTCAGCCCATCTCCGCGCCCAACGATGTGAAGCGCTACTTTGTCACCCCGCAGGAGTCCGGCGAACTCTGCATGATGTCGGCCGTGTTCGGCGAAAACCTCGATATTTTCTTCCCTCATCAGGACGGCGAACTCGAACTTACCAAATTCTCCGACATCGCCATCCGTTTTCTGGAGGGTCATGGCTATGAACCCGTGCCATGCGCCACCGAGGACGAAGCCCGCGACCGGGCCGCCGATCTCATTGCCCACCGCAAATGGCCGGTGTATTTTTTCACCAGCGACACCACCGGCGAAAAAGCGTACGAAGAATTCTTCATGGGCAGCGAAACCCTCGACTTCGACCGCTTTGAGAGCCTCGGAGTCATCAAAAACCAGCCCGACTTTGATTCCGCAGCCCTCGACGCCTTCGAGGCCGGCATCGCCGCAATCCGCCAAAGCCCCGCCCCCTGGCGCAAATCCGACATCGTCGACTGGTACCTCACCCTCCTCCCCGAACTGAGTCACGAGGAAAAAGGCAAATATCTCGATGCGAGGATGTGATCTTGATGTTTCATATATGAAATGCATTTCATATATGAAATTTTCAGTTAAAGAGGTCTACGGCTGCTTATGGGAGCCGTATATCCAGGTCGGTGTTCTCAACGATTGAATTCCCCCAGCCTCACAGCATCCTACTCCAATCTTAATCTTAATCTTAATCGTAATCGCCCCCCCTCTAGAACCCCGGGGTGACGCAGTAGTGGGGTGATGGGGTGGTGGGGTGGTCGATGTTCGAGGTTAAACGTTCGACGTTCGACGTTCGATGTTCGATTTAAAACGTCTTCCTTCTCCCTTCTCCAGCGAGCTTGCTCGCGATTATCCTTTCTCCGCTGCGAAGCCGCCCCCCTTATCCCGTCCATCCTGTTTATCCTGGTGCGCCAAAATCTTTCTGCCCCACAGCCCCTTCGCTTTCTTCGCGTCCTTCTGTTCAAAAAAGCCCTGCCTCTAAGCACATTGCCTCACAGACCTGCCCCAAAGATCCGTGTTCATTCGTGTTCATCCGTGGTTTAACTTCCCCTGCCTCTCCGCCGTGTCAGGCTGGAAAGCCTGACCTCCGCCGCTTCTCCACCGCAAAAGCGGTAGCTTCGTTGCACTCGCTACGCGCACTCCAGGGACGCTTCGCGTCGCTTCTCCGTCGTAACCTTACGCCACCGCAACCACTAATGCGTTTTTCCCATGATCGATACCAAAAACCCAAAGAACTAGAGGACATTCATCCTGGTTTTGCGTTTTCCGCCCTCGGAAAATCATCCCCCTCCTTTTCCGACAATCGGAAAACCACCCCACCCGCTTTTACTGTCCCTATCAACGAAAGAATCCTGATGTTTTGTATATAAAATACATTTCATGTATGAAATTTTGCTGTTTACAGCCGCAACACATTTTTTGGCACTTCCTACAGCACTTTCGACATCCAACAGCCTGCCCGCCGAAGCTGCGGAGCGCGAAGGTGGGTTCGATTTCAAAACTTCCGAAAAAACGAACTTCGAACGTCCAACGTCGAACTTCCAACGTCGAACAGAAGACAAAGACGAACTTCGAACGTCGAACGTCCAACGTCCAACGTCTAGCAGCTCTTTCTTTCGAGGTTCAAAGTTCGATGTTCAGCGTTCGATTTCAAAACCTCTTCCTTAAACGTTCACTTCTCACTTCTTAATTCCACATTCCTTACACATTCGTTTTTCTTGAAATCTACACTTACATTAGCAAAGTTCCTCAATGATTCTTTCCTATTTTGACGAGAATAAGTTTTCGATAGACCGCCCCATGTTTTATATCGGCGGCTTCATGGTTCCCGACTCCAAACTCTCTGAAGTCGAAGAGATCCTCACAGTCATCGTGCGTATTTTTTTTGGCATCTCACTGCTTACCAAAGAAAACGAGGAAGATGAATACGCTAAAGCTATTTCTGATTTTTCTTCATTCAAAGGCGCTGGGCGTACCCCTATGTACCGAGGACGTTCTCTGGAACCCCTTAAAGACACGATCTATTATACTCGTTCCCATCATAGTCGTTTCCTTCAACTAGCAGATCTGATTGTTTTCCTTGCGCAAAGGTTCGACATGACCAGATCAAAACCTGAAAAATGGATCGACACACAGGGATGGAATTTCTGGCAAACCCTTACACAAGAAACAGATTGCCAAATCAAACGTTGGCCCTAAAAAGGGAACGACCCGCTCCAAAAGGAAAGGCTCGCTTTTAGGAACGAGCGCAGCGGGTCGCTTATATTGAAATGGCATGGAACAAAACTTTTTCAACACAAAAATTCTAAATGTTTCAAGACCCTCCCTGTTTCGCCTGTCATTTAATGCTCGAAAGCCCATCCCACAAAGTCAACCACTTAACGACTTAACTCCACCACCTCAAACTTCGACATCCAACAGCCTGCCCGCCGAAGCTGCGGAGCGCGAAGGTGGGTTCGATTTAAAACTCCCGGAAAGACGAACGTCGAACAAAAGGCAAAGACGAACTTCGAACGTCCAACGTCGAACGTCGAACAAAAGACAAAGACAAACTTCGAACGTCCAACGTCTAGCAGCTCTTTCTTTCAGCGTTCAGCGTTCGATGTTCAGCGTTCAGCGTTCGATTTCAAAACGTCTTCCCCATCCCATATCCCCGCCATAGGCACTCTTCTCTCGAACTCGAACTCAAAACTCGAACTTCTCCCCACCATGCCCCTCCTCCGCAACAAATTCCCCGCCGTCCCGCCCACCCCCTACGCCGAGCTGCGTCCCCAACTCCGCTCCGGTGACGTGCTGCTCTGCTCCGGCAGCGGGATCTTCTCCACCCTCATCCAGCGCGCCACCCGCTCGGTCTGGTCGCACGTCGGACTCATCATGCGCCTCGACAGCATCGACCGCGTCATGGTTCTCGAAAGCCTCGAGCCCGCCGGGGTCCGCACCGTGCGCCTCAGCAAATACCTCACCAACTACAACAACGACGGACGGCCGTATCCCGGCAAACTCGCGGTCATCCGGCATCAGGAGTTTCCGGGATCAGAGGGTAGAGGTCAGAGGTCAGAGGTTAGAGGTCAGGTGGGCCACTCACTCGACACTCGTCACTCGTCATTCGTCACTCCTCTGGCGCGAAGCGCCGTTGACCGCTTCGGTTATCCTTATGATAAAGAGCAAATCGCCATCATCGCCGCCCGCATTGCCGCCGGACGGCTGCGCTTCTCGCGCAAAGATCGCGAAAAGCTGGTCCGGCCCGACGCCTATATCTGCTCCGAATACGTCGCCCTCTGCTTCGAAGAAATCGGCATTGAAATTCCCTGGGACAAAAAAGGCTTCATCTCCCCCGCCGATTTTGCCTGTGCCGATTGTTTTGACCTCGTCGGAACCTTTGGGTAGGCGGCGGAGCCGCGGAGATAAGAATGGGAAACAGGAAACAAAACGAACGGAAAATTCATGAGAAATTTCCAGTGGATAAAGGTCATAAAAAGGTGTAGGGTCATTCCATGAAGATAACCAAACAGGATCTGATTGAGCGAATAAGGGCCTATCTGAATCATCAGATTGGGTACCGTGAGCTGGTGGAATGGGCGGAAACCGGGCTTATGGAGGGTGAATTTCCGGATTCGGAGGCTTCTGTGCTGACATCCGCACTTGCGCGAATTGGTCTCATGGATGTTCAGGAGTTTGGTCTGAATTGGGATGATTTTGAAAATCTCCTACAGCAAATCGGCTACAAAGCTCAGGTAACGTTGGTTCCCGCCTAAAAGATCTAAAGATTGCGCCTGCGGCGCGGAGATTTTGCTTCGCGACGGAGATGGAGGACAGGAGCGCCGATCGCCGTATCGGCAGGGGCGAAGGGGGCGTGGAGCTTCCCGGCTCTTCTTAATCTTAATCTTAATCGTAATCTTAATCCCCTCTTGCCCCACAGCCTCATCCCAAAGATCCTGTCCATCCTGTTCATCCCGTCAAAATCTTTCTGCCTCACAGCCCCTTCGCTCCCTTTGCGTCCTTCTGTTCAAAACTCTCCCTGCCTCTCCGCCGTGTCAGGCTGGAAAGCCTGACCTCCGCCGCCTCTCCGCCATATTCTCGAACTCGAACTCTCAACTCAAACTTCTTCCTCTTTCTCGAACTCTCAACTCGAACTTCTTCCCCATCCCGTTCATCCTGTTGAACCTGTCTAACTCTTTCTGCCCCACAGCCCATTCGCTCCCTTTGCGTCCTTCTGTTCAAAACCTTTCTGCCTCACAGACCTGCCCGCAGTGCTACGCACAGCGTTGCAGGCGGGTTCGTGTTCAGGTCTATGAACAGGAGGATATCAACCCTCAAATCCATCAGGCGAAAATGGACCGTGTGAAGGTATTTGCGCATGGATACTGAACTGGTCACTTCAAAGTTAGAGAGTCTGGACCGTTGCGTTGAACGACTCCGGACCAAAACACCCGAAACCCTTGAACTCCTTCGGAAAGATATCGACGCACAGGATATCATCGCCGTCAACCTTGAACGGGCCGTTCAGATTTGTGTGGACATTGCCCTCCATTGGATTGCCACTGTAAGCCGAAGTCCCATGCCTGAAACCATGGCCGAATCCTTCCGGGTACTCGCCGAAGAACAGACTCGACCTTGAGCGTGCTGATCATGCGGTATGGATAAAAGGCTTCATCGAACCCGATCCGGTGTTCAACGTTCGATGTTCAACGCTCGATTTCAATCTTCCGTAAAGACGAACTTCGAACGTCCAACGTCGAACTTCCAACTTCGAACAGAAGACAAACACGAACTTCGAACGTCCAACGTCGAACTTCCAACGTCGAACAGAAGATAAACACGAACTTCGAACGTCCAACGTCGAGCAGCTCTTTCTTTCGAGGTTCAACGTTCAGCGTTCGATGTTCAGCGTTCGATTTCAAACGTCTTCATTTCCTTCGTTCCCTTCTGTTCATTCCCTTAACTTTTTCCACCCGCCCCCGCCACCGGGCCAGAGAGCACATAGAAACGAATAAAAACTATTGACTTAGTCGTAAAGCTTAGTTTATATTTATGGCCATACAGAAAAGGAGATGCCCATGATCATTCAGGAAAATATGCATGAAGCAAAAACCCATTTCTCCGCCTTGGTACAGCGTGTACTCGCCGGGGATAAGGTCGTGATCGCAAAAGCGGGACATCCGGTCGTGCAGATTGTCCCCTATCAACACACCTCGAAAAGCAGGACACCCGGCTCCGCCTTCGGACAGTTTGAGATCCTTGGCGATTTTGACGCCCCTCTTTGTGAAAAAGAGCTGGAGATGTGGGGGCTGTGAGAGCACTGCTGGATACCCATGCCTTTCTGTGGTGGATCGCAGACAGCCCGTCTTTGTCGAAACGCGCCCGGGAAGTGGTGGCCGATCCTGCAAATGAGATCTATCTCAGCTCTGTATCCGTGTGGGAGATCGCCATTAAGGCGAGAGCCGGTCGACTAAACTTCTTTTCCGGCGATCTTGCCCACTTTATCGTGCAGCAAGTGAGTCAAAATCAATTTCATTCCCTTCCCGTAACCCTCTCACATTCCGCAAAAATCCATACCTTGTCTCAGGATCACCGCGATCCCTTTGACCAAATGCTCGCGGCCCAAAGCCTCTTGGAAAACATGCCGATCCTCAGCGTGGACCCAAAGCTTCATTCCTTTGGTGTGGAAGTGATTTGGTGATCTTACGTTCGACGTTCAGCGTTCGATGTTCAACGTTCGATTTTAAAACTTCTTCCTTCCCTTCGTTCCCTTCTGTTCAAAACCCTCTTGCCCCACAGCCCCTGCCTCAAAGCATCCTGCCCCAAAGATCAGTGAAAATCAGCGTCATCAGTGGTTTTTTCTTCCCCATTGCCTCTCCGTATAAATGAAACTCCATATCGACCTTAGAAAGCTGTCAGGATACTGCCTGAACCCGCAGCATCCTCTTGGAAAACACAAGGCCCGGGTTTTTGCCTCTGCCCTGGGTTTAGGCCCTGATGACGGTCTTGCGCTTAAAAAGCTGATCCTATCCAAGGCGCCCCGTGCAGAATGGGTAAAAGGCAGAAAAGATATCTATGGACAACGATGGATTTGTGACATAGAATGCACACACAACCACAAAACAGCGGTTGTACGTTGCACATGGATCACACGTGAACATCATTCCTCCACCGTTTTAACTTCCTGTTACGTTATACAGTCATGAATCACGCAATACCCTCTTTTGAAATTCTTGATGTCGTTGCTCTTCTTTGCGATCACCCAGAGCTGGGAGTCGTCACAGGTCAGGTGGGTACAGTTGTTGAGAATCTGGATTCCCACACCGTGGAAGTGGAATTCATCACGGAATCCGGGGCAACCTTCGCACAGGGGGCCTTACCCGTTGAGGAATTGCTCCTCTTGCATTATTCACCCGTGGCGGCATAGAACCACGCGGGATTTCTTCGTTGACCTCATCCGAATAGACCCCGCATCCCTTACTTGTCCAGCTTACGAAGTGAGCGCGTATCCAACGGGCTTACTCGTGCTTATCCCTTATCCGTGCCGAAGGCGCCCCTCCTCTTCGCTCCCTTCGCGCCCTTCTGTTCAAAATCTTTCTGCCTCACAGCCCCCTTCGCTCCCTTCGCGCCCTTCTGTTCAAAATCTTTCTGCCTCACAGCCCCCTTCGCTGCCTTTGCGTTCTTCTGTTCAAAACTCCCCCTTGCCTCACAGCACGGTGCCCCAAAGATCAGTGAAAATCAGCGTCATCAGTGGTTTTTTCTTCCCCATTTCCTCTCCGCCGCAAAAGCGGTAGCTTCGTTGCACTCGCTACGCGCACCAAAGACACTACGCGTCGCCTCTCCGCCGCAAAAGCGGTAGCTTCGTTGCACTCGCTACGCGCACTCCAAAGACGCTACGCGTCGCCTCTCCGCCGCCACCGGACGCGGGGCATCCCTGCCCCGGCTCTTCTTAATCTTACTCTTAATCTTAATCTTAATCGTAATCGATCCCAAACGCAAACTCCACGGCGTAGCCGCCCTCCCCTCGAACTCGAACTCTCAACTCGAACTTCTCCCCCCTGCCTCAAAGCACCCGTGTAAATCCGTGTCCATCCGTGGTTTTAGGTTCAGCGTATCGGTAAAGAGAGCCCGGGGTGAAAGGCACCGGCGATCATCACGGATTTGGGATGCCGGGGAATCCCGGTTTCATGACGGACGATCTGGGAACTGAGCAAATCCACGGCGGCGGAGCCGATCACCCCGGGCTGTTCGTCAATCCCCGCGAACCCGTCCCGCAGATTTCCAAACAGGGCCACCGCGGTTTGATCATACCCCCCGGCCACATCGCGGATCTCATCGACAACCCACGCGTCCGGCCCCAGCAAAGCATTCGGTTTATGCTTTAAAAACCAGTCACGCACGGAGCCCCCGCTTTGACCGATGATCATCGGCGGCACAATCTTCACCCCGACGCTCCGCGCGGCGAACCACTGCATGGCCGCCAGAGGCGCGTTCCGTTGCCGCTCCTCCATATCCGGCGTGGAGACCAGACCGATCCGGGTGCGGCCCTGTGCCGCGAGCTGATCCAACAGCGTGCAGATGTTCGCAAAATGATCGGGAAAGACCCGGTGCAAATGAAGATGCGCCCGGGCGGCGGTGGCGGCGACCACGGCGACATGATGCTCGGGGAGAACGATATCATGCGGCAAATCCGCCTGCGGCGGAATCAGCACCCCGTGAATCGCCCGGGTGTAGAGAATCGTTTCCAGCCGGGACTGGGTCATCCCCGGCTCCCGCAGCCGCAGAATCTCCATGCGGAATCCCAGCGCCTCCGCGCGGGCCCGCGCCCCCTCAATCACCTTGCGGGTGTACGGATCCTCCGCCAGTTCCTCCGGATGCCTCGCGTCCGAAAGTATCGCCAGCACCGAATCGGTCTGACGGTCCCGCGTGGAGCGGATATGGGCCATCAGTCGGCTCGTCTCCGGATCCGGGCGGTAGCCCCGCGCCAGGGCCAGCGCCTGAATTTTTTCCTTCATCGCCGCCGAAATGCGGGGATCGTTCCGCAGTCCCCGCGAAACCGTCGCGGGCGTGGTGTCCAACTCTTTCGCCAAATCGGCAAGACTCACTCGTTTTTTAGGCATGGCCCCAGAAAAGCGGGACAAGATGCACAAGTCAAGCCGTTCATGCAACATTACGCAGCGTATTCCTAGACGAAAAGGGTCCTCCGGGTGTATCTTGTTTCCCATGCAACTTCTCACGCGTCTTGCCGCAATTTCCGCCTTCTTCGGCCTGATGTCCTGTGTGCGTCCTCCGGAGCCGCCTCCTCATACAGAGCCGGAGGTCAGCCCGGAGGAACACCCGGACACCCCTCCGCCCCCCGTGGAAAACCGCGGCCACGCGGTCTGGGAATTCTGGCGCGACGGACCGGGGGATTCGCTGCAAACCGCGCTGAATTCCCCCCGCTGGAATGAACCGCCCACCCGCCGGATGGCGGTCCACTCCCTTGAAAGCGGCCGGGATCTTCTGGACGACTTCGCCGTCCGGATTTCCGGGAACCTGATACCCCCGCAAACAGGCGCATACACCTTTATCCTGCACGTGAAAGGCGAAGCGCTCCTCCGTGTTGGCTCCGATGAGATGCTGCAGGGCGCGGACGGAGAACACCGCGGCGAACCCGTGTCCCTGGAGGCGGGCGTGCCGGTCGCGTTTGAACTGCTTCATATCGGCGGCCGGGGACCCGACGCCCTCCGCGCGGGCTGGAGTCTCCCCGACGGAACCGAAGAAATGCCCCTTGGCGGCGACGCCCTCGCCGCCGCAATCCCCCTCGAAACCCTCCGCGCGGACAATTTCCGCCGGGTCCACATCGACAACCGGCTGCGCACCTACGACGCGGAGCGCCACATGGCCCTGCATCCCCACAATCCCCGCCCCGGCGAACACATCGTCCGCGAAACCTTCTACACCGCCGGGGCCCTGCTGGAAAGCGACGATCCGGAAGAACACGCCGAAGCCCTGCGCGCCCTCCGCGCCGTCATCGGCCTGCAAAACACCTACGAGCCCTCCTCCAGCTACGGCAACTGGCCCCGGGTGGTCCAGCAGCCCGGCAACTTCAACGCCCAGAACATCGGCGGCTTTATCGGCGCGGAAATCATCATGATCCTTCAGCGGCACCCCGACAAACTCCCCGAAGACCTGCACACCGCCCTGCGGGACGCCCTCCGCCACGCCGCCCACCGATCCCGCCGCTACAATCCCCCCGTCACCGCCACCAACATCATCACCAAGGCCGTCGCCGTGGCCCTCACCGCCGACGCGATGCTCGACATTCCCGAGGCCCGGGCCTGGGGCGAAAACGCCCTCCGCAGACTGCACGCCCACACCCTCGAGGCGGGCATGCCCACCGAATACAACAGCCCCACCTACAACCGGGTCAGTCTCGAAGCCCTCTCCCTGCTCCGCGCCTATTATCAGCATGACGAACTCTCGCCCCTCATTGACGAACTTTACCACATCACCTGGCGCGAACTGATCCTGAATTATCATCCCAACCTTCAGCTCTGGGTCGGCAACGCCTCCCGCAGTTACGACGGCATCACCCACCCCGGCGCCCGCCTGCAGGAGGCCACGGATTTCGCGCACTTCTTCGGCGAACTCAGCGCCGCCCGCCTCCCCTCGCCCCTTCCGGAGGAGTTCCTTTCTTATCTCAGCCCTCTAACCGAACCCGGGACCCGCATCATCCCGGTGCTCGGCGGCGGTAGGGAAGCCAACATCATTTTTCAGGAAAGCCCGGTGCCGCTGGTCTCCACCCTTTATCTGGACCCCGCCTACGCCCTGGCCAGCTTCAACCGCGGCGACCTCTGGAACCAGCGCCGCGCCCTCACCCTCACCTGGGGCCGCCGCGACCACGCCGGACACCTGACCCTCGCCTCCCCCTCCGGGGCCCAGGGCCTGCTCGCCGCCCAGACCGCCGCCGTGCAACAGGAGAACCGGATGCTGCTCATCCTCAATTTCGCCACCGACGCCGGCTGGGGACAGCATCCCTGGGAGCTTTACGGCATCGACCGCGAAGCCCCCGCCCGCACCATCGCTGACGCCCGCGCCCGCTTCCAAACCCTCGGGAGCGACCCGCTCCGCTTTGAACTCCATCCGCGCGCCCCCCGTCTGGTCACCGCCCGCGCGGAAGGCATGACCCTTCGCCTGCGCCTGCTGGACGGAGCCTTCGGCACCCAAACACCCCGCTGGGAGATCAGCCGCGAGGGACATCTCGATCTGCTCATGCATACCGGTGAATCTGTCAACCTCCATGAGATCGACACCGCCTACGCCGCCCTGGCCCTGGAAATCGTTCAAGACGAATCCGACCCCTTCTGGCTGACCTCTGTGCGCGCCCGGGCCGAAAACGGGCTCATCACTCTCCAGGCTGACGCCGCCCTGGCCCTCCGCGCCGCGGCCCGCCCCGCGTCCTACGCTGATTTGCAAGCACAACTCCTGTTCAAACCCCAACCCGGAGACACCCCGTGAAACCCCATTTCTTCGCGGGCTCCCACAACGTCAACACCCCCTCACTCCGCCCCCAACTGGTCCTGGAATCCGGAGAATAAGATGCCGAAAAGCGGATTCGCAGGTTTGATGATGTCCTTGTTCACCCTCTCCGGAGCCGCGGTCTTCGACTGGCCGGAGGCGGACACGCAAGGCTCGCTCCGGCTGCGCTTCCGTTTGGAGGAGATCGACAGCACCTTCGCCCTGCCCTCCCGCGCCGAAAACGGCATCACCCAAACCCTGCTGCTCGACACTCCCCGCTTCCGCGTCAATCTGAACACCGACCCCACCAAAACCACTCTCCACTTTTTTCTCTTTGCCGACGAGGCTGAAAACGGACCCTGGGCGCTGCACGGCGCGGAACGATTGCAGGGCGTGCCGGAATCCCCCTACAAAATGGGCGTGGTGGATCTGAGCCATCTCAAAGGCGGCCGCGATTACGAGCTGTGGATCAACTGGGATCTGGAGGCGCGCACCCTGTCCGTCTGGCTCAACGGCGAACTGCAGGGCGATCCCTTCACCGCCAACCGGCAGCCCTGGATTCCCGCCCCGCCGCGCGACACCCCCGCCCGCGCCGGCACCGAACTGTCCGACGGCAGCCGGGTTTTCCCCCTGCGCATCCTCGCCGCCGAAGCTTTTTCGCCCCCCGCCGGGGAAACCCGCGTCCACGCCTCCGCCGCCGGTCTGGCCCGCCTCGAAAACGAGGGCCGCGTCGTCTTCACCGCCCCGATCAACCTCGACGCCCACATCCAAACCCTCCGCTACGCCCCGGATCTTTCGCAGGCCCGCATCCTCGCCGAATCGGAGCTTTTCGACGCGGAGGGCCGCCGGGTCCGCGCCCCGGCGGAGGATGAATGGGTGCTCGAAGGCGGCGCCCGCGCCACCGCCACCCCGCAGGGCCTGATTCTCGACACCCGACCCGAGGGAGAGGACACCCCCGAAATCACCGCCGCCGCCGGTCACCTCGTGCTCTGGGCTCCGGCGGACCTGCCGGAAAATTTCCTGCTCGAATATGACTTCCAGCCCGAGTCCCCCCGCCGCGGCCTGCACATTCTCTTCTGGAACGCGCGGGAGCGGAGCGGAGCCGACATCTTCGATCCCGACAGCGGCCTCCCCTTCCGCGACGGCAGCTTTTCCCATTACACCTGGCGGCGGCTCAACAGCTATCACGCCTCCCTCTTCGCCACCGACGACGAGGAGCCCCGCCGCGTCGCCAACCTCCGCAAAAACAGCGGCTTTGTCCTCGCCGCCTGCGGAGATGACGCCGTCTACGGCGCCGAAGGCCCCGTCCGCATCCGCCTCCTCCGCGACGGACCCCTCATGCGCATCGAAGCCAACGGCCGCGAAGTCATGCGCTACACCGACGACGGCACGGCCAACGGTCCGCCCCTGAGCGGCGGCCGCTTCGGCTTCCGCATCATGGCCCACACCGGCCGCGCCACCATCTCCAGCCTCAGACTCTACGAACTCACCCCCAAACCCACCGAAGCCGCCGCACAAACCCTGCTCGACTTCAAAGGACTCGAAGCGGAAGCCATCCCAGACCGTTGGCGCATCGAAGGCGACCAAAACCAAAGCCGCCTTCACCAGGACCCCCTCGTGGAGGGCCGCGGCTATCTGCAACTGCGCCAGTCCGGTGACGCCCCCACCACCCTCCGCATCCCCGTTCCCCTCCCCGACACCGACGGACGCCTCACCCTGCGCATGAGCGTGCGCAGTCCCCAGTCCAAATGGTTCCAGCTCACCCTCACCCGCAACGGCGAACGCCTCTGGAGCCACAACCTCGCCCTCGGCCGCCACTGGCGGGAGGAGGGATTGGAAGTAGAGGTGAAAGGACAGGAGCGCCAATCTCCGCATTGGCGGGGCGAAGGGGGACAGGAGCACCGCCGGGGGGAATCGGAATTTGGAGGAATGAGACCCGGCGGCGGGGAGTATGGGGTATTGGGGGATGCGTTGTTGGGAACTCCAAAACAACACCAAAACAACACCCCATCAAAGCGGATCTCAGACAAAATGTCCGAAGCCGAACTCTCCCTCTCCTTCCACGGCGAAGGCGGGGTGGATCTTGAGTCCCTCTCCCTGAGCTTTCAGGACAGCGCCGCCGTGGCCGAAAGCCTGAACGCCACCGAGCGCCCCGGCCACGCGAACAACCTCCTGCGCAACAGCCGCCTCCTCCACGGACTCCCCTCCGGCTGGCATCTGGACCGCACCACAGACGACGGAACCGGTCTGACGATCTCCACCGATCCCGATTTCCGGCTGCAAACCCAACGCCCCGCCGCCTTTTTCAGCGAACCCTTCACCGCCGTCCGTCCCGGAGAACTCCACACCGCCGCCTTCACCGTGCACGGGGAGGCCGATGGCCACGCGCAGGTCTTTCAGGACGGCCGCCCTCTCTCCGAACGGGTGGCGTTCACCGCGGGCGAAGATCCGCAGACCGTTCGGGTTCCGTTCATTCCGGCCCCGCTGGCCCGGCTCTCCACCCTCCGCGTCGACATTCACGGCGACGCCACCTTCGACGCCTTCGCGGTCTACGCCGACGCCCATCCGCCCGGCGGCCGCGCCGAAGTCTCCCTCGGCGCCCCGCGCCTCTCCCGCGTGGTCTTCCACGATGAACCCCTCACCCTCGACTGGACCGTCACCCTTCCGTCCGCACTCCGCACTCCACATTCGTCACCCCCCACTCTACATTCGTCACTCGAAACACTCGTCACTCCACATTCGTCATTCGTCACTCGTCATTCGTCACTCATTCCAAACGCGCTTCTCCACGCGCGGGTTGTAAACCTGTACGGCGAAACCACCGAACTCCGCCCCGTCCACCTCACCGGAGACGCGCGGCAACACGGCACCCTCAACGCCGACCTCTTCCCCGCGCGGCCCCTGGGACAGTTCCGCATCGAAGCCCGCGTGGAAACCCCCGAAGGCGAAGCGCTCGGCCCCTGGAACGAACTCGTCATCACCCGCCTCCAGCGGCCCGAAGGCCTTGGCGAACCGCGCCCGGACTCCCCCTTCGGCATCCATGTTCCCGCCACCGCCCGGCATCTGGAGATGGCCGGAGCCCTCGGCCTGCGCTGGGTGCGCCTGCACGACATCGGCGGCAACATGTGGTTTCATCTCGAACCCCGCCCCGGCGAATGGCGCTTTCAGGACGACGGCATCCACCGCCTCCGCGCCGCCGGATTCGACATCCTCGGCGTGCTCGTCAGCACCCCCCTCTGGGCCAACGCCTGGCCGGACGGCCCCCACGAACCCATCCACAGCTACTGGGATCAGTTCGGCATGCCCGGCGATCTCGACGCCTTCGCAAACTACGTCCGCGTCTTCACCAAACGCTATGCCGACGAAATCGCCGCCCACGAGGTCTGGAACGAACCCTGGGTGCCCCGCTTCTTCAGCGCCCGCCGCGAACCGCAGCCCGTCGGCGAACCCGAATATTTCCACAGCGCCAATCCCCAGGCCGACTACGCCGCCCTCAGCCGCGCCGCCCGCGAAGGCGCCGGTCCAGATGTCCTCCTCGCCGGACTCAATTCCAGCGCCGGAGCCACCCTCGCCCACCGCATTTCCGGAACCGACTGGTCCCGCGGCGTGCTCGAGGCCGGCGGCGTGTCCCCCGTCGATGTCGTCACCTACCACCACTACACCCCCGCGCGGGCCGGCTATCCCGGCGACGATGTGGAGGCGGGCTTCCACCGCGCCATCGGTCCCCTCCTCGACACCGGCCTCACCCCCCGCGTGTGGATGACCGAAGGCTCCAACACCCCCGGCGGACTCCCCGGCAGCTTCTACCGTCACACCCTGCCGCACGCCGCCGGCCCCGATGCCGCCTTCGACCCCGCCGCCGCCGCCGACGCCCTTGTGCGCTATCTGGTCGCCATGCTGGCGGCCGGCACCGAAAAAATCTTTCTCTACAGCATGCACGCGCACGGACTCTGGGGACGGCAGGACCGTTTCACCACCCTCGTGCAGCCCGACGGCTATCTGCATCCCGATGCCGCCGCCCTCAGCGCCCTCACCTTCGCCCTCGAAGGCACCCGCTTCATTTCCCGCGAACGCGGCGAAGACCACGCCGTCCGCTACCGCTTCGAAAACGACACCCGCCGCGTGACCGTCCTTCTCCCCCATCCCGATCATCCCGTCCCCGCTCTTCCCGGAACCCTCGACCTCTGGGGCAACCCCGCCCGGGGTCCCCTCTGGCATCCCGGCCTCATTCTCCAGCCCCTCCAACCCGAAACACTCCCCGCACGTTCCCAATAAACCGCCCCGAACGCCTTCAGTTAACCATAAACTATAAAAACATTAGGCATATAAACGATTTCCATGCAATAATCCACGATGAATGAACATTCGACCCACAACCTAACCAAGGTAATAACATGAGAACTACAACACTACTATCCATCGCGGCGCTCCTCAGCGCCACCATCGCCGGAGCCCAAACTTGGGACCGCGGAGCCGGAACCAACAACTGGGATGACGATGAGAACTGGGACACAAACACCGTGCCTGTCAACGACGGTACAGCGAACCTCTTTTTTGGTTCCACCGGAGGGGGCACGGTCGAGTATGGAACCACTACCCGCAGCTTCAACAACCTGACAATTTCAGGCGGTGTCGACCGCATCCTCAGCGGCACCGGCGGCGGTGAACTAAACTGGAGCGGAGTCATTACCAACGAAGTGCAAGCCGCCGGAACCCAACGGATCAACGGCAACACCGCATTGACGGGGACAGGAAGCCTCTTAATTCGACGCACACTGCGCCTGGGTGATTTTGACAACCTCGGTTCCCGTAACAACACTTTCTCCGGCGGCGTGATTGCTGACGGCGGTGTCCTGATTGTTCAATACGGCAGTGTCGGTACAGGCGGAACCAAAACTCTGATCGGCACCGGCGATTTCCAAGCCGGCACGGGGCTTTTGAACAGCAACGGCGGAGGAATTGGCTTCAACCAAGCCGCCTCGGCGCGAATGACCTACGCCAACAATTTCATCAACGCCATTACTCGAGACGGGGCCTTTGGCTCCAACCAGTTCGAAATCCGGTATGACGGCGGTCTTGCGGCAGATGTACCTGCCGTAACCCGCTTGACCGGAGACTTCACCACCGCCGCCCTCACCGGCGGTTCGACGGGGCACGGCTGGACCGTGGTACGTGGACGCGCGGTTGACGGTCAGCAGTTCAGTCACTCAACCTATGAATTGAGCGGCGACTGGACCGGATACGCTCCGGTCAGCAGCAAGCTCTCGCTCATGCACGGGGCTTTCGTTCTCGAAAACGCCGACAGCGTGGCCAACCACCAATACACGCTGAACGCCAACAATTCAGCGGCCCAGTCAACCGTCCTGGCCCTCGGTCAAGGTTTCGGTGCCAACACCTTCAACCGCGCCATCAACATCGAGGTCGGCAGCGGCGGAAGCAACGCCGCCAACGCCACCAACCAGACTTACATCGGCGGACGACAGGATGAGGGCACTACAAACAGCTACTCGGGTAACATCACGTTTAACAATACCAACGCCCACCGTCTGAACCTCTTCTCCGAAAACGGACGCACCGAGTTCACCGGCGGCATTAACGCCAGCGCCAATCAGATCGTCGCCATTAACAGCGGCTACTCCATGGCCACCTACACTTCGATCGGTACAACCGGTCAAACCGACGGCAACGCCTTGACCGCCATGACCCCCGACGGCGTGGTGGTTTTCGGCGGCAGCAACACCATGAACTTCGGTGGTGGCGTTGAAGTCCTTGGCGGCACCCTGCTGGTCAACCGCGGTATCACCGGCAATGTCAATGTCGCCGATGGCGCCGTCCTCGGCACCGACGGCGGCAACAGTGTCATCAACGGCAACCTGACGCTCGCCAACGGCGCCTTCCTGGCCTTCAGCCCTGATCACTCCATGGAAGTGACCGGCACCTTCTCGCTGGACGATTCATTCGGGGTCAACAGCCTCCGTACCACTGCGGGAACCGCCATTGACTGGAGTATCATCAACGACGGGGTCTACACCCTGCTTACCGGCGACAACCTGCCCACATTCAGTTCAGCAAATATTGCCAACTACGGAAGTGGAAGCGCCTTCGATATCGGAGGCGGCCGCAGCGCCTACTTCGAAGACGGCAGTTTACAGCTGCACGTGATCCCCGAGCCCGGCACCCTGGCGCTGGTCGGAATCGCCCTCGGCAGTCTGCTGCTCTTCCGCCGCAGACGCTGAACCGGTTTTCCGAACCCCGGAAAATCCCCAAGCCCCGTTTCCGATCCTCGGAAACGGGGCTTTTCTATCCCCGCCTCTCCGTACCCGGAGGCGAATCCCGCATTCCCGTTGCTTTTTGCCGGAGCTGTCCTGATTTGTCCTGAGTAGTCCCGATCCCTCCCCCGCCTCTCCGTCCCGATTTGTCCTGAGTTGTCCCGA
This sequence comes from Verrucomicrobiota bacterium, assembly GCA_020831625.1. GTDB lineage: Bacteria > Verrucomicrobiota > Kiritimatiellia > SS1-B-03-39 > UBA6053 > PXAS01. Next base: position 74,103 of record JAFIGD010000015.1, on the reverse strand, counting down.
GTTGTCCGACCCCCGTCCCCCCTCCTCTCCCCCCCGCCTCCCCCAAAACCCCGGGCGCCCCGGGCGCCCTGGGTGCCCTGGGCTACAACCCCTACTCCCCCCTCAACCGCTCCCGCATCCAATGCGGGCCGAATCCGTCCAGATCCCGGAGATTGCTTTCCAGAAGAATCTGGGCCTGGCGCTGAAGATCCTCCACATCTCCGCCCTGCTGTATGCGCAGGTGCAGCACCCCCAGGGCGCGTTCGAGTTGCCGGGCCTGATCCTGGGAGCGCACCATCGCGTCCTCCCAAACCCGGTCCACCCCGGTGCGGGGATGCCCATACCCCTCCTCCAGCCGACCCGCGAACTCATCGTAGGAAATGTCCCCGCTTTGAAACAGCGGGAACAGTCCGTTGTACAGCGTACCCACCGTGGGCATCCAGCCGAGTTGAATCCGCACGCTTGGGTGCAGCCCCTCCAGATTGGGCGCGAAGGGCCGCATCGTCTCCACCGGCCGCGCGCCCACAATGCTCGGAATCCAGCCCGCGACGGCGTTCATCTCCTGGTTCACGCTGAAACTGGTCAGAAACCGCAGAAAATCCAGCGCCCACTCTTTGTTGGGCGAGCGGCGGTAAATCGACATGGGAACCCCCAGCCGTTGATCCGCCTCGCTGGCGCGGCCGGCATAATGCTCGAACCAGCGCTCACCGGGCGCGGGCATCGGAGCCTCCATCACACCGACCTCGAAGCGGCCCTCCGCATTGGCGAACAGCGTGCCGGCATCCCAACCGCCGGTGGTCAAAAATATCGCCTGCCCGTTGATAAACCGGCGGGTGGACTGTTCACGGTCCAGTCCCAGAAATCCGGTGGGATAATAGCGGGCCAGCCAGCGAACCACATCAAAGAATCCGTCCCGCAGCACAGGCTCGTTCATATCCCAGAGCCCCGCCTGCCAGCCGCCGAGAATTTCGGTGGAGTGCGTGAGCGCGTCCCGGTTGATGTCCAACCGGTCGGCCAGGCGGTAGGTGAACGGCGTGACGTATCGGTCCACCATGGTGGTGATGCCGTAGTTGCTGGCGGAAATCGGCGAAAACCGTTCAAATCCGGGTGTCTGCGCGGCAAACTGCCGGGCCGCCTCCGCAAAAACAATGAAGCGCCCCAGGGTGTCCGGGGCCGCGTCGGAGTCCGCCCAGCCCCGGAAGGCGCTGTCGTCCTGAACCATCCGCGCCTCTTCAATGAGTTCCCGGGCCCAGGGCTCGTCCAGACGGGGACGCATCCAGGCCTTAACCTTCAACAGCAGATCCCGGTTGTAAAAGGTGCGGGCGGTTCCCCAGGAACTGACCGGCACCGCGTAGTAGTCCTGCAGCAGCTCATCCCACCCGCCCAGCATCCCGTCGGTGAACGTCTGGTTCCAGGCGGCATCCCTTAAATATTCTTTGAGATCCTGCGGCAGATCCGGCGGCAGGAATTCGGGGGCGTTGTAGGGGTTTGGTTCCCGGACAAAGCCGGAAATCGGCTCGAAATACCGCGCATTGGCGGCCGTGGCCCCCAGCAGCTGGCTCATCCCGGCCACACAAATATCCGGCGCGGTGCCGCTGATGAGATGCACGTTGATGAATTGCGCATACACCTGCTCGGGCACCGCGATTTGACGCACCTCCACTCCGGCCTCCCGCACATGCGGCAGGCGGTTATAGCGGTCGATCGCGCTTTGCAGCCCCTCCCGGTATCCGGGCTCCAACTGCCAGTGCAACACCCGGATCACCCGCAGTCCGCCCGTGTCCGAACGCTCAGCCCGTGTGGACAGACTCACCCGGGCATAACGGACCGCGCTGTACCCGAACGAAAGCATCAGCAGATACGCACCGAGCGCGTTCGGCCGCAGCCATTTCGAAACCCTCATGATGTCAATCCTTTCGCTTCAGTGCAGCCGAAGGGTCATGCCGTGTCCGGCCTCCCCGTAGCGGTTGTGTTGTATCGCCAGATCCAGCATATCCATCGCCGCCCCCAGCAGAGGCTCCTCGGGGCAGGTCCCGCCCGCGGACTCCTCCCAGTCACAGGAGGGCAACTTGACGCCCGGCGGCGGCGCGCCCACACAACAGAGGGCCAGTCCCTTCAACCACTCCCGCGTCCGGGGCGCCTCCGCCTCCAGCCGGTACAGAATGCCCCCCCGAATCCCGCGGGCGGTTAAAATTCCCGCCAGACGCTCCAGATTCATCCCGGCCTGCGTGAAGTCCAGCACATCCACAGTATAGCCCGCCGTCTCCGCAATGTCCTGAAACACGCCCCGCACCGACGCGGCGGCCGCGCGGCTCCCGCCGCCGGTCACCAGCGCGATCACCGGACGGATATCCCGGCCGCGCCGGGTCTTCAAATGACTCATCACCCGCGAAAGTTCGGCGTTGGGCCGATACCCCATGTCCTCGGCGGTTTGCTTCACTTTATTGCGGGTCCGGCTGGAGATGCGCGGACTGCCCCGGAGGGCCAGCGAAACCGTGGTCGGGGTCACCCCGAGCACGTGGGCGATGTCACGGAGTGACGGAGCTTCAGCGGCTTTAATCATGGGAGAATCCTCACTTCACAGATCCGGGCATGATCTGTTCCGTTGCTTGCGTGAACCCGCACCCGGAGACGGGAGAATACTTCGAAATCGGAAAAAGAAAGCGTGTTCCGCCGCTGGAAATTGCCCCGGACAGTATGAACCGTCTTCCAGACGTCCTCCTGAAAAATTTCCACGTCGTAATCCTTCACGGTCTCCGGCTGGGGCCGTCCCCAGACCATGCGCGCCGTGAATTTATCGCTTTGAGAGTGCGTCAGAATCCGGTGCAGACCGGTGTCGAAAATCAGTTGCACCGTCCGGGCGCGGACGGGCCGGTCCCACGCCAGTTCCAGTGTTGCCGGGAGCGTCAGGCTCATCCAGCGGTGCGGCCCCGGTTCAGTTTGCGCCGGGACGGTGCCGCCGGGTCCGTGGGTGGCGCGGGTGAACCCGCTGCACACCAGCCGGGCCGGCGCGCCGGGTTGTTCACTGTCCGCTGAAATCCGGGCCGACGGGGCAAGATCTTCGGGATCCCGACTGCGCACGCCGGGCAGAAACGCGTCGTTGCGCAACAGGAGTTGCTGAATGCGCGGCGCGGCGGCCACGAGGGCTTCGGGGTCCAGATTCTCCCGCACCGCGAGCGCCGCCGCCGTGCCCAGCCCCTGCCCGACCGCCGCGCAGGTGCCCATCACCCGCGTGGAGGCGAACGCAACGTGGGTGGCGGACAGATTGCGCCCCGCGAAATACAGATTGTCGATGTCGCGGGCCATGCAGCAGCGGAGCGGAATGCCGTAGAGATTGGGAACATGAATATGCCGGCACGGCGGTTCGTCCGCGGCGTCCACGCCCGCCGGGGGATGGAGATCAATCGGCCAGCCGCCATACGCAATGGTGTCGGAATGCGCCCGCGCCAGCAGCACGTCGGACTCGCTGAGGATGTGGCGCCCGATAAACCGGCGGCTTTCACGCTTGCCGGGGATCCACCCGAACCAGTCCAGCGCCCAGTTGGCCGACTGGGGAAACCGTCCGCTGTTTTTAATGAAATCCCACACCCCGAACAGGATGGCGAGCAGTTCGTCGCGGATGCGCTCGTTGTCGGTGATGGTGTTCAGTTCCCCGCCCCACTCCGCCCACCAGAAGCCGTATTCGAGACCGTCCTCGTGGGTGGGATCGTCGATGCGCAGCCGCAGCCGCAAATCCTCGGCGGTGAATGTTCGCGCCCAGGCGGGCGGGGTGTAGGGCATGGGCTGATCGTGACGCCGGGCCTGATACAGCAGGGAGGATCCCAGTGTTTTCGAATCCGACACCTCCTGTGCATGCTGTTCCCCGAACCGCTCCCGCGCCTCGCGGCCGTGGACAAACGCCGCGCCCGCCTCCAGCCCCAGCCGGCCGTCCCCGGTGCAGTCGATGTACGCTTCCGCCTCGATCTCGAACGTCTCCTCGGTGCTGTGCCGCACCGCGCGGGCGCGGTGAATGCGGTTGCCGTCGCAGTCGGCGGCGACCAGCGCGGTGTTCAGCAGCAGGGTGATATTCGGTTCGTTTCGCACCAGATTGTAGAGCCCCAGATCCAGCAGCGTGGCGGACCGCTGCGGATTCTCCACGCACTGCTGCAAACGGAACTCCTCCAGGATGCCGCCCTCGCGCGCCTCCACCTCCAGCTCCCGCCCCCCGAAGGCGTCCGCCCCCACGATATGCATGCGCACCTCGCTGGAGGCGTTGCCGCCCAGCACCGGCCGGTCCTGCACCAGCACCACCTTCGCGCCCTCCCGCGCCGCCGCCACCGCGCAGGGAACCCCTGCGGGACCGCCGCCGGCAATAAGAATGTCTGTTTTGAGGAAAAGCATGAGAATGTCGAGTGACGAGTGACGAATGACGAATGACGAGTGACGAGTGACGAATGACGAGTGACGAGTGACGAATGACGAGTGACGAATGACGAGTGACGAATGACGAGTGACGAGTGACGAATGACGAGTGACGAATAAACGGAGCGTCGGCGCCCCCGCCGCCGGATCACAAGGAGCGTCGGCGCCCCCGCCACCGGATCTCACGGAGCGTCGGCGCCCCCGCCGCCGGATCACACGGAGCGTCGGCGCCCCGCCGCCGGAATTCAGGCGACGGGGCGTCGCCTCTCCGTTATGTGCGCCGCCGAAACAGCACCAGCGACCCCAGCGCAATCCCGACCAATGCCAGGGTTCCGGGCTCTGGAATTACGGCCACGGAATCCAGAGTGGTTCCAAGGCGAATTTCGTCAAAGACTGCGGCGTTTGTGCCTGTGGTGTAGAGGCCAATAGACGCAACGCCAGCAAGACCGGTATTTGTAAGGCCGGCGGACCAGCCGGTACCTAGATCACCGACGGTCATCCCCGCAGTGATGGTGGGATTAATCCAGAACGTGCCGCTTTCAACCTGCCCCGCATTGGTGTCGATGGTGATGCGGAAAATGTAAAGGTTTTGTTGGTTCACAGTGACATTTGAGGTGACAAGTCCGATGTTGCCGCCCCCATCCATTGTTCGCCCGCCGATTAGACGCGCATCTCCGCTGTTAATTAAACCGATTGAAGCGAGCGCGTTGGAGCTTGCGGTGGGACTTGCGGCTTGAAACAGCGACAATGCGGCATCACCTGATGTATTGCCGGTGCTCATGATGAAACTCCCCCAGATTTCCCCCACGCTGTTGTCTGCAACGGTGAAGGGAGATGTAAGATTCGCATACAGGGCGGTTCCAGTGGTGACCGTTACTTTGTTGCCGGAAGTCACTAAATTTGGATACGTCAAGCCGGGTTCCGTATACGTCGCACTGCCCGCGGCGCCGCTGACGAGCGTCCAGGCGCCAAGACCGCTGTCGGCCGTGGTTCCGGCAAGTTGCGTGGTGGCGGCATCACCGAAACTTTCATACGCAATCAAACTCCCCTGACAAACCAGGGCGCTCAGTGATAAACCGGCGGCAAACAGTGTACACATTTTCTTCATGACAAAACTCCATTTCGGGTTTCAAAATCGGCGTGTCATCACGCTTGGCCGCATCTTTGCACTTATTCGGCTTGCGAAACAAGTTGTTCATCACTAAGCACGATTAGTGAATGAAGAAATCCACCAATCAGCGTGAAATCGCCAAAGCGGCGGGGGTGTCTCCGGCGGCGGTGTCATTGGCCCTGCGCAATCATCCGAGCATTCCTCAATCGACCCGCGAGCAGATCCGCGCGGTGGCGGAACGGCTGGGCTATCAGCCGAACCCAAGGGTGGCGGAACTGATGGGTCACATCCGCCGCAACCGGGGTGTGGAGGCGCTGGGGGAATCCGTGGCGCTGTATTGGAGCGATGCGGTGCAGCGGGACGTGCAAGGATATTCCCATCTCGTGAAACTGGAAAACGCGGTGCGGGACACGCTGCGCGCGAACGGCTACGGGTTGGAATGTTTTTATCTGGATGAAAAAACCAAACCTGCCCGCGTGGAGCGCATGCTTAACGCCCGGGGAATCCGGGGGATGATTCTCGCGCCCCTGATCACCCTGCCCCACCGTCATCTGAACTGGAAATGGGAGAATTTTTCCGTGGTGATCGCCGGCAGCGGACTCTGGCGGCCGGAGTTCAACCGCGTGCGATTTCACCACTTCGCGGAAATGGGGGAAATTCTGCATCACCTGCACCGTCAGGGAAAGAAACGCATCGGGTTGGTCACCGACCTGCGGGTGGAGAACCGTTCCCAGCGGGCGATCACCGGCGGCTTCTGGGCAAGAGTCTCCCCTGAACTCCGCAAAACCGAGGCTGTGTTCGAGTCCGACGCCGAAAACAAAACCGCATTTCTCAACTGGGTCAACGCCTGGAAGCCGGAGTGCCTCATCGTCAGTTGCCCCACCATCCCGGACTGGATCCGCGAGGCCGATGTGAACCCGGAGCTGATCCTGACCAGCATGGAAATGGCCCCGGCAAACAGCGCCTATGCCGGTATCCGCCAGGATTACGCCCGCCTCGGCGGGGCGGCGGCGGAACAGCTGCTCGCGCAACTGCTCCTCAACCAAACCGGCGTCCCCAAAGATCCCCTCAAGGTCTTTATCACCGGAAAATGGAAATGCGCCGAAGTCTCGCCGGAGTCCCGCGTTTAGGGCCTGTCGCTTTATTCAATCACGGATGGACACGGATGGATACGGATGTTGTTTCTGGTGAAGATATTAACGATTGAAAATGAATTATCCGTGTAAATCCGTGTTAATCCGTGTTAATCCGTGGTTGTAATTTTTCCTTTTCCAATAAATCAATTGGTCCTTCAGTCGTTTTCTAAAGGCGCGACTCCAACGGAATGAACAATCCGGATCTCCGGCTGCCGGACCGGACACAGCCCGGTGGGCTCCAACGCCCCCAGCCAGGCATCCACGGCCGCGCGCTGGCAGGGTTCCGCGCCGCTGTACGCCAGGAGCATGTTGGGCAAATGCGGCTGATCATAGAGAATATACGGTGTGCCGAAGCTGGTGCAGCGGAGGTCGGCACATTGTGCCGCAAACCCCCGCCAGAAAATCATCGCCTGCGGACTGTACAGCCGGGTGTGCCCCATGTGCATGTGCGGCAGGATGTAGAGATTCAAAAAGACAGTGTCGTATTCTTTCACCGCCTCCAGCATCTGATGCGATCCGGGATTGCGGAGATGTGTGATGTTTGTGTACCCGGCATCGCGCAGATGTTGATCAAACGCGTCCAGAGTCGGCGGCTGAAATTTGTGCCCCTCCGCATCCACCGTCACCGTGAGAATCCGCGCGTCCCGGGCGGGAGCCCGGCCGACCGCGCCGTTGTCTTTTTGCACCGTGACCGCCTTGCGGGCGATCGTTTCCGCCGCGTTGCGGAACTTCCGGGTGTCGGCCTCCGCAGGCGCGGGACTGCGGGTGCTGTTCGCCAGCCCGAGCCATTCTTTGAGCGCCAGCACCCGGTCCGCCGCCTCGCGCACCCGCGCCTCGGACAGCCGGCCCGACCGCACCGCGTCAAGAATCAGCCCGTGTTCCTTTCCGGGCCGGGCGAATAAATACACATCCCCGCCCGCCTCAATAAAGCGGACCGCGGCCTCGTCCTCCGCCACCCGCGAGGTGAGCCCCGTCATCGGCGCCGCGTCGGAGACAATCACCCCTTCAAACCCAAGCTCTTTCCGCAACAGTTCGATTTGCAGTTTCGGACACAGGGTGGCGGGCAGGCCGTTTTCCGGATGCCGGAATTCACCCTGCCAGGCCGGAAAAGAAATGTGGCCGGACATGATGGTGCGCACCCCGGCGTCAATCACCCCCCGCCACACCTTGCCGTAGGTGGCCATCCAGGCATCAACGGTCAGATTATTCACCGTGGTGAGCAGATGCTGGTCCCGCTCGTCCATGCCGTCCCCCGGAAAATGTTTGGCGCAGGCGGCCATGCGGTTTTCCGCCTGCACCCCGCGGATCACCGCCCGTGCGCAGCGCAGCACCGTGTCGGGATCATCCCCGTAGGTGCGGACATTGCTGACCCCGTTGCGGAAGTTGAAATTGATATCCACCACCGGCGCGAAGGTCCAGTGAATCCCCGCGTGACGGCCTTCCGCAGCGGTGGCGAGGCCCATGGTTTCCGTGGCGGCCCCGTCCCGGGCCGCGCCGGAGGCCATGGCCCAGGGAAAACGGGTGGATCGATCCGTGACCGACTTGGCGCCGCATTCCAGATCCGCGGCCACAATCACCGGCGATCCGGCGGCGGACTGAATCGCGTCCGTCGTCCGCTGAAACGACGCCAGCGTGCCGCTGTTGAGAAAGGCGCAGCCATACTGTTCCCGCTCCTGCAGGCGTTTCACCGCGTCAAGGTCGTCGCGTCCGTGCAGGGGACACAGCAGTTGGCCGATACAGGCTTCGAGAGATAAAGGGTCGCTGAGTGTTTTCATGAAGGCTCAACATCTGACGAAACCCGGCGGATCAACAAGCCTGTGCCTGTTTATCTGTCAACCGCCGCGTTTCCGTCCAGTTTCATCAGGAAACTGAACCGGTATTCACCGGGTTGAATCCAGTATTCCGGAAGGGTGTCGGGTCCGCAACTGGCGGTGCCCAGCCCGCGGTGGCGGTGATCCAGATTCAGATGCACCCGCTCCGGCGCCGGCAAGTCAAAGGGATGCCGGGCGGCGTTCAGTTCATCAGGCGTGTACGGCAGCACTGATCCGCTGAACCGTTGCGGGGCGCGGACCTGAATTCCGGAACCGTCCGCCGCGCCGACCCGCAGCCAGCGCAAATCCTCATGATTCCCGGACTCCTGGGGCACCACATACGGGAAAAGCTGCTGATCCGCCGTCGAATCGAACCGGCCAATCCACGCCCCGGCCTTGCGGTCGGGATAGGTCTCCTCCGGCCCGCGGCCGAACCAACTAAGGTGTTGCAGGGACGGATCCAGCTCAAGCGTCACCCCCAAACGCGGCAAATCCGGAAGACTGGGATCGATGTTCACGCGGTGGCTGATTTCCATCCAGCCGTCCCGCAGAAACCGCCAGACCTGTTCGTGTGCAAAGGCATTCGAACATCCCTTGACACCGTAAACCCGCGACAGCGTCACCCCGTCGTCGAACACTTCGCCCCCGGCGGAGCGAACCTTGAGCGCGTGAAAGCCGGCCTGATGCCATTGACCTATTTTGCGGCGCGCCTCTTTCCAATGATCCGGACGCCCTTTCACGCCCTCGTTGTCGATATACCCGCGCAGGATCTGCAGGCGCGGGCCGGACCGCACCAGGTCCCGCCCGTCCTGACGCATAACACCGACTTCGCCTTTTTTGAGATCGAAACGCACTTCGGACTCGTCCTGCATCACGGTCACCTCCGACCCCGACACCCCGATATCCAGTCCGGTTTTGGCCCGCCCCGGTTTTCGGAAGGCTTTTTTCGCAAGCGGGAACTGTTCCCAGGCCACCGTGCGCCCCTCCCCGCCGGCCAGGAAACGGATCAGCGCCTCCTGACCCGGTTCCAATTCAACCGCCGGCAGATTCAGGTTGATCACCGTCTCCGCGCCGCCGGGCAGATCCGTTTTGCCGAGGGTGCCAGAGGCGGCCGCTTCGCCGTCCACGGTGATTTCCCAGGACAGCTCCAGCCAGTCGCTGTTCCGGAAGGCATCGCGGTTCACGACCGTCACCGTTCCCCGCTTGCGGTCGAATTTCGCAAAATGCAGCGGCTGGAACAGTTTTTTGCATTCCGCCATGGCGGGTTTGGGAACCCGGTCGGGCTGAACAAGTCCGTTGCAGTTGAAATTCACATCATTGGGTACGTCGCCATAGTCTCCGCCATAGGCCCAGAACTCTCGGCCGTCGGGTGTCTTTTTGCGCAGCCCCTGCTCCACCCAGTCCCAGATAAACCCGCCCTGGAGGACCGGATAGTGCCACACCGCGTCCCAATGCTCCTTCAAACATCCGTTGCTGTTGCCCATGGCATGGGAATACTCACAGGGAATGAAGGGACGTCCGTCGCCCGGTTTTTTCCCGAACGCGATCCATGAATGCAGCCCCGCATACATCGGCGCATGGATGTCATGGCTCCGCTCACCACCCGGGGTGTACTGGTTTCCGCCCTGTTTCCAGCCGGGCCGGTTCGCGGGCTCGTTGTGCACAATGCGCGAATCATCCAGCGCCCGCACCGCGTCGGCGGCCACATCGTGGTTCAGCCCGTACCCGGTCTCGTTCCCCAGCGACCACGCGAAAATACAGGCGTGATTCCGGTCGCGAAGCACCATCCGCTCCGCCCGCTCCACAAACGTCCGCCGCCAGCGCGGATCATGGCCCAGCGTGGCGTAATTATCGTGCGCCTCCTGGTTCGCCTCGTCCATGACGTACAGGCCGACCTCGTCGCAGATTTCATACCACTTCGGATCGTTCGGATAATGCGAGGTCCGCACCGCGTTGAAGTTATGCTCCTTCAACAGCCGGGCATCCTCCCGCATGCGCGCCTCCGGCACGAATTTTCCGAAATCCGGATCGTGATCATGACGGTTCACGCCCTTGAATTTCACCGCCTTGCCGTTGAACAACAACAGCCCGTCCGCAATCCGAACCGACCGGAAACCGATTCGAAGCGCCCGCGCCTCCACCACCTTGCCGGTGTCCGCATCCGTCATCACCAGACTCAGCGTGTACAGATTCGGAATCTCCGCCGACCAGGGCCGCACATCCGGCAGTTCAACCGCCAGCGTGTCCTCAAAGCCCCCGTCCCGATAGCTGGTTCCGTCGATCATCAACGTTTTCGGTTTCCGCCAGACCTTTTTCCCGTCCGCATCCAGCAGCGACACCGCCACCGCGCATTTAAGACCCGGGGCGCCGGAAAAGCCCCCGCGCACCGTCAGGTCTAGAGTCCCCGCTCCGGTTTCCGGCTCAAAACCGGTCTTCGCAAACACATCCTCCAGCCAGGCGTGACCGGTCGAGATCAAATTCACCGACCGATGCAGCCCCGCCATCCACCAGTGATCCTGATCCTCCACATAGGAGAACGCCGAATAGCGGATCACCAGCAGCGCCAGCACCTGCTCCCCGCCGTTCAGATGCGGGGTCAAATCAAACTCCGCCGGCAGCCGGCTGTCGCTGCTCATGCCCACAAACGTGCCGTCCACATACACCAGCACCACACTCTCCGCCCCGCCGATGTGCAGCACCGTCCGCCGCGATTGCCAGGTCTTCGGCACCGAGATCACCTTGCGGTACAGCCCGGTCGGATTCGCGTCCGGCACCAACGGCGGCCGGTTCTCGAACGGCATTTGAATGTTCGTGTAATGGGGCTTGTCCCAGCCCTGAACCGTCCAGTTGCCCGGCACCTGAATCTCCGGCGTTTTCGCTCCGGGTTTGCGTTTCACCAGACCCGCGGGCACCGCTTCAGGCCGCTCAAAATAATCAAAAGCCCAGGAACCGTCCAGGGATTTGACCCACTTCGATTTCGCGGGGTCGCGCGTCAGCGCCTTTGCCTCGTCCGGAAACGGAAACAGCGAAGCCCGCGCGGGCAGACGGTTGATTTCGGTGAGTTCGGGAATCTCCCACACACGCGGGAACGGAAACAAAGTGCTCATCATAATTTTCCTCACAATTGGATGGTTCGGTCTTCGGCGTCGGACACAAAGCACGCGTCCAGGGCTTTTTGAATCTCCGCGCCGCGTTTAAAGCCCGCCTGGTCCACGTCCCCGGTACGGATCGAGTTGACAAAGCGCTGATAAATCGAGGGCGTTTTTTTGCATTTCACCGTCTTCCAAGCCTGACGGTGGCGGTCTTCGCCCAGACAGACCTCCATCTCATCATATGACGTGTCCAGATCCATCCGCAGCGCGCCCAGCGTTCCATGAATCGACAAGAACAGACGGTTGATATGCCCCGTGGCGAAGCGGGTGGTTTCCACCGAGGCCATGGCCCCGTTCGCGAACTCCACCCGAATCAGGGCGCTGTCGTTCGCATCCAGTTTGTAGGGACCGATCTTATTGCCCCGGGCCTTTTTAAAGGTGTGCAGCTTGCAGTTCACCGACTTCATTTTCCCGACCGGATAGGAGGCGAAATCCAGAATATGCACGCCGATATCGCCCAGCACCCCCTTGCTGCCGTGCTCGGAGGACAGCCGCCACAGCCAGGTTGGCGAGGTGGTCCATTCCCCCCAGGCGTTACAGGTCAGCCACGATTGCAAATACGAGGCCGACACATGCCGGACCTCCCCCAGCTTGCCGGACGCCACCAGATCCGCCGCCGCCTGCAGCGCGGACGCGTTCCGGTACGAGAAATTCACCATATTGATCACCCCCCTGCGCCGCGCCGCGTCCGCCATTTTCTTCGCGTCCGGATAATTCGTCGCCAGCGGCTTTTCGCACAGCACATGCTTGCCGGCCTTCATCGCCTGCAGCGAAATCGGCGCGTGCCAGGTGTCCGGCGTCACCACCGACACCGCGTCACAGTCCGATTCCGCCAGCAGCGCCTCCACCGAGGTGTACGTCTTGGGAATTGAATAGGTCTTCGCGAACTCCGCGACCCGCTTCGCGTCCACATCACATGCGGCGACGAGTTTCACCCCGCGAATATCGTTAAAACTACGGGCATGGGCATTCGCCATCCCCCCGGTACCGATCAGAGCAAGTTTTATCATGGGGCCTCTCCTAAAGCCCCCGCTGAAAAGAGAAAGCCCAAATTGAAATCAATTCAACAGAATCCTGTTCATCCGGGACTTGACAAACAAGCCTGTAAATCACTATAAACACGACATCCAAAGCCAAAGTAGCTCAGTTGGTAGAGCAATTCACTCGTAATGAATAGGTCGCCGGTTCGATTCCGGCCTTTGGCTCCATTCTTTCATTCCCATGTCCCATCAGGTTTTCTCCATCGAAGAACTGTCCGAGTACCTTCATCTGGAGGCCGATGCTGTCCGCCTGTTGGTTAAACGGAATGAAATTCCCCACGAACGAATCGGCATGGGCCTTCGGTTCCGGCGGAAAGAGATCGACCGCTGGGCCTCGCAGCGGCTTCTGGGCATGTCCTCCGACGAAGTGGGCGATTTCCACCGCCAGTCCTCCGCCAAACAGCATGACCTCAGCGCACGGCACGCCCTGCTTCCGGAATTGATGGTCCCCAACTGCATCGAGCCCGACCTCCAGGGCAAAACCCGCGCGAAAATCATCCGCAACATGGTCGATCTCGCCGACGCCACCGGCATGCTCTGGGACAAAGAGGGCCTGCTGGCCGGGGTCGAGGAGCGCGAAAACCTCTGCAGCACCGCCCTCTCCGGCGGCGTGGCGCTCCTGCATCCGCCCCAGCACGAACCCTACATGTTCGAAGACACCTTCGTGGTCTACGGGCGCACCCCCGCTCCCGCCCTCTTCGGCGGCCCCGACGGACGCCTCACCCAGCACTTTTTTCTGCTCTGCACCCAGGACGACAAAATCCACCTCCATCTGCTCGCGCGCCTCAGCATGATCTGCCACCGCACCGATGTGCTCCTCGCCCTCAGCGAGGCTCAGAACAAAGGCGAAATGCTTGACCTGCTCTTCGCCGCCGAAGAGGAAATCATCGCTTCGATTTTAACCCGAGGCTGACCTCCCCGCCGGTCAAATGCCGGATCTCCCCGGCCGACGACTGAAAAACAAGAGCCCCGCTGACATCCACATCCAGAGCCTTACCTTTGACAAGGCTCCCGTCCGGCATCGTCACCTCGATGGACCGCCCCAGGGTCACCGACCCCGCGCGCCAATCAGCCAACACCCGGGAAAAATCACCCTGCCAGGCCTCGTTCAGATACGCGTCCATCTGCCGGAGGTACCGCTCAAGAATATCCGCGCGCGACCATTCACGGCCTGTCACCGTCCTCAGGGAACACGCCAGGTCCCGCACCGCCTCCGGAAACGTTTTTTTCCGGGTGTTCACATTCATGCCCAGACCAATCACCGCGTGGGACACGGAGTCAAAATCACTGCTGATTTCACATAAAATGCCCGCCAGTTTTCTTCCGTCGAGGATCAGATCATTGGGCCACTTGATGCCCACCCCCTCCACACCAAGCTCTGTGAGCGCCTCCCGCGCCGCCACCGCCGCCAGCAATGGCAGCAGTCCGCATTTCGCCGGAGAAAGCGGCGGCCGCAAGAGCAGGGACACCATCAGCGAATCGCCCTGCTGTCCGAACCAGCTCCGGCCGCGGCGTCCCCGCCCCGCCATTTGCACTTCAGCGGTCACAAAACTCCCTTCCGGTGCCCCGGCCTCGGCCATCCCCCGCACGTCGTCATTGGTGGAGGACGTGATCTCCAGCCCCTTGTACGCCCCGTCCGCAAACCGGGTTCCTTTTAAACGGGGCAACACCGATTCCGGATAAAGCCCGGGAGCCTCGGAGACCAGCCGGTATCCTTTTCGAGTCCCCGCCTCAATGCCGTACCCTTTCTCCCGCAAGGCTCTCACCTGCTTCGACACCGCCATCCGACTTACCCCGAACGGAGCCCGCAACACCTCGCCGCTCACCCATTCCCTCTCCGCCTCCCGCAATTTTTCCAAAATATAAACTTTAATTTCGTGTGACATCCGCTTTGCTTTCGTTTGTTGATTGACACCTCCGCCTTAGTCCATATGATTGGAAACTCAACCCCATATTTAGGTTTACAATGAAAAAACATCACCTTCTCCCTCTCTTGTCCATCGCCGCGCTCTCCGTTTTCGCTCAGGAAACAATTCCCCCGCTGCTCGTTCAGGACAGCCCGCTCTCCATCAGTCAGTCGGGCGGGCTCGACACCAGCCTCGCCGCCTATTTAAGGTATGAACCCGGCGTTCAGGTGATCCCTCAGGGCATCGCCGGCGGCTCCTCCGACCTCAGCATCCGCGGCTCTGCCTTTTCCGGCGCCGGTCTCAGCTTTGGCGGTGTCGCCCTCCGCAATCCGCAAACCGAACATTTTCACAGTGATTTCCCTTTCCCCGCCTGGTGGCTGGCCGCCCCGGAAGTGCGCACCGGCACCCGACAGGCCGCCTGCGGAGAGGGACATCTCGCCGGCACCGTCGCCCTCACCCCGCTGCCCATGCGGGCGCGCCGGGTTGTTTCCGGCGGCGTTGACTCCGAGGGAGGCTTCAGCCTTACCGGCGGATTGCAGTACGTTCAGGAAACCCTGCACGGCAACACCTTCGGTCTCGGCGCGTTTGCCGGGTTTATGGACGCCCCCAATGTGGATTCGCTCGGCAACGACGTTGAATCCGTGCGCGTCGGAGCCCAGATGCAACACCTGAGCCCTTTCGGTCAAACCGATGTCTGGCTGGGGTATCAGGAAAAAACCTTCGGGACCACCGGATATTACGGCGTCAGCCCCGAATTTCAATCCGAGGAAACCACCGAAGACACCCTGATTCTCGGCACCTTCCGGACCTTCGACTCCGAAGCGCCGCTTGAACTCAGTGTCATGGTCCGTGAATTCAAAGACGATTACCGGCTGGATCTTCCCACCGGACTGTTCCGCAACGAGCACACCACCAACACCCGCGCCGTTGAAGCCGGATACCGCCATCCCGTCAATGAATTTTTCGGCGTCACCGGACGCGCCTCCTTCGACACCGAGGAAATCCAAAGCAGCAACCTGGGCAATTTTGACCGCAGCCGCGGCACCCTCACTCTCCTGCCCGATTTTCTCGCGGCGGACAACCTGCGCCTTTTTGCCGGCGCCCGGGCCGAATTCCTTGAGGATTTCGACAATGAGTTTCTGCCCCTCGCCCGCGCGGAATTCACACCCGGTGAAACGCTCATGTTTTATGTCGACTACAGCGAGTCCGCCCGCCGTCCAAGCTACACTGAGCTGAACTACGAATCGCCGGGCAGTCTTGGAAACGCCGGTCTGGACGTGCAGACCCAGCGGAGTCTTGAAGTGGGCGCCCAGTGGCAACCCGCCCCCCACACCTTCACCTCCATCACCCTGTTCCGTCACGAAACCAAAGACACCGTGGACTGGATCCGCTCCGACGCGGCCGCCCCCCGCTGGCAGGCCGAAAACATCGGCACCGTCACCACCCTCGGCGCTGAACTCCTGCTCCGCCAGCGCGTCACGCAGGATCTGGATATCACCGGAACCCTCACGCTGCTGGACAAGGATGCCGACAACGAGCCCTTCGCCAGCCGCTACGCGCTCGATTACGCCCGGCAAATCGCGGGTCTGCAGCTTGACTGGCAGATTCAGGACGGACTCCGTCTCGAGGCCAACCAAAGCGTGCGCAACCAGGTGGACAACAACCTCCGCACCCGCGGAGGCGACACCCAGTTCCTGACCTCGCTGGCGCTTCACGCCCGTCCGGAGACCATTCCGCAACTGCAGGTGAGTCTCACCGCGTCCAACCTGCTCGACGACGACTTCCGCGACTTCGCCGGCCAGGACACCTACGCCGAACGCCGCTTTGCCGCGTCGGTTTCCTACGACTGGTAAGCCTCCACACTTGCCAAGCGGGGAGGCGTGCGCTAATCCGGCCCCATGTCCGCCACGCCTCCCCTGCCCCTGCGAATTCGTCACCGTATCGAATACGGAATCTTCCTGTTGATGCGGGGACTTCTTCGCGGATTGCCCTTTCCCGCCGCCAGCCGTTTCAGCGCCTTTCTGGCCTGTCAATTTCAGGAAACCTTCGGCTGGCGCAAAGCAACCACCGCCCGGCGCATCACCGAGGTGCTGCCCGAAACCACGCCGGCGGAACAGGCGCGCATCCGCAAACAGGCCGCGCGCAATCTTGGCCACAACTTCTGCGAGATCCTCAACGCGGACAAACTCGATGACGCCTGGGTCCATGAGCACATTGACGACGCGGCGGGGACGGCCGCACTGGAAAAGGCGCGCGAATCCGGCAAAGGAGTTCTGCTTGTCATTACCCACTTCGGCAACTGGGACCTTGCCGGCACCATCGTCTGCCGCCGCGGCACCCCCATGTGCTTTATCGCCCGCGCCCAAAAAAATCCGCTGACGTATCAGGCCCTGCAAACCGCCCGGCAGCAAAGCGGCGGCCTCGTCCTCGACCGCGACGACCCCAAACTAATCCGCAAACTGCTTCCGTTTCTGGCCGACAACGGTGTGGTCGCCATTCTCATCGACATCCGCGCCCGGGGTGCCGGGGAAACCCACACCTTTCTCAACCGCCCCTGCCGGCTCGCCAATGGCCTCGGCCTCCTCGCCGCCAAATCCGGAGCCGCCGTTCTGCCCGTCGCCCTCTATCGAGCCCCCGACGGCAAACACGTCTGGCATCCCGCCCCCCTCCGCTTCTTTCCTGACGACGCCCCGAACAAAAAAGCCGCCAAGGCCGACCTCCTCCAAAGCTGCCTCGACGACCTCTCCCCCCACATTCTGACCCACCCCGAGAGCTACTTCTGGTACAATAAACGCTGGGTGCTGGAAATATGATCGCCCTGATAACAATTTTGTGAAAACGATGCAAAAGAGAGTACAATTTCGTGGTGCACGCTTCGCTTTCTGACTGGAAACATCACATTTTAAAGTTATTTTTTAAGGGTCACCGCCTATTTCATTAACACCGCAACATTTGGAACAGATTATGCTTGAGGTTATCTATGCCTTCAAGCGCCACCATTCTGGTTGTCGATGACGACCCCTCCATCCGCCGACTCGCGAGGCGGATGCTCTCCTCGCTGGGCTTCGAAACCCATGAGGCCGCCACCGGACAGGAGGCGCTCAAGCATATTGAAACCAAGAGCATTCCCCTCACCGCCATGCTCACCGACATGAACTTGCCCGACATGCAGGGCGACGCTCTCTGTGACTGGGCCCGCAATCTGCGTCCCGGCCTGCCTGTGATCTTTTTTTCCGGCGCCCCGCTGCGGGAGTCCGCCCGCCTGCACCTCAACACCCCCAACACCTTTCACCTGCCCAAACCCTTCACCAAAGAAGCCATCGGCAGTTTGTTTGATAAATTTACACCTCCGTGCCACCCCTCTGCATCGTGACCGGTCTTTAGAGCCGTTTCCGGATCTTGTGCCAAACCAGTCCGGCAGCGATCAGGCCGAGCCCGGTGATCCAGACTGCGGGGTCGACCCAAAACGCCAGAAAAAGGCAGGCGACAATGCCGGTATAGGAGATCCAGCGGGGGTACAGACGATGTTCCGGATCCAGCCGCAGCGCCGAGAGGTTGGTAATCGCGTAATAAACCAGCACCGTGAAGGCGCTGAAAGACCACGTGAGCTGCACATCCCCGAGCACCGCCAGAGCGGTCACCAACACGCCGACGCCGAGAACCGCCGGAACCGGCGTGGCCCCTTTAGTGTCAATCTTCGCGAAAACGGTCGGCAAATCCCCCCGGCGCCCCATGGCCAGCGCCACCCGGGACAGGCCCAGGATCAGATTCAGCAACACGCCGAGCATCGCCGTCATCGCCCCCAGCGCCACCAGCGCGGCCGCCGCCGGATGCCCCAGGCTGCGCAGGACGGTTTCCAGCGGGGCGGCCTGCGTCCGGGTGGCCTCTCCCAGCGCGTCCGCGCCGAACGAACCGATGGCCGCGAGCCCCACCGCCATGTACAGCACCGCCGAAACCGCCGTCACCGCGATAATCGCTCTGGGAATAATTTTACGAGGCTCTTTCACCTCCTCCCCCATGGTGGCGATGCGTCCGTAACCGGTGTAGGCCACAAACATCAGCGCACAGGCCTGCAAAAACGCCCGGAACGATTCCCGGTCCCGCGGATACAGCGGAAACAAATGACGGTCCGGCGAGCGGATCGCGGCGGAGCCGGCGAACCCGACGAAAATCGTCAACGCGATCAACGTCGCGGAAACAATCAGGATGTTGGCCAGATTGGAGCGCTTGAGACCGCTGAGCACCAGCAAGGTCACCAAAATGGACACTGAAGCCCCCAGAACCGTGACCGCCATCGGGCTCGACCGCCCCAGCACATGCAAAAGATAGCCCCCGAAACCAAGGGCCGCCGTCGCCGCCGAGGCCGACTTCGCGCAGAGGAACATCCAGCCCGCCGTGAAGCCCAGGGAAGGCGTCAGGTATTTATACCCGTACTCATACGTCCCGCCGCTGACCGGATGGGAGGCCGCGAGCTGGGCGCTGCTCAGCGCGTTGCAGACGGCCACCCCCGCCGCCACCAGAATCGCCGGCACCACCGCGGCCCCCGCGATCCCCGCGGCCACGCCGATGCTCACGAACACGCCCGTGCCCACCATCGCGCCCATACCCATCATCACCGCCCCCCAAAGGCCCAGCTGACGTTGAAGGAGACCGTGTTTCATTTCACTGGATTCTGCGATTGTCATATTCGATGACGTATTCATTCCTCCTCCCGATAACAACCCTTATTTTATGAAACATACTCACAGACAAACCGGTACTCATTCAGAGAGGATTCGGAGGTTAACCGATAACGGATTCCGGGGTTGAATTCCCCCGGAACCCAACTAAGGAGTTGAAAATTCCCGGACGTTCCGGGTTCACTCTAAAAAAAAAGCGAATCCCGCCCTGTTGACTTCATGAACACACATCCCCTCCTCACCCACCAGCGCCAGGTCCACCTCGATTTTCACACCTCCCCCTTTATTCCGGATGTCGGCCGGGATTTCGACGCCGCCGCCTTTGCGGAAACCTTTCAGCGGGCCCGTGTCAACAGCGTCACCGTCTTCGCCAAATGCCATCACGGCATGTGCTACTACCCCACCCGGACCGGACAATCCCACCCCGGCATCGGTGACCGCGACCTGCTCGGGGAACAAATCGAAGCCCTGCACCGCCTCAACATCCGGGCCCCCATTTACACCACCGTCGTCTGGGAGGAACACGCCGCCCAAAACCATCCCGAATGGCGGCAAATGACCGTCGACGGCCGCTTCGCCGAAGACACCGTCGGTCCCGACGGCAAACCCGGCCACCACGCCATGTGGAAATTCAACAATTTCCTCGACCCCGAATATCAGGACTTTTTCGAGGCGCACCTGATCGAACTGCTCGACCGCTACGGCGATGCCGTCGACGGGTTTTTCATCGACATTCTTTTCTTTCATCCCCGCGGCGGCTGGAGCGACGCCTCCCGCGCCTTCCGCGCCAAACACGGTCTGCTCGAAAACACCCCCGCGAATTTCGCCGTCTTCCAGGGCCTCGCCCAGGCAGCCTTCAGTAAACGCTTCACCGGCCTTATTCACAGCCGTCAGCCCCGCGCCACCGTCTTCTACAACGCCCAGAACGACGGCAACCTGCACCCGAACATCGGCCCCCGCGCCCGCGCCGAGCACCAGACCCACTTCGAAATCGAATCCCTCCCCTCCGGCTTCTGGGGGTATTTCCACTTCCCTCGCATGGGCCGCATGCAGAGTCACTGGGGCAAACCCTGGCTGGGCATGACCGGACGCTTCCAGAAAATGTGGGGCGATTTCGGCGGCGTCAAACCGCAGGCAGCCCTCGAATACGAATGCTTCCGCGCCCAGGCCCTCGGCGGCGGCAACTCCATCGGCGATCAACTCCCCCCGCGCGGCATTCCCGACGCCGCCGCGTATGATCTGATCGGCAAGGTCTATGAACAGTGCGAAGCGGCCGAGCCCTTCTACGAAGGCGCGGTCCTCACCGCCGGACGCGTCGCCGTCCTCACGCCCTCCAGTCCCGGCATCGACGGAGGCCTCAGTGAAGAGGCCGCGGTGTTGCTCTGCGAGGAATATCACTACGATTGCGCAGTCGTCGACAGCCAGGACGATTTCAGCGGCTACGCCCTGATTCTCCTTCCGGATCAGTCCGTTATCACGCCCGAACTCGCCGAAAAACTCGCGGCCTACCACAGGCAGGGCGGGAAGCTGTTGATTTCCCACAAATCCCTGCTCGACGCTCAGGGCCGCATGGCTCTCGATTTCCTGCCCCTTGAGGTCCACGGGGACGAACCCCTGTATCCCACCTTCTGGCGGGCCGGGGAAAGTTTTGATCCCGAACTCGCGGTCAGCGACCGGGTCGTCTATTCGCAGGGACTCCGCATCAAACCCAAAGCCGGTGCCGAGGTCCTCGTGCGCAGGGTGCTGCCCTACTTCAAACGCAGCGATCTGAAGTATTCCTCCCATTTTCAAACCCCGCCCGTGGCCGACGCCGATCCCGACCACCCCGCCGTGATCCGCGGCGAGCGTTTCGTGGTCTTCGCAGATCCGATCTTCAAAGATCTCCGCCAAACCGGCAATCCGGTCATCTCCCCCGTCTGGGCCCGCTGTATGGAGGCCCTCATCGGACCGCCACCCTTCGGCAAAGCCCTCTCCAAACGCATCCTGCAAGTCCCCCTCCGCAAAGGAAACGACCTGCTCCTCACCCTGCTTCATTATATTCCCGTCCGCAAAGCTCTGGACATCGATGTGATCGACGAGGCCTCCACCTTCGCCGGTCAGCGCCTTCATCTCGAGGGCAATCCCGCCGAGGTCTTCGTCTTCGGCACCAACACCCGCCTGCAGCCCGACGCCGAAGGCGCGTTCCCGCTCCCCGCTCAGAGCGGACGCCTGCTCCTGCGCGTCCCGAACTACTTCGCCTGAGGCCGCCACATGAAAAAGCCCAACATCCTCTTCCTCCTTGTGGATCAGTTGCGGCCCGACCACGCGGGCTTCATGCCCGAAGCGGTCTACAGCACCCCGCACCTGAAAGCTCTCGCGGAATCCGCCACGGTGTTCACCAACTGCCAGTCCGTCAACCCCATCTGCATGCCTGCCCGCAGCGCGCTGCTCACCGGACGCTACAGCCACCAGATCGGAGCCCACGCCATGGCCGGGGATCTGAACTTCGACCTCCCCACCTTTCCCCGGGCGCTGCAGAACGCGGGCTACTGGACGGCCATGGCCGGAAAACTCCACGTCCTGCAAAGTTGGCCCTGGGGCACCCCGCGCGGCCGGGGCACCAACCTCCATGCCCTCGCCCCCAAAATCAAAACCCTCGGCTTCAACTGGCTCTGGGAATCCGCCGGCAAACAGCTCGCCGTCAAAAATTATTGCGACTGGTGCGCCCACCTCGACGCCCGCGGCATCCTGGAACCCGTCCGCGACTTCCTCGCGGCCTGTGGGGACAACCGGAATGTTGCCGACGAAGCCCTCGAACCCGACGGCAAGCCCTGGCCCTTCGACGAGGCCGACCACGTCGATGTCGTCACCGGCGACAAGGCCATCCAGGCCCTCCGCGAACGGCCGAAGGACACCCCCTTCTATCTCAACGTCTCCTTTTGCTCTCCCCACAAGCCCTTTGACCCTCCGCAACGGTATCTCGATGCCGAGCCCTATGAGGAGACCGATGATTATATCCCCGGACCGGAGGGAGAGGAACTCTCACCCGACCTCAAAAAAACGCTTTGGCGGCTCCGCCGCGCCTACCGCGCAACCATCCGCCTGGTCGACGATCAGATCGGACGCATTCTCGACGAACTCCGTGAGCAGGGCGAACTCGACAACACCGTCATTCTCTTCAGCAGCGATCACGGCGAAATGATGGGCGATCACGGCCGCGTTCAGAAGTCCACCTACTATCGCGAGTCCCTCACCGTGCCCACTCTCGTCCGCGACCCGCGTCAACCCGCCCACCGCGTTTATACGCCCCCCGTTGAACTCACCGACCTCACCGCCACCATTCTCGACACCGCCGGTCTGGACCCGCAAACCGTCCTCTCCGAACCCTGGCCCGCCTACCGCGACCGCATTCCCTGCCGCTCCCTGCGCCCCGCGCTCACCGACGACACGCCCGTCCGCGAATTCGCCTTCTCCGAATCCTCGCAAAATTGGCACTGCATGCAAAGCGCAACCCGCAAATACGTCCGACACATCCTGCCCGATGTCGACCCCGGTTTCCATGAGGAGTTCTTCGACCTCGTCAACGATCCCCGCGAGCAGCGCAACCTCGCCCACTTCCCCGACGAGCGCGAAGCCCTGCAGCGCCACCGACACGCCCTCGAACACCTCCTCGCCACCACCCCGCCCGCCCAGCACGCCTGGGCAGCGTTTGGTTGACCATCACCCCCGCTCCTCACGCAGGCCTTCAACAATCTCCGCGGACGAATTCGAAACCTTGGTCGTGTATTTTGCCGCCTGCTCGCGAAGCGTTTGGCTCCAGGCCGCGAAATCGTTCGATTCTGTAATCGCATCCACCGGAGTCCGTTTCAGCAACGAACACGCCTCCACAATCTGATCCGGACGGCTGGCGCCGATCAGGGCCGAGGTGCACCGCCCCGGACGCAGGGTCCACAAAAGCGCCAGTTGCGTGCAGGTCAGCCCCCGCGCCTCCGCCAGCGCCTTCAACCGCGCCAGCCGGTCCCGCTTCTCCCCATGCAGCCACGGATCCTGATCCTCATTTCCCTTCAATCCTTTCCGGCTGTCCTCCGCCACGCCGTCAAGGTATTTTCCGGTCAGCAGACCGCCCTGCAGTGGCGAAAAGCAGATGCTCCCCATTCCGGCCTCCGCCAACATCTCAAACAAACCCTCCGTTTCCATTCGCTGATCGATGAGATTGTACTTGGGTTGGTGGATGACCGGTTTCACAAATCCCCGTTCCTCACACACCCGCAGCGCCTCCCGCGTCTGCGCCGGACTGTAATTCGACAGCCCCGCATAGAGTGCTTTGCCGGATCGCACCAGATGATCCAGTGCCCCCATCGTCTCTTCCACCGGCGTCTCCGGATCCGGCCGGTGCGAATAAAAAATGTCCACATACTCCAGTCCCAGGCGTTTCAGGGACTGATCGCACGACGCGATCAGATACTTCCGCGATCCCCAATCCCCGTAGGGTCCCGGCCACATCGTGTATCCCGCCTTGGTGCTGATCACCAATTCGTCGCGAAGTCCCGCGAAATCCTCACGCAAAATCCGTCCGACCCTCGACTCGGCCGCCCCCGGCGGCGGCCCGTAATTGTTCGCCAAATCAAAGTGTGTGACCCCCAGGGTGAACGCCGTGCACAGCATCCCGCGGCAGCGCGCATGATGTTCCGCCTCGTCCCGGCTCGGCGCCGAAGCCGACGCCCGCTCCCCGAAATTCTGCCAACACCCCAGACTCACCGCCGGCAGCATCAGCCCGCTGCGTCCACACCGCCGAAACCACCCCTCCGCCAAAGACTCATACGAACAGGACAACGACAAATCTGAAGAATTCATTCCTTCCCCATACCGGTTCATATAAAAGAGTCAATGCCCGCTAAAATCTCCGCTTAAGGAATCCCCCCGAAATTCATCACCTGAACCCTTCGCCCGCCGGAGGGATAAATCACCATCAAATTGGCTTTTTCCGGCTCCAGCCGCTGATTCGAACTGTAGATCAGCTGCCATTCATCCCCCTGACGGCGCATCATGCGGACCGGAAATCTGGACCCGCCCGGCGGGAGCTGAGGTTTGAACAAAACCGATTCCGAAGGCTGAATCACCATCACATCCTCACCGGCCTGAACCCCAAGCACATCCGGAGTTCCGTTCAGCAACCGGACCATTCCTTTTGGGGTGCGGGCGGAGGAGGCATCCATGGGAAAGGTTCGATACAGTCCGTTTTCCCGGCTGTCCGGGAAAACCACCAGAAGCAAATTCTCCCACCCCTCCGGGATCCGCGCCCGGATTCGGGGCGTTCTGATCCACTCCGGTTCTCCCGTTTCCGGATGAACCCCCTGAGTGCGCTCATACAATTCCACATATTCACCAAGCACGGGATATGCATACGGTCCGGTGGATCGCTGTCTCCGAACCGCGACCCGTTCCTCCGATTCCAAGCTCTGGAAGTAGACAGGCGCCACCTGATGAATCACCGTGTCCGCATTCACAGAGCCCTCATATGGCCAGGCGTAGATGAAAAGATTCACAAAGCGGACCTGCTCCTCCGCTTCAACCCTCTGCGCCCCGGCGGATTCGGCCTGCTGCGCAGGAAGCCGGGGAGCCAGGGCCCCAATGAACACCCCCAAACACGGGGAAATACATTTCAGTTTGGAAAATCGCTTCTGTTGTTTCATTTCTACACTGTCTCCGCGTTAAAGTTCATCCTCTCCCAGCCACCGAAATGCAACGACCGTATATCGGCGCCCCAAAAGCCGGTTGACCGGTTGTTCAAGATCCACAGGCAACACATCCGGCTCGTCCAGCGCATCGAGGTATTCCGGCTCCCGCTGAACCACGACTTCACACCAGGCTTTGGAAAGCGGGTTGCCGTTTCCATCGGTCACCTCGCCGTACGAACGAATTAAAAACGTGTCGGA
Source organism: Verrucomicrobiota bacterium (assembly GCA_020831625.1). Taxonomy (GTDB): domain Bacteria; phylum Verrucomicrobiota; class Kiritimatiellia; order SS1-B-03-39; family UBA6053; genus PXAS01. The sequence continues at coordinate 48,972 of JAFIGD010000015.1, read as the reverse complement.
GCGGACGCGAAGCACCGGGCCAATCCGGCTGAGCAAATCCGCCTGGGTGAAATATCCCGGAGCCCCCCGGGTGGCCGCGCCGAATTTGTGATCCAAATAAAAGCGGTCCGAGGGCCAGCGGGACGGATCCCCCAAATCCGCAATGGAAATGTGGGACCGGCTGTCCAGACTGTTCTGATGCTGCGCCGCGTTAATGCCGCTGTCATCTATCGCCCGTTGAACCGCTCCCGAAAGCCGGTGCCCGTCCGGATCATTTCCCGGCGGAAGCAGGGCCCGGTTGACAAAATCTCCCAGAGACAAGAACGGACCTCTGGCCTTGACCTGTCTGACAATCTCCGCCGCCAGCCCCGTGCCGGTATCCTCATCATAAATTTCCCGGCGCGTCAGACGGCGGTAGCCGGTGAAATTATTCTCCCGGGCGAACCCGAATTCCGAAGCCCGGTTGGTTGTGGCGGGATCAAAAGGATCGCCATACCGATCGTTAAAACGACTGAGCGGTGAGCGCTCATCCCCGCCGTCCTCTCCGCCCACATCCAGCCCCTCAAACGCCCTGAGCAGACTCGCCCACGCCCTGACGGAGGTCGAATTGACATTAAAGGCCCCCAGCGTCCGCATCTCCGCGGCCGAGGTGTCAAAATCCCGTTCAATGCGTGACCGGTCTGTATTCCAGGCCGGAGAACGCCAAAGCAGACGTGAATTCGCCCAGCCGGTGAATACAAAATCATCCCACAGCACCTGATTCAGCAGATAGGAAAAATCATAATGCGAAGCTTTCAGTCCTCCGCCAATGGCATTATTGTCCGGATATTCAAATCCCTGCCATCCCCAGCGGTGCACGGTGTCGGGTGCGATATACGGATCCGCCATGGAATTACCGATGGGATGCGACGGACCCAGATTGCCTCCGTGAAAATTCCAGCGGAAAAACAGATCGGCCTCATGCGTGTTGCGTAACTCATTGTTGAAGGATCGAAGGTTTGCATGCTGCAAAGATGCGGGGGAGGTGATCTCCTCAAAGCCCTCAAGCGCCAAAGCGGTCCCCGGAATTTCACTTAAAATCATTCGCGGATACGGTTCATCAAAGGATCCGCTGATTTCTGCCGGATGATCTGAATACCCGATATAGGCGTAGCTTTTTCCGTCATGAGTGGTGAACTGAAGATCGTCACTTTTCTGAAGAATCATGGCCACATAGCTGTTCACCCCCTGATACCCGTTCCCCCGGTCAATTTTCGAAACATTGAATTTACCGGTGAGAGGATTCCCGCTCGCAAACAGCGGAGCCGGCGCAATCCGGTTCGGCTCAACCCCGGGCCGCTCCAGCGAAAAATTGTACGGCAGCCGCAGCCCGAATGCGAAATGAAACAACACCGGCAGGTCATCGGGAATTTCATCACTGCCCGGCGTGAAAAGATAATCCTCCGGGTCATAATCAAATGTCGCGGCCACGAATTGCATCCCGCGCATCATAATGTCCGCATTCCGGGCCTGCCCGCCGCGAAGATGAAATTTCACATTTGTGCTGAGCCGGTTTTGTGTTCCGGCAAGCTCAAAAACAAACCGGTCGCTGTCGCCATCCGTTGTAAATCGCACCCGGGAACTCTCCCCGCCCCCGGAAGCTTCCAGCGTGAATCCGTTCAGTCCATTGGCCTTCAAATCCTCATGAATCAGACTGTCGGGCCAGCTTGTGGGTTTATTTCCAGCGGTTTTTTGAATAAACTCGTTTAAATCCACCTCCAAGTACACGCCGTAATTCCCCGGAGAGGGGGTGCTGGAAAGCACCGGCACATTTAACCGGCTTCGGTCGATTACATTCAACAGCACCCCGTCCTTGAGGTTGTTACCGGCCGCGTTCCAGGAGTCTTCCAGCGTGGTCAGTCCGGTCGTATAACGGTGCGTCCGGGTCATGGTGAACACTTTGGCCGCTCCAGGCGGAATCTCCCCGCCCTCCAGAATAAAATCAAAACTGTATGCGGCGTTCCACAGAGCGGTTCCCGCGACGTGATTTCTTCCGTCGTTGTCTCCGATCAGCGGCAACTTAAGTCCGGTCAGATAATAAAATTCATCCTCCCGGCTGACCACCAGGTCCAGCGTGTCGTTGGGGAAGGACTCAATACCGTCCAGCCACCGCATATGCATGGTGTTTCCCGGAAACCGCAACGGCACATTATAGGGATTCCAAAGGACAATTTTCGGTACGATGATGTAGTACAGCCTCGTCGGACTCACTTTTCGGTCGAAGGTAATATAGCGGCTGAGTTCCAGCTTGGCGACGACAGGCCATAACCCTTGATTGTCGATTCTGTTTTGCCTGACCTCAAACGTCGGATTCAACTCACGGGTGTTCACCCAGGTCACCAAATGGTTCCAGGAGGGCCCTCCGAAATCATCTCCAATGGAAGCATGGGTCAAATGCGGAAACATCCGGGCCCGCAGTTCACTTCGGTTCTGATCCGGACGAATCCCCCCCGCGTTGCGGGGCAGATGAATCGCCCGGTTCATTTGCAGAGACTGATAGTCCAACAACCTCTCCCACTGCTGCCCGCCCGGCTGCCCGCCATTCCCGGAAGCCTCCTGAAAAACAGCAGTCAAATCCCTTTGAAGTCCGCCATACCTCACGTTTGCGGCAAGCCCGGATGAAACAAGAGACACATCATGAAATAATTCTCTGGATGCCGAGTAATTCGGCGTGGAGACCGGGGCAAAGGAGAGATGATTCAGGGATCTCGCCGACACCACCTTGTCCATTTCCTCCTGTTGGGCCTCCGATCCGGGAGTATACCCCGGAAGAAAAAGCTCCGAGCCCGCGCGGGGAACCGTCACATGCCGCAGGGCATCCGTGGACGCATCTCCGTCCAATAAAAACCGGTCCCCCAGATTAACCCGGGCTTTCACGCCTTCATCCGCGGCCCACCACCCGTAAAAGCCGTTGTCTCCGACACCGACTTTAGGCACCGCCACAAAATCCGGATGCCCGGAAGCGGAATCCTCCAGCACACTCCCCGCCCCCACAACCTTGGCAAAACCGCTTCCCGGAAGACGGGCACCCGCCCAGGCCTGCGTCGTCAAGGGACTCCGGCCCGTCAGCGGATCAAAAGCTCCCTCCGCGGGTACAGAACTGCCGGAGGGAAGCCGTTCACCCGAAACCAGCCACCCCAGCAATTCACCCCGGCCCGGGTTCAGACCGGATTCCGATGGATTCAACAAGGCCGCATCCCGCACGCCCGTCCAATGCTGCGTCCGCCGACTCATGTGGCGCAGCACCGACGGATCCAGCGAAGCATCCGACTCCGCCGCAAACGTCACCCGCGTGTCCGCCCCGGTCAGCTCCTGCAGACGCGCCACCGCCAGTTCCGCCCCCAAACGCGCGTTGGCCCGTGCCTGATAAAGCTGCTGGTATTGGGTGACCTCCCGGAGATCCATGCGCACCACCGCCACCAGTGACAACGTCATCACCAACAGCAGGCTGACCACCAGCAGAGTAACCAAAAGCGCGCTTCCATGTTTATCGTCATTGAACTTCATACAAACAACATACGCATCTTTTCATACGCCGTTAAGAATAGATCATTTTAAACGCATACATATTTGCGCAAACTGACCACACGTTTCCGCATTCAGCGCTTCCCTTTCCCCGCTGACGAAATATAATGAAAACATGAAGGATAAACGAACCCTCGGCGTGGTGGTGCCGGCGAATCTTGACCTGGCCCGGGATATTCTCCTCGGCATCCGCAGTTTCTGCAATGCCAACCGGGATATTCAGTTGCAGCTGCTCTCAACCTCCGGCTTTGTCCCGGAACTCGGTTCTCAGGGAGCTTCACTGGACGCGCTGATCGCGTTTGAATCCAATCCGAAATTCATTAAGGTGCTTCGCACGCTCACGCCGAAAGTGGTCGTCACCTCCAACCGATTCGATCTGGAGGCGCCCCGGGTTATCAACGATGACCCCGAAATCGGCCGCATGGGGGCCCGTTATCTCCTGTCCAAAGGCTGTCCGTCCCTGGCCTTTTTGCATGCCGAAGGATGTCATTTTTCAAAAGAACGCCGGCAGGGCTTTCTGGAAATCACCGAAAACAGCGGCATCGAAACCCGCGTTCTGGATTTGACCAACCAGATCATGGTTCCGGAGGCAGTGAAAATTTTGAGAAAGCTCCCCTCTCCGGTCGGGATCCTCGCCTGCTCCGACCTTCACGCCCGCTGGCTCATTGAAAGCCTGGAGGATCCTGCCAAGGATATTCCCTCCCGGTTCGCCATTCTCGGTGTGGACAACGACACCCTGGATCGGGCCCTTTGCCCTGTACCTCTCTCCAGCATCGCCCTGTCGGGCCGGCAAATCGGATACGCCGCCGCGGAGACCGCCATACAGTGGGCCCGCGGCTCCCACCCGCCCGACGAGCCCGTCCGCATCCGTCCACGGGGCATCATCACCCGCCAATCCACCGATATGCTGGCTTACAAGGATCCGGTTGTGAAAAAAGCCCTCACCCTGATCTGCGAGAAAACCGAGCAGTTCCGGGAAGTCGGCGACGTGGTCCGCGCACTCGGCATTCCCCGGCGCACCCTCGAATACCGTTTCAATAAAGTCACCGGCAGCAGCCTCGGCACCCTGTTGACACAGGCCCGTATCCGCAAGGCCTCCAACCTGCTCAGTCAAACCGATCTCAGCATCAAGGAAATCGCCTACCTCGTCGGCCTCTCCGAACCCCGGATGCTGAGCCTGATCTTCAAACGGGAAACCCGCGAAACCCCCAGCGAATACCGGGCGAGAACACAATAAGTTCAGACCGGAGTCACGTTGAAGAGATCTCTCATTGCCCCCGAGGCATCGTAGACCACCGGCGCGAGGAAGCAGTCGCGGATGCGGTCGTGATCGCGGTCACGGTATTTGCACCACACATGATACCAGTCCCCTTTCCACACAAAGAAATCGCCGTGCGCATAGGGCGTGTCCAAGCCCATGCCCTCTCCCACCAGACCCCGGTGCACGTAGGGACCGTACAGCTTGTCGGAGGTGGCGTAATATCCGGAACAGCTTAGATAATAAATCCCGTTGTGCTTGTGCAGCGAATTCTTGTCCATCACCGGGAACACCCCGCGCCGGTCCAGCGGCAAAAGGCGCGGTTCCTCCGCCAGCTCGATCATGTTGTCCTTCAACCGCGCGATTTTGTAATCGCCGTGACCGTAAATGAGATAGGGCGTTCCGTCATCCTCGATGAAAATTGTGGGATCAAAGGACGCCACCAGCGCATGCCCCAGCGCATCCGTATAAGGACCCTCCGGACGCTCCGCGCGCATCACCCCCGTGCCTTTTTGGGGATGGGAGAAATACCAGAAAAACACCCCGCCGCGCTCCACAATGTCCCCGGCCCAGCAGGAGGCGCAGCCCCCGCCGAGATAGCAGTCGTCTGGACGGATGGTGCCCACGTGATCCCAGGTCTGCAAATCGGTGGAGTGGTAGATGCGCCAGTCCGGCATCACCCAGTCCGGCACGCCGAAGCCCACATCGTGTCCGGTGAACAGATACACCGTGTCCCCCCGCACCAGCGCGTGCGGATCGGACATCCCGGCTTCGTCAATCAGGGGTCTCAAAAAGTTCATACAGCCTCAACTATCAGGACTTCATTCTTACCACAAGCCGGAAGCTACCCTCCGACCTCTACCCTCCAACCTCTCCACTTGCGCATATATGCACTCCTTTTGTGGATCCATGCATTTTCAGACCGCCTTGATTCCGGTAGTATCGACAAAGATGAATCGCAGGTCTTTTGCCTTACAGTGAACATCTGAACGTCAAAACTCCACAATTGAAGGAAAAACACGATGAACGCGAAAAAAATAACCCTTTTGGTAGCCTCAGCCATTCTAGGATCGACCCTGCATGCGGGCGCTTTGCTGGCATTTTGGGATTTTAATGAAGAAGCTATAACAAGTCCCCTCGTAAACACCCCTTTCACCTTTGATCCAAACGCAGGTGCGCAGCCCACCGCAGAATTGAGCATGGTGCTGGCGGATACGGGAAGTTCAAACACATTTGGTGTCCTTGCAGAAGGAACCACTGAAAACGATCTCGTGAATGATCCCGCCGTTGCGGGAAATGCGTTCAGTTTCAGCAGAGGTTTACGCTCCAACGGTGCCACCACAAGTATCAGTTTTGATGCCACAGAAATCACCTTGCCCGTGGAGATGTCATTTGCGATTAATCGGATTGATTCGAATGGAGTAAATGCTTATCAGGCGAGCTACTCCATCGATGGAGGTGACAATTTCATAGATTTTGGAGATTCTCAATCCATTGCTCAGGGATCCTGGGTAATTCATACGATAAACTTTGGCACGCTTTTAAGTGGGGCAGAAGAGGCAATCGTGCGGCTAACCTACAGTGGTGGAGTTCAAAACTGGAGTACATCGCACCGCACCAACATCGACAATATCGCCCTCACCGCCATCCCCGAGCCCGGCACCCTCGCCCTCGTGGGCATCGCCCTGGGCTCGCTGCTGCTCTTCCGCCGTAGAAAGTAACGGGGTAAAGAGATGGTGAGATGATGGGGTGTTGGGCAAGAGTAACCGCACTCCGCATTCCGAAAACTCGTCATTCGTCACTCGTCATTCGTCACTCATTTGTGGGGCAACCCGTCTCCGTTCTGCGGAGGCGGGTTGTTTTTTAACCCAATTTGCCATGATCCTTTTCTTCATTTCATTCCTACTTCCAGCGATTCGGATCAACAGTACCTTCATGACCATCTTCTCCCTCTTCCCTGAGACGTTGACGTCAAGCTGGCCATCCTTTCAGATCCACGGTTCGACCTTCCGGCCCTGATGTTACGCAAATATGACAGGATTTTTCTTAAAAATGCACACTCAAAACGTCGCTTTCCAAAATAGTTAAGGGATAATATCACCTAATAGCCTCTTTAGGCAGAACCAATACCCCCACATAATGTGATATAAAATGAATACAAAAAAAACCATCCTGATTCTTGCCGGAGTCTTCCTCGGATCTATCACAAGCGCACAGCTTTTCTGGAACCCGCCCGCAGGGTCGGCAACATACAGCGGAAACGGGGGGAACGGTGCATGGAACACCACCGCCGGAAATACTGTTTGGTGGGACAGTGCCACCAACACGAATATTCTCTATGTGACAAGCGGCACGCAACAACGCATTTTTGAAGGACAGGGAACCCTGTCCGGCAGCACAGACATTGTTTCCGGAGGACAGATCATTTTTCAAAACCTCACTGGAAATTACGCTTTCAGCAACAGAGTCAGGCCCGCAACAACGGGAGTCAACGTCACTTCGTCAGCGGGGTCAAACAACGTCACTTTCACTTCAGGGCTGCGGATCGGCGGCGGGGGAACCACGATCCGGAATGACAGCAGTGGTATTTTGAATGTGGGCACGCTTTTCAGGAATGACGGAAATCCCACATATACGATTACCGGTTCAGGAATTACGAGAATGAATGAAGTGGGGATCCTTGGAGGTGACCCAAGCATCAGCCTGATCAAATCAGAATCAGGGTTGCTTGAAATCACCGGAAACACAATTGCCAGAGCCGCAGGAAATTTCACCCTCAACGCCGGAACAGTTCATGCGCAAGGCGGCGCGCCGTTGGTCGGCAGTAATTTCATCTGGAATGAGGGCACCGTGCGGTTCGAACTGGAGGACGACACAGCCTGGACAATCGGGGCCGGGTTAAACAAAGGAACCGGCTCCACCTTCGCATTTGATTTCTCCGGCTTCAACGCAGGCACTATGGGGAGCTGGACGTTGGCCAACTTCACGTCAACCAATTTCAACGCCTCTGACTTTACCGCCACGGGAATCACATATGACAGCGGCTTGAGCGGTCAATTTGTCGTGAGTGCGGACAGCCTGCACTTCAGCGTCATCCCCGAACCCGGCACCCTCGCACTGGTGGCAATCGCCCTGGGATCGCTGCTGTTCTTCCGCCGGAGAAAGTAAGGGGGCAAAGAGCTGATGAGATGATGACACTCCGAACACTCGTCATTCGTCACTCGTCATTCGTCACTCGTCATTCGTCACTCGTCACTCGTCACTCTCAGCAAACCGCTCTTTCACCAACGCCAAAAGCGTTGACTCCACCTCTTCGCGGATCGCCGGGTTCGGATACCCGATCCAGTCCATCGCCGAACGGGTGTCGAACGGTCCGTCAAACTCGGAGCCGGCGGCGGTGGTCAGCAGCACTCCCGCCTCCTGCGCCACCAGCGCTCCCGCCAAATCGTAGGGATGGCACACATGCCCGATGCGCCGGTCCGCGAACCGCGCCGAGCGGTAGAGCGTTCCGCGCAAATCCGCATTGAACCGGTCCCGCCCGCACATGAGTTCAACCAACTGACCGCCGGTGCTGGGATACTGATCCTCAAAGCTCAGAATCTCACCGGGTTTCGCATCCGGAAACAGGCGGGCAATCAGCGTCTCCTCCAGTTCCGCCAGCAAATCACGTCCCGGCGGACAAAAGCGGACCATCTGCACAAATCCGCCCCGGATTGAATCGCCCGCCCACGGCTTGGGCTCCCACATTTTCGGTTCAAGCCCCTCCCGCACCAGCTCCACCCGTTCGGCGGTCACACCCCGCCCGCGCACCGCCGCGAAATCATCCGCCACCGCTGCCCGCGTGGTCGGCAACTCGGCCATCACCGCGCACTCGATATCTTTCAGGCGGGTCTCCGCCCCCCGGTTCGGTGCCGCCCCCGCCAAAAACCAGGCCGACCGCTTGTCCATCATGATCGGCCGCGTTCCGTCAATCGGATCCACCAGCAGTCGCCACCGGCAATCCGCCTCCCGGAAATGCGACGGATGTACGGTCAGTTCATCCTCGCCAATCCCCTCCGCGATCAGCACAATGCCGCCGAGTGCCTCCGCATCCGACGCCAGCCGCCGCAGCAAGGCCTCCTCCACCTCGCGGTCAATCGCATAGATCACATCCGATCCGCAATGCCCGCCCTCCGAGGCGCGCTCCTCCACCGGAACCTCCCGCAGCACCCGCAGCACCACCGCCCGCGCCTCGCGGCCCAGGGTCCGCAGCAAGGGCAGGAGCGGATGGTCCAGGCGGGGCGCGGCGGAGGGCATTAAAGCACCACGTCGAATTTGGCGGTCAGAGGCTGGGCGGCCCCCAGGTCCACAGACCGCTCCCCGGGAGAGCTGCCGCCGACAAACACCTCAAAGGTTCCCGCCTCGAACAGCTGTGTGCCATCCCCGCAGGTAATGCGCAGCCACTGGGCCGGAACCTTCAAAGGCAGGGTCTTTTCCTCACCTGCCGCGAGGGACACCCGGGCAAAATCCACCAACTGGCAAACCGGTGTGCGCACGCTCGCCTCCACGTCCCGCACGTACACCTGCACCACCTCCTCGCCGTCCACGGCCGACGTGTTCCGCACCGTGACCTCCAGATCCACATCCTCTCCGGCGGTGACCGTTTCAGAGGAAAGCTTCAGGTCTTCATACGCAAACGAGGCGTAACTCAGACCGAAACCGAACGGAAATTCAGGAGCATCTTTCAGGAAACGGTAGGTGCGCCCCGCCATGCTGTAGTCGGCGTAGTCCGGAAGCTGGGCATCCCCGGCGGGAACCGTGAACGGCAGGCGGCCCGCGGGATTCACTTTGCCGAACAGCACCTCTCCGGCGGCCGTTCCACCGGCCTGACCCGGATACCCCACCCACAGAATCGCGTCCACGTTCTCCGCCAAATCCCCCAGACTCACCGCCGAACCACCGCACACCACCAGCACAATCGGCGAATTGCCGTCCTTCACCACTTTTTCGATATACTCCCGCTGCGTCCGGGGCAGTTCCACACTCCGCCGGTCCCCGGCGTAGTCCGACAGAATCGCGTCGCCCTCTTCGCCCTCCATGAACGGATCCAGGCCCACCACCGCGATCACCGCGTCCCGGTCCCGCGCCGGACCAATCCCCCACTCCACCTTGTTCGGCTTCGCGCGGTCCGGCAAAAATGCCGGCGCGTATTCGATATTCGTGCCCTGATCCACCTGCCCCGTTATCCCTTCCAGAATCGTCGTCAGCCGGTCGTTCATCCCGTAATAATTCCCCAGCAACACATCCAGACTGGTCGCGAAGGTTCCGCAGACATAGTAATTTTTGCTCTCAACAGACAACGGGAGCAGCCCGCCCTTGTTTTTCAAGAGCACAATCGACTGCCGGGCCGCATGAAGCGCCAATTCCCCGTTTTCCTCGCCAGCCACCTTCGTGCAGGCGGCCATCTTTTTGAGCCCTTCCGGCGTTTCGTCAAACATGCCCAGGCGGAAGCGGGTCCGCAACAGACGCCGCAGAGAACGGTCCAGATCCTCATCCGTGATCATGCCCTCCTGGTAGGCCGCCGGAAGTTCTTCATACACACAGCCGCAGTTCAGGTCACAGCCGTTTTTCAGCGCCAGGGCCGCTGATTCCGCCGAGGTCTTGGTGACCTTGTGGTGCGTATGGAAATCCCGCAGCGCCCAGCAGTCGGACACCACATGCCCCTCAAAGCCCCATTCCTGCCTCAGAATTTTCTCCAGCAGCAGCTCGCTGCCGCAGGCCGGCTCCCCGTACACCCGGTTGTACGCGCCCATCACCGTCTCCACGCCCGCCTCGACCAGCGCCTGAAACGCCGGCAGATAGGTTTCGCGGAAATCCTGCTCCGTCGGCCGCGCGTCAAACTCGTGCCGCAGTTCCTCCGGCCCCGAATGCACCGCGAAATGCTTGGCGCAGGCCGCCGTCAGCAGCTTTTCCGGATCATCCCCCTGAAGACCCCTCACCACCGCCAGCCCCATGCGGCTCATCAGATACGGATCCTCGCCGTAGGTTTCCTGCCCCCGGCCCCAGCGCGGATCCCGGAAAATATTGATATTCGGCGTCCAGAACGTCAACCCGCGGTACTGCCCGCGCTGATTCGCCAGGACCGACTGGGCATACTTCGCCCGCGCCTCGTGCGCAATGGTGCGGAACACCGTCTGCACCAGATCCGAATCAAAGGTCGCCGCCAGATTGATCGCCTGCGGAAACACCGTGGCCTTGCCGTTGCGCGCCACCCCGTGCAGACACTCGTTCCACCAGTTGTAGGCCGGAACCCCCAGATGCCCGATCGCCGGACTCTGATAATGCAACTGCCGCATCTTTTCCAAAGGCGTCATGCGGGCAAGCAAATCATCAATACGGGCTTCAATCGGCTGGGTCGGGTCTTGATAAGGATGGGTCATACAGAATTCCGGGTATATAGGTGAAAAGGACGTTTAGCTTATACAAATCCGCACGTCTGTATTCAAGAGCAAACGGGCCGACACCTGCCGGTCTTATCGCTCTTTAGGCTTACCCGTGGAGCATGATCATCTCATTCCACAGCGCTTTCCCGGCTTGCCGGGGAAGCACAATCATCTCATTCCACGATCGGCATAAAATAACAGCCCGCAAGGAACGGGCTCGCCCCGTTCCGCGCAGCCATGCCCATACCCCAAAAAACATCCAAGATTTGACTTCCCCGCCCCCTGAAATTGTTTACAGTTCACACCATGAACGTTTCGTTTGGCACCCGTCATCCCCGCGCCTCCCACCGCCGTCCTCAGTCCAATCAACTGGGAAAGAAAGCCATGGTGGTCTTCGGCCTGTTTTTTATCCTCCCCGGCCTGGCCGTCGGATATTTCCTCGGTGTTCGCCCCATGCTTCAGGTGCAGCGGGCGCAAACCTGGCCCGCCGCCTCCGCCACCGTGCTTTCCAGCGAGGTCCGCACCCACCGTGGATCCGACAGCACCACCTACAGCATCCAAATTTCATATTCCTACACATGGGAGGGACAGGAATACACCTCAGACCGGTACGATTTTTCCATGGGCTCCTCCAGCGGACGCGAAAGCAAAGCCCGGGTCGTCCGCGCGTTTCCACGGGGACACCGGTTTGAAGCCTATGTCAACCCCGACAACCCCGCAGAAGCGGTGATCAACCGCGATTTCCAAGGACTCTATCTCGCTCTCCTCGGTTTCGGGGCCGTATTCGTCATCGCCGGTCTCGCCGTCGCTGTCGGCGGTGTCCGCGCCAATCGACCCGGCGGCAGTTCGGACACCCGTTCCTTTCTTCCCCCGCTCCCCAAAGCGGACTCACGGGGCAATATCCTCCTCAAACCCGAACACTCGCCATGGGCCAAGGTGTTCGGCGTGCTGGTGTTTGCCCTGTTTTGGAACGGCATCATCTCCGTTTTTATCTTTCAGGCCTGGAAAGGCTGGCAGAATAATTCTCCGGAAGTCTTCCTGATGATCTTCCTGATCCCCTTTGTTCTCATCGGCATCGGGGCGGTCCTCGCCTTCTTCTACTCCCTCCTCGCCGCGTTCAATCCCCGTCTGCTTCTGCTCCTCTCGCCGACCCTGCCGCGTCCCGGCGACACCTTCACCCTCGACTGGGAATTTCAAGGTTCCCCCGGCCGCCTCGAGCATTACAATCTCACCCTGGAGGGCCTCGAACGCATCGAATACACCACCGGGTCCGGCAAAAACAGCTCCACCCATGTGCGCGAAAGCCTGTTTTATCAGCGGGAACTTCTCCGGAATGATTCCCCGAGCCGAATGTCGGAGAATACCCTGACCGTTGACCTGCCCCCCGATCTGCCCCACTCCTTCAAAGCGCCCAACAATCAGATCCTCTGGCGCATCCGCCTTCACGGCCCCATCCGCTTCTGGCCCGATCTGAAACAAACCTTCCCACTGGTCGTCCCGCCCCGGAGCGCCTCCTGATGATGAACACCCTCACCCTCACCTTTCACCAGAACCTCACCCGTTACTTTCCCGGCGAGCCCCTGCGCGGCGCCGTGAACTGGAATCTCGAAAAGGAAGAAAAGCACCTGACCGTTCAGCTTCTCTGGCACACCTCCGGAGAAAGCGTCACCAACCGAAGCATTGTGGAAACCCTGACCTGGGAATCGCCCGGACGCCAGGGTGAACGCGCCTTCGAATTCACCCTTCCGGAAGCTCCCCACTCCTTTCAGGGTCACCTCATCACCCTCCACTGGGCCGTTGAAGTCATCGCCCGAAAAAACAAACTCAGTGAACAGCTCGAGTTCACCCTCTCCCCCACCGGTGAGCCCATTCAAATTCCCAAAATCGACCCCGACCCTTCCGAGTCTCCATCCCGGAGCTTTTTAACCTGAATCCGTGAGATATTTGCAAAGAAGGCGTGCAAGATCGTGCGGCGAAAGAGATTGCCGGGAACCGAGGCATACCCGTGCGGTCTGTTGAGTGTTCCCGGCAATCTCTTGCAGCCCATGAGATTGTGCGGATTCACAGCAAAGATCTCACGGATTCAGGTTTAATAAAACGGCACTGAAAATCCCAGTTGTACCGCCTACAACAGCGGCAACTGGGGAAGATGCTTGAAGTGACGGTCCCTTGTGTACAGGTAAAGATTGTGCTGCTCCACCAGCGCGGCAATCCAGAGGTCGTTCGTGGGAATGGGGGTTCCCTGCTCCCGGAGCTGTTTGAACAGCCTGGCGTACCAAAAACAGCTGGCCTCATCCATGCACAACACACGCACACGGCTCTCGTTGAGAAAACGGTTCAGAACCGCCTCGTTTTTGCGGGCCATCGTTCCACAGGCGAATCCCGCCCGAAGCTCACCCAAGACCGGCAAAGGCAAGAAAACCCGTTCCGCCCGTCGCACGTTGGACACGGCTTCCGGCTCTCCCTCACAGAAATCCCGGTACCGATTGGTGTCCAGGGCCATTCTCATTTCCAAAGCTCCTCATCCACGCGGCGCATGCACTCCAGCACCTCGTCACAGGCGGGGTCCGCAACCCAGGTTCCCGCGTAAGCGTCCAAATCATGGTACACCCGCTCCTCTTTCAACCCCACGCCCTCTTCCAGAAGTTTCAATGCGGTTTCGTTCAAACTGCCGCCATACAGCGCCGCCTTTTCCCGAACCAGGCGGTCTGTTTGCTCAGAGACCCCCCGAATTGTGTATTGAATTGCTTTTGTTGATTTCATGATGCCTGCATTTTATGCATTCATTGCAGGCATGTCAAGCATCGGACCTCAATTTGAAGGATCCCTGTTCGTTCGATGAGATGTTTGCGCTCCACGGGGCAAGCCCGTAAAGCACCTCTGTTACGCCATTTTGATCCTGTTATCCTGTTGTCCGGTCAAAAAATGGAGGCGGTTCAGCCGAAGAGAAACTCCGTCCAGCCCAACAAACGGAACGCCGCCAGCGCCGCCAGCACCTGAACGATCCGTTTGAACGGCCCCTGGGGAATATGACGGAAAATCCGTCGTCCCAGCAGCGCTCCGATCACCACCCCGGGAGCAAAAGAAAGACTGGTCTGCAGGGATTCGGCGGTGATCATCCCCTGCCACACAAAAATGGGAACTTTCACCCCGTTGATGATCAGAAAAAACCACGCCATGCTTCCCATGAACTTGTGCTTGTCCAGCCCGATGCTCAGCATGTACAGCGTCATCACCGGCCCCGCCATGTTGCCCAGGGTGGTGGTCACCCCTCCCAGCACCCCGAAAAACCAGGCATAAGCCATATGATGCGGGATATGTTCGAGGCGGAGCCGCTGCCGCAGCACATCCAGGAAAAGCTGAAACAACACCAGACCGCCCATCACCCAATCAAACCGGACGTTCTGCAGACGGTCCAGTGCCACCCCGCCGATCAGCACCCCGATCAGGGTCGGCGGCAGAAGTTTCACAATCACCTTCCACTGCGTATGCTTCCGGTACGTGCCCACCGCGAAAAAATCCGCGAAGATCAGCAGCGGCAAAAGAATCCCGACCGATTGACGGCTGTCGGGCACCGCGTTGGCCAGCAGAACCGCCGCCAGAATCCCCACGCCCGGCACCCCGGTTTTGGCGAACCCGGTGAACAGCGTGATCCCGTTCCCGGCGAGCAGCGGAGTCATTCCGCCGCGTCCGCGACAATCCGCAGCAACAGCCGGCACGCGGTCAGATACTCCGGCACATCCGCGTACTCGTCCACGGTGTGTGGATTGTGCTGACCGGCCCCGAGCGTCACCGTCGGAATGCCTTTCACGTTGTAAAAATTCGCATCCAGACCGCCGTTGGTCACTTCAGGAATCGCCTCAAGGCCCAGAGCCTTCAACGCGCTCACCGTCCGCGCCACCGCCGGCTCCTCCTCGGAAATCCGGAACGCATGATAATCTTTGTGGCAGATAAATTCAACGGACCCGGATTTCCCCTTGCTGCTCACCACCGAAGCCGCCGCCTCTTCAAAGGTCTTTTGAATCGTTCCGGTGATTTCCTCTAAAAACGCCGAATCATGACTGCGCGACTCCCCCTTGATCAGCACCTTGTCCGTCACCTGGTTTGTCGCTTCGCCCCCTTCGATCACCCCGATGTTGCTGGTCCCGGAGCGTCCGTCTTTTTGGATCAGTCCGAAGTATCCCTTCTCCGCAATCCAGGCGACCGCCCGCGCCGCAATCAGCGCCGCCGAAACCCCGTGCTCCGGATGCACGCCCGCGTGCGCCGAAACTCCCCGGATCTTCACCTCCCAGCGGTGCGCGCCGATCGCGCCCACAATCACCCGCGCCGGATCACCGGAATCAATGTTAAACCCCATCACCGGATATCCCAAATCAGCGGGATTCACCTCTTTGGCGCCCCAGAGTCCGATTTCCTCGCCCACGGAAAAAATCAGCGTCAGCGGCGGATGCGGCAGCTTTTCGCGCAGCAGCGTTTCGGCCAGAACCAATATCGCCGCACAGGCGGTCCGGTTGTCCGCGCCCAGGGCGGTGTCCCCCTCCGGAACAATCCGGTCCCCCTCCCGTTTCGGCACCGCGCCCCGGCACAGCGGCACCGTGTCCATATGCCCGGAAAACATCAGCCGCTCTCCCGGCACCGTTCCGGGAAGTTTCACAATCAGATTGCCCATCTCAAAATCACCCGGAATCCGCGTGTGCGCGTCATCCTCCAGAATCCAGCTCTCTTCACACCCTGCGGCAAGCAGCCGTTTTTTCAGCAAGTCGGCCACCGTGCGCTCCCGTCCGCTTGCGCCGGGCACCGCCAGCAGGTCCGTCAAATGCTCCACCGCGCGCGCTTCATGTAAAGGTTCCGTCATGTTTCTTCTCCCGGATCAATGGTGAATCGCAGTTCCCGCGCCGACTCCGCGCCGAAGCGTTCCTGAATGCGTTTTAAAATCGTTTTGCTGCCGAACCGCTGCATCTCCGCCAGCCAGACGTTGTGGTCAACATAAATGGTCAGCCGCCCCTCTTCCCAACGCCCCGGCCGTGAATGCTTGGCGTTGGCTTTCCCCACCAGATCCTCCCAAAGCGGCGACAATTCCGCCAGCCGGGATTCACTTTCAAGCCCCATGCCCTTCATCACCTCCGGCATCAACGCATCCAGACGGCTGATACGGGGCGGGGGCTTGAACTGATAATCCCTGGCCAGATGATAGCGCTCACGCTGAAGCTGCTGCCATCCGGGGTCGGGCGTGTTCATAGCCTCGTCCGGGAACTACTTGTTCTTCGCCCGAATGATATCGGCCAAAAATTCGCCCAGCGGATTTCGCACCCGTCCGGCGTGCCAATACACCGAAATTTCCCGGGTCGGAGCCTTGCCGCTGAAATTCTTGATCACGCATGGACCGCTCGGGCCACGTTTCACAAACATTTCCGGAACCAGACTCAGTCCCATGCCCAGAGCCACCAGATTATAAAGCGTCGTTAACTGGCTGGTGGAACACGTGACATTGCGGGCGATGCCCTCCGCTTTGCAGAAGGCGTCAATTTGCGCGCTCAGGCAATGCATCGGCTGCAACACAATCGCATCCTGGCCCTGAAGCATGTTCAACTTCAAATCGCCGCTCTGCGCCAGCGGATGCTTGGGCGGCAGAATCGCGAAAAGTTCTTCAACAAACAGCGATTCGGACACCAGATGCTCCTCCTCCACCGGAGGACTCATAATTGCGCAGTCAATTTCCGCCCGGACCAGCTTCTGAACCAGACGGTCCGTGGTGTCCTCGGTAATGTGCAGGCCAGCCTCCGGGAAACGCTTGCGCAACTCGCTCAAGGCCTCCGGTAACAGAAACGGTGCGATCGTCGGAATCGCGCCGATCGTCAGCGTTCCCTTGCCCTGCACCACATCCTGCTGGACCGCGTTGCTGGCGGAATTGACTTCCGCAAGAATGCGCTGTGCGCGCGGCAAAAGGATTCGCCCGGACGGTGTCATCTGAACCGTGCGGCCCAGACGGTCGAACAACCGCTGCCCCAACTCACTTTCGAGTTTGAGAATCTGCTGACTCAGAGAAGGTTGCGTAATACCGCAACGCTCGGCTCCGCGACTGAAGGAGCCGGTTTCGGCAACCGAGACAAAATAACGTAATTGATGTAGTTCCATAGACTGAATCTATATGACGAATGAGAGGCAAAGCAACCTGAATCCGTGAGATATTTGCAAAGAAGGCGTGCAAGATCGTGTGGCGAAAGAGATTGCCGGGAACCGAGGCATACCCATGCGGTCTGTGGAGTGTTCCCGGAAATCGCTTGCAGCCCATGAGATTGTGCGGATTCACAGCAAAGATCTCACGGATTCAGGAACAAGTGAACGTGATAAGGAATTGCAAAATGCATCGCTAAAAATTATACGATGTCCATGAAAGCCCCCCCCGACCTTACCGAACTCGCCTCGCGCTACTGGGAATCGGCCGCCCTGAATGCTGCCGTTGCTCTGGGCGTTTTCCCGATCCTGGCGGAAGCCCCCGCCGCGGCGGAGGCGCTCAGCAACCGGCTGAACACCGCGCCACAGCACAACGAGGCCCTGCTGGACGGCCTCTGCGGTCTCGGGGTCCTGATCAAAACCGACGGACAATACGCGATTCCCGACGCCCTGAAACCGCTGCTGGATCCCGCGTCGCCGGATTGCCTCCTCGGAGCCCTGGCCTTTAACGCCGATTTGTTTCAATTATGGGCGAAACTGCCGGAATGCATTCAGTCCGGCAGGCCGGTCCTGCCCGCCAACCCCCATCTCGGCGGCGATCCCGCACGGACCCGCCGCTTCGTGGAGGGCATGCACAGCCGCGCCGGCATTATGGCCCGCGGCCTCCTGCCCGCCCTGATCCCCGCCCCCCGCAGCCGGATCCTCGATGTCGGCGGCGGGCCCGGCACCTTCAGCGTCAAACTCCTCGAACGCGATCCCACCCTCACCGCCACCGTGCTCGACCTTCCGCCCGTCGTTCAGGCCGCCGCCGACATTCATGCCGGAAATCCCGTCCTCGAACGCCTCACCTTTCTGGGCGGCGATTACCACACCGCCGACCTCCCCGCCGATCAGGACCTCGTCCTCTATTGCGGCGCCCTGCATCAGGAACCCGATGACGCGCTCCCCGCACTGTTTCAACGCATGAAAGCCGCGCTTAAACCCTCCGGAACCCTCTGCGTGGTTGATCTCATGGTCACCAACGACCGGACACAGCCCGTGTATTCCGCCCTCTTTCAGCTCAACATGATGCTCATGCGTCCCGCATCGCGCGTACACAGCACCGGAGACCTGGACGCCGTCCTCCGCGCCGCAGGCTTTACCTCCGCCCCCCCGGAAGCCGTTTCCGGCACCCCCTACACCCTCGTCCGCGCCACGCAATGATATGCAAGCCCATCCCTCTGTCAATCTGCCCCGCTCCATGCCCGTCTGGCCCGAAAACGCCCGCCCCCACGCCGGTCCCGACGATCAGAAGTTCCCGAACCTGACCTGGTATCTGCCCAGTGAGGAACACCGCACCGGTCAGACCGTGCTCATTCTTCCCGGCGGCGGCTACGGACTTGTCAGCAGCGCCAAAGAGGGTCACCGCCCCGCACAACTCCTTTGCGCCCACGGGATCGCGGCGGCGGTCCTGGAATACCGTCACAGCCCCCAGCGCTGGCCCGTTCCGCTTTTGGACGCCCAACGCGGCCTGCGCATTTGCCGGAGCCTCGCGGCCGAACACGGCCTTGATCCGGCCCGGGTCGGTGTCATGGGCTTTTCCGCCGGCGGACATTTGGCCGGCTTGCTGGCCATGCATCCGGAACATCCCGAAACCAACATCGGCGACAGCCTCGACACCGTGTCCGCCAAACCCGATTTTCAGATCCTGCTCTATCCCGTGGTCTCTTTTGTCCAACCCTTCTCCCACTTCGGATCCCGGGACAATCTCCTGGGAAAACCCGCCGACCCGGACGTGGCACGCACCCTCTCCCTCGAGACCCTCGCCGGCCCCCACGCCCCGCCCGCGTTTTTGCTGCACGCCCAAGACGACGCCGCCGTCGTTCCCGCCAACAGCCACCTTCTGACGCAGACCCTCACACAACACGGCGTGAACACCGAATTCCATCTCGTCCCCGAGGGCGGACACGGTTTCGGCCTCGCCGCCAACCACCCCTGGGGCCAATGGCTGCTCGACTGGCTGCGCAGACTAAGCGCCTGATAGGCTTGTTGTAATGGGCCTTGTTTGGTGTTGTGTTGTGTTGTGAAATTCAATCCCCCCATCACCCCGGCACCCCACCAGGACAAAACAAAATCCAGATAATCCCGTCATCCTGTCAAAAACACGGAACCTTACGTCATCTGATCCCGTCAAAAAGCCAAAGAGTCCCGGATCTCCATTGAAAATTCCGGAAAGCGCGTCATATAGACCTCATGTTTGGAATTACCGCCTGGATACATGCTGCGGGCTGCGTGAGCCGCCCTCTTAACCCCGAAGACCTGGACACCGACCCCTACATTCAATTGGGGCTTTGGATTCAAAAAGCCCGCCGCGCCCGCCTGCCGGAGCCCAACGCCATGTCCGTCTGTTCCGTGGGCGAAGACGGCACCCCCAGTCAGCGCATGGTGCTCCTGAAACACCACAGTCCGGAAAACGGCATTCTCTTTTACACCAACTACACCAGCCGTAAAGCCCGCGAACTCGACGCGCATCCCCGCACCTCGCTGCTGATTCATTATCATCTCCTGCAGCGGCAAATCCGCATGACCGGCTCCGTCGAGCGCGCCACCCGCGCCGAGTCCGAGGCCTACTTCGCCACCCGCCCCCGCGGCAGTCAACTCGGGGCCTGGGCCTCCCGTCAAAGTGAGATCCTGCCCGACCGCGCCACCTTCGAAGAGCGCTACACGAAGGTGCAAAAAGAATTCGACGGCAAGGACATCCCCTGCCCCGACTTCTGGGGCGGATACCGCGTGCGCCCGGAAACCTTCGAATTCTGGCAGGGCCGCGCTTACCGCCTGCATGACCGATTCGTTTACTCCGCCACCCCCGAAGGCGCCTGGTCCATCACCCGCCTTTATCCCTGAGCCATGCGAATTTCACGACTCAACCGCATACGCGGCGCACGGGCCGCGCTCATTCTTGTCCCCGGCATTCTCCTGATCGCGCTGTCCCGTCATCACCGCCGGCCCGTCGCCCCCCCGGCCTCCGAATCAGAATCCGCAGCTCAACCCGTCCCCCTGCCGGAACTCATCCTGCCCGTGCCCGAACCCGAGCGGGGACTCCTGATCACCTTTCCCACCCCGCAGACAGCGCTCCAGAATTTGGAAGACCCGTCCGTCTATATGCCCACCGCCTCGGGGCGTGTCATATCCGCCCACTACGGCTCCACCCGCACCAACAACGCCGGCCGCGCCGTCTTTCATGAAGGCGTCGATATCGGCCCCACCCGCCGCGACCGCCGCGGACACGCCCTCGATGAGATTTTCGCGGTCTCCGACGGTCAAATCGCCTACATCAACCGCATCGCCGGCAATTCGACCTACGGCGTTTATATCGTTCTCACTCATGAGGAGGAGGATTTCGGAACGTACTACACGCTCTACGCCCACCTCACCAGCGTGCCCCGCGAACTCCGTGCCGGACAGGCGGTTCAACGCGGGGATGTCATCGGCATCATGGGGCACACCTCGTCTTTCAGCATTCCCCCGCAACGGGCCCATCTTCATTTTGAAGTCGGCATGATCCTGAACCAACATTTCCACGCCTGGTACCGCGCCAAACAGCGCACCCCAAATCATGGAACCTACCACGGCCACAATCTGAACGGCCTCAATCCCATGCTGCTTCTGCTGAAGCTCGATCCGGAAACCGACAACACCCGTTTCAGCATCGCCGAAGCCATTGAAGAAACCCAAACCGCCTTCACCCTTGCGCTGCACGCCACCGGACAGCTCGACTACTTCCGCCGCCATCCGACCCTCTGGGAGGGGCCTTCATTCTCAGGCGGCATCATGGTGCTCGAACTCTGTGAAGCCGGAACCCCGCTCCGCGGCCGCGCCGCCACTGCGGAGGAAGGGCAACATGTCACCCGCAGCCGTCCGCAGGTACTGGATGTCGACACCACCGTTCTCGGCCGAAACGGCAGAAGGCAAATCCAGCGGAGCGGGAACACCTGGCAACTCACGCCCGCCGGCAGTGAACATCTCGAAATCCTCACCTACCGCGCGGGACGTTAAGCGAACCTCAATTCCGGAAAATCGGAATGGTGGGCCGTGCCGGCAGGCTTTTTACAGGCTGGGCGCTCATCTGAACCGCAAGCATCACACAGATAATCAAAAAATACCCCCCGGCGACACAGCAGAAGCCCTGAAAATAACTCGTGTGCCAGAGAGCTTGGACCAGCGGAATTGAAAACACAAACGAGGTCAGCACAAACGAGGTGATCAACAGTCCCCAGGGGGTAAATTCATTGGCGATTTCCGGCAGGTGACCATGCACCAGCCCCGCAGTCAATAACGACATCAACATTCCCATGCCCACCGCCAACATCGCCACATACATGGGCGTTCTCCGCACCTGACAGAACGCCCCCACAAAAGCGATGCTCCAACTGGATATAATAAAAATCCCCAAAAACACGGAGACGACCCCGCCGGTGGAGAGGGTCCACCCGGTAAACAAACTTTCAATGTAGCGTAAGATGAAGGACATGGTGTTTGGTCATTGAATAGCAGAAATCAGGCCAGACTTAACTCGACCGAGAATTTATCTAATTTCGCCTAAATTCCGGCTTTTGTAAAGTTGCAGATATGAGAAAACGTCATTCCTGCGAATCAAACCGAAGTTGAAAAACCGCTTCTTCTCCAAATTTCCGCCCCCACAGTTCGAATCGGGACAGACCTTCGAGCAGACGCCTTACCCCGGTCGCGTCAACGCCCTGCCAGCGCAAAAGCCCCAAAACCGACCCCAGTCCACCAAGATCCTCGGCCATTCCGGCCCCGCTGGCCCACAGAAAGGTCTCCCCATCCAACCAGGGAACATCCCGCAACTCAAAATCCGCAGCCGGCTCCCCCAAACGCGCCTCCAAACGTCCCAAAGTGCTTTCACTGGAGCTCAACAGCATCTTCCCTTCCCGCCACCCGGCAAACGGCCGGTGCGCGGAATCCATAAAACGCCGGACCATCCGGTCTTCCGGAAGAAAAACCCGTCCGTCCCGGGTATCGACGGAGGACCAGTTCACCCCGGTCCGTTGGGCAAAGGAACTTATCCACTCTCCGGCAATTTCGCGGGCCTGTATTTCAGTTTCCGACGGCTCGATCAATACCGCCGTCGGCAAATTGACGATTGCCAGGGGACTTCGAAACCGTCCGCCAATCAGGAGAAAATGAGTGCTCCCTTTCCCCCGCTCCTGTATGAACGGAAGACGCAGCATCGCCAGCGTGGAGGGACCGCCAAGGCGGGCCGCGAAACGGTTTGCGTCCTCGTCAGCCGTGTCCGTCAGCTTGTCAACCCCGGGGCCAAGCGCCCGGAGCGTTGGGGTGACCGCATCGGAAAAATCCGTCACAACGCCGAACATCTCCGGCCAGTCCATGTTCCCGAGCCAGAACCCCCGGTCCGACGGCTCTGGACCGGGCAGCAGGGCTTCCGGCAGACTGCGGAACTGCAAAAAGCGGTGCCGCCGGCCTTCCAGGCGTTCCAATACGTCCCGGATCGCCTGCGGATCTTCATGCACCACAAAAATCAGTTTGCCGTTGGCAAGAGTCACCGTCATCGGAGTCTCGCCCTCCTCAAACCGGGTCCAAAGAATGTTCCCGTTATGCTTTCCCACCCGCTCATATCCGTCCAGGCCGAAAAAATCCAACATCAGCCGCAATCGGGTCTGCCGCCCGGATATCCGGCTCACCAGAACCCAGCCCGGCGTGTAATCAACGCCCATCCCGCCTTCCCGCGCCAGCAACACCTCCTTCGGAAACAATTCCCGAATCCAAAAGCGGGTGCCGCTGTCCGCTTTCGTATCCGTCATCTCCAGCAGATGCTCCACCCAGGGCAAGGCCAGAAGCTCATCATAGCGCTTCCCCGGAGATTCATGAAACGACACCCATTCCGCGGACGGGGAAACCGCGTTCATCAGCGGCGCATGTTCCCCGGTCGGTCGAAAAAGATAAAACAGACTCAACCCCGTCAACAACAGCGCCGGCAACAGACGACCCGCCCGCTTACGCATCGCGCTCCCGACGCTTGACTTCGTTCCAATAGTCATCCAGCTCCGCCAGCGTGTGCTCCGACATGGGCTTGCCCGAAGCCTCCGCCCGTTCCTCCACCCCCCGGAAGCGCCGCCGGAATTTCGTGCAGCTGTCCTGCAGCGCCTGCTCGCCGCTGACGCGCAAATGACGCCCCACATTCGCCATCGCAAACAGAATATCCCCGTATTCCTCCACCGCGTGCGCGGTGTCCCCCGCATCCAGCGCCGTCCGCAATTCCGCGATCTCCTCCTCGACCTTGTCCAGCACCGGACCGATCTCCGGCCAGTCAAATCCCAATTTTGCCGCCTCTTTCTGCAGATCATGCGCTTTGAGCAGCGCCGGAAGCGATTTGGAAATTCGGTCCATTCCCGAGGGCGGCGGAACCGTGCGTCCTGATTTTTCCTGCTCCTTGATCTGATTCCAGTTTTTCAGCACCTCCGCCGAATCCGCCACATCCACATCCCCGAACACATGCGGATGACGCCGCACCAGCTTGTCCGAGATAGAGCGCGCCACATCCTCAAAGGTGAATTCCCCCGCCTCTTTCCGGAGCTGCGCCTGAAACACCACCTGCAGCAGCAAATCCCCCAGCTCCTCGCAATGGTCCGCCACATCCCCCCGGTCAATCGCGTCGAGCACCTCGTACACCTCCTCCACCGCATACGGCCGCAGCGTCTCCAGCGTTTGCTCCCGGTCCCAGGGGCACCCGGTCTCCGAGCGCAGGGTCTCCATAATCTCCAGCAGGCGGTTCAGTTGTTCGCTCATAGTTTAAAATCCCCGGTGTTGCATCCACAAGACATAGAGGTACAACACCGGAAACGCAAACAACAGACTGTCCAAAACATCCAGCAGACCGCCCATGCCCTTGATCCAGTGCCCGCTGTCTTTGATGTCCGCCCCGCGTTTCAGCATCGACTCCACCAGATCCCCCAGAATCCCGGCAACCGCCAGCAACACCCCCAGGAGGACCCCGTCAACCAGCCGGAACGTTACCCCGCTTACCGAAAACCGGAAAACACTCAGCGTGATGAGGCTGACAAGCACCGACACCAAAACGCCGCCGACAGCACCCTCCCAGGTTTTCGCCGGGCTGATTTTGGGAATCAGTTTGTGCTTCCCAATCGCGCAGCCCGTGAAATACGCCCCGATATCCGTGAATTTAATCACCAGAATCCCGTAAAAGAGCAACATGCGTCCGTCCTGATGCACGGAACCCTTGCCCAAAAACAACAGCAAAAGCAAAAACTGCATCAGCCCCGGCACATACGCCACCGTGCAGAAACTACCCGTGAGCTTTGGCAGGGTTTGGCTCTGATCCGACCGGAAAAGACAGCCCAGAAAAATCGCCCAGGCGGACAGCCCCGGCATAATCCAATTCAACGAACGCACCGCCCCGTTTCCCGACGCCGCGAACCAGGCCGCGAGCATCCACAACAGGCCCACCGACAGCGACGTCCATTTCAGCGAGGGATAGCCCGCCGCAGTCAGCAGACTCACCGTCTCCAGAATCGCCAGCGAACAGAGCACCAGAATAAACAGGCCGATCACCCAGGTCGGCGCCCAGACCGCCATCGCCGCCACCAGCCCCATAAAGCTGAATCCGCTGATCAAACGGTATTTCAGCATGACGCCACCCCTCCGAAACGCCGCTGACGGCCCGCATACACCCGCATCGCCTCTGCAAACTGCTCCTCCCGGAAATCCGGCCACAGTTCCGGCGCGAAATACAACTCCGCATACGAAAGCTGCCAAAGCAGAAAATTGCTGATCCGCTGCTCCCCGCTGGTGCGGATCATGAAATCGGGGTCCGGCAGATCCGGCGCATACAGTTCACCGGCAAACGTTTCCGGTTCAATCGCTTCCGGATCCAGTTCTCCGGCCTTCACTTTCCGAGCCAGGGCCCGCACCGCGTCCGTCAACTCCGCACGCCCGCCGTAACTCAGGGCCAGCACCAGTTGCCGCTCGGTATACGCCTCAGTGTCGGCCATCACCCGGAATAAATCCTTGCGGGTGTTGGCCGGCAAATCATTCAGCCGGCCGATGGCACGCAAACGGGTGCCGTTTTCATGAAGCAGGTGCTCGTGCTTGCGAAGAAAGCGGGGCAACAGGTTCATCAACCCGTTCACCTCCGCCGCCGGACGGGACCAGTTCTCGACACTGAACGCATACAGCGTCAAAATCCGCACGCCGTGATTGCGGGCCCCTTTCATGACCGCCCGCACCGACTCCGCCCCCTGCTCATGCCCTTTCAGACGCGACAACCCCCGCTGCTGCGCCCAGCGGCCGTTCCCATCCATAATGATGGCCACATGATGCGGGACCTTTTGGGGAACGTTGGCGGGACCGTCAGTCATCGTGGTTCAGCCCTTCAAATCCGCGGGAGCATTCGGGGTGAGAATGGTTTCGTCCCGCTTCGGCCCCACCGAGACAAACCCGGCCGGCGCGCAGGTCAACTCCTCGATCCGCCGGATATAGTTCCGACAGGCCTCCGGAAGCGCCTCCCAGGTCCGGATATGCGTTGTGGGCGTGTTCCAGCCCGGCATTTCCTCGTAAACCGGCCTGCAGGCCGCGAACCGGCGGATGTGGGCGGGCAGATATTCAATCCGCTGACCGTCCATGTCATAGGCCACACAGATTTTGATGGTCTTGAACGCGTCCAGCACATCCAGCTTGGTCAGCGCCCACCAGTTCACGCCGTTCACCATCACCGCATACCGGGCCACCACCGCGTCGAACCACCCGCAGCGCCGGGGACGGCCGGTGGTCGCGCCGAATTCATCCCCGACTTTGGCCATGTTCATGCCGTCATCGTCAAACAGTTCGGTCGGAAACGGCCCCTCGCCCACCCGGGTCGTGTACGCCTTCACCACCCCGATCACGTCCCGGATCCGGTTCGGCGGCACCCCGGTGCCCGTCGCCGCCCCGCCGGAGGTGGTGTTGCTTGAGGTCACAAACGGATAGGACCCGTGGTCAATGTCCAGCATTGTTCCCTGCGCGCCCTCAAACAGAACCTCCTCGCCCTTCAACACCGCCTGATTCAACAGCAGCGTCGTGTCCGTGATCATCGGAATCATCCGCTCCGCGGCCCCCAAAACCTCCGCAACCGTGGCCTCCATGCCCAAAGGATCATGCCCCTGAAACACCAGCGTCCGGTTGTGTTCCTCAATATTGTGACGCAGCCGCTCTTCAAAATCATCCTCCAGCATATCCCCGGCCCGCAGCCCCATCCGCGTCATTTTATCCGCGTACGCCGGACCGATTCCCCGGCGGGTGGTGCCGATTTTTACCGTCTTCCCGCAGTCGCGCGTCTCCCGCGCCCCGTCCAGCGCCCGGTGATACGGCAGCGCCAGCTGCGCCCGGTCCGAAATCCACAAACGCCCCTCCGTATTGATTCCGCCCGCGCGGACTTCATCCAGTTCTTTCAAAAATCCGCTCGGATCAATCACACAGCCGTTGCCCAGAATGCAGGTTTTGCCCTCCCGGAGGATCCCGCTGGGAATCAGGTGCAGCACAAACTTCTGGTCACCGACCTTCACCGTGTGCCCGGCATTGTTTCCGCCCTGAAAGCGGGCGATCCACGTGGCCTGTTCGGTCAGAACATCCACAATTTTTCCTTTGCCTTCATCGCCCCATTGTCCGCCAATCAACACTCGGGTTGCCATCAGGTATTTGCCTTTCGTTGTGTCTACACTCAACAGGGCCGGACTCACTCGCCCGACCCTGATCTGGAATAAACACCCCGTAAACAATCCAGCGGGATTGATCAATCAGAAAGATGAAAAAGGCTTAAACCGGAAAGTCCGCCACTTTCACCGGCGAGTGCTTTTGAACATACTCGATCAAGAGCGCGCGCGACTGCAGGAAATGAAGCTGACGGTTGGATTCCGCCTCCATTAAGATCTCCCGCAAAATCGGAAAACGCCCCCCGCCTGACGAGGCGTCATAGGAATTCAGGGCGATTCGGATTTTCCGGTCCGGCAGGGGTTCTCCGCCTCTGAGGCGGATATCCTCGATGGCCATCGCCTGACCTCTTCCGCTGATCTCCACCTCCAGGCCCATGACCGAACGCAACTGCCGGACATTTCCGAAAACCTCCATCAAAATCGTGTGCAACTGCTCCCGGGTGACCTCCGCCGTCACCAGATAATTCTCGAACGGAATAATCCCCCACATGTCCCGCACCGTTTTTTCGCCGGCGGGAATCTCATAGTCCGCGAACAACAGTCCGTGCAGAACCGCGTCCACCTCGATATCCCGCTGTTTCAGCCCTTCATAAATCGAGGACCCGATCAGCCGCTCCAGTTCACTCGGATGCCCGGGGGAATTGGTGATCCCCAACGGCTCCGCGAATTCACCGACCGTGTCGGTCATGTAGGCGTCGGCCTCCTCCAAATCGTCCCGCACCAGCGACACCACCTCCGGATCCACCGCCACCGAGCCGTCCATGTACGCCGTCAGCGGCTGCAGATATTCCAGCTTCCGCGTGGTCCGGTCGAACACCAGATCCAGCCGCCCCAGATGAATCCCGAAATAACTCGCCTGGGTGTACAGCACATCGTTCACCCGCTCATTGGGCTGATCCCGGTGCGTGTGCCCGCCGATGATCGCGTCAATTTCCGGACAAGCCTCCGTCAGCCCGAACAGGCGGTTGGCGGCGTCATCCTCCGTGGACCAGGGACGAATGCCCATGTGCGTCCCCAGAATCAGCGCGTCCGGACGGTGCGCCTTCAGTTCGTCAATCGTTTTGCGCAACACCGGCACCGGATCCACGGCGCTGAATCCGCGGATCATCTCCGGCTGAAACCAGTTGGCCATTCCGGGCGTGGTCAGCCCGATAAACGCGATCCGGTATCCGTTCACCTCTTTCAAAATGTAGGGAAACACCTTCGCCTTGTCGCGATGATCCGGGTTCCAGGACTCCGCTTCATCAAACACCGTGTTTCCCGCCAGCACCGGCATCCGGGAATCCTCCACCGCCTGATGCACCGCGTCAATTCCCCAGTCAAACTCATGATTTCCCAGAATCCAGGCGTCAAAATCCAAATGATTCAGGCAGCGGGTCATTAAATTCCCGCGCGTGGCGTACCCCGCCTGGGTGCCCTGATACAAATCGCCGATATCCACCAGCATCGAATGCGGATTTTTCATCCGCCACTGCTTAATCCGGGTCGCACACCGCGCCAGCCCGCCCACATTCCCCACTCCGTCATAGGTGGAGGTCGGCAGAATATTGCCGTGCAAATCCGTGGTGTGTATTACCGAAACCTTGTCATAGCCGAGTTCCTCGGCGGAAGCGCGGAACGGCAACATGCCATAGGCGGCGGCACCCGCGCCCAGACTCAGAAAACGACGGCGGGAAAAAAACAGGGGAGATGTATTCATTTCAAAAGACTACCCCCGGAGCGTAGAAAAAGCAAAATAGATTTTAATTAGAAATGCGTATCAATAAATCCGTCGCAGGCTTCAAACGCGCCGATTGCCGGACGGTCCGGGCGGGGATTTCCGGCGTAATCCACCTCCAGACCCTCCACGGGTTTCCCCCGGCCGACCACCGGGGACACAGGCTCCACCCTGAAATCCTTTTCCGCAGGCGCCTTGAAAAACGGGTCCCACTGGATCGAATGCATGTCCTGATGGGTCATTGCCCGCCACTCCTCCAGCGACATCGACCCCGCGTGCTGGGTCTTGCCCCACCGGCAATACGCGCTCAGACAGCCCTCGTGCTGTGTCAGCGCCGCACTGGTGTGATACAGATTATAATCGTGCCTGTTGTTCAGGACCTCGCCGGCTTTGACCGGATTCGCGGGTGTCTGACTCACCATCAGATTGTTCCAACTGTTGTCCGCCAGCACATTGTTAAACACCTCGTTGTCCCGCATCCGGTAGGTCTCCTTCGAATGGCCCGGATTTCCGGCCTGCTGATAAGGATGATGCCGCAACTCAACGCCGCAACGGCGGTTCCCGACACAGGTGTTGTTGTAAACCCGCACATTCCGCGACATCTGCACCAGAATCCCCTGACCATAGACCGGTTCCACATGCCCCACCGAATTGTGAATACTGTTGAACCGCACGTCTTTCTGATACGCGTGTCCGTTGTTCAGACACACATTGTTCCGGATGTCCGCATCCCGGGAAATCTCATACATGATGCCCGGACCGCTGTTGCCCTCGCACCAGCACTGCTCGATCACAATATCATGGTTGTCGATATCAAACCAGATCCCCGGCCCGTCGTTCCCCACACAGCGCACCCGCCGCACCCGCCAGTGCCCCGCGCGAACAATTTTGGAACCGCCCTGCTCAAAACACACAAAATCCGAATGACGGGTATTGTTGTAAAGCAGCGCGCAATCCTCCAGCAGATTGTGATCCCCGTATCCCGAAAAGCCCATCTGACCGTTCAGCCGGGTGACACATCCCCGCATCACCGAATGGTCGCAACGCAGATCAAACCCGCGCGCCGCGCCGTATTCAAACAGACAATTCTCAATCCGCAAATGCTGACCGCAAAAACGGGCCATGCACTGCTGCGGCGCGTCGCCGGAACCCCGGAACACCAGTCCCCGGATCTGAAGGTGCGAAACACTCTCCCGGTCATTCGGCACCCCGGTGGTGAACACGCCTCCCCGGGTCGTCACCTCAATGCGGTGCGCCGCCGGATCAAACGGACGCGTCAGAAACGGCCAGCAGTTTTCCGGCGAAGACCGGTCCAGCGTTTTCCGGCCGCCGCCGGTAATCGCCCCGGCGTCCACCTCCAGCTCCCCGCCCCGCTCCTCGCCCGTGAACACATCCGGAGAGAAATACACCCTGCCGTCCTCCACCCGGAAACAGCCGGGTTTCATCTGATCCGCATGTAGCACCTGCCGCAGGGGAATCCCGTCCACAAACACCTGTTCCCGCCGACCGAGCAGCGGCCCGAACTTTGTTTCCGGCGGAATCGCGGACAGATCGCACTCCGCCACCCAGACCCCCGCCCGCTCCGCGTCCGGTGCCCAGTCCTTTATTAAATCGGTCCCCGTGAACACGGTTTGACCCGGAAGTTCCGCCTCCAGACAAATCGGAGCCTCCGCCGTCCCCGAACGCGTCACCTGAAAGCAACCCCGATACACCCCGGGCTCGAAAACAAAACAGTCCCCGGGATTTGCGGCGTCCAGACGGGCCTGAATTTCCTCTGCACTCAACTCAACGGATAAACGGATTTTCTGCATAAATTGTGGTCCTTGTTCTTAACGAAAAGCCACAATCTAAAGACTGCCCACTTCAAGTAAAGCGGATAGCCACGGCCATCCAGTTTATGGTTAACCCAAAGCATGATCTTCCTCCCCTCTGCCTCACAGCATCCATTCTTTCTCCGCCCCCCTCCGCCCCCCCTCCGCCCCCCTCCGCCCCGCCAATACGGCGATTGGCGCTCCCGTCACACCCTCCCCCATTCGTCACTCGTCACTCCCTGCATCCGTTGTCCGGCGAAGCAATCCGTTGGTTTACCCCTCCATTCCCATTCGCCGGACGGCAAGGCTATTCGCGGGGGTTCTACCGCGCCCTGCGAGACGTTCACCATATTCTTCAGCTCGAAATCGGGATCGGAATCGATTACGATTAAGATTACGATTAAGATTAAGATTAAGAAACGACACCCGTGGTCTTCTATCCGTGGTCTCTCCCTATTCGTCACTCGTCATTCATCACTGGTCACTCCTTTGCCTCACAGCATCCGTGGTCTTCCATCCGTGGTCTCCCCCCACCCTGCCTCACCGCATTTAAAGCTCCAAAACCGCCTCCAATAATGGCACCGCTTCATGCAGATCCTTCAAAATCCGGTGCGCGAACAGCGCCTGCGCCGGATCCGGCGGATGCATCTCCGGCACAAACACCGCCAGCCCCCCCGACCGTTCCGCCGCCTCGATCCCCGGTCCCGAATCCTCAAACACCACACATCCCCGCGCCTCAACCCCCAACCGCTCCGCCGCCACCAAAAAGATCTCCGGATCCGGTTTGCCCCGGGAAATCTCGTCCCCGCCCACGATCACCTCGAAAAAATTCCGCAGCCCCGTCCGCCCCAGCTTGTCTTCCGCCTGAACCCGGCGGCTGGAGGTCGCGACCGCCATCGGCACCCCCCGCGCCCTCAGCCACTCCAACAGCTCCCGCGCCCCCGCCTTCACCGGCGGAGGGGCCTCCGTCACCAAACGGTGATAATGATGATTCGCCCGCGCCAGCAAACGGTCCGAATCCACCTCCGGCATCCCCTCCCGCACAATCGCGTGAATATCCGGCAGCGTCCGCCCCACCATGCGCCGCTTCACCACCTCCGGTACCGTCAGCCCCATTTCCGCGCCGGCATGATCCCAGGAGGCCGCGCCAATCCGCTCCGTGTCAATCAGCGTGCCGTCCATGTCAAACAGCACCGCCTTGTATGCGCCGCTCTGATCATTCAATTTCGATTTTTTTTGCATCAAATCCTCCGCCAAAGGTTGCAGGAAGTCCATCTATACTTTAACTACGGCGCAATGCACCTTGAAACCACCCGCTTTTTGTCCGCGGAGCAAACCCGCGATCTCGCCGCCGCCCACGGCACGCCCCTCTACGTCTACGACGAACAAACCCTCCGGCAGCGCGCCGCCGAGGCGCTGGACTTTCCCAACGCCTACGGACTCACCGTCCGCTACGCCATGAAAGCCAGCCCCAACCGGCGGATTCTTAAAATTTTCAGTGAGATGGGGCTCCACATCGACGCCAGCTCCGGTCACGAGGTTGCCCGCGCCCTTGCCGCAGGGATTCCCGCAGCGCACATATCCCTCAGCGCGCAGGAACTTCCCGAAAACCTCGGCGAACTCCTCGACATGGGGGTTCTCTTCAACGCCACCAGCCTCAACCAGATCCGGGTCGCCGGCGAAGCCCGCCCCGGCATCGAAATCGGCCTCCGCTTCAACCCCGGCCTCGGCTCCGGCGGCACCAACCGCACCAACGTCGGCGGCCCCGCCAGCTCCTTCGGCATCTGGCACGAATACGCCGATCAGGCCAGCGATCTCCTGGAAAAACACAATCTCACCTGCGTCCGCATCCACACCCACATCGGCAGCGGCAGCGACCCCGCCGTCTGGCAGCGCGTCGCCCTCCTCAGCCTCAAACAGGTCCGCCGCTTCCCCGATGTCCACACCCTCGACATGGGCGGCGGCTTCAAAGTCGCCCGCATGAGCACCGAAAAATCAACCAACCTCCAGGAGGTCGGAGCCCCCGTCAAAGCCGCGTTCGAAGCCTTCGCAGCCGAAACCGGCCGCCAACTGAAGCTCGAAATCGAACCCGGCACCTACCTCGTCGCCAATTCCGCCTCCATCATCAGCCGCATTCAGGATGTCATCGACACCGGAGAGGACGGATACCTCTTCTACCGCCTCGACACCGGCATGACCGATGTTCTCCGCCCCTCGCTCTACGGTGCGCAGCATCCCCTCGTGGTGATTCCCCGGACCGACGGACCCGAACGCCCCGAAGCCGAGGTCATTCTCGTCGGCCACTGCTGCGAGTCCGGCGACATCCTCACCCCCGCCCCCGGCGATCCCGAAGCCCTCGCCCCGCGCGATGTGCTCCTCGCCGAAATCGGCGACTATGCGGTTATCGAAGGCGTTGGCGCCTACTGCTCCTCCATGAGCACCCGCAACTATAATTCCTTTCCCGCCAGTCCCGAAGTCCTCCTCACCGCCAAGGGCCAGGCGGAGCTTATCCGCAAACGCCAGTCCCTCGACGACATCTGGGCCCTCGAAGTCTGACCTCGAAATTTAAACGTCTTTTCGATTGCAATTCAGAAACAGATCCATATTCACACAGGTCCTCGGTCGGAGCGTGGCTCAGCCTGGTAGAGCACTTGCCTGGGGGGCAAGGGGTCGCAGGTTCGAATCCTGTCGCTCCGACCATCTTTTTCTTCCTCTAACGTCGCGACAGGGTTCGAACCTGCGAAGCAGGTTTGAAACGGAGCGAAGCGGAGTAGGCCCGCCCGAAGTGGCGGGAGGGCGAAGCCCGTCAATCCTGTCGCTCCGACCATCTTTTTCTTCCTCTAACGTCGCGACAGGGTTCGAACCTGCGAAGCAGGTTTGAAACGGAGCGAAGCGGAGTAGGCCCGCCCGAAGTGGCGGGAGGGCGAAGCCCGTCAATCCTGTCGCTCCGATCCTCTTTTTTAGGCCTTTTTAAGGTTTCTGGAGTCGCAGGAAATATTTTGCGCCATAGTCATGTGTGACCTCCAGTTCGTGCCGGGTTTTTCCATTACTGGATTCGCTGGTGTGTGTGAAATGGTCGGACGGCAAGAGTTCCCAGCCAAGAAGGTCCGTGGAGATCCAAACCTTCACATGAATGCCCAATTCAATGCCGTCCACGAATTCCCAGGCCACCACCGGGTTTGACCTGTTGAACTCACGCAAAATCCCGATGCGGCCGGCATCGTCCACCGGGTCGCCGGCTTCCCAGCCGGAAAGATAGAGGAAATAATAGGCCGCTCCGCTTTCGTGGTGGGTGTCATTTTCGCCAAGGAGGTCTCCGAAGTTGTCCAGTTCCCATTCGTCGGGGATTCCATTGTTGTTCTCGTCCACGAAGCTTTCCCCGGTAATGGTGATGGTGAGTTCGTCGAAGGCGGTGTGGAATCCGTCATTCGCGGTGAGGCGGAGAACATAGGTGCCGGCCACGCGGAAAAAAGCGGTGGTTTCGATGGCCGAGGGGTCGGTAAAGTAAACCGTGCCGGGGCCGGATTGTTGGCTCCAGGCCGTCGTCAGCGGATTTCCGTCGGGGTCGCTGACCGTGCCCGCCAGCTTCACCCGCGCCCTGCCGCCGCCGGGCGCCGATTCCCGGTAAGGGTGGGCGGCGGGGAGATCGCCGACCAGCCCCCATTTGTGGGCCAGATAGCCTTCGAGTTTTGTGCGGTCATCAGCGCGGACGGTGCCGTTGACGATGATGAACTCGCCGACGGAGGTGTTTTGAAACATGACCCCGCCGTCGCTGCCGACGAAAATACTGCCGAGCGTGGAAACCGAATGACCGCTGTTGTCTTCAATCAGGAGCACACCGTTTTTGTAAATTTGTTGCACGTTGTCGGTGGCGCTGCCGTAGAAACCGACCATCACATCCTCTCCCGCACCCGCCCCATAGGAGGTGGTGAGACGATAGGGGGCATTTATGCCTCCCGTATCAAAAAAGACAGCACCGGTGCTCCATGGCGCATGGCCCTGCCAGCGATTGACATTATTCGGCCCCAAACCACCCGTCAGCGTGAAAAATGTGCCGTTTTCAAGAGCGTCCACTTTGTGCACGGCAATGACAAAGGCATCCTCGACCGTCTCTCCGAAAGGGTTCCCGGCCGTATGCATTGTGTGGCTGTTAAACCGCAACGCATTGATTCCGTTGATCTCCGCCGTGCCGGTTTCGGGCTGCCTGCCCGCATTCATCTGGCTCAAATCCAGCCCGTTTCCGCTCTTGTCCGCCCATTGACTCACGGCGCCGACATCGGCGGTGATCGTGTAGGCATCCCCGGCGTCATACCATCCGGCAAGCCCCTCAACACCTAAGGGAAACCATGAAGCCTCAACGGAAATGATGGCGGACTGATCCGGTCCGGCCTCAACCTCTGGCGGTCTGTTGGTAAAGAAATCCAGAGGGAACCCGCTCAAGTTTAGCGGGTCCTCCAACTCGGCCTGCAGTGTCTGCAGGCGGCTGAATAAATCGAGGATCCTCTCTTCCCGGCCTTCATCACCGGCGAGGTCGTTCATCTCATGCGGGTCGTTTGCGAGGTCGAAAAGTCGAACGATCGGCACGTTCGGATAAACGATCAACTTCCAGTCGTCCTCGATGACCATGCGCTGCACATGACGGTAGGCTCCATAGATTGCCGGATAATGCGGAGCCGTTTCGTTATGGATCAGGGGAACCAGACTTTTAAAGTCCACGTGGGCGGGAATCTCCGCCCCGGCCAGGTCCATGACCGTGGGCACGGCGTCCTGAATGTAAATCCGCTCTTCAATGCGGCGGCCCGCCTCCATGCCGGGTCCGGCGATGATGAAAGGCGCGCGCACGGAGTGTTCTGAACGAGAGATACATGAAAAAGGGCTCATCGCGTTCCGACGCCTGCTGGAGAAAAATTTCGGCGTCGTCGGCGAGAACTTCAGACCAATGCTTACCGCCGCTCCAGAAACCGCCCCGGCCCGGGTCCGCGGGGTCCCAGGTATCTTCAACCCCTTCGATCGGACGATTGTAGGCGTCCGGATGCGAACCGGGAAGCACCGAGGGCATGCCCGGCCTGGGGTTGCGCACATGTTCGTACGCGTCCCTGACCGGCACTTGAAGATGCCACTTGCCCGTCATGTAGGTCGCGTAGCCGGCATCGCGCATCACGTGGGGCCAGAATTTGAAGATATCCAACGCATTCTGCCGGTCTGCCGCTTGCGACCTCCAGACCTGCAGGCCGCTGTTAAACATCGTGCGGCTGGGTATGCAAACGGCGGGGGACCACGAGCCGGGATTGTAGGCCTTCATGAAGTTCACGCCCTGCGCGGAAAGCCGGTCAAGGTTTGGGGTTTTGACCTCCGGATTGCCCCAGGCGCCCACCGTGTCCGGGGCTTGGTCGTCGCTCAGAATAAAAATAAAATTCGGCTTGGAACCCGTGTTCCAAGCCGTTTGGGTATCGGTGCTGGCGCAAACTGTCCCCATGCGCAATGAAACGGCAAAGAGAGAGGTGAGGGTGTTGAAGCGGAATGCATTCGATGCGGGATTCATATGTTTCTCTTTTCACGGTGCACACGCCCTCTCCGGGAAAAGTCCGTCATCCGGCGGCCAGTGCGCCCGGTCTCCGGGGCGGTCAGGACTTGCGGCGGCGCAACAGGGCAGCCGCGCCCAGCGCCAGACCGACCATGATCAAGGTGGACGGCTCCGGAATCACCTACACCATAATCGCGTTGTAATGCACATTGGCAAAGCCGCTGGTTGCCATGAAAAGGTTCTGTGAGGTTCCGCTGGCGGTGAATGTGCCAATCGCAAACTGTCCGTAATTTCCGCTGTCTGCGGCCAGGTTCACGTTGTTGCCAAGGCCATCCCCATAGGTCATCACGCGGTCTACGCCAAAACTTCTTTGATCATTATACCATATCTGAATCTGATAGGCCTGCCCTTGCGTCAGGTTGCCGAAGGTCATGGTGCCGCTTTTGCCATCGCCTCCGCTTGAGGTAGATACACGTGGGTCTGTGAACGACCTCAGCAGGTTGTCATAAGTCGTGCTTCCCGTCGAAGGCGACAAGGGTAAATTGTTCACACCGCTGTCCCGGGCCGTACCGGATGCGGGCGAAAAGGTAACCCCCGCGGGCAGGGTGACAAAATCGGTCGAATTGAACGTAATGCCGTTGACGGTCAATGTGCCGGGTGGATCCTCAACAGCCGTGCCGTTCATGGCGTAGAGGACGGAACCGCCGGTGATGATATCGAGATCGTTGATGTTGCTGGCGTTCGTTGCGATGCCCCAGGTGATAACGCCCGCCTGTGTGGTGGCAAAAAATACCGGAAAGAGTACGGCAAGTCTTAACTGATTTTTTGTTGGGATTCTCATGGTCTCTCTCTGTTGTATTGGGTTTCAATTTTTCCACAGACAAGCTGCATTGTCCTAGGCTGACATTAAACAAACTCCATCCTGAAATGTCAAAGGAAAATAAATATTTATTTCTTTTACTCTGGCGGCTTTATTTTCTGGAGATAAGCGCATTTATTTCCCTCCAAACGTGAAACCCAGCAGCCCGCAGTTTTCCGGCGCCGGTGTTCCGCGATAAACCACACACAGCGCGCGCACACCGGCGGGCGTTTCACAATCGGGAATTCTCCAGTCCGTCTTCTGCGAACAAAATCCCAGAAAGGGTCCGCCGGGTCTGTCAAGATAGAGTTCCATCCAACCGGCTTCCGGGGGATTACACCATTCCGCTTCAAACCAAAGCCGTTCGCCTGAAAAATGAAAATACCGGAAGACCGCTCCGTCACCGTCCCGCATTCCGGCCAACACATGTTCGCCCGAATCGGTGACATCCACCCGAATATTTCCGGTCAGTTGACAAGCCCGGCATGCCGGCATCGGTTGCAGAGGATCCATCGGGCCGCCGGCGCCCTGGGTGGTCATTTCAACTTCCGCGATATCACCGTTTCCGTCAAAAAAAATCGGCTCCACGCAGACCCGCCGGTTATAGCGCCCGCCCTGTGACGACCGGTGATAAAACACATACCACTGCCCTTTGAATTCAGCGATGCTGCCGTGGTTGTTCCACGTCTCCGGATCGCAGCCGATGTTATCAATGATGATCCCCCGTTTTTCGTAGGGGCCCAACGGACTGCGGCTGACCGCGTACGCCAGGCAGGTGGGCCTGCCGCGGCTGATGTCCGCATAAACAAGGTAATACAGCCCCTTTCGCTTACGGATCGAGGCCCCCTCATGAAAGCCATGGTCCGCTTCGGTGAGGAGATCCCTCCTCACTGTGGCCGCGTCAAGCCCCGACAGGTCGGGCCGCAAACGGGCGGCGCGCAGGCGGATTTGCCCCCAGAAATAATACATCTCTCCGTCATCGTCCAGTAAAAGCGCGGGGTCGATACCGTCGCCATCCGCCGGCGGCACCGGAACGGATTTGTCAAACGGCCCGCAAGGGCTGCGGCTGAACGCAAGTCCTTCACTCTTATCCGCGCCGCAATAGGCGAGAACATAACGCCCGTCCACACAGATGCAGTCCGGAGCGTAAAGAACGGTGTCCGAATGGGCCGTTTTTGCATGGAATGACGGGCCGTGGTCCGTCCATTCCGACAGATCCGCGGTTGAAAACACCCGATAGGATTTACTACAATATTCGGATGAACCGCACCGATCCCGGGACCCATACAGATAAAGACGTCCGTCTTGCCATACCCGGGCCTCGACATCGGGAATATACTGATCAAGGGGTAATATAGGGTTCATAAAAAAACTGATTCAAAAATTGTCAATGGATCTGAAACACGAAAAATCCGCGGCCCGGCGGTGTCCGGGATCCGCGCCCGAAGCATAGAGCCCCACCATCGTGCCCGTAAATCCATACTCGCCAACAACCCCCTCGTCGCTCAGGAATCCCGCATCCGCAATTTCTCCCGCAAGATACTCCGGCTTTTCCGCCCGGCAGAAAAACCGTCGGCTGAATCCATCCACCTCCACTTTCAAGTGGACAGGCCCGGTTCCGGCCAACGGGATGTCCGAAATCATGCTCACCTCTCCCGCCCGGTTCTCAATCAACCGGAGACGCCGTCCCGGCCCGCCGGTCACTCCGAAGCGAATGTGATTCCTCCACCCGTAATAACAGGTCAGCCCCGCCCCGCCCTCCTCCGGGCACTCCGGATGAAACTCGATGGTGGTTTCCGCCTGATACCGGTGCGCGGTCTCCCGTTGCAGCAGCGCGTTGACCGGGCGGTCGAGCTGTTGAAAATCCGCTCCGTCCGTATACAGACGCAAATACCCCGGCCGCTCCTTTAATGACCACCCCCGGGGATCGGGATTGCGGATGAATTGCCATTTCGGGCCGGGGGTTGAGCCCGTGAAACGGTCTTCGGGAACCGCATCAAACACATGTTCCGGCAGATTCGGACAGCTCTGCGCCTCACTCGGGCCGTTTCCGCCGTTGATGACCGGCCATCCGTTCTCCCCCCATGTAAGCGGGTCGAGCGCGGTTTCCCGTCCCAGGGTGCAGCGCCCCCGCCCGCAGGGGCGCCCGCACAGATAGGTCACCCACCATTCACCGGCGGCCGTCTGGATCCATTTCCCGTGCCCGGTCTTCTGAATCGCCGCCTCCGGATCGGTCTGCATCAGAATCGGATTGTGGGGACAGGCCTCATAGGGTCCA
Organism: Verrucomicrobiota bacterium; assembly: GCA_020831625.1. GTDB lineage: Bacteria > Verrucomicrobiota > Kiritimatiellia > SS1-B-03-39 > UBA6053 > PXAS01. The sequence continues at coordinate 9,661 of JAFIGD010000015.1, read as the reverse complement.
TAAAGCGAGGGGGACCGCGCGGCGGTGATCCGGTGTCCCATACCGGTGCCGCCTTCGGCCAGAATCAGATAATAATACCCGTTTCGTTTCAACATGTGCGGGCCCTCCGGGGCCCGGGTGGTGCTTCCGGGCCAAAGGGTGACCGGATCTCCGACGGTCCGGGTGCAGTCCTCCGAGAGCGGGGTGAGGGTGGCTCCCGGGGATGTCAGCATGTAGTGCCGTCCCTCCTCCACAAAATGAGAGGGATCAATTCCGCCCTCCCCGAGCGGCACGGGCCGGGTCCAGGGGCCTTCCGGCGAAGGTGCGGCACACACATAATTCACGCAGGTGAACCGGTCCCCGCTGCGGCTGGCGAACGGAAAAAATACATAATACGTCCCCTCATGAAAGGAAATATCCGGGGCCCAAACCCCGCAGGAGTCTCCCACCGAAAGCAGGTTCAACGCCGACGGATCCGTGACCACATGTCCGACGGGACGCCAGTGCACCAGATCCCGGGAATGGGAAATAATCACCGCGGGGAAATACTGAAAGGTCGAGTTGACCATATAGAAATCATCCCCGGTCCGGAGAACAGACGGATCAGGAAAGAAGCCGGGCTGAACCGGATTCTGATACACGCGCGCCTGACGCGCGGCACCGCCATCTCCGGATCGCGGCGGAGGCGCGGCATCAACCGGGGGGTGCTTGTCAACTGGTTTCTCCATAACACATCCTTCACGTTGCCCGCCTGAAAATACGGCAGAAAGAGTTTGATTAACAGATATGCATTGAATAATAATATTTAATTTTAATACATTCAACGATAAAATCATGATAAAGGAAATCACAGCATGAAGCGGCCGAATATTTTATTTTTGATAGCGGATGACCACCGGTTCGACGCCCTGGGGGTCATGGGCGATTCACAGGTCATCACCCCGAATTTGGACCGGCTGGCGAAAGAGGGAACCCTCTTCACCCATGCGCATCTGCCCTCCGGAAACACCGCCGCCCTCTGCTCCCCCAGCCGGGCCATGCTCCACACCGGCCGGACATTCTTTCATATTGGCGGAACCGGAGACCCCATTCCCGGCAGCTTCTCCCTTCTCGGAGAAACCCTGCGCGGCGGGGGGTATTGCACGTTCGGAGCCGGGAAATGGCACAACGGACGCGATTCCTTTCACCGGAGCTTCTCCGCCGGCGCCGAAATTTTCTTTGGCGGCATGACCGATCACTGGAACATGCCGGCCTATCATTTTGACCCGTCCGGTGCCTATGACACCCGCCTCCCCCGTTGCGTGGATGCATGGACATCCAAGAAGCTCGCCTGGATTCAGGCGGACCATCTTCAACCGGGCAAACATTCCACGGATTGCATTGCCGATGCCGCGATTGAGTTTATACAACACCACGATCCGTCGGAACCCTTTTTCGCCTATGTGGCGTTTCTGTCCCCCCACGACCCCCGGACCATGCCCCGGCACTACCGGGATCTTTATGACGAAGATGCTCTGGAGCTGCCTCCCAATTTCATGCCCGAGGAGCCCGTGCCCACCGGGACCATCGACATTCGGGACGAAAAACTGGCCCCCTACCCGCGCACTCCGAAATCGATCAAAGAACATCTGGCCGATTACTACGCCATGATCACCCACATGGATGACCGCATTGGAGACATTCGCAGGGCTCTGGAAGAGCAGGGCGAATGGGAGAACACCATCGTCGTCTACACCGCCGACCACGGACTGGCTGTGGGCCGGCACGGTCTGATGGGAAAACAGAACCTGTATGACCACAGCGTGCGCATCCCGTTGATCATGCGGGGCCCCGGAATTCCGTCTTCCCAGCAACGGGATCAGCCCTGCTACCTGATGGACATGTTCCCCACCCTGTGTGACCTTACCGACACCGCCGTTCCGGACAGCGTCGAGTCACGCAGTCTGCTCCCGATTCTGCGGAATGCACAGACCCCGGGGCGGAATCCGCTGTTTTTCGCCTACTGTGATTTGCTGAGAGGGTTGCGGGCCAACCAGTGGAAATGGATTGACTACCGCACCCCCGGAAATCCGCCCGAACACCAGTTGTTCAATCTGGAGGAGGATCCCCACGAACTTCACGACCGCAGCCGGGATCCGGCCTGTGCGGACATCGTTCGTGAAATGTCTGAAGCATTGCGCATGACGGCGGCGGAATGGGATGATCCCGAATCCCCGTGGGGCTCCGCCTTCTGGGCCCGGCCGGGCGCCGAAACGCCCGCACAAAAACAACGTGTTTTAAAAGATCATTTAAATCGTTCGGAAACACCCTATGCCCCCCCACCCGATTGAATTCCATAATACGGCCGAGACCGTTCCACACCCGTCAGGCGGCCTTGTCCTGCGCCGCTTCCCCGCGGCCATACAGTCTTCGCTGAGTCCGTTGGGACGAATCGTGTCCGAGGAATCCGCCGGGTGTGAAATCCGCTTTGTCAGTGAATCGGATTCTGTACGGGTGGACCTCTCCGCCATCCCGAGCGGGCAGAACGGGCCTTTGCAGGTCACCGTCTTCAAAGGAGGATTTCTTCACTCGGTTCATGCATTGGAATCCGGAAAAATCAATCACCTGGTTTTAAGCGATATCGGCGGCGAGGTCGCCAATCGTTTTTTAACCCTGGCCCCCGAAGCGCGGGACACGTCCTATTTTCATCACCGGGTTTGGCGGATTTTAATCGGCCGGTTCACCGCTGTTTTTCACGGGGTCCAGGCCTATGGCGACTCCGTGCGTCCCCCTCTGCCCTCCGAAAAACCCGCCCGGCGGCTGTTGTGTTACGGATCCTCCATCACCAACGGCGCCACGCCGAATCTTCACCATTTGTCGTATATCTATATTGCCGGACGCCGTCTGGGCTGGGACGTTCTGAACAAAGGGATTTCCGGCTCCTGCCGCCTGGAGCCGGCGTTGGCGGACTCTTTCGCGGCGGAAACCTCATGGGACGCGGCCTTTCTGGAACTGGGCGTCAATATGCGGCGGGGCACCTCTCCGCATGAATTCCGAAAACTGGCGGCGCATTTTATCCGGACCCTGATCAGCGCCCACCCGGAAAAACCCGTGTTTCTCACCACGATTTTTCTGAACGGAAATTCAACAGGCATCGCGGCCGTCACCGACGAGGTCCAGCAGGCACAGGAGGCGTTCGATCAAATCCTGCGTGAACTGCACGTGTCGTTTCAGCATCCCTGCCTTCATCTGCTCGAAGGCAGAAGTCTGCTCACCCGGGCCGATCAATTGACGCCCGACCTGATTCACCCCTCCGACTACGGCCATCAGGAAATGGGCATAAATCTCGCAAATGCGCTCAGACAGCATCTGTCTTAAATCCCAGACACTCCGCCGGGGATGATGACAATTCATCTCCGGTGATGAGGTGTTCACGGATCTCCGCATCCACCATCTCACCCGTGTGCGCAACCGCGTGGGGATACACCGGGAGAACCGCGCCCTTGCGGACATACACCGGACAGGTGTCCAGCGGATATGTCTGCTTCAACAGCCAGCAGCCGCCCTCCCGTGCCTCTCCCGACCAGAAATCAATCCATTCTCCTTCCGGTAAATACACATCCCGACAGCCCTCCGGATTCATCACCGGCGCCACAAGGAGGTCCCGACCCGCGTAAAACTGATCGTCAATCTCCCAGCAGGTCGGATCCTCCGGATGCGCCAGCAGCAGGGAGGAGAGGAAGGGACGGCCGGATTCGACCGCCGCCCGGCATTCCCGCTCAATGTAAGGAATCAGCGCGTACCGCAACCGCCACCACCTCCGGACAAGATCCTGGGTGTCAGCGGACCAAAACCACGGTTCCCTCGGCGAGGTGCCGTGATATCGAAGGTGCGAACTGAACACCCCGAACTGGGTCCAGCGCACATACAGATCATCCTCCGGACCGGAATTCATAAAATCCGGTATACCGTGAAATCCCGGAACATCGTGACTCCAATACGCGAATCCGGACATGCCCAAATGAAGCCCGCCCCTCAGACACCCCGCCATGCCGTCCCAGGTCGCGGCCGCATCTCCCGCCCAGTGCACCGGATACTGCTGCGCCCCCGCCCAGGCCGATCTCGCCCAAATAATCCCCTGCCCCTTCACCTGACGGGTGATCTCAAACGCCGCCTGTTGATACAGCAGCGCATACCGGTTTCGAAGCAGCGAATACGGGAGCCCCCGGTAATCCGCGTTTTCGCCGATTTCCTCGCCGAAATCGGTTTTGATCGCCGCGTACCCCATATCCAACAACTCTTTCAACAGCCCCTGATACCACACAACCGCCTCCGGATTGGAAAAATCAATGCAGCCGCTTTGATCCCGCCCTCCCGAAAAATTGGAGTCCGCCCCCTTCCGCTCACGCACCGGAGCCAAATACCCCTTTTCCACCGCCTCGTCGTACCGAAGGGTGCCTTTCGAAATCTTGGGCGTTTGCCAAAGCGACATCCGGAATCCCCGGTCCAACATTTCCCGGGCAAATGCGGCCGGGTCGGGAAACCGCTCCTCCGAAAACGCCCACTCACACTTCCAGTCTTTCCGGAACCAGCCGGTGTCAATATGAATAACATCCGCGGGAAAGTTCTCACGCCTTAGTCGGTCCCCCACCTCCCGGATCTCCTCCGCGGAAAAATACGTCATCCGCGCCATCCAGATCCCGTAGGTCCATCTCGGCAGCCCGGGAGGCTTCCCGGTCACCCTCCGATACTCACTCAGAATTTTTTCAGGCGTTCCCGAAAACAGAAACACGTCCATCCCGTCCCCCTCCACCATCGTGGCGGCGGACCGGGTGGAATGATGCGCGAGCGAGAAGGTCATTGCCGCCGAACTGTGCACAAACAATCCGTATCCGGAGCTGCTCATGTAAAAAGGGATGTTTTTATACGCCCGCCGGCTGTTCACCCCCAAAGCGTCCTGATTGACCAGATGCATCGTCTGCCCCGCAAGATTCATGCGGGCGAAGCGCTCACCGGTCCCGCAGAATTTTTCCGTGTTCCCCGCATGAAGCGCGAAATAACTCCGGGTCACCTCGCCGTCGATCTCCAAAAAGCCCAGACCGACGGTATCCACCAAATGCGGCAAAAACTGATCATACGCCGAAAGGGAAACCCAATGCTCCCCGTCCGGGGAGAATTTCATTTCAAGTTTGGACGTTCCCGGCGGAATCAAGTCACTCCACGCTGGCGGAGGGGTTCGCCGGGTTCGGATGCGAAGCCGCGAAGATCCCCGCGACTGAACCTCCATCCATTCCCCCTCTTCGCGCCACGCCAAAGGCTGAACGGCCGGCAAAGGCCCCGCAAACATCGGACTTTCCGCGTCCGCCTCCACTTCCACCCCCAGGCGGCGGAAACGCGCGGCGCCCCCTTCCAACACCTCAAAGCGGAACCGTTCCACCCGCTTCGCCGGGGAATCGGAACCCGCACGGTTCAATTCATGCGCTTGCGGACACCCGAACACAATGTCCAGGTCCACCCCCCCGGACGCGCACCCCTGAACCGCCTTCAGCGATTCTGCCATCCACAGCGTTTTCTGATCGGAAGCACTTTCATTAAATCCCAAAAAATCAGATGTGCTCAGTCTTTTTTCAATGTTCATTTTTATCATACCTTTTGAATTTACAACCCATGCTCCAGTGAAATCATTTGATGGCAGGTGAAGGACTCAACCCTGAACGATATGCCACCGGGCACCGTGTCGAAGGGAATATCCACACCTTCGGGCTCCAGACTGACGCGGCGAATGGACACGGGGAGTCTGACGTCAAGTGTGGTGTTTCGAAGAGGCATAAGCTCCTCCACCACTTCAATCGCCTGAGTGCTGCGGATATTCCCGCCCTCCATTCGGGTCGTGCCCCCCCGTAAAATTGTGTTGGCGTACAGCAGGTGCAGCACGTGGCGGTTTTCTGAATCCTGACGGTTCAGATGCAGACGGGCGGTGGAGGGAAGGTTGCTGCGCACGGTTTCCCGACCCTCTAAAAACCGGCGCAGAGCCAGCGTGATGAACTGACGGTACACCACCGCCCCGTAGGCCCGGTAATTGCTGAAAACGGGGTGGGCAAAATACAGGATGCTGCCGGTCATCACCCCGGCGGCATACCCGCCGGGTTCAGGACGGTTCGGCGCGTGCTGGTGGGAGGAGAAATGTCTGTAGCTTCGGTTGAAATACGGTTCGTAAATATCGCCCAGCGAACAACCGCCGGTGACACGAATCCGCTGAGAGGGAAGATACATCACCACCGGGGACTGGACAAAATCGGGCCGGAAGCCCTCTTCGGGAAGCACATAATCCGGCTGAAAAGGGCTGACACCCCTGTATTCCGCGCCGATGTCCCAGAGGAAACCGTCCTGATTCGAATTGAGTCCGCTGCTTCCGGAAAGAATCAGTTTCCCGCCCTCCGCCAGGAAGTCGTCGATGCGGGCTTTCAGCGCGTCATCCACCCGCACCTCATCCGGCAGCAACAGCGCCTTTCGTCCGCGGAAATCGGTTTCGGCGTCAAGCACATCAAACAGAAACTGCCCCTCCAGCAAAATACGCCCCGCCCCGATGTCGGCGGCGGGATCCCGGGACGAACCGGGATTGACAGCCCCGCAACTGATCACCCCGATATCGGAAACCTGCCGGACATCTTTGCACCAGGGTTCCTTGACCTCAACCTCGCGGTAGGCCTCTCCGATCACCCGGTAGGTGGTGGGGTCAAGCATCCCCCGGGGATGCAACTGGTCGCCCACGCTGCATTTCGCGCCCACGGCAAGCATTTGCGCACATTCGTAGCGCAACGCGTTGGGGTGCTTAATCCCCCCGAATTCTCCCCAGGTGGTGTGGAATTTTCCGGTCATGCCCAACACATCGTGCGGGAGATTGGCGCAGTATTTTGCGGAAATGGGAAAATGATCGTACCCCCAGCCTCCGGTCGGGAGCGATTCCAGTTCCAAATGACTGAAAAACTCGAGAATTTTCCGGTCCCCCCGGGTGATGTGGCCGCTGTTGTGAAAAACCGGCGTGTCCGGGCGAATGCTCCGAACCGCAGCGGTGGTCTCCCGATAATATTTTTCCAGAACATAACGGGAATGAGTCTGACGGTCCTCCCGGAGCAGCGGATCAAGCCCCCGCTTATGCATGGAGGAAATACAGGCATGGCAGACACATTCCGGCTGGGAGATGATGTCCAGAAATATCCCGTCATTGTCTGGAAATAAAGAAACCACCTCCCGAAGCTGGTCACAAAGGAAATCCAGGTAACCGGTGTTGAAACACATATAGAAAAATCCGGCCTCGATATTGGAGGCCGCCCAGCCGGTCAGTTTGCCGTCCGGACCGGACTGCCGCCATTCCGGATGCGCGGTCGCCGCCCTGTTGTTGACCCCCGCGGTTAAATAGACAGGAACCTTAATCCCGATTTCCTTGCAGGCATCATACTGGGCGCGCAACAAATCAAATTTTAAATGAGGATGCACGGGCCCCACCCGGCTGGGATAATAGGCCCAGCCGTGATGACAGGTCGCAAACGTGGTGACAGAATCGACCCGCGCCTCTGACAGGGTCTTTTGATAGCGGGTTTTGTCAAAATCGCATCCAATGCCCTCAATGTGCTCTGAGGTATGGAAATCGAGGTGAATCTGCCGGAATGAAAGTTTATGCATAGCGCGTCCTTGTCATTCCCTGTATCCGGACGGTCCATAATCTCAATATTTTTTTAAAAAATTATTTTTATTGTTTTGCAATTGCACACAAACGCCGGGAAGAGTATAGCCGGGACTGGTTTTAATATCCCGACACAGTCACAACCGCCCGCCACCCTGGAGAATCACGTGAAAAAACTCACCCCAACAATAAAACTGCCGGCCCTGCTCGCTTTCTGCGCGCTCTCAGCCATCCGCGCGGATGAGGCCTCAGGTCCGAAAACTCTTTTTTCCATGCCGATCAAACCCGGGCATCAAATCAGCGATGTGTATACCCCGGTGGCGCACACCCGGGGATTCACCTTTTTTGTCATTCCCGATGAGCAGGACCGCCCCCTGGTGACCCAGGTCAATCCGGACGGAGCCGTCACGTCCGTTTATCTGGACCCCGAAGACGATTACACCGCCTTTCCGGACCCCCACAACGGATTTTCTCTGGGTCTCGACGAGAAAGGATACATCCACATCACCGGGGACATGCATCAGTTCGGCGCCCGGCATTCGCGTCACGGAAATTATCCCTACCCCGAACGCTATGACGACAAAAAAGACGCCGCCATCCTCTATTGGCGGTCCCGAAGGCCGGGGAATGTGTCAAGCGGTTTTGAATTCCGCGGCAGAATAGACTCCCCCCACCGCCTGCCCGGCCGCTCCTGGACCTACGGACGTTTTCTGAACGCCCCGGATGGACAGTTGTTCTACACCTCCAGGGTGCGGACGATCAATCCCCACAGCTATCAACGACTGGGCAGCCGCCGGGGCGTCATCGGATTCGGTTTGTATCGTTACGAGTCGGACACGGAGACATGGCATGCCATCGGCGGAGATATTCCTCATGAACAACCCGATCAAATCGCCCGTTATTATCCCATTTTCTACTGGGCAAACTCCGGACGGCCGGACACCGACTTTTCCTATCAGCCTTATCAGGCGCATGTGAATTTCGACATTCACGGCCGCATGCACTTCGCGGCGTCCGGCCATATCGGAGACGGTGAAACCGTGCGGCTGGTCTATGCCTACTCCGACGACAAAGGCAAAATCTGGCACAAAGCCAATGGCGATCCCATTCCCGGACTCCCCCTGCAGGGAGACGAGGGGGCGGCGAACCAGGCGGATGTGGTGCGGGACCTGAAAAGCGGGTCCATCATGAAAGTCGTCGCGGACAGAAACAGCCGCCCCGCTGTTAAAATGGGGCAAAGCCAGCATTCCGGCTGGTTCGTCTGGAACGACACCGAATGGCAACTCGTCAAAGAACTGCCCGCCAACCGCGGATTTCAACGGCCAAATGGCGATGTGCTGCTCACCGCCTCCTGGGGTGTCTGGTCCACTCCGGATCTGCACCCCCAAACCGCGAATCCACAACGCGTTCTCCCCGGAATCAGCACCCCCAGCCAACTGGGCGTGCTCCGCTACGACCGCCTGATCGGAACCCGCATGAATTCAGACCGCACCCGGGTCTCTCTGATCGAAATTCCATTGCCCAGGGAATAAACCCGGGTGAAGGGACTGTCGATTTATTGGGAAGAAAGAATTTTAAACCACGGATTCACACGGATAAACACGGATAATTCATTTTCCCGCCTGGCTGATTGACTCCACCGTATTATATTTAGGATTTTTTATATCCCAACGGGATACAACCCGTCAGCCAGGGGCAACGCCCTGACGAGTATACACATTTCGCATTGCGGGAGGATATGAGGTAAAAATAGTTGTGATGGAGATGATCCATCCACAATTTTCTGTCCTTACGCCCCCGGATGGGGGCAAAGCGCATAGCCCAAGGCAAGGGAGGCACGACCGCAGCCTTGGGATAGCTTCGATAAAAAATTACGCGCCCCGGATGGGGTGCACGCGAATGGTTCAGGGCAAATGTGACACCGAACGGTTCGCTTGGACCCCTCCGGGGCCCTGTAAAATTTTGTCTCTTTTTCCCGGGGCTGCGCTCCTTCGTCGCTGACCCCGGGCTATCCGCTCA
>JAFIGD010000108.1 GCA_020831625.1 Verrucomicrobiota bacterium | reverse complement strand
ACACTCAAATCGATACCGACACCCCGGAGTATGACGAGGACGGCAACCTGACCTCACAGGGGAACTGGACCTACACTTGGAACGGGGAAAACCGCCTGATCGAAGCCACAGACGGCGTAAACACCCTGACTTTCGAGTATGATTTCCAGGGCCGCCTGATCAAAAAAACCGAGAACAATCAGACGGAAATCTACCTGTATGACGGCTGGAACCGCATCGCCACCTATTCGGGTGGCGTGGTCTTAACCGATTACCTCTGGGGGCTCGATCTCAGTGGAAGTCCGCAGGGCGCCGGTGGAGTAGGGGGGCTGCTCCGCGAAGGCAACCTGTACCCGCTCTATGATGCCAACGGCAACATCATGCAGAAGCTCGACGACAGCGGCGCGGTTCAAATGAGCGTCGTGTATGATCCCTTCGGAAACATCATCGACGGCACACTGGCGGGAGAATACGGTTTCTCCACCAAACCCCTCATCGGCGAACTCAATTGGTACTACTACGGCTTCCGCTACTACGACCCCGAAACCGGAAGATGGCCAAATCGCGATCCGATTGAAGAAATGGGCGGATTGAATCTGTATGGGTTCGTGGGGAATAATACTTTAAGTGGCGTAGACAATCTTGGCCTAGTAACAATTGATATACCTCTATTTCCTCCTGTAGAAGTACCAATACCTAGGTTTCCTCCTCTTCCAGATCCAAGAAATTGGAGGCGACCTCAATTACCAACAATACGATTGCCACGAATTCCCCGTCTCTCGCCCCCGTCACAGATTTGCGTAGTTCAAGAGCTTTACAGCGGCTATCGTCAAATGCGCGAAGCTAATACAATTGGTGCGGATAATTGGTTCCACTGCATGGCGATGTGTCGTGCTGCACGCAATTGCGGGAATCCGGAATTTACCGACACAATGGGTATTATGAGAGAATTAACTGATTTAATTAAAATGCGGTTTAGAACCCCAACCCATCCTGACGGTACACCATTTACACATATTGAACAAGCAGAGGATTCTATAGAAGACATGCTTGCAAATAGAACAGGTATACATTGTCCCTCGTCTGAAACTTGTGAATGTTGTTGTGAGCAATATCTACCCCCAGGCCTTGATCCTAACAGGTGGATGAATTGAAACATTTCGCTGTTACTTTTTCTCTTCTTTTGCTTGTCACAGTCACAAGTTGTTCAGACTGGCAAACTCAAAACTTTGATGATTTAAACAAATATTCAGAGCTAGAACCGTTTCTCGGTAAGCTTGGTGTTTTTGAAAAAGGAAGGCTGCATCTTGATCTAAATATTCTCGAAGCTGAATTTAATTCTTTTGAAAAAACTAACTTACTTGAAAATATTGAAAATATCGCCGAGCAGAGCGGTTGGCAAATAGTGGATGCTCAGGACCATGTTCTTATTATCACTCGCCACGTACAAACTGGGGTAGAATGGCAAGATACATTGAGTTTTCGCCTTGCTAATGACCAACAAATATTCCTGATCTGGCGAAGGTCTAGGGGGAGAGTCCTTGATTGAAAGGCGAAAGCGAGGAAAAGGGTCGCACTTTTTGCGGTCGGGTATTATTTAATATCTGACGTTTATAATGATTTCGATCTTTGAACCCTCCATCAGAAGAACCCCGGCCCGCCCGCAAGGCTCTGCCCCAAATCCCCCGAGCCTTCCCGGCGGTCCCATACCCCAGTCGGTGTTCGCTGCGCTCACTCTGGTTCCAGCCCCGAGCGCCGCGCAGGTGTCGCGCCAGCGGCTCATCCCGACCACGCCGCAAGCGGGTGTCGGGATCAGCCACTGATCACGCCGCCTGCTTCCACCCCCGTCGCTATACCGAAGCCGCCGTTATGCGACGAGCGCGCTGATCCGTCCTCAGTCGGGGCCTCCTTCCGGGCGGGCGCGGTCATCGCATAACGCGGTCTTCGGTACAGCTCCCCGGCCCCCGGCGCTCACCTCCCCTTCAGGGGGCCGCCCCTCCAGCACTCGCCGCAGCCCCGAGCCCGGCGTCGAGCGCTTCCGCCCCGTCCCCCTCTGCCGCTTCGCGTCATTCACCCCCCTCCCATAGCTGGACACGCTGCCTGTTGCCGTCGCCGTTAATATCGTACCCGATTCCCAAATTGAGGTCGTAAAAAAGGTGGCGTTTTCCCGCGTTGCGGTCGTAAAATGTTCCCGTGGCGGTCGTAAAATTCCCGGTACGGTCGTATCGTTTTCGCGATGATCTTGCCAATGCGGTCATATGATTTCTTTGAGTGGACCTTTGCCGTCGTACGCGGGTGTTTGCTGTACGACGGGTTCGGTCGGTTTGGGTTTACGCGAGGAGGAGGCGCATGGTTTCGATGAAGCTCATTCC